>JAZKHS010000081.1:1015-21850 GCA_040385265.1 Pseudomonadota bacterium | reverse complement strand
GAAAGCATTTTTTACCTTGGCTGCCCATGCGTATTAACCGCCAAAAGGCGGCTCAGCGCCTGCGGCTCAAGCCCGCAGGCGCGGCTACGCCTGGGCCAGGACGGCTAAGTCAGGCGCCATCACCGGTGCCCCTGCCCGGGGATGGAAGGGGCGCGGCGTCCGGCCACCGGAAACAGAAAGCCCCGCATCAGCGGGGCTTTCTGTTTCCGGTGGCGCTCGACAAGTCAGGCCTTAGACGAAGGTCTCGCCCTTCTCCGCCATGTCGATCAACAGCTTCGGCGGGGTAAAGCGCTCGCCGTGCTTGGCGGCCAGTTCCTGGCTGCGCTTCACGAACTGCTTGAGGCCGATGAAGTTGATGTACTGCAGCACGCCACCGGTCCACGGCGCATAGCCGATGCCGAAGATGGAACCAATGTTGGCATCGGGCACGTTGCGCAGCACGCCTTCTTCATAGCAGCGTGCCGATTCGATGGCCTGGCGATACAGGATGCGCTCCTGCATTTCCTGGAAATCGGCATCCGAGGGACGCGCCTTCTCCGGCTTCACGAAGGCCTCGAACAGGCCCGGCCAGATGGCCTTCTTGCCGCCTTCCGGATAGTCGTAGAAGCCCTTGCCTTCCTTCTTGCCCGGACGCTTGAACTCGTTGAGCATCTTCTCGATCAGGGGCGCGGCGGCATCGGCCGGCAGGCTCTTGCCTTCGGCGGCCAGGTCCTTCTCGGTCTGCACGCGCACCTTGCGGGTGAGCTCCAGCGACACTTCGTCGAGCACGGCCAGCGGGCCGATGGGCATGCCGGCCTGCAGCGCGGCCTGCTCGATGGAAAGCGGGTTGAAGCCTTCCACCAGCATGTTCACGCCTTCCATGCAGTAGGTGCCGAACACGCGCGACGTGAAGAAGCCGCGGCTGTCGTTGACCACGATCGGCGTCTTCTTGATCTGCAGCACGTAGTCGAAGGCCTTGGCCAGCGCTTCATCGCTGGTGTCCTTGCCCATGATGATTTCCACCAGCGGCATCTTGTCGACGGGCGAGAAGAAATGCAGGCCGATGAAGTTCTTGGCATCGTTGGAGGCTTCCGCGAGACCCGTGATGGGCAGCGTGGAAGTGTTGGAAGCGAACAGCGCCTTCGGCACCACGGCCTGCGTCTTCTTCGTGGCATCGGCCTTCACGGCACGGTCCTCGAACACGGCTTCGATGACCAGGTCGCAACCGGCCAGGTCGTCAAAGGAAGCGGTGGCCTTGATCAGCGCCAGCTTTTCGGCGGCCTTCTCGGCGGTCAGGCGGCCCTTGGACACCTTCTTTTCCCACAGCTTCTGGCTATAGGACTTGCCGCGCTCGGCGGATTCGGTGTCGCGGTCCAGCAGCACCACTTCGATGCCAACTTCGGCGGACACGTAGGCAATGCCCGCGCCCATCATGCCGGCGCCAAGGATGCCGACCTTCCTGGTCTTCACCTCGGGGAACTTCTCCTTGTCCGGACGCGCGGCACCCTTGTTGATCTTCTGCTGAAGGTCAAAGAAGAAAGCCTTGGTCATGTTCTTGGCATGCTTGCCGGTGGCCAGCTGCGTGAAGTAGCGGCCTTCGATCTTGCGCGCATTGTCGAAGTCGACCTGGGCGCCTTCCACGGCGGCGCTCATGATGGCGCGCGGCGCCGGGTAGTTCTCGTGCGCACCCTTGAGCTGCTTGCGCAGGTTGGCGGGGAAGGCCGGCAGGTTGGCGGCAAAGGCCGGAGTGGTCGGCGTGCCACCGGGGATCTTGTAGCCGGGCTTGTCCCAGGGCTGCTGGGAGGTCGGGTTGGCCTTGATCCACTCACGGGCCTTGCTGAACATCTCTTCCGGCGTTTCCACCAGCTCGTCGATCAGGCCGGTGCTCTGCGCCTTGGCCGGCTTCATGCGCTGGCCCTGCATCAGCACGTTCATCAGCGCGTTCTGGATGCCGATCATGCGCACGGTGCGGGTGACGCCACCGCCACCGGGCAGCAAGCCCAGCATCACTTCCGGCAGGCCGAACTCGGCCTTGGGGTTGTTCAGCGCGATGCGGCGATGGCAGGCCAGCGCGATTTCGAGACCACCTCCGAGGGCGGTGCCGTTGAGGCAGGCCACCACGGGCTTGCCCAGGGTTTCCAGCGCGCGCAGCTGGCCGTTCAGCTCGTCCAGGCCCTTCTGGAATTCTTCCGCGTGGGCCGGGGTCACCTGCATCAGCAGGTCGAGGTCGCCGCCGGCAAAGAAGGTCTTCTTGCCGGAGGTGATGATGATGCCGGCGATGCCGGCCTTTTCGGCGGTGAGGCGCGCGACGGTTTCGCCCATGGACTTCTGGTACAGGGCGTTCATGGTGTTGGCGGACTGGGTGGGGTCGTCCAGGGTCAGCGTGACGATGTTGTCAGCGTCTTTTTCCCATTTGATAGCAGACTGAGTCATTTTCTATCTCTCTCTGAATTCGGTTTGCGGCGAGGCGCGGCCTCACCCCAATACTGTCCCCGCTAACGGGGAGCAGCCTTCAAATCACACGCGCTCAATAATCGTGGCGATACCCATGCCGCCGCCCACGCAAAGCGTGCACAGGGCGCGCTTCAGGTTGCGACGCTCGAGCTCGTCCAGCGCGATCTGCACGATCATGGCGCCGGTGGCGCCCAGCGGGTGGCCCATGGCGATGGAGCCGCCGTTGACGTTGACGATGTCGTCCTTCAGGCCCATGTCCTTCATGAAACGCATGGCCACCGAGGCAAAGGCTTCGTTGATTTCCCAGAGGTCGATGTCCTTCACGGACAGGCCGGCCTTTTCCAGCGCCTTGCGGGCGGCGGGAGCCGGGCCGGTGAGCATGATGGTGGGATCGGCGCCGGAGACGGCGGTGGCGATGATGCGGGCGCGCGGCTTGAGGCCGAGCTTCTTGCCGGTGGCCTCGTTGCCGATCAGCAGCAGCGCGGCGCCATCGACGATGCCGGAGGAGTTGGCGGCGGTGTGCACGTGGTCGATCTTCTCGACCCAGTGGTACTTCTGCAGCGCGACGGCGTTGAAGCCGCCCATTTCGCCCATCATCATGAACGAGGGCTGCAGGCCGGCGAGGCCTTCGACGCTGGAGTTCGGCTTGATAAACTCGTCTTCGGCGAGGATGGTGACGCCGCTCTGGTCCTTCACCGGCACGATGGATTTCTTGAACCAGCCTTCGGCGCGGGCCTTGGCGGCGCGCTGCTGCGACTGCACCGCGAAGGTGTCGACGTCGGTGCGGCTGAAGCCTTCGATGGTGGCGATGAGGTCGGCGCCGATGCCCTGGGGCACGAAGCCGGTCTTGAGGTTGGTCGCCGGGTCCATCGGCCAGGCGCCGCCGTCGGAGCCCATGGGGCAGCGGCTCATGGATTCGACGCCACCGACGACGACGAGGTCCTCGAAGCCGGAGCGGATCTTCATGGCGCCCATGTTCACGGCCTCGAGGCCGGAAGCGCAGAAGCGGTTGAGCTGGACACCGGCGGTGGTGTCGTTCCAGCCGGCAGCGAGCGCGGCGGTCTTGGCAATGTCCATGCCCTGGTCGGCGACCGGGGTCACGCAGCCGAGCACGACATCGTCGATGTAGTCCTTGATGGCGGCGCCGTTGCGCTCTTCCAGCGCATGCATGAGGCCGACCACGAGGTCGACGGGCTTGACGGTGTGCAGCGAGCCGTCCTTCTTGCCTTTGCCGCGCGGCGTGCGCACGGCATCAAAAATCAGCGCTTCGGTAGCCATGAACTGTCCTCTATCGGATGTGTAACGTGGTTCGTATGACCGGCAACGGTCATCGGGGCGGCAGGGAGAGGCGGGGCCAGGCCCTGGCGCGGGCGGGCGCGGACGCCCTGCCCTCCGGCGGCCCTGGGGCTGCGGGAGGCTTGCTACCTTGCGCCGGCGCGGCAACGGGGACAATGACGGGGATGGTCAAATGCATTGACCAAAGTGATCAGGACTAGAGTTATCCACAGCCGCCCTGCCCCTCCCGGTCCCGCGCAGGTCGGGCTTGAGGCCCGCAGTACCGAAGGAAGCGGAGCCGGGGCCGGGAGCGCGTGGTGGGCCTGCCCTGCAGGGCAGGGGGGCGCTGGCAGGCCAGCCAGGCCCGGGGAGCGGCCCCGCCCGCCGACATCAGCTAGGGTCGAAGTAATCCTGCGGCCGCAGCAGCAGCACGTCGCAGTCCACCCGCGGCAGCACCTCCTCGGCGGTGTTGCCGAGCCAGAAGGCCGCCAGGCCGGTACGGCAGACCGTTCCCAGGATCAGGCAATCCACGCCTTCGCGACGCACCAGCTCGGGGAGTACGGAGTCTGGCCGCCCCGGCGCCAGGCGCAGGGCGGTGGAGGGCAGACCGAAGGCCTCGACCTGCTGGGCCAGGTTATCGCGGTAGGCCACCTCGAGATCGCTGCTGACGTAGCTGGCGGCATAGGCATCGCCCATCAGCGGCACCAGCTCCACCGGATTGGGCAGGGCCGACAGCACCAGCGTGTCGCCGCGAAAGCGGCTGGCCAGCGCCGCCAGGTGCTCCAGTGCCGCCTGATTGACCAGGCGGTGGGCAGGATCGTCGGCGCCGATGCCGAGGGCGGCGGCAAACCGCTGCGGCACACCCGCGCGGCGGGCAATAAAGAGGGGGGCGGGCAGTTGCCGCAGCAGCGGCTTCATGTCGGGGGCCAGGCCCTCCGGGTACTCGCCCACGATGAGAAAATCGACCTCGAGGCGGTAGCACTCGTGCAGCACGGTCTCGGCCCAGTGCCGGGTCGCGACCAGGGTGTGCCCGGCGCCGGGCGGCGCCTCGCGTAGCAGCTGCTCCAGCCAGGGCCGGTGGGCGGCCTCGGCGGCACGGGCCGCGGCGTCTTCCAGGCCGGGGGCCAGCTCCAGCGTGGGACTGGCATCGGGCAGCACCAGCAGCAGCACTTCCAGGCGAGCGCCCAGGACGGCGGCCCAGGCCTGGGCCTGCAGCCAGGCCGGCTGCTGTTCGCGACCGGACTGCAACACCACCAGCAGGGTCTTGATGGGAAACATGGCAACCTCCTTGACCATCCCGGGACCGACACTCCGGTTTTACGCCGAAGTCCCGCCCGTGTCAGTGGAGAGGGCCGACAAATTGCGTTAGCGGTGCTTCCTCTCCCTCAGCCCAGTTGACTACCCCCATTCGGGGGCAGGATGATCCGCACTGGCCCCGGCTTGACCCTGCTCCGGGCCGACGGGCAAGCTTCAGGCAGCCCGCACCGGAGAAAGACGGCCATGAGCAGCACGGAATTCACGCGCTTTCGCGACTTCTACCCCCACTACCTGCAGGAGCACTCCAACCGCACCTGCCGCCGGCTGCACTTTGCCGGCACCTCGCTGGTCATCGCCATGACCATCTGTGTGGTCGTGACGGGGGCGTGGTGGATGCTGTGGTTGCTGCCGGTGGCCGGCTACGGTTTTGCATGGCTCGGGCACTTCGTCTTTGAAAAGAACCGCCCGGCCACCTTTCAGTACCCGTTCTACAGCCTGTGGGGGGATTTTGTGATGTACAAGGACATCCTCATAGGCAGGATCCCCTTCTGACTCCGCCATTGCGGCCCGTCTTGCCAGGATATTCATGTCCAACGAAGAACAAGAACAAGCAAATCGCGCCCACGCCAGTACGCAACATTCCCGCATGCTTGCCTATATTGTGGCGGGCTGCGTGTTCGCGGCGGGTGTTTACACGGGCTATTACGATAGCCAGCTGATCCTCATCATTCCCCTGACCGTGCTCATCCCCTGGGGCCAGCGCTTCCTGTCCGACCGCCTGCGTAACCGCTACCCCACCCAGGCCGGCGCGACCCTGATGCTCACCGACGGTTTCGCCGTAGGCCTTGGCATTGCCGCGGCCGGCTATAGCCTGGTGCCGGCCATGACCTTCATCGGCCTGCTGATGACCACGGCGATGGCCTTCGGCAATCTCTACCTGATCGCCCTCACCGCCTTTGTCACCCTGATCGGCAGCCTGCTGGGCGGCATGCTGTTCAGCTTCGAGCGGGCCAACACGGAAATTCCCGCGCTGATGACCGTGGTGGCCTTTGGCGGCTTCACCCTGTTTGTCGGCCTGTCCGCTTTTTATATCCGTGAGCAGCAGCGCGTGCTGCTGGACGCCAAGAACAAGATCCTGGAGCAACAGCAGGAGGCCATCCAGGTGTCGCGCAAGCTGGTCAAATACCTGCCGCCGCAGGTCTGGGAGCTGATCTTCTCCGGCAAGCGCGACACCAAGCTGCAGAATCACCGCAAGAAGCTCTCGGTGTTCTTTTCCGACATCAAGGACTTCACGGTCATGACCGACGAGATGTCCCCGGATTCGGTGACGGAGATCCTGGCCGTGTATTTCGAACACATGGCCAAGATTGCCCTGAAGTACGGCGGCACCATCGACAAGTTCATCGGCGACGCCATCCTCATCTTCTTTGGCGATCCCGCCACCAAGGGCGCCAAGGAAGACGCCGTGGCCTGCGTGTCCATGGCCATCGACATGCGCAAGATGATGCAGGTGCTGCGCCAGAAGTGGCAAAGCATGGGCATTGAAATGCCGCTGCATGTGCGCATGGGCATCACCACCGGCTACTGCCACGTGGGCAATTTCGGCTGCGAGTCGCGCATGGATTACACCATCATCGGCCGCGACGCCAACCTGGCCTCGCGCCTGCAGAACGCCGCCGAAGTCGACGAGATCCTGATCTCCAACGACACCTACATGCTGGTGCGTGACCGCATCATGTGCCGCGAGAAAGGCGTGGTCCGCCTCAAGGGCATCGCCGAGCCGGTGCAGGTCTGGCAGGTGGTGGACTTCCGCACCGACGTGGCGCAATCCACCTGGATCGAGCACGAGCTGGACGGGTTCGCCATGCTCATGGACATCAACAAGGTCAAGAACTACGACAAGGAGCGCATCGTCCTGGCCCTGGAAGGCGCCGCCAAGCGCTTACGCGACCGTCGCATCGTCTGACGCTGGCGGCACCGCCAGAAGCCCGCGCCAGCGGGCTTTTTGTTGCGCGTCCCTGGCACCCGGGCCCGCCTCGGCCCGCAGGTCCACCCTTGCCCCACTCCGTTGACGAGGCTCGCCCTCTGGCCTTGCCCTGGCCCTGTTCGCCCCCCTGGCTACCGCTGGCCGGCGGCGACTGCCGAGCGCCCTGCCGCCAACGGCGCCGTCATCCGCCCATATCCCGCGCCAGGCGAATACCCGCAAACTGCCAGCGCGCGGCCGGTGCAAAGAAATTGCGTGACGTGATGCGCCACTGCGCCTGCGGCGTCACGCAGGAGGCCCCGCGCAGCACCATCTGCCCGCTCATGAACTTGCCGTTGTATTCGCCCACCACGCCAGTCGCCTCGCGATACCCCGGATAGGGCAGGTAGGCACTGGCCGTCCACTGCCAGACCGCGCCGAAGTACTGCGCTGCCTCCGCCCGCGGCGGCGCCGGATGCAGGCTGGCCAGCCGGGCCGGCCCCGCGCCCAGGCCGGCATCGACCGGGGCCGTCGCCGCCGCCCCGGGATCCGCCTCCTTGTCCGCAGGCCCGGCAGTCGGCGCGGCCTCGGTGAGTCCCGCAGCATCCACACCCGGTGCAGGACCCGCCGACTGGCCCTGCACGGCGGCCTCCCATTCGGCCTCGGTGGGCAGCCGCGCCCCGGCCCAGCGCGCATAGGCGGCCGCCTCGAAGTGGCTGACATGGCAGACCGGCTCATCCATGCGCACCGGACGCGGACCGGTCAGCGTGAACTGCCACCAGTGTTCCTGCCGGCGAAACCAGTACAGCGGCGCCTGCCAGCCCTCACGCTGGCGCTGGGCCCAGCCGTCGGACAGCCACCATTCCGGACGCTCGTAGCCGCCATCGAGCATGAAGGCCAGATACTCGCTATTGGTGACCAGGCGCGTCGCGAGCGCGAAGGGTGCCAGCCACACCGGATGCCGCGGCCGCTCGCTGTCAAAGCTGAAGCCGCCAGAGGGCGCCGCGCCGTCGGGCGCTGGGTCCGCCGCGCCCTCCCCGGCCGAGCGCAGGGCCGCGCCTGCGCCGATCTGCTGCAGCCCGCCGCCGTACTCCCGCCACAGCATGCAACGCGGCGGCTGGCCCACGGCCTCTTCCACCGGCACCAGGTCGGGGCAATAGGCCGGATGCAGTGGATTGCACCAGAAGTGGTGCTTGAGATCGGTCAGGATCAACTCCTGATGCTGCCACTCATGCTGCAGGCCGATTTCCAGCAACTCCAGCGTGCGCTCCGGGCAGGGGGAGGCCAGCAACCGCCGGAGGCGCACATCCACCGCGTCACGCCAGCCCTGCACCTCGGCCAGGGAGGGCCGAGACAACAAGCCCCGCCGGTCGCGCGCAAACGGATGGCCAAGGCCCAGATAGTAGGAGTTGAACAGCGTCCGCCACTCCACCGGTGCCGGCGCCTCGCCCGCCTCCACCTCCGGCAGCACCAGCGCGGCGAAGAACCAGGTGGTGTGCGCCAGGTGCCACTTCACCGGGCTCGCCTCCTCCATGGATTGCAGCAGGCAGTCCTCGGCCGACAGCCCCGCAGCCAGGGCCACGGTCTGCGCGCGCGCCTGCAGCAATTCACGGCAGAGATACCGCTGCCGCGACGACACCCCGGCGGCCTCCGGGCAGCCCGCCTTGCTCATGACAGCGGCCGCCGCTGCGCCAGGAACACGTGGTAATCCTCGCCGGGTTCCTGCCAGTGGCGGATATTGCCGAAGCCGGCCACCTCCAGCAGCGCCTGGAAGCCGGCCCGGGAGAACTTGCAGGAATGCTCGGTGACGATGGCCTCGCCCGCCACAAAGCGCCGGCGCTGCTGGCCGAGGCGCACGCTATGCGTCTCGGTGGCCACCAGCGCCATCTCGACGCGGCTTTCGTCCGGGTTGAACCAGGCGCGGTGACGGAAGGCCTCCGGCCGGAAGTCGGCGCCCAGCTCGCGGTTTACCACGCGCAGCATGTTGCGGTTGAAGGCCGCGGTAACGCCCAGCCGATCGTCATAGGCGGCCTCCAGGCGGTCCGCATCCTGCTGGCCGTCGACGCTGATCAGCAGGCTGCCCGCCTCGCCGAGGTGCGCCTGCAGCGATTGCAGGAAGTGCAGCGCGTCGACCGGATTGAAATTGCCGATCGAGGAGCCGGGATAGAAGAACACCGGGGGATGCTTGCGACTGGCCGCCTTCACCGCGCCCAGGTCGAGCGGCCGGGTGAAGTCGGTGACGATGCCCAGGCAATCGAGGCCAGGGAAGCGCCGCCGGCCCTCGGCCAGCGCCTGCTGCAGCCAGGTCTCGGCGATATCGACGCCGACATAGCGCGCCACCCCCGCCACTTCCAGCCAGGGCCAGGACTTGCCGCCGTCACCGCAGCCGAGGTCGACCCATTGCGCGCGCCGCGGCAGGGCGGCCGCGATCTCGGCGCGATAGCGCTGGAACAGGGCCGCCTCGCACCGCACCGGGTAGTACTCCTCCAGCTGGCAGATGGCCTGGTAGAGCGCGCAGCCCTGGGCATCGTAGAAATACTTGGGGGGAAGGCAGGCCGGCTCGGTGAGCAGGCCGGCCAGCAACTCCTGGCGACGCTCGGCGGCACCGCCGGAGTTGGCCAGGTGCAGTACCGATACCCCGGTGGCCTGGGAAAAGAAATGCCAGGGATGCTTGCTGCCCGGAAGCATCACGTCACGCCAGGTCGCCATGGACTTGCACTCCTTGCTCGTCGCTGCCGGGGCGCGCGGCGCCGCCTAGCCGTTCCGTTCCGGGCAAGGCCGCAACTGCCCGCCCTGCCCTGCCTCGCATAAAGGCCGCTCGCGCGTGACCTCGGCCGGAGGCTTGTCCTCGCGCAGGCCGAGGTAACGAGCCTGGCGCAGGCAGTCATGCCGGGTCCATCCGGCAAACCTCGCATCAATGACCAGTTCCGGTGCCACCCACTGCACCTGGGAGCGCTCCGCCGGTCCCGGCAGCGGATCAAAGGGGCAGCGGGCCTGGCGGTAGGGCTGCAGCCGCTCGCCGAGCGCCACCAGGGTGGCGCGGTCGAAGCCGGTGCCCACCCGGCCGGCGCAGGCCAGCCGTCCCAGGGGCGTGTAGTAGCCGACCAGCAAGGCGCCAAAGCCTTCACGCCGGCCATCCGGCGGCGTATAGCCACCCACCACGAAGGACTGCCGATGCCCGCAGCGCAGCTTGCGCCAGTCAGTGCTGCGGCCGCTGTGGTAGGGCGCTTCCGCGCGCTTCAGCAGCAGCCCTTCCTCGCCCTGCAGGCAGGCGCGGCGGAACGCGTCGTCGAGGCGGCCGACGCCGTGGCCGCAGTAGCGCACGATGCGCTCTGCCGCCCCGTCGGCCCCCAGGGGGGTATCGGCCAGCGCCTCGTGCACGGTTCCGGCCAGCAACTCGCGCAAGCGCTCCTTGCGCTCCAGTTGCGGCAGGGGGCGCAGGTCCTGGTCGTCCAGGAAGGGCAGGTCGAAGAGGAAATAGCGCAGCGCCCCCGACGGGCGCGGCGCCGGCGGCGGCAGGCGCGCCCGGCCACTGCGGTCGAGGGCGACCAGGGTGCCGTCGAGCCAGGCATTGCGCACCGGCAGGCGCTGCAACTCGGCCACGACCTCCGGAAACCGCGCGCTCCAGTCCTGGCGATGGCGGGTCATCAGCCGCACCCGTCCCTCTTCCAGCCGGGCCAGCAGGCGATAGCCCTCAAGACGGGGCTCCACGAGCCAGAGCCCGGCCTGCGGTGAATCCTCCACCAGGGTGGCACGCTGCGGCAGCAACAGCCCCGGCAAGTCGCCGGCCGGTGCCCGGGCCTCGGCGCGCGGCGCCTGCGCAATATCGGCCAGCTCCAGCCCGCTCAGCACACTTTCCGGGCGCTGCTCGGTGATGTCGAGCTCGGCATCGGGGCGCGCCTGCGCATCAGACTGCTTCACCAGCAGCCAGTGTTCGCGTTCAGGCGTGGACGCCTTGTCCATGCGCAGCAGCATCCACTCGCCGCGCAGCTTGTCACCCTCCAGGCGAAAATGCAGGCGGCCCTGCGCCAGGCCCTGCCCGGCATCCGCGTCAGGCTGCCAGGAGCCGCGGTCCCACAGCAGCACGATGCCGCCGCCGTATTCACCGGCGGGGATGACCCCCTCGAAGCCGGCGTAGGCCAGCGGATGATCCTCGACCCGGATGGCGAGGCGGCGAACGGCAGGGTCGAGGCTGGGACCGCGCGGCACCGCCCAGCTGACCAGCACGCCATCGATTTCCAGCCGGAAATCGTAGTGAAGCTGGGTGGCGGCATGCTTTTGCACGACAAAGCGACGCGCCTCGCCCGACGCTGTCGCCGGCGCGCCCTCGGGTTCCGGCGTGCGGGTGAAGTCACGCTTGCTACGGTACTGCTCCAGCGTCATGCCAGCCTCCTGCCGGATCGTCAGTGTCGATTGCCGCGGTGCCAGTCGCCGTCCTGTCCCTTCGCATAACCTGCATTCTTCACCGCCGACCAGGCCACCTTGTGCGCGACCTCCTCACGACTGTCATCGCCGCGCCGGTCCGCCTTGTCCGCGTATTCGTCCCAGGCATGGTTGAAGGCCTTCCGGTAGATTTCCTGGGCATGCTCCGGCAGATGCTGACGCACGGCACCGGGCAGTTCAGCGTTGCTGGAATACGGCATGGAGCCCCTCCCTGCGATGCCGGCCGCCTGTGTCAGCTGTCATCAGCCGCAACCGGCAGCGGCTGCTCCTGGCGAAGCCGGGCTCCCGGCGTCGCCGCCCCCTAGCCATTGATGATCTCGCCGCCATTCGGATGCAGCACCTGCCCGGTAAAATACGAAGCGTCGTTGCTGGCCAGGAACACATAGCAGGGCGCCACTTCGTCGGGCTGGCCGGCACGCCCCATGGGCGACTTCTGCCCGAAGCGCTCGACATGTTTGGCGCTGAAGCTGGCGGGAATCAGCGGCGTCCAGATCGGACCTGGCGCCACCGCGTTGACGCGCACGCCGTCGTCCACCAGCGCGGCCGACAGCGACCGCGTAAAGGCGACGATGGCGCCCTTGCTGGCGGCGTAGTCGATGAGATGGGGGCTGCCGCGATAGGCGGTCACGGATGAGGTATTGATGATGCAGCCGCGCTGGCGGCGCAACTCGGGCAGGGCGGCCTGCACCAGGCGGAAGAGCGCAAAGACGTTGACCTGGAAAGTGCGCTGCAACTGTTCCGGGCTGATGGCGGCAATGTCATCCTGCGGAAACTGCTGCGCGGCATTGTTGACCAGGATGTCGAGGCGGCCAAAAGTGGTCGCGGCCTCCACCACCGCCTGCCGGCAAAAGGCGGGCTCGGCGATGTCCCCGCGCAGGCGCAGGCAACGCCGCCCTGCCGCCTCAACCGCCCCGGCGGTGGCGCGCGCATCCTCGTCCTCCTCGAGATACACGATGGCGACGTCCGCACCCTCCTTGGCAAAGGCGATGGCCACCGCGCGCCCGATGCCGCTGTCACCCCCCGTGATGAGCGCCGCCTGGCCCGCCAGCTTTCCGCTGCCGCGATAGCGCGTCATGAAGGATTCCGGCGCCGGCTGCATCTGCGCTTCGTGGCCGGGCTGGTGATCCTGGTGCTGCGGGGGAAATCCTTCGCCTGTGGCCATGACCCGCTCCCGGCGCCGGGCGCCTGCAAGGGCTGGAGGAATGGACGCGGACAGCGCCGGCCTGCGGATACGTCGCGGCCGGCGGCTGGCATCGCTGGCGTTCGCCCCGACCATCGCCTTCACCGCCGACAGTCAGGCACCAGACCAAAACCAGTTTGGCAGGAAAAAGCGGAAATGCCGTGATTGGCTGGTTACGGATTGCCACGGCTTGCAGCGCAAGGGCCGCCGGAAGGAAGCGCGGGCGCCGCCTGGCGCCCCGGGGTCAGAGGCGACCCTGCAGGATGGTGACGGCGCGCGCCTGCTCGCGCGCCACGGCCTCGACGCTGCCGGTACGGCCGTCGAGCTGGCCTTCGAGGGCCGCCTCCTCGAGCAGGCGGCATTCCTCGGCCAGGCGCAGCAGGCCAAGATTGGCGCTGGCGCCCTTGAGGCTGTGCGCCGCCTTGCGCACCGTGTCGGCCTGGCCGCGCTGGAAGGCGTCGGTGAGTTCGCGCAGGCGCAGCGTGGAGTCCTGGATGAAGGTGTTGATCAGGGTCGGGAACTCGGTATCGAGGATCTCGCGCAATTCCTCGAACAGGGCCTCATCCAGATAGTGCTCGCTCATCTCGTCCTCGCTCACGTGAAAATCCCTTTCCCCGGGGCAGGGCCGCCGGAACTGCGCATCATGCCCTGTGCCGCCGTGGCTGGCGAGTCATGCCCGCCGGCTCACTCCTGCCAGCTGAACTCCACCAGGACGTCATTGCCCGGCGGGAAGTATTCCACGCGCCGGCACAGCGACGCCAGCAGGCGCAGGCCGCGCCCATAGTAATCCGGCAGCCCGCCCGGGCCCGAAGGGCGAGTAAAGTCGAAGCCGGGGCCGGAATCGCGCATGCGCAGGCGCAGCAGGCCGCCATGCTCCAGCGGCTCCACCTCCAGGTGGATGCGGATGGCCGCCTCCGCGTCGAGGGCGTGCAGGCGCTCGCTGCGCAGGCGGTAGTAGCGGCGGAAGCCGTCGGCATCCTGCTTGAGGCAGGAAGACAGGCCGAGCAGGCCATGTTCCAGGGCGTTGGAGTACAGCTCGCTCAGGATGGTGCCGATGGCGCTGCCATGGGCGCGCAGGCCCGGCACCTGCATCAGCATGTGCATCAGCAGCGGCACCGGGTCCTGGGTCTTCATGCTTTCGGCGCGGATCTCGTAGTCCAGCGACCAGTGTCCCGGACTGTAGGCCGGAAAGCGCACGCGGCTGTGCCGGGACAGCGGCAGCACGTCATCGCCGGGGCAGACCGCCACCAGCGAGTAGTCGTCCTGCTGGGCGTCGGTGCCGGTGAAATCGCGCAGGGAGGTGGTGATATGGCCGAACATGTCCTCGGCGGGCGGGTCGAACAGCGCCAGCAGGCGCGACTCGCCGAACATCTCGCCGGCGGCGTTGCTGGCCTCGATGATGCCGTCCGACCAGAGGTAGAGGTCACTGCCCTCTTCCAGCTCGAGCATGAGGGGACGGTATTCGAAGCGGTGCACCGGCAGGATGCCGAGCGGCACATGGGTGGAGGGAATGCGGGTCAGGCTGCGGCTGCGCCGGTTGAAGATGACGCCGTCGGGCAGGCCGCCCGCCCAGATCTCGAAGTAGCGGTCGCCGTAGTTGATGTGCGCGGCGGTGGCGCAGCAGAACACCGAGGGCGGCAGCACCGCCTTCAGGCGCGCATTGATCTCGCGCAGGATGGCCTCGAGCCCGAAGCCCTTGGCGCCCATGCCGTAGAAGATCTCCGCCAGCGGCATGATGCCGATGGCGGCGGGCAGGCCATGGCCGGTGAAGTCGCCCAGCAGCACCATCATGTCGCCGTCGGGCTGGCGCGCCGCCAGCAGCACGTCGCCATCGAAGATGGCCATGGGCGACATCAGGTAACGGATGCAGGGCGCGTCCAGGGCGCCGAGGCGGATGATGCGGTCGAAGATGAGCTTGGCGGCCTGCTGCTCGGCAATCAGGTGCTCACGCTGCTGCATCACCTCGACATGCAGCCGGCGCAGGCGGTCGAAGGCGCGGATCTTGGCCTCGAGGATGACCGGGTTCCAGGGCTTGCTGAGGAAGTCGTCGCCCCCCGCCGCCAGGCAGGCCGCCAGGTCCTGGGCCTTGCTCAGGGAGGTCAGGAAGATGATGGGAATCAGGGCGTTTCCCGCCAGCGCCCGCATGGCCCGCGCGGCGGCGATGCCGTCCATTTCCGGCATCATGACATCAAGCAGCACGATATCGGGCCGTTGCGCCTGGAAACGCTCCACCGCCTCGCGCCCGTTGGCCACCGCCGTCACCTGATGGCCCTGGCGCAGCAGCAGCGTCTGCAGCAGCAGGCGGTCGGAGCCACTGTCCTCGGCAATCAGTATGTTCAGGCTGGGCTGGTTCATCCCGGTCCCCGCATGGTTCCCCCTGACCCTGGCGGTTCCTGGCGCCCCGGCTTACTGGATCGTGAACAGTTGCTCGAAGTTGGAAATGGACAGGATCTTCTTCACGTCCGGATTGCAGTTGACGATGCGCACCTTGTGGCTGTCGCCGCCGGCATGGTCGCGCAGCAGCAGGAGCATGCCCAGGGCCGAGCTGTCGAGGTAGGTGGCCTCGCTGAGGTCGACCACATAGGCCTCGGGCGCCTCCTGGTGGTCCTCGTAGGCGCTGCGGAAGTCCTGGTGGGTACTGAAGTCGAAGCGCCCCTTGATATGGATGACAAGTTCCTTGCCGTCAGGGGACTCCGAGGAACAAATGCTCATGACCACCTCCGCTGCCCTCACGACTGCCGCCCTGGCCGTCCTCGCACCGATACCGATACCGATACCGATACCGACCAATGATTGCCAGTGTCTCGGGTGACTACCAGCCTGCGCGACAGGCCAGCGCCAAGCCAGCGCCACAGGTCGGCCATGCGCCGGACGCCGGAAAACCTGCTTCTCGCCTCAGGTTAGTCCATGGGTGCTGCGCTGCAGGGAAAAAATCTGTAGCGTTTGCGTGGGGCCCCCGGCCGCTCCCTCCACCCACAGGCGCCTTGCATGTCCACCTCCCCCGATATCGAGATCTACCTCGCCAATGTGCCGGCCCAGGCCATCCTGGACTGGCTCAATGCACGCTTTCCCGGCAGCGACGCGCAGAAGCCCCGCCCCGCCGGCAAGAGGCAGTGGAAACACCGCCTGGTCCTGGGCGATGCCAGCATCCCGGTGCTGGTGATCGAGGACGCCATCCCCGGCTTCAGCTCGGTCTGGTTCGACAGCCCGGCCACGCCCTGGGCCGATGACATCGCCTGCGCCCGCGAGGCCTTCGCCCATTTCGGCAGTGAAGTCCGCGCCACCCCGGGCAGCTGGCAGGAAGGCGACGACCCCGACCAGTGGTGGAAACTGGACGCCGGCGGCGAAGGGCTGATCCACTGGCCCGGTTGAGCGGGCGCGACCACTGGTGCCGTGAAACGTAGCGTTTGTGCGGCGGTACGCTTCAGCCAGCGAAACAGTCGCTACACTCGGCGAGCAGGGCCATAAAAATCAGGAGAGGCAGATGCTCCAGGGGCACGCGCAGCAGGTCGGACTGGTTCTCTCCGGGGGCGGGGCGCGCGCGGCCTACCAGGTAGGCGTCCTGCGCGCCATTGCCGACATGCTCCCGCCCGATACCGCCAACCCCTTCAACATCATCTGCGGCACCTCCGCTGGCGGCCTCAATGCCGCCGGCCTCGCCACCCATGCCTGCTGCCTGCGCGACGGCGTCGCCATGCTGGAGTCGGTCTGGGGCGAGTTCCGCAGCGAGCAGGTCTACCGCACCGACTGGGCCGGGGTGATTGCCCGCGGCTGGCGCTTCATGATGACGCTGGCCTTTGGCCGCCTGCGCCGCGACCTGCCCATCTCGCTGCTGGACAACAGCCCGTTGCGCCAGCTGCTGCAGCAGCGGCTGACCATGGCGGGGGTGCAGGACGGCATCGACCAGGGCCACCTGCGGGCGCTCTGCATCACCGCTTCCGGCTATTCCAGCGGCGAGTCCGTCAGTTTCTACCAGGGCTCGCCCAGCCTGGAGAACTGGCGGCGGGCGCGCCGCCTGGGCCTGCGCAGCGAGATCAGCATCGACCACCTGATGGCCTCGGCGGCCATTCCCATCTTCTTCCCCGCCGTGCGCGTCAACCGCGAGTTCTTCGGCGACGGCGCCCTGCGCCAGCTCTCGCCCATCAGTCCCGCCCTGCACCTGGGCGCCGACAAGGTGCTGGTGATCGGCGTCGGCGGCCAGTCCCGACGCCAGGTACGCGAGAAAACCGTGGCCTACCCCAGCATTGCCCAGGTCGTCTCGCACATCATGAACAGCTCCTTCGTCGACAGCCTGGAGGCCGACGTCGAGCGCCTGACCCGCATCAACCGCACGCTGGGCCTTATCCCGGAAGAGCTGCGCACCCAGCACACCACCCTGCGCCCGGTCGACGTACTGGTGATGTCGCCGCCCGCCGAGGTGCTGGACGCCATCGCCATGCGCCATGCCCGCCTGCTGCCCAAGAGCATCCGCATGTTCGTGCGCGGCTCCGGCGCCACCCACCGCTCCGGCTCGGGCGTGCTGTCCTACCTGTTGTTCGAGGCGCCCTACTGCCAGGACCTGATGGACCTGGGTTACCACGATGGCCGCGCCCGCCGCGACGAGCTGCGCCGCTTCCTCGGCCTGGACGAGCTGGCCACCCCCGGCCTCGACCCGGCCAGCGCCGGCAGCAACGTCATCGAGTTCAAGCGCAACGACGGCAGCAACGCCAGCGCCTGAGCACGACCGCCCGACGCACCCGCAAGGCGCCCGCAGGCGACCGCCCTCCGTCCGCCCTTCGGGCCGGCTCCCTCAGTACTTTTCCGGCACTTCGCGCAGGCGCATCAGGCCTTCCTGCGCCACTGTGGCCACCAGCCGGCCCTCCTGGGTAAAGAGGCGGCCGAAATTCATGCCGCGCGAGGCCGAGGCATTGGGCGCGTCCATGTCGTAGAGCATCCACTCGTCAATACGGAAGTCGCGGTGGAACCACATGGCGTGGTCCAGGCTGGCTGCCTGCAGGTTGTTCTGCATGAAGCTCACGCCGTGCGGCAGCATGGCGGTGCTCATGAGGATGAAATCCGAGGCGAAGGCCAGGATGCACATGTGCAGCAAGGGATCATCCGGCAGCCGGGTCTGCGCCTTCATCCAGTGGTGGCGCCGCGGATCCTTCTTGGCCGGCGCGAAGGGATTCACCGGGTCGATGGGCCGGATCTCGATGGGGCGCTCGCGCATGAACACGCCGCGAATCTTCTCGGGAATCATGGGCGCCACCTTGAGGCGCAGCTCATATTCGCTGGGAATGCCTTCCGGCCCCTCCACCGCCGGCATCGGCACCTGGTGCTCCAGGCCCTCCTCGGGCAGCGCGAAGGAGGCCGACATCAGGAAGATGTTCTCGCCATGCTGGATGCCCTTCACGTTGCGCGTGCAGAAGCTCTTGCCATCGCGGATGTTCTCGACCTGGTAGACGATGGGCGCATTGACGTCGCCCGCGCGCAGGAAGTAGCCATGCAGCGAGTGCGGCAGGCGGCCCTCCACGGTGCGGCCGGCGGCCATCAGGGCCTGGCCCAGCACCTGGCCGCCAAAGACGTTCTTGCCGAAGAAATTGCGGCTGCTGCCGCGATAGATTCCCTTCTCGATGACTTCCAGGTCCAGCAGGTCCAGGACTTCCTGCATCACATTGCTCATGGCATCCCCATCGACATATCAGGCTAAGGTCGGCTGGCCATGGGCCGGGCCGCGGTAAGGCAAAGGAGGCTGAGCCTAGCCCAGGCCCTGCTTGAGTAAAACCGTCGGGGAGGCCAGCCCCTGGCCCGAATGGCCGGGCAAGGTCACACCCCTCCCGCCCGCCGGCCCCGGCGCCCGGTACCGGCGGACGTGGGAATAGCCGCCCGGCCCGCTCAGGCCAGGCGAGCCGAAGGGCATCGCCGCGCGGCCATGCCCCGACGCCCGCGCTGCCGGGCTCGCAGGGGCAGCCGAAAGGCGTCGAAGTCCCCCGGGAATCCGGATGGGATCGACAGGCCGCCGGTGCCGAGGCCTTGCCCCGCTACAGCCAGCCGGCCCGGCGCAGCCGCCGCCACAGGTAGACGCAGCCGCCCGCCATCACCGCCAGGGTGATCGGGTAACCGAAGTGCCACTTGAGCTCCGGCATGTACTCGAAGTTCATGCCGTAGAAACTGGCGATCATGGTCGGCAGGGCCAGGATGGCGGCCCAGGCCGCCAGCCGCTTCACCACCTCGTTCTGCGCCACCGTGACCATGGCCATGTTGACGTCCATGGCCACCTTTACCATCTCGCTCTGCGCGTTCAGCACGTCGTTGATGCGCAGCACATGGTCGTTGATGTCGCGCAGATAGGGCGTCAGCGCCCGCGGCATTACCTTCTCGTCGCTGCGCAGCAGGTAGCCGCAGACATCCTGCATGGGCCCCACCGCCAGCTTCATGTCCACCAGCTCGCCCTTGAGCTCATAGAGGTGGCGGATGGTCTTGCGCTTGAAGGTGCTGCCGAAGATGTCCTTCTCGATGTCGCGCAGGTGCTGGCTCAGCCCCTCCACCACCGGGTAGAAGTTGTCCACCACGAAGTCGAGCAGGGCATAGAGCACGTAGGCCGGGCCGTGGCGCAGCTGCTCCGGGTGCTTCTCGCAGCGCTGGCGCACCGGAGCATAGCTGAGCGAGGCGCCCTGGCGCACGGTAAGCACATAGCGCGGGCCGACAAACACCGAGGTGTGGCCGAGCACGATGTCCTCGTTTTCCATGCGCGCAGTGCGCACCACCACGAACAGGGTGTCACCATAGACTTCGATCTTGGAGCGGTGCTGGGTGCGGGTGGCGTCTTCCACCGCCAGTTCGTGCAGGCCGAACTCATCCTCGACCAGCCGCATCTCCACCACGTCGGGCTCATGCAGGCCCACCCAGACGAAGTGATCGGGATTGCCGGCCAGCGCCTCGCTGACCTGGTCCAGGGGAATGTCTTCGAGCTTGTGGCCGGACTTGCGGCTGTAGACGACACAGTTGACGACGCTCATGGGTCTCCTCACCCGGGCAGGCAGGGCCGGCAGGCGCCGGCGCCAGCGCACGATAGCAGAGCCGCTGCCGAGCCGCACCGGCGGGCGGCGAGGCCGCGGTCCTGCTCGGCCCGGTGACCCCCCGCACCGCCGCAGCGACCGGCCCGCCGTGCTCCCCGCCTCCCGCGCGGGCGCCGTCCGGGTCTGGACAAACGCCAGCTCATCGCGTACCTCTGCTAGCGCTTTATTCCTATCCGTATTCCCGACAGGACCGTTCATGAGCTGGCAAGGCCGCGTACTCAACCAGGTGCTGAAGCGCACCCTTAAGAACATCATGTTTTCCAGCCGGCCAACCCCGGCCCGCATGGGCCTCTCCGCCCTCGCCCTGGAACTGTCCGCCGGCATCGTGCCGGTGCCCAAGGCCCACTTCACTCCGCTCAAGGCCCTGCGCGGCGAATGGGTGGAGGCCGACAACCCCGGCGCCGCCGTCATCCTCTACCTGCACGGCGGCGCCTATATTTCCGGATCGCCGCGCACGCACCGCCCCCTCACCGCCGAACTGGCGCGGCGCTGCCGGGCGCGCGTGCTGGCGCTGGACTACCGCCAGGGCCCCGAGTTCGCGTTTCCCTGCTGGCTGGACGATGCCGTCGAGGCCTACCGCTACCTGCTGGCGGAAGGCTTCCAGCCGCGCCATATCGTGCTGGCCGGTGACTCCGCCGGCGGCAACCTGACGCTGGTCACCCTGCTGCGCCTGCGCGAGCTCAAGCTGCCGTTGCCGGCCGGGGCCGTCTGCCTGTCGCCCTGGACCGACCTTGCCTGCACCTACCAGTCCCACACCCTGAACGCCCGCCACGAGGCCATGCTGAACCCGTCCGGCATCAAGGCCCTGGGCCTGCGCCACATCGGCGACAATGACCCCAAGCATCCGCTGCTGTCGCCGGCCCATGCCGACCTCACGGGCCTGCCGCCGCTGATGGTCCATGTCGGCACCACGGAGATCCTCCTGGATGACGCCCGCGCCATCCGCCGTAACGCCAAGCGCGCCGGCCTGCGCCTGGCCTACCGGGAGTGGGAGGCCATGCCCCATGTCTTCCCCCTCTTCCATCTCTTCCTCCCCGAAGGCCGCGAATGCATCGCCCTGATCGCCGACTTCGTGCAGGACATCACCCGCTGAAAAGGAGGGGCGGGCCCAGCCCGCCCTCCCATCCTCCCGTCCTACCCCTTGACCTTGCCCTTGCCCTCCTCTCCCCCAGCACCGACGGCAGCCAGGCGGGGGACGGGGGGCCTTTTCAAAATTAGGGTTGGCT
>JAZKHS010000081.1:0-913 GCA_040385265.1 Pseudomonadota bacterium | reverse complement strand
CCGCTCCTCACTCCGCCACCCCACTAACCTTTTGTTACATTCACGCCCAACAGCCAAACCCCTCCCCAGGCCCCTGCCTTGCTACCATCCTGACCTGAAAACCCTTGCCCCCTCAAAGGCTTACAAGAATGCCCCAATGGCTTAGCAACATCTTCCTGCTGCTTGCGCGCAAAATTCTCTACATCTTCGTGCGCACCACCATCCTGCCGGAAGACCTGAAGCAGCTGCAGCTCGACCCCGACAAGCCGGTCTGCTACGTCATGCAGACCCGCTTCCTCTCGAACCTGCTGGTGCTGGAGACGGAAACCCGCAAGGCTGGCCTGCCGCGTGCGCTCAAGCCCATGCAGTGCCCGCACCTGCGCGAGGACCGCTCGTTCTTCTTCCTCACCCGCAGCGACAACCCCTCTCCGCTGCAGCGCAACCGCTTTGCCTATTCGCCGCGATTCGTGCGCGTGATGGAGTCCGTGCGCGGGAATACCGGGCTCGACGTGCAACTGGTGCCGGTCACCATCCTCTGGGGCCGCAGCCCCGACAAGGAAAGCTCCGTCTTCAAGATCCTCTTCGCCGACTCCTGGGCGACCCCGGGCATCTTCAAGCAGTTCATCACCATCCTGCTGCATGGCCGCCAGACCTTCCTCAAGTTCAGCCCCCCCATCTCGGCGCGCAGCGTGGCCGAACAGAGCACCGCGGCTATGCTGGCCTTGGCCGCGATCGTGCCCAGTTCGCGCGCGCGCAGCAGCGGCATGGTGGGCACCGCGATCAGGCCGGCCTTGAGCACGGCCAGCAGGCAGGCCGCCATCATCGGGTTGTTGGCGCCGCGCAGCAGCACCCGGTTGCCGCTGACCAGTCCCAGCTCACCGCGCAGCACGTGGCAGATCGCGTCCACCCGGCGCGCCAGTTCGGCGTAGGTCCA
>JAZKHS010000080.1:0-35811 GCA_040385265.1 Pseudomonadota bacterium | reverse complement strand
TCACCTACGGCACCAACAACGAATTCGGCTTTGACTACCTGCGCGACAACATGGCCTTCCGCCTGGAAGACAAGGCCCAGCGCGGCCTGGCCTATGCCCTGGTCGACGAAGTCGATTCCATCCTCATCGACGAGGCGCGCACGCCGCTGATCATCTCCGGCGCCAGCGAGGATTCCTCGCGCCTGTACGAGCAGATCAACACCCTGATCCCCAAGCTGCGCAAGCAGGCCGAAGAGGGCAAGCCCGACGGTGGTGACTACTGGGTGGACGAAAAGCACCGCCAGGTCGAACTCACCGAAAGCGGCCACGAGAACGTCGAGGCCATGCTGGTGAAGATCGGCCTGCTGGCCGAAGGAGACAGCCTCTACTCGGCCGCCAATCTCGGCCTGTTGCACCACGTCCATGCCGGCCTCAAGGCGCAAGTGCTGTTCCAGCGCGACGTGCAGTACATCGTGCAGGACGGCGAGGTGGTGATCGTGGACGAGCACACCGGCCGCACCATGCCGGGCCGGCGCTGGTCCGACGGCATTCACCAGGCGGTGGAAGCCAAGGAGCGCGTGGCCATCCAGAACGAGAACCAGACGCTCGCCACCACCACTTTCCAGAACTACTTCCGCCTCTACAAGAAGCTGTCCGGCATGACCGGCACCGCCGACACCGAGGCCCCGGAGTTCAACCAGATCTACGGCCTGGACGTCGTCGTCATCCCCACCCACCGCCCCATGGTGCGCAAGGACCTCGACGATCTCGTCTACCTGTCCCGCGAAGAAAAGTTCGCCGCCATCATCATCGAGATCAAGGCACTGCGCGAGAAGCAGGCGCCAGTGCTGGTCGGTACCGCCACCATCGAGTCCAGCGAATACCTCGATGCCCTGCTCACCCGCGAGAACATTCCGCACCAGGTGCTGAACGCCAAGTTCCACGCCCAGGAAGCCGAAATCATTGCCCAGGCCGGCCGCCCGGGCGCGGTCACCATCGCCACCAACATGGCCGGCCGTGGCACCGACATCCTGCTCGGCGGCAACTGGAAGAACGAGGTTGCCAAGATCGAGAGCCCGACGCCGGCGCAGATCGATGCGCTCAAGGCGGAGTGGGAACAGAACCACGCCATCGTGATCAAGGCGGGCGGCCTGCATATCGTCGGTTCCGAGCGCCACGAATCGCGCCGCATCGACAACCAGCTGCGTGGCCGCTCCGGCCGCCAGGGCGATCCCGGCGTCACCCGCTTTTACCTGTCGCTGGAAGATGACCTCATGCGCATCTTCGCCAGCGATCGCGTCAAGAACATGATGCGCTCGCTCGGCATGCAGCAGGGCGAGGCGATCGAGCACCGCTGGGTGACCCGCTCCATCGAGGGCGCGCAGCGCAAGGTCGAGGCGCGCAACTTCGACATCCGCAAGAACCTGCTCAAGTACGACGACGTCGCCAACGACCAGCGCCGCGCCATCTACTCGCAGCGTGACGCCGTGCTGGCCTCCGACAGCATCGCCGAGAACGTCGACCTCATTCACGGCGACGTGCTCAACACCGTCATCAGCGAGTTCATTCCGCCGCAGTCCATGGACCACCAGTGGGACCTGGAGAGCCTCGAGCGCGCGCTGGCCGCCGATTTCGGTGCGGCCCTGCCCATCCGCCAGTGGCTGGAGGCGGACGACACCCTGCACGAGGAAGGCCTGCGCGAGCGCATCGTCGAGGCCGTGCTGGCGACCTATCGCCAGAAGCGCGAGCAGATCGGCAAGGAAGTCGCCGACCAGCTGGAAAAGCAGCTGATGCTGCAGATCCTGGATCGCCACTGGAAGGAGCACCTGGCCGGCATGGACTACCTGCGCCAGGGCATCCACCTGCGCGGCTATGCCCAGAAGAATCCGGAGCAGGAGTACAAGCGCGAGGCCTTCCAGCTGTTTGAGCAGTTGCTGGGCGCCGTGAAGCTGGAGCTGGTGCAGACCCTGGCACGCATCGAGGTGCAGTCGCCGGAAGAGGTCGCCGCCATCGAGGCGCAGCGCCAGGCCGAGGCGGACCATATGCGCCTGCAGTTCCAGCATGCCGATGCCGCCAGCGCGGAAGCCGAGTTCGCCGCCGAGAACGGCGAGGGCGTGGCGCCGGGCCTGGATACGGCCGCGCCGGAGGCCGGGCAGTCGACCTTCGTGCGCGACGGCGAAAAGGTCGGCCGCAACGATCCCTGCCCCTGCGGATCCGGAAAGAAGTTCAAGCACTGCCACGGCCAGCTCGCCTGAGCCGGTGGCCGACGGGGCCTCGGACCCCCGAGGCCATGACGCTGTAGCCCTGACGCTGTAGCCCTGACGCTGTAGCCCCGTGACGCCGGTGCGCGCGGAAAAGGAGAGGGTGACCTCTCCTTTTTCTTGTTTCACGCGCGCTTTTTTTCACGCGCGACCGGGCACCGATCCGATTTGCGCTATCTGATTTGAGCTTAAGGAGATTTCCATGGCTGTTGGCAACCTGGACCTGCTCGTCATGCACCCCGTGAAGGGCGTGCGCATCGGCATCACCGAAGCCGCCATCCGCTACAAGAACCGCCGCGACCTCACCGTGTTCGAGATCGCCGAGGGCGCCACCGTGAGCGCCGTGTTCACGCAGAACAGCTACTGCGCCGCGCCGGTCCTGCTCTGCCGTGAGCACCTGGCCCGCGCCACGCCGCGCTACCTCGTGATCAACACCGGCAACGCCAATGCCGGCACCGGCACCGTGGGCATGGACAACGCCGTGGCCTCCTGCCGCGCCCTGGCCGACCTGGCCCAGGTGCCGGCGGAGCGCGTGCTGCCGTTTTCCACCGGTGTCATTGGCGAGCACCTGCCGGTGGATCGGCTGGCGGCCGCCCTGCCGGCCGCGCTCGGCAAGCTCGACGCCAATGCCTGGGCCGATGCCGCCGCCGGCATCATGACCACCGACACCCGTCCCAAGGGCGCCTCCGAGCAGCTGACCGTGGGCGGCGTCACCGTCACCGTCACCGGCATCTCCAAGGGCGCCGGCATGATCCGTCCCAATATGGCCACCATGCTGGGCTATGTGGCGACCGATGCCGCCGTGGCGCAGCCGGTCCTCGATGAGCTGCTGAAGTCGGCGGTGAAGCAGAGCTTCAACCGCATCACCATCGACGGCGATACCTCCACCAATGATTCCTGCGTGCTGATCGCCTCCGGCGCCGCCGGCAATGCCGCCATCACCAGCACCGCCAGCGCCGACTACCTGGCGCTGGAGGGTGCCGTGCACCGTGTGTTCGCGCGCCTGGCGCAGCTCATCGTGCGCGACGGCGAGGGCGCCACCAAGTTCATGACGGTGCAGGTGGAGGAAGGCGCCAGCACGGAAGAGTGTTGCGATGTGGCGTACAGCATTGCGCACTCGCCGCTGGTGAAGACCGCCTTCTTTGCCTCCGACCCCAACTGGGGCCGTATCGTCGCCGCCATCGGCAATGCCGGCCTGCAGGCGCTGGATGTCAGCCGCGTGCGCGTGTATCTCAATGCGGTCTGCATCGTCGACAACGGCGGCCGCGCGCCGGCCTACACCGAGGAGCAGGGCGCCGCGGTGATGCAGCAGGAAGAGATCACCATCCGGGTGTGCCTGGGCCGCGGCAGCGCCCGCGACACGGTCTATACCTGTGACTTTTCTTATGACTACGTGAAGATCAACGCCGACTACCGCTCCTGAGCGGCGACCGCGTCGATCGCCCCGAGATAGCCCCGCGAGGGGCTTTTTCTGGCGAGGAACACCATGAAGCGCATTCTTGTCGTGGCCGCCGTCATCCGCCGCGAGGGCCGCATCCTCATTGCGCAGCGACCGCACGACAAGCATATGGGCGGCCTCTGGGAGTTTCCCGGCGGCAAGGTCGAGCCCGGCGAGCCGGCCGCGGTGGCCCTGGTGCGGGAGCTGGACGAGGAACTCGGCATCATCGCCACCGGTTTCCGGCCCTTGATCCGCATCACGCACGACTATCCCGACAAGGCGGTGTGCCTGGAGGTGTGGGAGGTGGCGGCGTTCAGCGGCGAGCCGCACGGCCGCGAGGGCCAGGCGGTGCGCTGGGTCACCGAGGCCGAGCTGCCGGCCTTTGACTATCCGGCGGCCAACCGGCCCATCGTCACCGCGGCGCGCTTGCCGGCGCGCTACCTCATTTCCCCGGCCGACCTCGACGAGGCTGGCTATGTCGCCTGGGTCGAGGCGGCACTGGCGCGTGGCGCCCGCTTGTTGCTGCTGCGCGCCCCGGCGTTGCGCGCGGCGTGCTATGTGGCGCTGGCGCAGGCCTGCCTGGGCCGCTGCCGCGCCGCCGGGGCGCGCCTGCTGCTGCATGGCGATCCGGCGCTGCTGGAACAGGTGGCGGCGGATGGCGTGCACCTGCCGGCGGCGCGCCTGGCGGCGCTGTCGACGCGGCCTGACATGGGCGCCTGCTGGCTCTCGGCCTCGGTACACGACCGGCAGGAGCTGGCCCTGGCCGAGCGGCTGGGCGTGGATTTTGTGACGCTGTCGCCGGTGCAGGCGACGCCCTCGCATCCGGGGCAGCCCGGCATGGGCTGGGAGGCCTTCGCGGCCCAGGTGGCGCAGGCGCGGGTGCCGGTGTTTGCGCTGGGCGGCATGCGCGAGGATGACCTGGAGCGGGCATGGGCGGCCGGGGCGCAGGGCATTGCCGGGATTCGCGGGCTCTAGCCGCCTGCCATGCCGCCGAGGCTAGTCGTGCCCGTCCTCGTCGGTGGGCGGCAGCGCCTCGCCGGGGATGCGGTGGGATTCGCTGGCCCAGGCGCCCAGGTCGATCAGCCGGCAGCGTTCGCTACAGAAGGGGCGGTGCGTCGAGTCCGGCGTCCACGGCACGGTCTTGCCGCAGTGCGGGCATTTCACCGTCGGCACGGACTTAGGGGTGTCGGTCACGGGCCATCTCCAGGTAGCGTTCGTGCAGCTTTTCCACCAGGGCCTGCAGGTGCTCGATGTGGCCCTCGTTGAGGATCACGTCGTCGGCGCGCGCGCGGCGCTCCTCGCGGCTCAGCTGCGCGGCCATGATGGCCTCGATCTGTTTCTCGCTGACCTGGTCACGGGTGGCGGCGCGGTGGCGCTGCAGGGACTCGTGCGCGTCGATCAGCACGGTACGTTGCGCGAAGTGGTGCTGGCCACTCTCGAACAGCAGCGGTGACACCAGGATAGTGTAGGGGGAGGTACTGGCGGCGAGCTGGCGCCGGATTTCCTCGGCGATGCGCGGATGCGTGATGGCCTCGAGTCGCCGCCGCTGCGCGGGGTCGGCGAACACGAGGCGACGCAGCGCGGCGCGGTCCAGACGGCCATCGGCCTGCAGCATGTCGGCGCCGAAGGCGGCGGCAATTTCCGCCAGCGCCGGCCGGCCCGGCTCCACCACCACGCGTGCGGCCAGGTCGGCGTCGACCACGGTGATGCCGAGGCGCTGGAAATGGTCGGTGGCCAGCGTCTTGCCGCTGCCGATGCCGCCGGTAAGGCCGATGACCAGCATGCTCAGACCCCGAGGTACCAGCGCAGCAGGGGCTGGCCCCAGAGCAGGGCAACGAAGCCGGCCACGGCGATATAGGGGCCGAAGGCGAAGGGCGCGCTCTCGCGGCGGATGGCCATGTAGGCGAGGCCGGCGACGCTGCCCACCACCGAGGACAGCAGCAGGATCACCGGCAGCATCATCCAGCCCAGCCAGGCGCCGAGCGCGGCCAGCAGCTTGAAGTCGCCGTAGCCCATGCCCTCACGGCCGGTGGTGAGCTTGAACAGCCAGTAGATCGACCACAGCGACAGGTAACCGGCCGCGGCGCCGATCACGGCGGCGGGCAGCGCTGCGAAGGTGCCGTTCAGGTTCACCAGCAGGCCGGCCCAGAGCAGGGGCAGGGTGATGGTGTCCGGCAGCAACTGGGTATCGAAATCGATCAGCGTCAGCGCCACCAGCGCCCAGGTGAGGCCGAGCGCGGCCAGCATGGTTCCGGTGGCGCCGAAGGCCGCGAACACCAGGACCGAGAGCAGGGCGGTGGCCAGCTCGACCAAGGGGTAGCGGGGGCTGATGGGGGCCTGGCAGCCGCTGCAGCGGCCCCGCAGCGTCAGCCAGCTGACAACCGGGATGTTCTCGAGGGCGGTGATCTGGTGGCCGCAGTGCGGGCAGCGCGAGCGCGGCACCATGAGGTTGAGGCGGGGTGCCTCGGGCAGGGTCTCGCCGCGCAGCGCTGCCGCCTCTTCCTGCCAGTCCCGCTCCAGCATGAGCGGCAGGCGGTGGATGACGACATTGAGGAAGCTGCCGACGCAGAGCCCCGCAAAAAAAACATAACCCCCTGCGAGGAGGGGGTTGTTTTGCAGCAGTTGCAGCATCAGACCACGGAGCCCAGCTGGAAGATGGGGAGGTACATGGCGACGATGAGGCCGCCGACGAGCACGCCGAGGACGGCCATGATCAGCGGTTCCATCATGGAGGTGAGGCCGTCGACCGCGTTGTCCACTTCGTTCTCGAAGTGGGTGGCAACCTTGTCCAGCATGGCATCGAGGGCGCCGGATTCTTCCCCGATGGCCACCATCTGCAGGGCCATGGACGGGAAGATGCCCGCCTGGCGCATGGAGAAGCCAAGCTGCTGGCCGGTGGCGACGTCGTCGCGGATCTTCAGGATGGCGTCGCGGTAGACCACGTTGCCGGCGGCGCCGGCGCAGGACACCAGGGCGTCGATCAGGGGCACGCCGGCCGCGAAGGTGGTCGCCAGGGTGCGACAGAAACGCGCGACTGTGGACTTGTAGGCCAGGTCGCCGACGATGGGCAGCTTGAGGACGACGCGGTCCAGCCAGTTACGGAAGGCCTCGGAGCGTTTCTTGAACTCGATCAGGCCCATTACCGAGCCAACGATGCCCCCGATGAAGACAAACCAGTAGGCCTGCATCCATTTGGACAGGTTGATCACCATCTGGGTAAAGGCCGGGAGTTCGGCGCCGAAGCCGGCGAACAGGTCCTGGAACACCGGCACCACCTTCAGCAGCAGGACGACGGACACGATCAGGGCCACGACGACCACGGTCAGCGGGTACTTCATGGCCTTCTTGATCTTCATCTTGAGGGCTTCGGATTTTTCCTTGTACACGGCTACGCGGTCGAGCATGGTCTCGAGTGCGCCGGACTGCTCGCCCGAATTCACCAGCGAGCAGAACAGCTCGTCGAAGAGATCGGGGTATTTGCGCAGGGAGACGGCAAGGCCGTTGCCGCCTTCCACGTCGGTCTTGATGCCGAGCACCACTTCCTTCATGGAAACATTGTCGAGGCCCTCGGCGACGATCTCGAAGGACTGCACCAGCGGCACGCCCGCCTTCATCATGGTGGCGAGCTGGCGGGTGAAGATCGAGATGTCGAGTGCCGTGATCTTCTGCTTGCTCAGGCCCGCCAGCGGATTGCTGCGCTTTTTGTAGACCTTGTTGGCATTGATCCCCTGCTTGCGCAGCTGGGCCTTGGCCAGCGCCATGTTCTTGCTGTTGACCTCGCCCTTCACTTTCTGGCCGCGACGGTCGGTACCTTCATAGGTGAAGGTCAGTATCTGATCTGCTTTGCTGGCCATAATAGTTCTTCTTTAGAGGCTCAATTTAGTCGCTGGTGACGCGATTGACTTCCTGCAGGCTGGTCAGGCCCGCCATGACCTTGACCAGGCCGGAGCGCCGGATGTCAGGGTAGCCCTCCTTGCGCGACTGGTCGGCAATCATGATCGAATTGCCTTCTTCCATGATGATGCGGGCGATGGCTGGCGTCACTTTCATCACCTCGTATACCCCGAGTCGGCCCTTGTAGCCATCGCGGCACTGGTCGCAGCCCACCGGCTCATAGATGGTGAAGCCGGAGGCGAGATCCTCTTCGGTGAAGCCCATTTCTAGCAGACTCGGTTTCGGGATGTCCACCGGGCGCTTGCACTCCTTGCAGAGGCGGCGGGCCAGGCGCTGGGCGATCACGAGGTTCACTGATGTGGCGATATTGAACGAAGGCACGCCCATATTCCGCAAACGGGTTAGCGTTTCCGGCGCCGAGTTGGTATGCAGGGTGGACAGCACCATATGGCCGGTCTGGGCGGCCTTGACCGCGATCTCGGCGGTTTCCAGGTCACGGATTTCACCGACCATGATGACGTCCGGGTCCTGGCGCAGGAAGGCCTTGAGGGCGACGGAGAAGCTCAGTCCCACCTTCACGTTCACGTTGACCTGGTTGATGCCCTCCAGGTTGATTTCGACCGGGTCCTCGGCGGTGGAGATATTGGTCTCCTCCGTGTTCAGGATGTTGAGGCCGGTGTAGAGGGACACGGTCTTGCCGGAGCCGGTGGGGCCGGTGATCAGCAGCATGCCCTGGGGCTTCTCCAGGGCATCCATGAAGAGCTTCTTCTGGTTCGGCTCGTAGCCCAGCGCGTCAATGCCGAGCATGGCGCTGGAAGGGTCGAGGATACGCAAGCAAAGCTTTTCGCCGAACAGCGTGGGCAGCGAGTTGACGCGGAAGTCGATGGCGCGGGTCTTGGACAGCTTGAGCTTGATACGGCCGTCCTGCGGGATGCGGCGCTCGGAAATGTCCATTTGCGACATGACCTTGAGGCGGGCTGCCATCTTGTTGGCCATGGCCACCGGTGGCCGCGCCGCTTCGCGCAGCACGCCGTCGATGCGGAAACGGATGCGGTAGGCCTTTTCGTAGGGCTCGAAGTGCAAGTCGGAGGCGCCGCCCTTGATGGCGTCGAGCAGGATCTTGTTGATATAGCGGACGATGGGCGCATCGTCCTCGGCATTGCCCGTGGGGCCGTCGTCGCCGCCCGGGACCTCGTCGCCCCCGGAGATGTCGATGTCCTCCAGGTCCTCGTCCAGGCCCGACATGTCGGCCTTGTTCTTGCTCTCAAGGATCTTCTCGATGAGCTTGAGGAGCTTGTCCTCCTCGACCACCACGGTTTCGACGTTGAGGCCGGAGTTGAAGCGGATGGCGTCGATGGCATCGAGTCGGCTGGGGTCGCTGACAGCCAGGAAAAGGCGGTTGCCGCGGCGGAAGATCGGCAGCACGTTGTGCTTGCGTACCAGCTTGTCGTCGATGTTGCCGTGGGGAATGGATTCGGGATCCAGGGCGTCCAGGTCAAACAGCGAGTCGCCGAACTCCTGGGACACCACCATGGCGGCCACGGAAGGCTTCAGCACCTTGTTGGCCAGCATGTAGCCGATCAGGGGCTGCTGGTCCTTCTGTGCGCCTGCCACAGCCTGCTGGGCCGCCGCCTCAGGCAGCAGGCCAGCCTCGACCAGGCGCTTGGCCAGGCCGGAAAGAGTGATGCCCCCGTTAGACATATAGTTTTCCGGATCTTATGTGTTATTCCTGACCCTTTACCTTAATACCGTCGACTGAGTTGAACAAGCCTCATGAGAGGCCAAGCCGCCGTGATAGGTCGCGGACGATAAGGCCGGAAGGAGACAGGCCCCGTTCCAGAAGGCTGGGGCGGCGCCAGGCGCCGGGGTCGCGCATGAAGGCGGCGATGGTGCTGGGGTCATAACGCGCCAGCAGGGCATTGGCGCCCGGGCCTTCCAGCCCCTCCAGGCGCTCGCTGCGGGCGCGCAGGATCAGGCAGGGCATACCCAGATAGTGGCATTCCTCCTGGTTGCTGCCGCCGTCGGTAATGACGAAGTCGGCCCCGGCCACCAGGTGCAGGAAGTCGATATGGTCGTAGCGCGGGCGTAGCTCGATGCCCGGGCTGGCCTCCAGGCGGGCCAGCAATCCGGCTTTCTCCAGCTTGATGCGGGTGGGTTTGTGCAGGATGAACAGCAGGGTGCGGCCCTGGCTGCAGGTGATCAGCTGGTCGACGATCCAGGCCAGGCGCTTGCGGTCGAAGATGTTCTCGAAGCGGTGGATGGAGGCCACCCCGTAGGGGCCGGCGGGACGCAGGCCGGGCCGGGCCGGCGCCGACAGGTGCAGGCGGGTGCTGTCCAGCAGGGTGTTCTCGCCCGTGTCCACCACCTCGCAGCGGCGTCCCTTGAGGTTGCCCGCGGCCCACTCCCCGGGCGCGTAGGCCAGGGTCGACAGGCGCATGGTGACGACCCGGACCAGCTCTTCGGGAAAGGGGTGCAGGAAGTTGAAGGAGCGCAGTCCGGATTCCACGTGCACGGCGTGGTGGCCGTGGCAGCGCGCCAGCACGGTGCCCAGCAGGGTGGAGAAGGTGTCGCCGTGGTTGAGCACATAACCCTGCTCGCGGCTGCCCCACAGCCACTCCGGCCGGAACAGCGAGCGCAGGAGAATTTTCAGGGACCAGAACAGCATCTGCAGGATGCCGGTGATGTCACGGCCCGCATGCAGCACCACGTCAGGCGGCTGGATGCCGAAGTTGGCAATCAGGTCCTGCATGGTTTCCTGGTGCTGGCCGGAATGAATGAAACGATAGGGGATGCCGCGATCCTGCAGCTCCCGCATGACGGGTCCCATCTTGATCAGCTGGGCCTTGGTGCCGATAAACACATGAATGCGGGGCGTCATGACGTCAGCCTCCATCACTGTCCTTGTAGTTGAGCGAGGAGATCTGCTCCGATACCAGACCGATCAGGAAGACCAGGGTCGAGGTGATGAACAGCAGTGCGCTCATGTTGGTGAAGCGGCTGAACTGGGTGTAGGTGTAGCCGTAATAGCCGAGCCCCAGGGTGAAGAACACCAGGCTGATGGGCAGGAACAGCTTGAGGGGCGAATACAGCGTGCCGATCTTGAAGATGATGAGGAAGAAGCGCACGCCGTCCCGTACCAGCCGGATATGGCTTCTGCCGATGCGCTTCGGGGCCTCGATGGGCTCGTAGGCGACGGAATAGCCGGCGCGGAAAAAGCTCATCGTGATGGTGGTGGGGTAGGAAAAGCCGTTCGGCAGCAGGTAGAGGAACTGCCGGAACAGCGTGGCCCTCACCGCCCGGAAGCCGGAGGTGAGGTCGGCCACCTTCTGGCCCACCATCCAGCTGGCCAGAACGTTGTACAGGGAGTTGGCCGCCGCGCGGTGCGCCCCCGCCTGCGAGGACATGCCGCGCGCGCCGACCACCATGTCATAGCCTTCATCCAGGCGCGCCAGCAGGCGGGCCACATCCTCCGGCTTGTGCTGGCCGTCGGCGTCCATGAAGACGAGGATGTCGCCGGTGGCGGCACGTGCGCCGGACTTGATGGCGGCGCCGTTGCCCTTGGAATAGGGATGGCTGACCACGCGTGCGCCCAGGGCGCTGGCCACGGCGGCGGTATCATCGGTCGAGCCGTCGTTCACCACGATGATTTCGGCCTCCGGGTGCAGCTGGCGCAGGTCGGGCAGCGTATGGCGCAGACCACCGGCCTCGTTCTTGGCGGGCAGGATGATGGAAAGGCGGGGTCTGGCGGGAAGGGCGGTCACGTTATCGGGCTCCTGTGGCGCGCTGCTGCAGCGCGGTCATGTCGGCGCGGAAATCGGCGGGGGCATCATGCGTTACTGCCGCAAGCTCTGCCAAGACCTGTGCGGCCTCGGCGGACTGACTTTCCTCCAGCAGGGTGCGGGCGAGCACCAGGCCGACCATGGGCATGTCGGGCGGGTGGCCGCTGCGCCAGGTGTCGCGCAGGATGACCAGGGCGTCGGCGGGTTGCTGCAGCGTCAGCAGCCATTCGGCCAGCGACAGGCGCAGGAACCACAAGCTTCCTCGTCGCGCGCCGTAGGACTGGCGCAGCCGGTCATCAAGCCGGATGAAGGCAGGCCGTAGCGGTCCGAAGTCGGTTTGCGGGCAATGCCCCTGCAGATGCTTCGTGTGAATGAGGCTCAGGCCTATGGACAGCGGGGTGGTCACGGTGCTGGCCACGTTGTCGGTGGCCAGTAGGGCCTGACTGGTTCGCCTGACCAGCTCGGCCGGGACCGGCTGCCGCAGGCGGCAGTAGATGGAGATCATCTGCATATAGGAAATGCCGGCATAGCCAGGATTGCTTTCCGCGCTGCGCAGGGCCGCCTCCAGCGCCAGCCTCGGCTGGCCGGTCTCCAGCAGGAATTCAGGATGATCCGTCCAGGCGCGCAGGGAGTGGGGATGGCTCAGCGCGGAGGTTTCCAGCAGCAGGCCCTTGTCGGCCCAGATCTGGCTGCGCTGGAAGCTGGCGACGCCCAGCAGGCCGAGGTAGGCCGCAAAGCAGCCCAGCAGCAGGCGCCGCGGCATGATCCGCAGGCGGGCCGCGGCGGCGGCGGCCGCCAGGAGCAGGCCCATTGAAGGCAGATAGTTGCGATGCTCGAAATACAGTTCCAGCGAAAGGACGGTGGACTCCAGCAGGTGCCCGCCAAAGTAGAAGAAAATGCCGAAGGCAACGGCCCAGCCCTTGCCGTCAGCCATCCTGATGGCAAAGGCCAGCAAGCCGCCCACTCCCGCCAGGGCCAGCAGCGTGGTCGGTGGCGTCAGCAGGTCGCGGGAGACGGTGAAGTCGTCGTTGAACAGGCCCATCCGGCTGCCGTCGGGCAGGAAGATGCCGTGAATGTAGCTCCAGATGACCCGTCCCTGGGTCAGCAGGCGCTCGCCCAGCGTGAACTCCCTCCCCAGGTAGCCGTCGGCCAGGTTGAAGACGGCCGTGCACAGCAGCAACAGCAGCAGCGTGGCCAGCAGCAGCACGGCCAGGGTCCTGCCGAGGCCGGAGCGCGCGGTCAGCGCAGGACGGAAAAAGAACAGCTCGATCAGCAACAACCACGGCAGGGTGGCCAGCGCCGACTCCTTGGCGAGCAGGCCCAGGGGGAAGCAGAGCAGCAGGCTGACGGCAAGCAGCGGCCATCCGCGGCGGGGAGCGGTACCCAGCGCCTGGCGCCCCCAGACATAGAAGAGGCAGCTGGCGAGCGAGAACAATCCGGCCAGCAATGTCATGCGCTGCACGATGTACAGCACCGTGCTGATGTGCATGGGCAGCAGCAGCCACCAGAGGGTCAGGCCCAGGGCGGCCCAGGGGGCGGCAATGCCCGGCAAGGGTTGCCGGATGCGGAACAGCGTCAGGCAGAGCCAGAACATCAGGCCGCCATTCAGCAGATGGAGGGCCAGGTTGCTGGCCTTGAGGGCCTCGTTGCCGAACAGGCCCAGGGCATGGTTGAGCGCGAAGCTGGCCATGCTGACGCCTCGCCCCAGCGGGCCGGACTGGTTGCCGTCAATCAGCTCGGCGTAGGGCGCCGCGCCCGCGGCATAGGCCGTGAACATGCCCAGGTTGGCATCGTCGTCCATCAGCCAGGGCCCCTTCAGGCCGGGAAGGTAGATTGCCGTGACGAGCGCCAGGGACAGCAACAGCAGGCCCAGGTAGCGGCGGGGCGGAGGGGCGCCTGTCATTGCGGCCTCGGGGTGGCCGGCGTGGCTTGCAGAGTGTCGATCAGGGTTCGGATACGGGGCTCCAGGTCGGGGTAGAACACCCGGGTCTTTGGCGTCAGTGCCAGCAGCGCGGCCCGCGCGCAGACCAGCGCCTGGGCGGGATGGCCGGCATTGGCCAGGAGCAGGGCCTGGCGATAGGGGTAGATCGGGCTTTGGCCCGCCTCGAAGGCGGCATCGTAATGGTAGAGCGCCTGATTCAGATCGCCTTGCGTGAGGGCGATTTCAGCCAGGTACTCATTCAGGTAGCGATAAGTGTTGTTCTTGATCTGGTAGCGAGGGTTCTCCAGAAGCCCCCGGTAGATGTCTGCAATCAGCGCACTGTCCAGGGCCGTGCACCGGCTCGCCTGATAGTCGGGGGAAGCGCCCAGCTTGCGCAGCCGTTCCAGCAGCGGAATGCTGCCGTTTTCGTGGGCGGCCGACCTGGCCAGTTGCGGCAGGTCGCTGAAGGTGACCGGCTGCTTCAGCCAGAAGCACTGTACCAGGCGCTGGGAGAGCACCAATGACAGGCTGCCGGGATGCTGCTGGACTCCGCGCGCCAGGACCTCGCGGGTTTCCTCCAGCCGTCCCTGCTCGAGCAGGGACTGGGAGTAGGCCAGGGTGGTGCGCAGGGAGCCGGGGTTGTCGTGGTACCAGACGGCGGTTTGCCGGTCCGGATCGCTCCAGAGCCCGGCGTTGTGGCGGGTCAGGAAGGTCAGGAGCAGCAGCAGCAGCAGGGCGCCGACCCCGGCCGCTATCCGCATGCTGGTGCTGCGGGCCGCCGCGGGCAGGGACGCCAGGGCCAGCCAGAGCCCCAGCTGTGGCAGATAGTTGCGGTGTTCGAAGTAGAGCTCCAGCGGCAGCAGGGTCGACTCCATGAGGTGCCCGCTGAAATAGAAGAGGATGCCGAAGGCGGCAAGCGGGAAGCGGTGGCGCAGGCGGATCGCGCCTGCGATCAGGAGGACAATGGCGGCCCAGCAGGCCAGGGTGCCGGGATCGGCCAGGGTGCGTGCCACGGGATAGTTGTCGAAATAGAGCCCGCTTCCCTGCAGGCGCGGCAGCAGCAGGTTGCGCAGGTAGTCCGTCAACACATGCCCTTGGGTCAGCAGGCGCTCCCAGGAGTTGAAGTTCCGGTTGGGATACTCAAGCGTGAAGTAGCGGGTGGTGAGCAGGCTGTAGGCGACGAACGCGAGCAGGGGAAGCCAGAGGAAGGTCAGCTTCCAGAGGCGCCAGTAGCCGGGCCGCGGGTGGCCCCGGAAGCAGAAGCCTTCGACCAGCAAGGCAAAGGCGCAGAGCAGGAGGCCGTTTTCCTTGGCCAGGATGGCCAGCGGCATGAGCAGGCCGATGCCGAGCGAGCAAAGGGCCAGGGCGGTCTGCGGTCGTTGCGCCAGCAACACCCGGCCCTGCACGAACAGCAGCAGGCCGGCAAGCTCCAGCAATGTGCTCAGCAGGTTCATCCGCTGGATGATGTAGGACACATTGGAAACCTGCAGGGGATGCAGGCTCCATACGGCGGCCACCAGCAGTGCCAGGGCGCCCTGCCGGGCCGCCGTGCTGGCGGGGAGCAGGCGGGGCAGCAGCTTCAGGCACAGCCAGAACACCAGGCAGAAGTTGAGCAGGTGCAGGGCCAGGTTGGTGCGCTTGAGCGAGAAAATGTCGGGCTGCCAGCTCTGGTCATCGACCAGGAAGCTCAGCAGGCTGAGGGGGCGGCCTGGAATGCCGGCCCCCGAGAAGACGAAGGACAGGACGTGCTGGCGGGTATTGAGGTCGCCCAGGTCCTGCCAGGGCTGCAGGTTGGGGAGGTCGTCGAAGACCAGTTGCCCGCCCAGGCCGGGCAGATAGGCCCAGGCCGTGGCCAGCAGGATGGCAATGAAGCCCAGGGGCAGCAGCAGCTTTCGGTGATCGGGTGAGGCCAACGCGGCGGGTCCTGGGGAGGCCCGGCAAGGCGGGCGCAGGGCGGACAAAAAAAACAGCCCACCGAGGTGGGCTGTTTTCGCTAGCTGCCGGGAATTAGCGGCAGTTGGCGGGACGGTACTTGTCCAGCACGGAACCGCTGGTGCAGCTCCACTTGATGCCACCGGCCGTCACGGTCGGGGTCAGGATCACGGTGGAGTTGTTGATGGCGTTATCGTTGTTGTAGGTGATGGTGATCACGCCGTTGCTGCCAGCAGCCGTACCCACGGAGAGGACGTTGTTGCCGGTGATGGAGGCGGCGGCGGCCAGGCCATAGGAGCCGTTGTTGCCATTCATCCAGCGGCCCATCGACAGGCGGGTTTCGGCGACAGTGGCCTTGGCGCCGGAGGACAGGCTCAGACCTTCAGAGACCTTGGTACGAATGGTGTAGTCCTGGTAAGCAGGGATGGCCACGGCGGCCAGGATGCCGATGATCGCAACCACGATCATCAGTTCGATAAGGGTGAAACCCTTTTGCATTGCTTTCATAGTGTCTCTCCTCAAAAGAGAATTATTTTGTTGTCACGCTCGAGCATGCTTTTGCGGATGGCAAAGCGCTGCTAAGCCTAATGCACGATGGATGCCAACTCAAGGATGCCGAGGCCGTTGTGGTCGTTGCCGCGTCCTGCCGGGCCTTCGCGGAGGGTCTGCTTCGGGGGTCAAGGGGTTGGGGCGGGGTAGACTGACAAAAAGCGTCACCTCAGGCGTCAATTACTGTCATGACCTGTCGGGTCGCGCCGGACCTTGCTGGCCGGACTTGCAGGCCGCCAGTAGCTGTTGATACAGGTCGATATAGGCAGTGACGGACCGACCCTCTGAATAGTGCTCAAGTATGCGCTTGCGGCCGGCCTTTCCCAGTCGCTCGGCCAGTGCCGGATCGGCGGCCAGGCGTCTTGCCTGGCGCGCCAGCGCATCTATGTCGTCGCCGGGGACCAGCAGCGCGGTTTCGTCCTGTCGGCAGATTTCGGCTGTTCCGGCGCGATTGAATCCGATGATCGGGAGTCCGCAGGCCATGGCTTCGGCGGCGACGTAGCCGAAGGTTTCAAAACGGGTGGGTACCAGGGCTGCGTCGGCTGCCCGGTAGATGGAGGGCATTTCCTGCACGGGAACGGAGGGTGCCAGGCGCATGTTGGCTGGCAGGGAGTCCTCGCGGAAGCCCTTGCGCAGGCCGCCCATGCAGATGATCTCGAAGTCGGGCCCAAGTTGCTCCGCGAGGCATGGCAGGATGTCGGCCCCTTTGCGGGGTGACGGGTTGCCCACGAACAACAGCCGGAACGGGCCTGCGCGCGGGGTGCGAGGCAGGGGGCTGAATTCGTCCGTGTCGATCCAGTTGGGAATGACATGAGCCGGAGCAGGGAGTGCGGTCCTCATCTCGCCTGCGCAGAAATGGCTGACAGTGGTCACAGCATCCGCCGCGGCATAGGACCAGCGCGTGAAACGTGAAATCAGCAGCCGGTGATAGGCACGTTGTGCGGGGGTGGTCAGTGGCCTGAACGAGGGGGCATCCACGAAGTGATGCTCGGTGACAACGAGGGGAATGCCCTGCTGCCTGAAGGCAAAGCCATGCCAGCTGTTGACGTGAATGATGTCGGTCCCGGCGGGGGGACTGGTGCATCCCAGCAACCAGGGGGCGGGCTCGAACCAGCGATTGAACCACTGCACGACGGGCTCGTGGCCTTGCTTTTCGAGGGCGTGCGCCAGGCGCAGGACAAAGACGCTGGCGCCGCTGCCGGCATTCAGTGAGGGAAGCCAAATCTTCAATGGACGCATGATGTCGGGCGTTTGGTGGAGGCAGGGAAGGCGATGCCCCGCGAGGGCGGCGGACTTGAACTTGAAAGCAAAATACGTATACTCCGCCAGCCCTGCATTTTTGTCCACGCCGCAATAGCTCAGTCGGTAGAGCAACTGATTCGTAATCAGTAGGTCGGAGGTTCGATTCCTCTTTGCGGCACCATTCCAGTTCGCCTGGATGGCCGCGGTTACGCAGGACAGTCGGCCTGTGGCAACTCGCGGGCGTGGCTATGCCCCCGCCGATTTTCTCGCGCCCCCCTCTCCCTCTGCTTCTCCCCTCATTCGCGTAACGTGCTCCGCTGCCTGGAGCGGAGCCGCGCGGTCCGGTTCCGCTTTTCGGGTGACGCGGGATCGTCAATTGCCTGCTCTGATATTTAGTGATAATGCTGCCGGCGTAGCTGGCGTTACTCTGAAAAATTGGGGGAAGGGCATCATGATGCGGTGCGGTGGTTGGGGGTGGTCAGGCAGGAGTCGCCGGTGAGTCGCCTGGCCGTGGTCATTACCGACTTCAATGGATTTCTGCGGACGCGACAGTGTCTCGTGGCGCTCTTCGAGGCGGGTTTGTCGCTCGATGTGATTGTGGTGGATCACGGCACTTCGGCGGATACCAGGGAGGCGCTGGCCACGGAGTTCCCGGGCATCACCCGGCTGGAGGCCTCCCCCGACCTGTGGTGGGCAGGTGCGACCAACCGTGGCGTGGCGCTGGCACTCGAGCGTGGCGCCACGGCCGTGATGCTGCTCAACAACGACTGCTATTTCGCCGCTGGCTCCCTGGTGGAATTGCTGGCGCAGCATGCCGCTCACCCGGAGGCGATCGTGGCGCCGGTGCAGCGCGATCTTGGCAGCGGCGAGGTGCTGGTGATTACGTTGCGCAGCCTTCCCCTGCTGGGCTTTCCCACGCTACGCGGAAGCTGCGCTCTGGGGGAGGGGCTGCGCGAGCGGGGAGTGGTACCGACGCCCCTGATTCCAGGCGGGCGCGGCGCCATCATTCCTGCCGCTGTGCTGGGAGCAGTGGGCCTGCTGGATGAGCAGTTATTGCCTCACTACTATGCCGACCATGATTTCTATCTGCGTGCCCGCGCCCGCGGCGTCCCCCTTCTGATCGCCACTCGTGCCTGCGTACTGGTGGATGACGCGACCACCACCATCGCGGCCAATCCTGGTCGCCTGGACTTTGCAGGGTTCCGCGAGACGCTGCATTCGCGCCGCTCCCATCACAACATCGACGACGTGACCGTACTCTTCCGTCGCCATCTTGCGCTGCCTGGCTTGGCCGGGATGGGTGTCTTTCTTTACACGGCGCGCTATTTCCTGCTCTGGCTGTTGCGACGGGCGCGGTTTATCTGCGGGCGGCGCCATTAGGCGGACTGTGGTTCGTCAGCTCTGCTGTTTGCGGCGCAGGGTCCGGATCACCGGCATCAGCAGCGGGCGCAGCAGATCGCCCAGGATCCGTTTGGCGCGGGCCCGCAACAGGAGCTCTGATGAGTGCGCGTTGCTTCCACCATTGATGAGCGCGGGATTGATGAATATCCGACGCCCTCGCGCGCGCAGGTGCCGGTGAAGGATGACATGCTCGCAGATTTCCTCTCCGGTCTCGTCCCTGCCGGCATAACGTGCACCGGTCAATGCGCTGCGCCGGTAGAGCGCAAGGCCGCCAAACGCCGAGTCGACCTCGATCCACGGCGAGCTTGCCTGCAGCCGGATCATGCGGGAGTGCACGGCGGCGAGCAGCGCCATTTCGCGGGGGACATGGTTCTCCAGCAGGAAACGGTAACTGGACCAGCAGTCGTTGGGGGACCACAGCGAATGACGGAGCGCCCAGATGTCGTAATAGGGGCCCTCCTGGTTGGCGGTGCAGGCGTCCCAGTCCTGCCGCTGCCAGCAGGACTGGAGGGCGGAGGCGGTCAGGACCCCGTTCATGCCATCGAGGTCGGCCACCATCACGAGGTCGACATCCGAATACAAGGGATTGCAGGCCAGCTCGTCCAGATAGCAGTTCCGGCAATGGGCCAGGCGATCAGTGCGCAGCGGGAGAGCAGTGCGCAACGTGCCCTTGGAGAGAAAGCGGAAGTTGCTGTAACTGGAGGCTAAACGGGCAAGGGCCTCGAGGGTGTCATCATCGCTGTCGGACTCTATGATCAGCCAGGAGACAGTGCTGAATCCCTTCAGTGCACCCGCCAGGGAGGCAATCTCCTGCGGGAGGGTCTTTCCGCAATTTCTTGCCAGCCCGGTAACCAGCAGATGCCGGGCGTCGGGCGTATTGCGGGCTGGCGGCTCGGATGTATTCAAGGGGGCTTGGGCTCGGAGGACTGCGCGATTATCGGTTGTTGCCTTACATTATTGACTTTGACGGCCGGCCGACAGGGAGTCTGTCCCTGTTTTTGACGCCAACCCCGGGGCAGGCGACAGGGGCGTGAGTCCGGTGAGCCGCTTCCGGAAGCAGTCAGGCCGGGCGGGCCCCTCAAGCCGTCAGTCAGTCAGGACGCAACCGTGATCCTGGAACAGGACCGGCACGGGCTCATTACGACACGCGGGCCTTCTGGTCAGCGACGGCAGGTGGCGGGCCGATATTTCGAGTCGACCGTTCCGCCGGAGCAGCTCCAGCGAATCGAACCGGTCTGGATAGTGGGCGTCAGCGTGATGGTTTTGGCAGTGATGGCGGCATCATTGGCGTAAGTAACGGTGATCACGCCGCCAGAGGTGACCTCGACCCGGCTCACATTGTTGCCATTGATGCTGGCGGCGGCGGCAAGGCCATAGCTGTCATGATTGATGGGGAAGCGCCCCAGGCCGATACGGGTCTCCTCAACCCGGCTCTTGGTACCGCCGGCCAGATTGAGTCCCTCTGAGATTTTGGAGCGGATCGTATAGTCCTGATAGGCGGGGATGGCCACGGCAGCCAGGATGCCGATGATGGCAACCACAATCATCAGTTCGATCAGGGTAAATCCTTGGTTAGGATGTCTCATTGCAATCTCGCAGGGAATTTGGCGGTTCTGTTATTTTTTTACCTCGAGAGTAGATAGCATAAAGTGTGCCATGTTGGAATATGGCTGCCGGGCTGGGGCTTTGCAGCCATGCGGCCATTTGCTGCCGGCGCCGGGGCGGGCGCAAAGGGAGGGGAAGTGACAATTCTGGTCAGTGAGCACTGCAGGAGAAGGGCACAGCTGCTGTCGTTCACGTTTGAGGGGCCAGCCAGGACCTTGCTGGTCTGACGTCGGGCTGGGGCAGACGAAGCGATGCAGATTCGGGCGGCCAAAGCCGCAGGCTCTCCCCGGACCCTTACTTCGGGGGCCTCCCGCCGCTGCTCGGCATGTTCCCGAGGGGGCGCGATGCAAGAGGTCCCCGGGCGCCGGAATCGCGCCAGATGATCGCGGCCGGCCGCTACGTCCTCAGGCGTAGCGGTCAGGTGCGGAAATGCAACAGGTGCTCGTCACCGTCGCCAAATTCCTCACCCAGGGAGATCTGGCCGTTGCCCCACAGCGGCAGTTCCTCGCGGCGCAGGTAGACCACATTGCCGTCCTCGCCGCGCACATAGCTGCCGTTGGTGCTCTGGTCGATGAAGACAAACTTGCCGCGACGACTCTCGATGCGCGCGTGCAGGCGCGAGGCCAGCGGACTCTCGACCACCACCTCGCAGGTTTCGGCGCGGCCGATGCCGAGGCTGGCACCCGGCGCAAAGCGGAGCTCCCGGTCCTGGTAGCGCAGCACGAGTTGCAGCTGGCTGGGCGCCTGCGGACTGAGGCCCGAGCCGGTGCTGGCCACGAACACGGTGGCGTTGGCTTCTTCCTCCCACAGCACCTCGTAGACCACGAGCTGGTCCTGCTTGCCCTTGACGCTGGTGGTGTCGAAGAGGCGGGTCTTGAGGGCAAGTTCCGGGGCCAGGAATGCGACCGTTTCCTGGGTGGTGATGATCTGGCCGGCGCGGGCGATGGCGCTCATGCGTGCGGCGATGTTGACCGCATCGCCGAAGACGTCGCCGGCCTCGAGCAGCACCGGCCCGAAGTGCAGGCCCATGCGCATCTGCAGGCGCACCGGCGTCAGCAGCTCCATCGACAGCGCCTCCTGCATGGCGATGGCGGCGCTGACGGCGCGCTCGGCGGAAGGGAAGCGCACCAGGATTTCGTCGCCGATGGTCTTGACCAGCACGCCGCTGTAGCGCTGGGCAACCGCGGTCATGCGTTCCAGCAGGCCGTTGATGGTCTGCTTGGCGGCACGATCGCCCAGCGTTTCATACAGCCGGGTGCTGCCGGAGACATCGGCGAACAGGATGGCGTGGAACTGCTGGGTCGACGTGTGGTTCATGAGGTCCTTCAGAGCGTCTGGATGCGCTTCATCTGTTCATTGAGTTGCAGCACCGCCTGCTGGTTCTCCTCGAGCTTCTGGCGCTCGCGGGCCACCACGTCGGCGGGCGCGCGGGCCACGAAGGATTCGTTGCCGAGCTTGCCTTCGAGGCGGGCGACGTCCTGCTGCAGCCGGTCGATTTCCTTGCCCAGTCGGGCGACCTCGGCCTGTACGTCCACCAGCCCCTTCAAGGGTACAAGCAGAGTCAGCTCGCCTACCAGCGCCGCCGCCGCCATGGGGGGCTCCTCGCCGGCGCCCAGCCACTGCACGTCCTCGATCCGGGCCAAGGCGCGCAGGAAGGCCTCGAAGCGGCCGACACGCTCGCGGTCGATGGCGGTGCCCTTCTGCAGCACCATGGTCACCGTCTTGCCCGGGGGCACGCCAAGCTCGCCGCGGATGTTGCGCAGGCCCATGATCACGTCCTTGAGCCACTGCACGTCGGCCTCGGCGACGGGGTCGATACGGGCGGTGTCGGGGACCGGAAATTTCTCGATCATGAGGCTGGCGGCGGGGTTCTTGCCGGCCAGCACCTTGGCGCGCTGCCAGATGGCCTCGGTAATGAACGGCATGATCGGGTGCAGCAGGCGCAGCAAGGTTTCCAGCACGCGGACCAGGGTGCGGCGGGTGCCACGCTTGGCTTCCGCGCTGATGCCGTCGTCATTCAGCACCGGTTTGGTGAGCTCCAGGTACCAGTCGCAGTACTCGTTCCAGGTGAACTCGTAGAGGGCCTGGGCGGCGAGGTCGAAGCGGAACTCGTCGAGGGCGGCGATGACCTGCTGCTCGGTGCGCTGCAGCTGCGAGATGATCCAGCGGTCCACCACCGACAGCTCCACGGCGTCACCGTTGAGGCCGGTGTCGTGGCCCTCGCAGTTGGTCAGCACGTAACGGCTGGCGTTCCACAGCTTGTTGCAGAAATTACGGTAGCCCTCGACGCGGTTCATGTCGAACTTGATGTCGCGGCCAGTGCTGGCCAGCGCGGCGAAGGTGAAGCGCAGCGCGTCGGTGCCGAAGGACTTGATGCCCTCGGGGAATTCCTTGCGCGTGGCTTTCTCGATCTTGGGCGCGTCCTGCGGCTTCATGAGGCCGGTGGTGCGCTTCTGCACCAGGGTCTCGAGGTCGATGCCGTCGATCAGGTCCAGCGGGTCCAGCACGTTGCCCTTGGACTTGGACATCTTCTGGCCTTCGGCGTCGCGCACCAGCCCGTGCACGTACACGGTCTTGAAGGGCACTTCGGGGCGGCCGGTCTCGTCGCGCACGAAGTGCATGGTCATCATGATCATGCGCGCCACCCAGAAGAAAATGATGTCGAAGCCGGTCACCAGCACGTCGGTGGGGTGGAAGGTCTTCAGCTCCGGCGTCTGCTCCGGCCAGCCCAGCGTGGAGAAGGTCCACAGGCCCGAGGAGAACCAGGTGTCCAGCACGTCCTCGTCCTGGCGCAGCTTCACCAGCGGGTTGAGCTTGTGGCGGGCGCGGACTTCTTCTTCCGAGCGGCCCACATAGATGCGGCCGTCCTCGTCGTACCAGGCGGGGATGCGGTGGCCCCACCAGAGCTGGCGCGAGATGCACCAGTCCTGGATGTCGCGCATCCAGGCGAAGTACATGTTCTGGTACTGCTCGGGCACGAACTTGATGCGGCCGTCTTCCACGGCGCGGATGGCGGGCTGCGCGAGCTGCGCCGTCTTCACGTACCACTGGTCCGTGAGCCAGGGCTCGATGACAACGCCGGAGCGGTCGCCGCGCGGCACCTTGAGCGTGTGCGGGTCGATCTTTTCCAGCCAGCCCTCGGTTTCCGCCTGCGCCACGATCTGCTTGCGCGCGACGATGCGGTCGAGCCCGGCATAGGCGACCGGGGCGGCTTCGGCGGCGCCGGTCTCGTTGGCGTAGCTGAGGGTGTCGAAGCTCGCCTTCACCTTCGCGTCGCGGTCGAAGATGTTGATCAGCGGCAGGTTGTGGCGCTTGCCCACCTCATAGTCGTTGAAGTCGTGCGCCGGCGTGATTTTCACGCAGCCGGTGCCGAATTCCTTGTCGACATAGGCATCGGCGATCACGGGAACGAGGCGGCCAGTGACGGGCAGGCGCACCTTCTTGCCCAGGAACTTCTGGTAGCGCTCATCGTCCGGGTTCACCGCCACGGCGGTGTCGCCGAGCAGGGTTTCCGGGCGGGTGGTCGCGACCACGAGATGGCCGGAGCCGTCCTCCAGCGGGTAGCGGAAGTGCCACATCGAGCCCTTCTCTTCTTCGGAGAGCACTTCCAGGTCGGAGATGGCGGTGTGCAGCTTGGGATCCCAGTTCACCAGGCGTTTGCCGCGGTAGATGAGGCCATCCTCGTGCAGGCGCACGAAGGCTTCCTTGACGGCGTTGGACAGGCCCTCGTCCATGGTGAAGCGTTCGCGCGACCAGTCCACCGAGGAGCCGAGGCGGCGGATCTGCCGGGTGATGGTGCCGCCGGACTGCTCTTTCCACTCCCAGACCTTGTCCAGGAACTTGTCGCGGCCGAGGTCGTGCCGGGTCAGGTTCTGCTGGGCGAGCTGGCGCTCCACCACCATCTGGGTGGCGATGCCGGCGTGGTCGGTGCCGGGCTGCCAGAGCGTGTTGCGGCCCTGCATGCGCCGATAGCGGATGAGGGTGTCCATGATGGTGTTGTTGAAGCCATGGCCCATGTGCAGCGAGCCCGTCACATTGGGCGGCGGGATCATGATGCAGTAGGGGTCGCCTTCGCCGGACGGTTTGAAATACCCGGCCTGCTCCCAGTTGTCATAGCACTGGCGTTCGAGGTCGGCGGGATTGAAGGTCGGTTCCATGCTCATGGGGACGAAGGCTCGGATCAGGGGGCTTGGGGCGGCGATTATAGGGGGGATGGGCGGGGGGCGCAGCAGGCACGCGCTATCCCCGCCGGCGGATTCAGTCCTTCTGCCGGGGTGCGCGCAGCAGGCCATGTGCCATGGCAGCCAGCGCGCCGACGCCCGCCAGCAGCACGGCCCAGAGCAGCCAGCGCTTCCAGTCGGCGGGCGGACTGTCCTCGGCCCCGGGGGGCGGCACGTCCTGGCCGCCCAGGTCGACCGCTGCGCCGGGGCGGGCAGCACCGAGACGGTTCTCGTCCCCGACCTTGTAGCCCGGCAGCAGGGTATCCAGCGGCAATTGCACGGCGGGGGCGGCGCGCCGGCCCCAGGCCAGCTGCCAGGGCCCCTGGCCGCGGGCCACGAACACCACCTGCTGCGGGCGCCAAGCGGCGTGCAGGACCGGCGGCTTCAGGCCGAGGCCACCGGCGCGGGCGTCCACCCGCAGCCGCCAGTAGCGACCGCTGACCAGGCCCGGTTCCAGCGCCGGGCTCGTCAGCTCCTGCCCGGCCTGCGTAATCCGGTACAGGGTCTGCGAGGCGACCGGCTGCCAGTCATCGTCCCTTCGGGCGCGGACCTCGAAGCGGGCGGGTGCCACCGTATTCGCCTCGGGCAGTGCGACCCTCACCTGCTCTACCACCAGCGGCGCGCCGAGGTCGAACTCGTAGTCGCCTTCCATCTTGCCCGGCGTGGCCACGACTTCGCGCCAGCGCAGCACCGAGGGCGGCGGCAGCGCGGCGGGCAGCACGGCACGGACGCGGGTCAGCGCCGGCAGCGCCGTGCCGGCGCGGAGACGAAGGTAACGGTAACGGCCGCGGGGCAGGTCAGCATGGCGTTGCGCCAGTTGCTGGCCGCCATAGCGCATGTCGACCAGGGCCGCTTCCGCCAGCGGCCGCCAGTCGCGCAGGTTCTGGCTGGCTTCCAGGCGTACGGTGTCGCTGTAGTTGCCCGTCGATGGCTGCCACTCCAGGTCCAGGCCGATCACCTCGCTCTCGACGCGGGACAGGTCCAGCACGGCGTCGGCCACGGGCACAGTGCTGGTCGACAGCCCTCGGCTGCGCAGGGACACGATGCGGCCGTCCTGGCCGGAAACGGTCAGGTCGAGCTCGGCGCCGCGACGGTGGCTCCCGGCCGGCAGTGGAAAGAAGGGCACCTCCTGGTGCTCGGGCCGGTAGTCCGGCGGCAGTTGCCGCACCGGCAGGATGGCCAGCGGCACCGTGTCACCGCCGGCGTTGAACACGCGGACGTCGCGCAGGTCGGCCCGCGCCCGCGCGTGGACCTCGAAGGGCAGTTCGACGCGGTAGAAGGGCTCGTGGCCGGGAGTCGCCAGCGGCAAGCCGCGGGCATAGTCGGCGGGGCGCTCGGCGGCGAGGGTGAAGGGGGCCTGCAGTATCAGCAGCAGCGAGGAAAGAAGCGCGCGCATGGTTACTCCGGCGAGTCGGCGGGGCGGGGCTCCGGCGCGCGTGGCGGCACCGGTGCGAGATAACCGATCAGCAGCATCAGCACGCCGACCCCGAGGAAGGACACGATGCGGGCGACCGTGCCCACGCGATCCAGGTCGATCAGGAAGAGCTTGGCCACGACTACCGCCATGAGTACGGCGCCGGTCATCCACAGCGGTCGCAGGATGCGTCGCGCGCCGGTGGCCATCAGCACCAGCGCCAATAGTGTCCAGAAAAGCGAAAGCGCCGCCTGTACCAGGGTCGACGCCATCAGCGCGTCCGGATGGTAGGGGACATCAGCCCAGTAGTGGATCGAGCGCAGCAGCACCGTATTCAGCCAGATGAAAACGAGTACGCCGGCGAGGATGCGCCAGGCGCCGGGATCGTCGATCCGCGCGTTCGGGACGGGGTCTGCCTGGAGCGAGCGGGCCCAGGCAATGCCCCCGAGCAGCAGCATGAGATGCACGAGGTCGACCGGGTTGAGCAGCGGCAGCCAGGGCAGTGGGGCGGGGTCGGCGGCCATGCCCGCGGCGGGGACCACGACCCAGAGCGCGAGGCAGGCGAGCAGCGGCAACAGGCCGGTGTCACGGTAGGCCGCCGGCTGTGCCGCCATCGGCCAGCGACTGCGCAGGCGTTGGCTGGCAACCGCCCACAGCAGCAGCGCGGGCACCAGCGCCAGAGCGGCCAGCTGCCAGCCGTCAGCCAGGTCGGCCTCGCGTGCCTGCCCGTAGAGGGCATGGCTGCCGAGCGCGGCCACCAGCCAGAAGGCGAGGGCATGCGACGGCGCGGCCCAGGCCCGATGACTGTCCTCGCGGTCGCGGACGTGGAGCAGGGCAAAGTGCGTGGCCAGTGCCAGGGGCCAGGCCAGCCAGCCGAAGCGGGCCATCACGTCGAGACCCTGGGCCATGGCCAGGACCAGGCAGATGCCGAGGGCCAGTGGCAGTCCCAGCGCCGGCAGTTGCGCCTGCGCCCAGCACAGGCGGCGGGCGGCGAGGCTGTAGAGTGCGGCGGTCGCGGCCAGGAAGGCCACGGTCGCGGCATGGGTCGTGCTGCCGCTGAATAGCCGGTCGATCTCGCCGAGTCCAGCCAGCAGCCACCACCCCAGGCCCCAGAGGAAGAGCGGAAGCGCCAGCCCCGGGGGAGGCGTGACGCGGGTCTGCAACTGCCAGGCACTGAACAGTCCGGCAAGGGCGATTAGCGTGGCGCCCAGGCAGAAGGTGTTCACCACCGGCAGCAGGTCACCCTGCCAGCTGCCTGGCTGTATCAGCCAGGCCAGCGCCGCCGCGCCTTGCAACAGCAGCCCGAAGACCTGCGCGGCACGGCGCTGCTGGTGGATGCTGATCCAGACCAGCGCGGCGCCCTCCAGCGCCCAGGAGGCAGAGGTCCAGCGTGCATCCAGCGCCAGCGGAATCGCCAGGGTGAGGAAGATCACGCCCAGCGCCAGGAAGCTGTCGACCAGCAGCGCGAGACCCGGGCGGGCGCGGCCGCGCAGCCAGGCGGCCAGCCCCAGGTAGAGGGCGGCCAGGCCCAGCGCGGAATAGGCGAGACCGAAGGGGTAGGGTTTGACCAGCCCCGCCTGGAAGCCGAAGGCCAGCAGCGGAAGGCCAAACACCAGGGTGCCGTCCACCACGCCCTTAGGCAGCAGCGAGGCGCTGGCGGGCGCCTCCTCCTGGCGCAGGCCGAAGAGCACGGCGACCGCCAGGAAGAGCGCAAAGAAGAACAGCAGGAACGGTTCCGTGCTGGCGAAAAGCTCCGGGGTATAGCTGCGGGTGCCCCAGAGCAGGCCAATACCCGCGGTAAAGAAAAAGCCGAGCAGGTTGAGGGGGCGCCAGGCGCGTTGCCAGGCCACGGCCAGGATGCCGAGGTTGAGCACGGCATAGTAGGAAAACAGCGCCACGTGGTTGCCGCTGCCGGTGGAGGCCAGGATGGGCGCGAGGAAGCCGCCACTGACCCCCAGGCTGATCAGCGCCGGCGAGTTCTGGCGCAGGGCGAGCACGGCAGAGAGACCGGCCACCAGCACCATGGTGCCGAGCGCGACCCCGGCGGGCAGCAGGTGATAGAGGCGGAAGGCGCCGAAGAAGGTCAAGTAGAGCAGGCCGACGCCGGCACCCTGCAGGGCGAGGGCATAGGCGGAGCGCTGCGCACGCAGGTGCCAGCCGATGGCGAGCAGGGCGAGGGCGCCTGCGCCGACCCCGGCCACGCGAAGCTCCAGTGGCAGCACGGCGCGGTCGATGGCGAACTTGAGCAGGAAGGCAACGCCGAAGAACAGCACCACGATGCCGACGCGCACCACGGTATTGCCCCCGAGCAGCCAGTCACGGCCGCGGGACAACAGTGACTCCAGCCAGCCTTCCTCAGGCGTCGTGCGCGGTGCCGGCGCAGCGCTCGGGCCAGCGGAGGTGGCCGCCGGCACGGGCGGCAGGGCATCGGCCATGGCCTGCGGAGGGGGCGAGGGGCGTGTCGTCGGCCCCTCCACCGGCCGGTCGGTGGCCACTACAGGTAGCGGGGCGGTGGCGGGAGTGTGCGGTGACGCGGCGGCGTCCAGCAGGCCGGGCTCCAGTTCCATGACCACAGCGGATGCTGTTGTCGCCGCCGGGGCGACCATTGCTGTTTCCCGCTCCGCTTCCAGGGGAGAGGGGCCCAGGCCGCCGGCCTCCTCCAGGCGCTTCAGACGCCAGTGGATGTCCTCCAGCGCGGCATAGATGGGAGCATTGGCGTCCGCTACCGGCGCGTGCTCGCCGGCGAGGTGGCGGATGCGCCGGTCGACCAGGTAGGTGAGCCAGGCCCCGATCCCGAGGCCGGCCAGCAAGGCGGCAATAAAGGAGTGGTCGAACTGGCCGGCGATGAGCACGACCAGTACAAAGCCCAGTGCGATGACGAACGTCATGTTCCCTACTTGCGGAGGTGCTCCGCGATCAGTCGATCCATTTCCAGGCGCAGGCGCAGGCGCAACTCGCTGCGGATGCTGTCCATCTGCATGTCGATCAGGCTCTCCACCATGGGGCCGAGCTTGAGGCGCAGCTCCCGTTCGAGGTCGCTCTGCTCGTGGCTGGCCGCCAGCGGCGGGGTGGGCGCGACGCCGGCCCCGGCAGGCGCCGGCGTTTCGGCGGACAGGATCAGGCTGGCGCGACTGCGGCTTTCCTGCAGGCGGTCCAGCACGCTGCGCGGCAGGAAGGGATTCTCGCGCAGCGGCGCGGGTGCCGCGGCGTTTGTGCGGGCCTGCTCTTCCGCCGGGCCGGCGTCCGTGAACAGGTTGCCCTGCTGCCGCGGCGGCGGCGCCACGGGGCGCAGCATCGGCAAGCCGTCGTCGTCATCACGCGGAGCCGGAATGCTGCCTTTGCGCAGGCGGGCGAGCAGGGCGTCGTCCCGTTGCTCCAGCATCAGGTAAAGGTCGCGCAGTTCGGCGATCACGGCGCGGCGGGTAGCCAGCGCCGCCCGCTTCCAGCGGTGGTCGAAGTCGGAACCAAGGTCGTCGATGAGCCGGGTCATGGCCGTACGGATCATCCGGGAATCACAGGTTGTGGGCGGTGACAGCGTAGCCCTGCTGCTTGTACTGGCGCCAGTGCTGGCGGGCCGGCTCGCGCAGGGCCTCGTCGCCGCCGACGATCTCGATCAGGCGGCGCAACCGGCGCGGGTCGTCCACTGCCTCCGCGCCCAGGTTCACCACCAGGTCGCGGGCCTCGGGCGGGATGCTGGTCCAGCCGATGCGCACCGGCGGCGGCGGGGTCGGTCCCTCACCCACCAGGTGGTGGGGAATGAAGCTGTCCGGCCTGAAGTTCCAGAGCAGCTCGTCGAGCTGCTCGGCCTCGGCCCGGCTCCCGGCCTGCACATAGATGTTGTGCTTCTGCTGGAAGGCCTTCTCGATGATGCGGCAGGCAGTGGTCAGGCGCTGGCCCGGATCGGTTTCCGCCAGCACGTAGAAGGTGATTTCCATGGGATCAGGCCTTGGCGCGGTTCTTCAGGTACTGCATCAGCATCGGCACCGGGCGGCCGGTGGCGCCCTTGGCCGCGCCCGAGTGCCAGGCCACGCCGGCGATGTCGAGGTGGGCCCAGGTGTAGTCGCGGGTGAAGCGGTGCAGAAAGCAGGCGGCAGTGATGGCGCCACCGCTGGGGCCGCCCGAGGAGATGTTGGCGATGTCGGCGAAGTTAGAGTCCAGCAACTCCTGGTAATCCTGCAGCAGCGGCATGCGCCAGGTGCGGTCGCCGCTGCGCTGGCCGGCCTCGATCAGCTCGGCGGCGAGCTCGTCGTGGGGCGTGAAGAGGCCGGAAACAACCTTGCCGAGGGCGACCACGCAGGCGCCGGTGAGGGTGGCGATGTCGATGACCACGGCGGGCTTGTAGCGACCGATCCAGGTCAGGGTGTCACAGAGCACCAGGCGGCCCTCGGCGTCGGTGTTGAGGATCTCCACGGTCTGGCCGGACATGGTGGTGACGATGTCACCGGGGCGGGTGGCGCGGCCGGAGGGCATGTTCTCGGCGCAGGCCATGACGCCGACCACGTTGAGCGCCAGGCCGGCCTCGGCCACCGCGGCCATCACGCCCAGTACCGAGGCGGCGCCGCACATGTCGAACTTCATTTCATCCATGCCGGCGCCCGGCTTCAGCGAGATGCCACCGGTGTCGAAGGTGATGCCCTTGCCCACCAGCACCACCGGCGCCGCGCTCTTGCGGCCGCCCTTGTACTCGATGGCGATGAGCTTGCCTTCCTGCTCGGAGCCCTGGGACACGGCCAGGAAGGCGCCCATGCCGAGCTTCTTCATGTCGGCCTCGCCCAGCACCTTCACGTCCAGCTTGTCGTGCAGTTTGCCAAGCAGCTTGGCCTGGTCGGCGAACCAGGAGGGGTGGCAGACATTGGGCGGCATGTTGCCGAGGTCGCGGGCGCGGTTGACGCCGGCCGCCACCGCCTGGCCCCAGGCCACGGCCTTCTTCAGGCCGGGGAGGGCAGCCTTGTCGGCCACGGCCAGGGTGAGGTGGTTGAGGCCCTTGTCGCCGGCCTTGCGGCTCTTGAATTCCTCGAAGCGGTAGGTGGCCTCGATGCTGGCGCGGGCGATGTCGCTGACGCGGTCGTCCAGCGTCAGCCCCGGCACCTCGAGTTCGGCGAGGAAGCTCACGGCCTTGCGCGGGCCCTTGGCCAGGCCCTTGACCGCGACATGGGTGGCGCGGACCAGGCTGCGGCTGTCCAGTTCCCTGGCATCGCCCGCGCCCACCACCACCACCTGTTCGGCGGCGATGCCGGGCAGGGCGTGCAGGGTCTGGGCCTGGCCGGCCTTGCCTTCGAAGCCGGCGGTCCGCAGTGCGCGCCCCAACTGGCCCCCCGAGGCCTCGTCCAGCTCCCGGGCCGCCGGCGTGTAGTCGCCGCCCATGAGGGCGACGATGACGGTGCCGGTTTTCTCGGCGGCAGGAGAGCAGTGCTTGAGCTGGAATTCCATTGCGACCTCGCAAGACAAAGACGAACGATTTGGCGGATAATCCTCGCGGCCGTGGGGCGCCGGCCGTGCCCGGACGGCGGCGGGGGCGGACGCCCGGGCGTTATCCTCGGCCCGAGTGTACTGTCAGTCCCTTCTTTTAGGCAGGCCCGCCTGCATATTCCGAGCGTTGTCGAGCCGTGATCATCCGCCGCTACATCTCCCTGCAGGTCCTCGGGTCCACCGCCGCGGTAACGCTGGTGCTGACCGTGATCCTGATGAGCGGCCGCGTCATCAAGTACTTCGGCATGGCGGCGGACGGCCGCATGGACGTCAAGCTGCTGACCGCAGTGCTGGTCTATCGCTTGCCCGGCTTCCTCGACCTCATCGTTCCGCTGGCGCTCTTCATTGCCGTGCTGCTGACCTTTGGCCGCCTCTACCTCGACAACGAGATGAGCGTCCTGCATGCCAGCGGCGTCAGCCGCGCGCGCATCGTCGGCCATCTGGCCCTGCCGGTCGCCCTGGTGATGGCCCTGGTCATGTTCACGAGCTTCTACGTCACCCCCACCGGCAATGCCGCCGCCGAGCGCCTGTTCGCGCAGCAGGCGCAGAAGAACACTTTCGACCTGGTCCGCCCCGGTCGCTTCCAGGCCATCGGCGAGCGCACCCTCTATGCCAGCGAGCTGTCCGGGGACAAGCAGCGCCTGATCGACGTGCGCCTGTTCGAACGCAAGCCGGTGGCTGGCGGCGGCGTGCGCGAGATCCTGGTGGCCGCCCAGTCCGGGCGGACCCGGCGCGATGCCGGCGGCGCCCGCTACCTGGTGCTCGAGGATGGTGTGCGCTACGAGATGGCGCCGGGCCAGGCGGCCTATCGCGAGCTGCGCTTCGCGCGCTATGAGCTGCGCATGCCCGAGCCCGCGGCCCTCGAGCGCCTCGGCAAGCTGAGCAGCTACAGCTCGGCGCAGCTGCTTGCGGAAAAGTCCACGAATCCGCTGGCCCGCGGCGAATGGCTGTGGCGGCTGTCCCTGCCCCTGTTCGTGCCGGTGGCTACCCTGCTGGCCTTTTCCCTGTCTCGGGTCAATCCGCGCCAGGGCCGCTATCTCAAGCTGCTGCCCGCCATCCTCCTGTATCTCAGCTATGTGGTGGCCGTCGGCGCCGCCCGCAATGCCATCGACAAGGGCAAGGGCGCGGATGCCGTCATCTGGACCATCCACATCGGCTATTTCCTGCTCGCGCTGCTGATGCTCGGCCACGAGCATCTGCGCTTGCGCCTGCGTCAGTGGCAGGCCAACCGGGGGGCGCCGGCATGAGGCAGTTGTCGTCCTATGTGTCGCGCACGGTGCTGGCGGCCATGCTGCTGACGCTGGTGCTGCTGCTCGGCCTGGAGCTGGTGTTCAGCTTCATCGGCGAGCTCGAGGACGTGAAGGGCGACTACACCGCGCTCGAGGCCCTGGCCTATATCGCCCTGACCGGTCCGCAGCGCGCCTATAACCTGCTGGCCATCGCCGCCCTGGTGGGGGGCATTACCGGCCTCGGCATGATGGCCAGCGCCTCCGAGCTCGTGGTCATGCGTGCGGCCGGGGTCAGCATCCACCGCATCGTGTGGTGGGTGATGCGGCCGGCCCTGGTGCTGGTGGTGGCCGGGCTGGTGCTTAGCCAGTATGTCGTGCCCGAGACGCAGAAAGCGGCGGAGATCCGGCGCGCCCTCGCCCAAGGGCACAGTTGGCAGGGCAGCGGCAACCGCAGCTACTGGCACCGCGATGGCGCCGAGGTCGTGCGCATTGGCGTGGTGCGTCCGGATGGCGAATTGCGGGACCTTGTTTTTTTCAGCTTTTCCGCCGACGGCTACCTGCGGGAAAGCGCCCGTGCCGGCGGCGCGCGCTTCCTGGGGCAGGGCTGGCGCCTGTTCGACCTGTCCGTCACCCGGCTGGAGACCGATGGCGGGGCCAGCGTGATCCGCATCCCCGAGCGAAACTGGGCCGGACGCCTGAATCCCGAGTTCCTGCGCCTGGCGACCCTGGACCCGGAAACCCTGTCCCTGACCAACCTCTATCACTATGCCGGTTACATGAAGCAGCAGGGCCTGGATGCCTCCAGCTACTTCCTGGAGTTCTGGAAGAAGGCGCTGGCGCCGCTGGCCACCCTTTCCATGGTGCTGATCGCCTGCTCCTTCATTTTCGGGCCGTTGCGCTCGGTCACCATGGGTCTGCGTATCCTGGCCGGCGTCATGGCCGGCCTGCTGTTCCGCTATGGCCAGGATTTCTTTGGCTATGCCAGCCTGGTCTACGACTTTTCCCCGCTGCTGGCGGCGGGCCTGCCCATTGGCGTCTGCCTGCTGGCGGGCGGCATTGCCCTGGCCCGGGTGCGCTAGCCGGGGCCCACCCATATTCCAGTCCCGGTGCCTTAAGCCCCCCCTAAGGTCGTTTGCTTGTAAAAACAAGCAGCTCCACGTTAGAGTTCAGGCACTATAAAAAGACTGCGCTCCGCCACAGGTACCCCGTTTTGATCGCATGGACTTCGGCTGCCGCTACCGATGTAGGTAGCAAGCGCAAGATCAATGAAGACGCATTGCTGGCTCGTCCCGAGGCCGGCCTGTGGGTGGTCGCCGACGGCATGGGCGGCCATGCAGCTGGCGACGTCGCCAGCCATGCCGTCATCCACCCCTTGTCCCAGATCGAGTTTCACGAGGCCCTGGCCGACTTTGTCGAGGCGGTCGAAGACTCCCTGCTGCTGGTCAACCAGCAACTGCGCGACTACGCCCGCAACGAGCTCGGCGGCCGCACCGTCGGCAGTACCGTGGTGTCCCTGATCCTGTCGCAGCGCACCGGGGTCTGCCTCTGGGCCGGCGACTCCCGCCTCTACCGTTTGCGCCAGGGCCAGCTGACTCGCCTGTCGCGTGATCATTCCGCGGTGCAGGAAATGGTGGAGGCCGGCGCCATCACCCAGGCCGAGGCCGACCGCCATCCCCAGTCCAACGTCATCACCCGCGCCGTCGGCGGCGCCGAGGTCCTGTTTGTGGACTCCGCCGTGTTCGCGCCCGAGGCCGGTGATACCTACCTGCTCTGCAGCGACGGCCTCTACAACGAAGTCGGCGAGGACAGCATCCGCCGCAAGCTCGCGCTGGACGATGAGCAGGAGGCCACCCGCCGCCTGGTCGACGAGGCCCTGCACAACGGCGGCCGCGACAACATCTCCGTGGTCGTGGTCAAGATAACGGACGGGCATTGATGACTGAATACCTGGCCGAAAACTCCCGCCTGCGCCAGCTGTCGCGGCGCTACTCCGAAGGCCAGATCGACTTTGGCGAGTACCGCGCCTTGCGTCGCGAGATCCTGGGGTCGCTTGAGGCCGGTCAGGTCCAGGTCGGCGCGGCGCCCCTGCACGATCCGTTGCCCTCCGGCGACACCTTGCCGCTGGCAAGGCCGGCCGATCCGGAGGCGGTGTTCCTCAAGACCATGCCGCCCCAAGTTCCGCTGGAAGAGCCCGCCGCCCTGCTGCCCGTCGCGGCGGTCAGTTGGGACGGCCATACCCGCATCCTCGCCGCCGTGCTCGGCGTGGCGCTGGTATTGGCCCTGAGCGCGCTCTTCTACGTTTTTGCGCTTTAACCGCCACGCAGGGATGCTGGCCATCGCCCCCCGGATGCCATGACTACATCCCACAACTCCGAACGCTCCTCCTCTGCTGTCGAGCGCCTGCGCGCCCTCAGGGACCGCCTGGCACACAACCGCCGCGCCGTGGTGCGCGACCTCGGCCTGATCGCGCGCAATATCCGCTCGCTGCCGTGGATCGTGCTGCCCTTGAAGTCGGAACCGGGCGTGCGCCCGGAATTCCATCCCGCCAGCTACCAGAGCCGCTGGGAATACCTGAGCGTGGTGGGGCAGATGCTGCTGCCGGTCGAGCGCGTCTCCGCCTCCGAAGGCACCAAGGTGGTGATCCCGCCCAATTACCAGTGGAGCGAGACCGGCAAGCAGTCCAAGTGGTTCTTCCTGAACGGCATCTGCACCGCGCCCACCATGGCGCTGCTGGAAACCGAAGAGCTGGCCAAGGCCTTCCACCGTCCCATCCATCTCATCCACACACCGACCTATGGTGTGGTCTGGGACCTGTGGGACGCGATGACGGCACGCACCCTGCGCAAGGATGGCAAGCTGGCCCAGCCCGCGTTCAAGATCGTGCGCAATGCGCTGCTCTCGCACGAGCACGTGGTGCTGCTGTGCTATTCGCAGGGCACCATCATCGCCAGCTACATCGTGCGCAAGATCTTCAAGGATCCCGAGCTGCGCAAGCATGCGCACAAGCTGGAGATCTATTGCCTGGCCGGTGTCGCCGACAGCATGCACATCGACTATCCGCTCACCGCCGAGCACGGCCATCCCGTGCCTTATGTGGAGCATTTCGCCAACGGCCAGGACTTCTTTGCCCGCATCGGCGTGCTCTCGCACTACTATTCCACCAGCGGCGCGGTCTTCGTGCGGCCGGAAAAGCGGGGCCATATGCTCACCGATCACTACATCCCCGGCATTGTCCGCGGGGACTACTGCCAGGGGCGTTCCCGCCTCAGCAAGTACGTGGGGGGACACTTTCCGGTCGATACCGACTATGTGGCGTTTGACCGCCGCCGCTGAGGCGAGGCACGCCGCCGGACCTGCAAAGAAAAACGCCGCGAAATGCGGCGTTTTTTATGGAGGTTTCCCTGCGAAAGGAGTGCAGTGCCCGGCAGCGGGGGCAGCGGGGGCAGCGGGGGCAGCGGGGGCAGCGGGGGCAGCGGGG
>JAZKHS010000079.1:0-14007 GCA_040385265.1 Pseudomonadota bacterium | reverse complement strand
CCACCAAGCCGGTCGCCATCCTGGTCACCGAGCTCAGCCTGGGGGACGAGGACCTCTCCGCCATGCTGAAGACGCTGAAGCAGGAACATCCGGAATTGCTCACCATCATCCTGACCTGCTTCAAGGACACCAGCCGCCTGGTGGAGCTGATCAACCAGGCACAGATCTACCGCTACCTGCCCAAGCCGCTGCGCAAGGGCATCCTCGGGCGCAACATCGAATCCACCCTGGCGCGCTACCGCAGCCTGCGCGCGCAGCCGGCGCAGGTGCTGACCCAGGCGGTGGAAAAGCCGGCGCTGCCCGAGCAGCAGGAAAAAGTCGCCAAGGTCGCGCAATACCTGAGCTGGCTGCGCGCGCGTCCCCGCACCACGGCCTGAAGCCTCGCTCCCACGCGCCGCCCTGCGCAACCGGTTTTCCCCGCCGCTCAGTTCGCCTCCGCCGCGACGGCGCCCTCCGGCGCCATCCGTCACCGCGCGTATGCGGGGGTCCCCGGAGAGTTCCGCTATCGCGGGAATGCCGGATAGTTGCGGAAAGGCCGAATAAAAAAGGGCCGCACAAGCGGCCCTTTTTTATCGCGGCAGTCGCCTTAGAGGCCGATGGCCTTGCCGTCGGTGCGCGTGATCACCACGGTCGCCGAGCGCGGACGGCTGTCCGGGTTGCGGTCCGGCCAGGTACTGAACGACGCCGGATTCGCGCTCAGGTACTCGTCCAGCGACACGCCCATCGGCGGCACCGGTGCATTCGGATGGCCGCTGGCTTCGCCCGGATGCTGCACGTTGATGAACAGGGTCTTGCCATCCGGCGTCCAGTCGATGCCGGTGATCTCGCAACCGGCCGGACCGACCAGGAAGCGCTCGATCCGGCCGCTGGTGACGTCGGCCACCAGCATCTGGTTGTTGCCCTGGCCCAGGTAGTTGCCGGTATTGGAGTAGTTGCCGTCAGTCTGGATCCAGAGGCGGCCGTCCTTGTCGAAGGCGAGGCCATCGGGGCTGTTGAAGGTATTGTCGACGGTGATGTTGGCGGAGCCGGCGCGGGCGTCGCTGAAGGCATTGGGGTTGCCGGCGATCACGAACAGGTCCCACTCGAACGCCGCCACCGAGCCCGGGTCGTTGCCGGCTTCGCTCCAGCGGATGATCTGGCCAAAGCGGTTGGCGGCACGCGGGTTGGCATCGTCGGTGACGCTGCGACCGGAGTTGTTGGTGAGCGTGCAATACACCTCGCGCGTGGCCGGATGCACGGCCACCCACTCCGGGCGGTCCATCGGGGTCGCGCCGACGGCGCTGGCGGCCAGGCGCGCCTTGATCAGCACCTCGGCCTGGTCGGCGAAGGTGGCGTCGGCGGCCAGCGTCGCATTGGCGGTCTTGTCGAGCAGGATCCATTCGCCCACGCCCATGGCATCGCCGCTGGTGGCGCCATTGCTGAACTTCGCGACATACAGCTTGCCGCTGTCCAGCAGGTTGCGGTTGGCGGCGAGGTTGGCGGCGTCGTACTTGCCTGTCGACACGAACTTGTAGATGAACTCGTTGGCCTGGTCGTCGCCCAGGTAGACCACGGCATGGCCGGCCGTCGAGATCGTCAGCGCGGCGTTCTCGTGCTTGAAACGACCGAGCGCCGTGCGCTTCTTCGGGATGGACACCGGATCGTGGGGATCGATCTCGACGATCCAGCCGAAACGGTTGGATTCGTTCGGCTCGGCCAGGTAGTCGAAGCGGCTGTCGTGCTCTTCCCAGCGGTAGCCGGAGCGGGAGCTGCCGCTGGCGCTGCTGTAGCTGAGGCCATAGCGCTTCTGCACGGCGTCACGGCGGTCGCCGGTGGCGTCGTCGTTGATGCCGAAGTAGCCGTTGAAGTTTTCTTCGCAGGTGAGGTAGGTGCCCCAGGGCGTGCGGCCGGCGCCACAGTTGTTGAGCGTACCCAGCACGCGGCTGCCGGAGGCGTCGGCGGAGGTCCTCAGCAGGGCGTGGCCGGCGGCGGGACCGGTCAGCTCCATGGGGCTGCGGCCGGTGAGGCGGCGGTTGTAGTAGGAGTCGACCACCACATCCCATTTGCCGGTGCTGTTGCGGCGGATATGCAGGACCGAGATGCCGTGCGCATGCTGGGCCTTGCGCACCTTGTCCAGGGTCCAGTCGGTGGCGGGATCAAAGGGCGCGAACAGGTATTCGTAGTTGCAGTACTCGTGGTTCATCACCAGCAGGCCTTCGCTGCTGCTGTCGGTGCCGACAATCGCGAAGAAATGCATGCCGTCATGGTTGTCGCCCACCTGGCGCGCCTGTTCGTCGCCGCCCTCGCTGGCATCGCCGCGCCAGGCCGGGCTGTCGCTGAACAGGGGCGAGCCCCAGGGCGCCAGCACCTGCGCCTGGTAGCCGGCCGGCACCACGATGCTGTCGCCGCTGTTGGCGGCAATGGGAGTAAAGCCGAGCGTGGCGGTGCTGGCCGGGGCGGCAGGGGCGGCAGGGGCCGCGCTGCTGTCGTCGCTGCAGCCGGCGAGCGAGCCGCCGAGGAACATGGCAGCGCCAAAGCCGAGCCCGGTCTTCAGCAACTTGCGACGCGACAGCACGATGCTGTCCACCACACTCTGGAAGTGGTCATTGGCGGGAAGATTGGTGGGAAGGTGGTCGTGATCGTGCTTGCTCATCGGGAATGGCCTCATGGCGCAGCTTCAGGTGCCGCCGATTCTCGGCACCGTTCGTGACAGCGGCGTTTAAGCAATATGACGCGCCGCCGCTACCCGCCGCCTGCCCACTGCAGCGCACATTCCTTTGCGGCACAGCGGCGGCGCGCGTGTTGCCAGTGGCGCGGCGGCGCGGACTGTCACGCCGCTGTCATCTGCTTGCAGTGCAATCGGCTTTTGGCGGACGGAGGCTGGTGATGGCATCTCCCGATTTCCCGGAACTGGTGCGCTTGCAGCAACTGATCGTGCAGCATGGCCGTGGCGTGCGCGCCGACATCGTGCTGGACGTCGAGGCCGGCGGCCGACGCTGGCCGGTGTGGTGCCTGGAGGTCGGCAGCACCGACTTGCGCGCGCCCGCCATCGGCTTCTTTGCCGGCGTGCACGGCATGGAACGCATTGGCACCCAGGTCCTGATCGCCTGGCTGGAGACGGTGCTGGCGCGGCGGCAGTGGGACAGCCATTTCGGCGAGCTGCTGCAGAAGGTGCGGCTGGTGTTCATGCCGATCGTGAATCCCGGCGGCCTGGCGCTGGGCACCCGCGCCAATCCCGGCGGCATCGACCTCATGCGCGCCGCGCCCGTGGAGGCTTCCGGCCGCGTGCCCTTCCTGGTCGGCGGCCACCGCCTCGGCCCCTGGCTGCCCTGGTATCGCGGCCAGGCCGCGGATCCGCTGCCGCCGGAGGCCGCGGCATTGTTCGAGGTGGTGCGCGCCCGCCTGCACCCGCACCCTTTCGCGCTGGCCATGGACTGCCATTCCGGCTTCGGCTTGCGCGACCGCATCTGGTTTCCCTACGCCCGCTCGCGGGAGCCGGCGCCGCACCTGCCGGAGGCCTTTGCGCTGCGCGCGCTGTTCAACCAGACCTGGCCCAACCACAGCTACTACCTGATGGAGCCCCAGTCCCTGAGCTACACCACGCACGGCGACCTCTGGGACTTTCTCTATGACGAGCATCGCGCGAAATACCCCGGGCTGTTCCTGCCCTTCACGCTGGAGATGGGATCCTGGCTGTGGGTGAAGAAAAACCCGCGCCAGTTCTTTTCCTGGTTCGGGCATTTCAATCCCATCCTGCCGCATCGGCTGGAGCGCGTGCTGCGCCGGCATCTGATCCTGTTTGATTTCCTGCTGCAGGCGACGGCCAGCTGGCAGGCGTGGTTGCCCGAAGGCGAGCAGCGGCAGCGCTACCATGAGTTGGCGCTGGAGCGATGGTTTCCGCCGGGGAAAGGGGGCTGACGCGGGACGGCCAGGCTCAGGCGACCGGATCGCGCAGGCGCGACAGGTTCCGTTCCAGCACGGCCTGCATCTCGTGCAGGCGCACCGGCTTCGCCAGGTAGTCGTCCATGCCCGCCGCCAGGCATTTGTCGCGGTCGCCGGCAATGGCGGCGGCGGTAATCGCGATCACCGGCACATGCTGCTGCCCGCCTTCCTGGCGACGGATCTCGCGGCAGGCGGCAAAGCCATCCATCTCTGGCATGTCGCAGTCCATGAAGACCAGGTCATAGGGCAGCCGCTGCCAGGCCTCGATGGCCTCGCGACCGTTGCCCACCACGTCCACCTGGCAGCCCAGCCGCTTCAGCATCTCGCGTGCCATGATCTGGTTCACCGCATTGTCTTCCGCCAGCAGCACGCGGCAGCGCCGCGCCGTTGCCGCCGGCAGGGCGGCGGTGGCGGCAGACGGCGACGGCCAGGCCGCTTCCGGCACCGGCGCAAACGGCAGTTCAACGCGGAAGGTGGCGCCGGCGCCGGGGGCGCTCGCCAGGCTGATGCTGCCGCCCATGAGGGACGCCAGCTCGCGACAGATGGCCAGGCCGAGGCCGGTGCCACCAAAGCGCCGCGTGGTGCTGGCGTCGGCCTGCGTAAAGGGCTGGAACAGGTGCGCCTGCGAGGCCTCGTCAATGCCGATGCCGGTATCGGTCACCTCGAAGCGCAGCCACTCGGCGCCGCCCTCCCCGGTGACCGGCCAGCAGCGCAGCACCACCCGACCCGCGTCCGTGAACTTCACCGCATTGCCGAGCAGGTTGACCAGGATCTGGCGCAGGCGCGACGGGTCGCCGCGCAAGCCGCCGGGCGCCGTCACCTCGCACTCCAGGGTCAGGCCCTTGGCCGCGGCCTGGCGCTCGACCATCGCCAGCGCCTCCCTCACCACCACCCTGGGGTCGAACACCAGGGGCTCGAGCTCGAGATGGCCGGCCTCGATCTTGGACAGGTCGAGAATGTCATTGATGAGCTGGAGCAGGCTCTCGCCCGATTGCTGCGCCAGTTCGGCCAGCTGGCGCTCGCGCGGGCTCAGGTCCAGGTCCAGCAGCAGGTTGTTGAAGCCGATCACCGCGTTGAGCGGCGTGCGCATCTCGTGGCTCATGGTCGCGAGGAAGCGCGACTTGCTGTGGCTGGCGGCCTCGGCCGAGTGGCGCGCCTGCTCTTCCATCTGGCGGGCGGTCTCGGCATGGTCATGCGCGGCGCGCTCCGCTGCCAGCTTCTCGCCGAGCAACTGGATGTGGCGCTCGCTGGCATGGCGCGCGGCGCCGGCAAAGGTCGCCGCCATGAAAATAAGGACCAGGTGGGCAAGCAGGAGCATGGACGCCGGCAGGGTGGCGTCGCCGGAGACCGGGAGCCGGCCCGACTGCTGCAGCGCCCACACCAGGGCGGCCGCTGCCATGGCAATGGCGGCCCAGCCCCAGGCCACGGCGCGGCCGCCGATAAAGGCGCTGAGCAGGGGCAGCAGGGCCAGGAACCACAGGGCGTAGGAGGCCTGCCCCCCGGTCAGGGCGGCGTTGACCAGCATGGCCAGCAGCCCCCACACCAGGGTGAGGTGAGTGCCCGGCAGCTGGCGGCCGCGCCCGGACAGGCCCCAGGCCAGGATGGCGGCAAAGCCGGCGCCGAGGACGATATTGGCGATGCCGGGCGCCACAAAGCCGGCCCAGAGGAAGCCGACGCCCAGCGCCAGCACGGACAGCACGACGCTGCGCAGGAAATAGATGAAGCGGCGGCGCTCCTCGGCGGCCGGCAAGGGCAGCGCGGCGGCGCGCGACGCGGGGGCCACGGGGGTCAACATGGAGCGGGCTCGGCCCTTGGGCATGACGTCATGAGGCAGCCAGCGGCGGCGCAGAATTGCGGTTTGCACGGATGAGAGCACTTTCCGGGGAGGGCGTCCAATCCGGGCGACCCGGCGGTCGCCCCCTCGGATCAGAGGGAGTCGGTCGCGCCACTCCCGGCGTCGCCGGCGCGCCGGCTGACCCGGGCCAGGGCCTGCACCAGCAGTGCGCGCGCCGTGCGCGCTTCAGGCAGCCGCAGCAAGGTCCATTCATGCACCATGCCCGGAAACTCGTGGTAGTCCACGTTGAGGCCGGCATCCCGCGCCAGGTCACGGAAGCGGCGCGCATCCGCCAGCAGCAGGTCGTGGGTGCCGGTCAGCACGGTCACCGGCGGCAGGCCCTGCAGGGAGCCGAACAAGGGGCTGACCAGGGGATCTTCCGGGGAGCGGTCGCCGGCATAGAGCCGGCCGGCGTCGCGCAGCCCCTGGAGGTCGAGCAGGGGATCCAGGCGATTGGCCGCCACCACCTCTGGATGGCGCAGGGTGGCATCGAGCCAGGGCGAGATGAGAACCAGGTGCGCCGGCTCGGGAATACCCAGCGCGCGCAGGCGCTGCGCCAGTGCCAGGGCAATGCCGGCCCCGGACGACGCCCCCATCACCACCAGGCCGCGGCCGCCGGTGGCGGCGCCCATCTCGCGGTACAGCGTCAGCACCAGCTCGTGCAGCTCGGGGGCGTGGTGGGCCGGGGCCAGCGGGTATTCCGGCACGACCACGGTGCAGTCCAGGGCATCCACCAGCTGCGCCAGGAAGCGCCAGTACTTGCCGATCAGGCCGTTCACATAGGCGCCGCCATGCAGGAAGAGAATGTGCAGCGGTCCCGTCGCGCCTGCCGGCGCCAGCGTCCATACCGTGCTGCCCATGACCTCGCGGCGCTCGATGCGGTGGCGCAGGTAGAGCTGCAGCGGCGGCCGCGCATGGGCCGGCTGCCAGCCCCGCGCGATGCGCTGGCGCAGGCGGTGGTCGCGCTGCTTGCGGCCGCTGGCGCGCAGCCAGAACTCGAGCATGCGGCTGCGCAGGCTGGGGGGGCGGGCGGCGTAGCGGCTGGGCATCAGGGCCTCGCAAGCAGGGTCTGTCCTGCAACCCTAGCCGTCCGCGACTGGAGCGGGGGCCCGGCCCTGTACACCGCCGGTAAGCAAAACGTTATCGCCGCGGCGGAATCCGGGCGGGCCGGGAGAGGCCGCCTCTCAAGGCGGCGACGCCAGCGGTAGCAATCGTGGCGGATGCTTGCCGGACAGCGCCGCCAGCAGCAGGCGATAGGTATCGCGGTCAAAGACCGCACGCTGCGGCGCCGCCAGCACCGCCGCCAGCTCCGCTTCCTCGCGCACCGTCCCCAGCCAGCACCAGTTGTCCACCACGTGGATCTCGCGGCGGCCGTTCTCCACGCACTCCTCCACCAGCCCCACCGGCCCCGGGTAGGGCCACACCTGCAGCGCCAGCGCCGCCAGGGCATCGCTGAAGCGCCGGTTGTGCTCAGGCGTCGACTCCATCCCCTCGCAATGTCCGCGGCAGCGCTTGAGCTGGCGCGCCGAGCAGGGCCGCGTGCCCGCTTTCTCGAGGCCGGTGGCGTACAGGCACAGGCCCTGCGCCGACGCCAGCTCGCGCAAGGCATCGCGCGCCGCCGAGGGGCCGGCAAACAGGCCGTACATGCGCGGCAGCACCGCGGTCATGTCCGCGGCAAAGCACACCTCGGGGCGCAGCAGGCCGGCGCCGTCCTCCACCAGGCGCAAGGTGCACAGGCGGCCCTCGCGGCGCAGGCGGCGATTGAACAGGGGCTGGCGCTCCTTGACCAGGCGCGCCTCGCGCAGCAGCGCGGACAGCTCGCCCGCGCTCTCTTCCCAGTCGATGCGCCGCAGTTGCTGCGCCAGGCGCAGCGCGCGGGAGGAGGTGTCGCTGCCGGCAAAATGCGCCGGCACCCGTGCCGCCAGGTTCTTGCTCTTGCCGACGTAGAGCAGGGCATCCGCCTCGCCATAGAAAAAATACACGCCCGGCGTCTCCGGAATCTCGTCCAGGTTGTCGACCAGGCGGGGCGGCAGTGACGGCCGCCGGCGCATCTCGGCCACCGCCGCCGCCAGCCGTTCCTCACCCAGCTCCGCCTGCGCCGCGCGCAGGAACTCCAGTACCGCGAGGGCATCGCCCAGGGCGCGATGGCGCGCCGTGACCGCGAGGCCATGGCGCGCCATCACCGCCTCCAGGCCATGCCGCGGCGCGTCCGGATACAGCAGGCGCGACAGGCGCACGGTATCGAGGGTGCGCGCCTGGAAGCGGCGCCCGGCGCGGGCGAATGCGTTGCGCAGGAAGGCATGGTCGAAGCGGGCGTTGTGGGCGATGAGCAGGCGGCCCTCGAGGCGGCGGAACAGGGCCTCGGCGATGGCCTCGAAGCCTGGCGCGGCCGCCACCATCTCATCGTTGATGCCGGTCAGCGCCTGGATGGTCGGGGGAATGGCGACGCCGGGATTGACCAGCGTCGACCACTGCTGCACCGAGCCGTCGGCCTCGAGCAGGACCAGGCCGACCTCGGTAATGCGGTCATGGTCGGCACGCACCCCGGTGGTTTCCAGGTCGACGATGACGGCGGGCAGCGGCAGGAACTTCAGCATGGGGCGAGAGTACGCTATCCGGGCCGCAGCCATGGCGCCGCGTTGCAAAATGAAGACACCCGACGGCGCCGGGCAAGCGCGACCGCCGGCTGCCACCGGCCTCAGCGCCCGCGCCAAACGCAGAAGGCCACCCGGAGGTGGCCTTCTGAGCGGACGCGTGCGGTTCGCTGCGGTGTGGCTGTGCTGCGGTACCGTGCCGTGCCGACCGTGCTTACAGGATGCGGGTACCGATCATCCAGGCCACGGCGGCGATGCCGGCACTGGCGGGGATGGTCAGGATCCAGGCCCAGACGATGCCGCCGGCCACGCCCCAGCGCACGGCGGAGACGCGGCGGGTGGCGCCGACCCCGACGATGGCGCCGGTGATGGTGTGCGTGGTCGAGACCGGCACGCCCATGGCGGTCGCCAGGAACAGCGTCATGGCGCCGCCGGTCTCCGCGCAGAAACCACCCACCGGCTTCAGCTTGGTGATCTTCTGGCCCATGGTCTTCACGATGCGCCAGCCGCCGAACATGGTGCCGAAAGCAATGACCACATAGCAGCTGATCACGATCCAGCTCGGCAGATGGTCGGGATGGGCCTGCATCCACTTGGGAATGCCTTCGGGATTGGACAGCGTGGCCGCCATCAGCAGCATCCAGATGATGCCCGCCGTCTTCTGCGCGTCATTGCCGCCATGACCCAGGCTGTACAGCGCCGCCGACACCAACTGCGCCTTGCGGAAGTACTTGTCCACCCGCCGCTGCGAGAAGCGGAAGAATATCCACCCCACTATCAGCATGAGTAGCGAGCCGAACAGGAAGCCCAGCATCGGCGAGATCAGGATGAAGGCGATGGTCTTGCCGAGGCCGGACCACATCAGCGAGCCGGAGCCGGCCTTGATCAGGGCGGCGCCGACCAGGCCGCCGATGAGGGCGTGCGAGGAACTGGAGGGGATGCCGAAGTACCAGGTGATGAAATTCCAGCTGATGGCGCCGCAGAGCGCCCCGAAGATCACGTAATGGTCGATGATGGACGGGTCGATGGTGCCCTTGCCGACCATGGCCGCGACCTTCAGCGGGAACACGAAGAAGGCCACGAAATTGAAGAACGCCGCGAAGGCCACCGCGTGATGCGGTTTCAGCACCCCCGTGGACACCACGGTGGCAATGGAGTTGGCGGCGTCGTGGAAGCCGTTCATGAAGTCGAAGGCCAGGGCCAGGAACACCAGGAACAGCACGACCCCGAGGGTCATGGAAACCGAATCCATGCGTCAGTCCCCCGGATCAGGAGTTCTCGAGGACAATAGCCTCGAGCAGGTTGCCGACGTCTTCCGCGTGGTCGGTGACAGTTTCCAGCAGCTCGTAGATATTCTTCATCTTGATCAGCTCGCGCACGTCGCTTTCCTCGCGGAAAAGGCGGGACATGGCTTCGCGCAGGACCTGGTCAGCCTCGTCCTCCAGCCGATCGAGGTCGCGCACGGCGGACATGATGGCGGGGCCGTTGTCCATGTCGGAGAGCATGCCCACCGAGCTGGCGACCTTGTCGGCGCAGGCACGGATGACCTCGGCCAGGCGGATCGCCTCCGGGGTGGCGCGGCGCAGGTCGTACATGGCCACGCACTGGGCGGCGTCCTGGATGGTGTCCAGCACGCTGTCCATGGTCGTGATCAGCTGGTGGATCTCGTCGCGGTCGAGCGGAGTGATGAAGGTCGAGTGCAGCAGCGAAATGGTCTCGTGCGTGATCTTGTCGGCACGGGACTCGATGGCGTCGATGGTCTCGGCGATGGCGACCGCCTCTTCCTGCTTGCGATTGAGGGCGGCCATCAGCGCGACGAGGGCATCGGCGCCACGGACGATTTCCTTGGCATGCGCGTTGAAGAGGTCAAAGAACTTGCCCTCTTTGGGCATGAAACGGCCAAGCATGGTGGTCTTCCTTTAGGAGTTTCCGGTAGGCGCGAAGGATAGCACTGCAAACAATCTGTAACGAGACTGAAACATTGTTACCGGCAGACAGAAGCCCTTGACTAGGCGGCGCGAACTCCCGCGGCAACCGGGGTAGTGCCCGGGCGGCGCCGGACAGGGACGGCGCCCCCTCGTCCGATGCCGATGGGGCTGCAGCGGGAGGCGCCGGGCCCGACGGGGCCACGGCGGCAGCGGCCCGCGCTGGTGGCCCGCTGCAGCAGGGTCCCGCAATGCCGGGCCCGGGCGTCGGTCCGCCGCCTCGGTCGACAGCCCGACCTGGCGGAAGGATCAGGCGCCGGGTTTGCCGGCCGGCGTGCGCGGGAAGGCGGCGGCGCTGTCGGCGGCCTTGCGCAGGGCATCGGCATCGTAGCGCTTGAGGATCTCGCGGAACTTGGCACCGAGGAAGGCATTGGCATGCTTGCGGATGCCCTTGGCCATCTCGGCATTGGTCACGCTCTCGGCGAGCGGCCGCAGGCGCTGGATGATCTCGGCCAGGCGGGCGATTTCTTCCGGGCGCGGCAGGTGTTCGGTGGTGATGGGCTCGACCAGGTGGCTGACCACGAGCTGGACGAAGCTGCGCGTCAGGCGATCGACGTCGGCGCGCACCACTTCCATCTCGCGCATGAGCGCGCCCAGGGGGATGCCGGCATTGTAGAGCTCGAGGCCGGCATTGAGCAGGCGCGGGCTCGGCACCTTGATGCGGTCACCGTCGACCTCGAACAGGCCGACTTCCATGGCCTTGCGCAGCACGTCCTCGTCGATGTCACCCGTGCTGAACAGCTCGGCGAGCTCGTCCGGGTCCATGTAGACCGGGATTTCCTCGGTCCAGGTGCCGGCCAGCACCGAGTCCAGGCCCAGCACATGGTCCAGGTCCTGGCCCGACTCCCAGGCCTCCAGCAGTTCCTTGATGTTGGCGATGGTGAAGCCGCGCTCGAGGAGCTGGTGGATGACGTTGAGCCGCGACAGGTGGCCCTGGCGGTAGATGCCGGCGCGGCCGCGGCGCTCGGGCGGCGGCAGCAGCCCGCGGTCCTGGTAGGCGCGCACGTTGCGCACGGTGGTGCCGGCGACTCGCGCGAGCTCGTCGATGGAATATTCCTGTTCGCCCTCGCCGGCCGACGAGCCGGTAAGGCCCTCGGGCAGCAGGTCACGTCCCTGTTTAAGGATCTGCCGAAGCAGCATCTGCGGTGTCTTCATGAGCGGCGATGATACCGGCGCCCCGGGGGATGTCCAACCGGCCAGCACAGGTAATGGTCGCTTTTCTGCGACGCCGGTGGATTGCCCGGCGATCCCTCGGCCCGCCCGCCACCCCGGGGCCACCCGGCCGCGGCCTGCGCGTCGACCGTGCCAGGCGGCCTTCCGGGACGGGCCGCCGGCCGCCGGAAGGGCATTGCCGGCGCCGACGACGACCCGGCACGCGCCGGGGGCATGCCGGGGCCTACTCCACGCGCTCGCGATGCAAGCTGAGGTCGAGGCCCAGGCGCTCCTCCTCTTCCTTGACGCGCAGGCCCAGGGTGAGGTCGATGGCGATCAGGATGACGAAGGTCATCACGCCGCTGAAGAGCAAGGTGGCGCCGACGCCGGTGAGCTGGGTCATGACCTGGGCCAGGCCCGGCTCGACGCCGGCAATGTCCTTGCTGACGAACAGGCCGGTGAGGATGGCGCCGAGGATGCCGCCGACGCCGTGCACGCCGAAGGCGTCCAGGGAGTCGTCCGCGCCCAGCAGGCGCTTGAGGCCGGTGGCGCCCCAGTAGCAGATCACGCCGGCCAGCAGGCCGATGATGAGCGCGCCCTTGGGGTCGACGAAGCCCGCGGCCGGCGTCACCGCGACCAGGCCGGAGATGGCGCCGGTGGTGAGGCCGAGCACCGAGGGCGAACCCTTGCGTATCCACTCCGCCAGCATCCAGGACAGCGCGGCGGCGCCGGTGGCGATCTGGGTGGCAGCCATGGCCATGCCGGCACGGCCGTCGGCGGCCAGCGCGGAGCCGGCATTGAAGCCGAACCAGCCCACCCACAGCAGCGAGGCGCCGATCAGCGTCAGCGTCAGGTTATGCGGCGGCATCGCTTCCTGGCCGAAGCCGGTGCGCTTGCCCAGCAAGAAGGCGCAGACCAGGCCGGCAATGCCGGCATTGACGTGCACCACGGTGCCGCCGGCGTAGTCGAGGATGGCGGGCTTGTAGTTGAACAGCCAGCCGTCCGCGGCCCACACCCAGTGCGTGACGGGGGCATAGACCAGCAGGCTCCAGGCCGCCATGAACACCAGCATCGCCGAGAACTTCATGCGCTCGGCAAAGGCGCCGGCGATGAGCGCGGGGGTGATGATGGCGAAAGTGAGCTGGAACATCACGAACACCGACTCGGGAATGGAGCCGGTCATCGACGCCACGCCAATGCCCTCCAGGAAGAACTTGCCAGTGCCGCCCAGCCAGGGCGTGCCCTCGGCAAAGGCCAGCGAGTAGCCGGCCACCATCCACAGCACGGTCACCAGCGCGGCAATGGCGAAGGACTGCATCATGGTGGCGAGCACGTTCTTCTTGCGCACCATGCCGCCGTAGAAGAGCGCGATGCCGGGAATGGTCATGAGCAGCACCAGCGCGGTGGCGGCGAGTATCCAGGCGGTGTTGCCGGAATCCAGCGCAGGCTTTTCCGGCACCGCCGGCGCCGGCGCCGAGGTGGTGACGACGGTCGTGGTCGTGGTGGTAGTGGTCACGACCCGGGCTTCGCCGGGGGCGGTGGCGACGAGGCCCGGCGCCTCGAGGGCGGCCGCGTCGGCCAGGGCAGCGCCGTCAGCGGCGGCGGCGGCGGGCGCCAGCGCCGCGGGAGCGGCGGCCTCGGTGGCAAGCTCGGCCACGACGGGAACGGGAACAGCAAGCAGCAGCAGAGCGGCGACAATGGCAGCAGGAAGGCTTCTCACGGGACTCTCCGCAAACAAGGGAACAGGAGGAAAGGGTCAGACGGCGGCGTCACCGGTCTCGCCGGTGCGGACGCGCACGATGGCGACGAGGTGGGTGACGAAGATCTTGCCGTCGCCGACCTTGCCGGTGCGGGCACCGGCGGCAATGGCGGCCACGACCTCATCGACCTTGTCGTCGCGGCAGGCGACCTCGATGCGCACCTTGGGCAGGAAGTCGATGGCGTACTCCGCGCCCCGGTACGTTTCGGTATGGCCCTTCTGTCGACCGAAGCCCCGCACCTCGGTGGCGGTGAGCCCGGAGATGCCGTTGGCGGCGAGGACATCGCGGATGTCCTCGACCTGGAAGGGACGAACGATGGCGGTGACGAGTTTCATGGCGACCCCTGTACTGCCCGGCAGTGCAACGCGGTGAACTCCTGTAACCGGGGCGTCGCGAGCGCTTGCGCGGCCGTGACGCCGACGGGGCCTCCCGCCCCTCACCGTCTTTTTGCAGAAGCCATGCCAGAACCCCGAAAGCAGCACACCTGCATCAGGATCACGCTGGATAAAGGGTTCGCGCCCCGGTCCGGTCGTGGCAGAACGGCCGGCGCCACCGGTTTTTTTCGCGAGCGCCCTGTCCGCGCCAAAAAATGGAGCAGCCGCCGCCCTGAAATGAATCCTGCCGCAGAGGGCAAGGCCCTGCCGAATCTGGCTTTGGCTTTGGCTTTGGCTTTGGCTTTGGCTTTGGCTTTGGCGTTGGCGTTGGCTTTGGCGTTGGCGTTGGCGTTGGCGTTGGCGTTGGCGTTGGCGTTGGCGTTGGCG
>JAZKHS010000078.1:0-24438 GCA_040385265.1 Pseudomonadota bacterium | reverse complement strand
CTGAACCTGAACCTGAACCTGAACCTGAACCTGAACCTGAACCTGAACCTGAACCTGAACCGGCATTGCAGGGGCCGCTTAGGGTGTTACCGACGCTCTCAATGTCCGGCACGCTTGTAGGGGCGCTTGTTGTCGCCTTGCTCAAGTTCGGGGCGTCCGGGGTCGGGCGTGTAGTTGCCGGCGTCGTCGCGACGCTGCCCGCCCTCGGTCTGGGTTTCGCTGCGTTGAGTGCCGTGCTTGACCTCGCGGCGGCTGAAGTCCTGCCGGTTTTCGTGCGTCTGGCGGGTGTCACGGTCCGCACGGGACTGGTCGCGCGAATGCTGGGGGAGAGGGTCGCGTTTGCGGGTCATGCTGGCCTCCTGCCGGGGAGGTGCCGGCGTCGTCGGCGGGCTCGCCGCAAGGCCTGCGGCGCAAGGCTGGCAGCACCGCGGGGCGCCGTCAGCCACCAGCATAGGTCAGGGGGGCCGGAGCGCCAGGCGGGGCGCCGGCGGTGGCAGCAAGGGTCAAGCTCCCGCTCAAGGGCCGGCGATAGGCTCAGGCAACGGCTGCCTGCATGGCCTCGACGCGATTGCGGCCGCCCGCCTTGGCGCGGTAGAGCGCCTCGTCGGCAAGGCGGATCAGGTCTTCGGCGTCCAGCTCGGAACGACCCTCGTTGCAGGCCAGGCCAAAGCTGGCGCTCAGGCGCACGGCCTCGCCCGTGTCGGCGTCGACGATGCTGTCGGCCACCTGCTCGCGGCAGCGTTCCAGCAGGATGCGGGCACCGTCCAGGGCGGTCCCGGGCAGTAGCAGCATGAATTCCTCGCCGCCATAGCGGCCGACGGCATCGTGCTGGCGCAGCGACTCGCGCAGTACGTGCGCCGAGCGCTGCAGGACGCGGTCGCCAGTGGGATGGCCCCAGGTGTCATTGATGCGCTTGAAATGGTCCAGGTCGAGCAGCACGACCGACAGGGGCTGCCCGTCGCGGCGGCTGCGCGCCACTTCCTTTTCCAGCAGGCTCATGATGCTGCGCCGGTTGTGCAGGCCGGTCAGCATGTCCGTGCTGCCCAGTTCGCGTATGGTTTCCTCGCGCTGGCGCCACCAGCCGACGGTCTGGTCGGCAAACAGCAGGATGACCAGTGCATGCGGGAAACTGAACAGGTACATGGTATGGACCCACCACAGCCGTGCGGCCGCGTCCCCGGGCGGCACCATGGAAGGCGCGTAGGGAATCCAGCCGAAGGTGGAGGCGTAGGTCAGGGTGATCAGGGCAATCGAGCCGGTGGCCGCCGCCCACCACACCACGACACGGTTGAGCAGGATAAAGCCGAATACCGGTGCGCCCAGCAGTACCACGCCCGTGGCAAAAGTCAGCGTACCGATGTAGTAGCTGCTGGCGACCAGCGCGAGGGTGTAGTACTGGGTGGCCAGATGCTGCACCCAAAGCGCATTCGGGCGTGAACGCCGCATCAGCAGGCAGAGGGCCGCGATGGCGCAGATGCCGGCAAGCAGGCAGATCTGCAGGGTCTGCACTTGCAGTATGGCCGCTACGTTGACGAGCTTTTCGCGGTCAGGCAGCGCCAGCATAAGGTTGGTGCCCAGCAGGTAGCCTGCCAGGATGGGCGCCAGTACGAGTACCACGAAAAGGCTTTTGTCGACGGCGCTCCAATCCAGGATGGCGGCCAGTCGCTGTCCCCAGCGTGACATGGGGGTCTCTCCCTGAGGGTGGGGCTTCCTGAGGGCTGAATCATACGGAGCCTGCCCGCGCCGGAAAGTGCCGGTCGGCGGATTTATCCACGGCGTCGAGTCCCCTGTCGGGAAGGGCGACAGGCATAACTATCAGGGGGCCAGGGGCGGGGCCATGGCAGGTTCTCGGGGGGCAGGATGACGGGCAGCGATGGGGCTGGTCCCATGGCCCACAGGCCCGGTGACGCTCAAACCTGCAGTTGCTTGCGCGCGGCCCGGGCACGCCGCCAGCGCCGCAGCTTCCAGGCCAGCCCCCCCACGGCAATGGCGAGCAGGGTGAGGAAGGTGATGTTGAAGACCGGCCAGGGCTCCTCGGCGCGGTCCCAGGCCTCGACATCGACAGCATTGGGGAACAGCTTCAATACCGGGATGCGCCAGCCGTAGTAGGTGACCAGGGCGAGCTGGTCATCCTTGCGCGTCAGTAGCTGGGCCCGCCCTTGTACCTCGGCCGCATCCATCTTGAGGTACCAGGGGAAGCCGAAGCCGGTATCCTCGTTACGGAAGACCAGGACCTCATTGCGATCGGGCGTGACGGCATAAACGTAATACATGTCGATGCCGGGCTCGTACTGGGGGGCAACACCGGGATTGGTCACCAGGGTGCCGTCGTCGCGGCGGACCTCGATGCCGTCGATATAGACCACGTGATGGCGGGGCAATACATAGGCCAGAAGACCGGCGAGCAGCAAAACCGCCATCAGCCCGACAGTCGTCACGAGCTTGCGCATCAAGGCCATGCTTATTTCCCTCCGGTAGCTGCTGGTCCGGCGCCAGGCAGGGATTTGCCCGGGCCGATGGTCTGAGCCTACCCCGGGCGGCGGCAGCGGCCAAGGGCGCCCCGGCAAAGCCGGTGCTACGCGTCTTGCCGAGTCAGGCGTGGCGCCCCGTGTGCACAATACAGAAGCCCCGGCCGCAGGGCGGCCGGGGCTTGGGCTAGGCCCGGGGAAAATCAGGAATCAGAGCGTGCTGGCGGGAATCATGGCGCCACTGCCGCCGTTCATGGTGCCGGGAGTGCCGCCAGCGGTGCCGCCCGTGCCGGTGTTGGCGCCGGAAGTCCGGCGACCGGCGCCGCCGTTGATGCCTCCGGCGCCGCTGGTGCCGCCACCGTTTTGCACATTGTTGGTGCCACCGGTGCCAGTCCCACCGGTACCCGTGCCGCCAGTACCCGTCCCGCCGGTACCGCCAGTGCCAGTACCGCCCGTGCCAGTACCACCAGTGCCAGTACCACCGGTGCCAGTACCACCAGTGCCAGTACCACCAGTGCCCGTGCCACCGGTGCCAGTACCACCAGTGCCAGTACCATCCGTGCCCGTGCCATCGCCGCCGGTGTTGCCACCAGTGCCCGTGCCGGTATCAACGCGTGCCGACACGGCAATTCGGCCGAAGGTGCCAGAGCGCTCGTCGGTGCCACCAGAGGTGTAGTAGAGGGTGGTGGGCTGGAAGCCGTTCATGTTGCCGGTGCCCGTGCCGCCAGTGCCCGTGCCACCGGTACCCGTCCCGCCGGTACCTCCGGTGCCAGTGCCCCCGGTACCCGTGCCACCGGTGCCGGTACCAGTCCCGCCGGTGCCCGTGCCACCGGTGCCGGTGCCGGTGCCAGTCCCGCCGGTGCCAGTGCCTCCCGTGCCGGTACCGCCGGTGCCGGAGCCATCAGTGCCGGTGCCACCCGTGGTCCCGGGGATGTAGGGGAAAGCGATGGCGCGCAGGCCCGGGATGGCCAGGTCCACGCCCTCGGCGCTCTCGAGGGTGCCCAGATGGGCGCCGCTCTCGGGGTCATAGGCGTTGATGTGGCCGTCCCCGGCATTGGCGATCAGCAGGCTCTTGCTGTACTTGCCGAAGCCGTTCGGCGCAACCGCCACGCCCCAGGGCGCGTTCAGCTCGCCCGCGGAGGCGACGCGCCGCACCAGTCGGCCGCTTCCGTCAAACTCGTTGACATAGCCCAGGCCTTCGCCTGCCTGCTCGTCTTCACTGTTGGTGCCGGCCTGGCGGGCATAGGTCACCAGCAGGTGGCTGCCGACCGTATGGATGCCGTAGGGCGAGTAGCCCGCCGGGAGAGTGGTGTCGAGGAAGCCGCCGATGGTGGTCACGCGGTTGAAGTTGGCATCCCAAGTGTCGATCTTGCCGTTGCGGAAGTCGGCGGCGTAGAGGAAGCGGCTTCCGTTCACGTCCACCAGGGCGAGGCCGGAATAGGACGCATTGCCGGTGCCGTCGTCATACACGGTAAGTGCGGTGCTGCCGAAGGTGCTGTTGCCCGACCAGGCTGCGATGGTGCCGCCGCGGGTGGCGAAGATGACCTGCGCGCTGCCGGTGGCGCCGGGTGATGTCACGCGGAAATCCGTCGGGTTCGGATTGTAGACGATGCCGGTGGGGCCCTCGCCGGCGCTGCCGGGGATGCGCACGATGGTGGGCTGCGCGATGCCACCCGCATCGTAGACCGTGGCGGAGTTGCTGCCGGAGTTGGCGGTCCAGGCGAAGCCGTTGGCGAAGATCAGGGCCCAGGGGCTGACCAGGTTGGTGTCGTGGCGCGGCGCCGCCAGGTCATCCCGGTTAGTGACAAGGGGAATTGCCGTGTAGTTGGTCGGGGCAGCCACGCTGGCAGGCGAGCCACCGCCAGAACCGCCGTTGCAGCCGGCGAGGGTGGTCAGGGTCAGGGCGAGCGCCGTAACCCCTGCATTCCATTGCTTGCTCATCGAGAATCTCCTTTGCCGTTTGGACGGTAGTGGCCCGGCGAGGCGGCCACGGGATGACAGCACCCACCTTGCGCGTCCCCTTAGCCGAATTCAGGATGAGCTAAGCGATTTTTTGTAAGAACTGCGGAAGTTGAGGGAGTTCTTCGCTGCAAACGGCCCGTTTGCTGAGTAGTTTGCCTGTGCTTGAGGCGGAGTTTTGTCACGGCAGGCGCGCCTGGTATCGCGATCGCAATGCTGCAGCCGTTGTCGCGCAGGCGCAGCATCTACACTGGACGCAGGCGGCTGGCGCGCAATGCGTGCCGGCGGTGACCGCAGCGTGACATGGAGGTGGACGACATGAAGGTGAAGATCGCGATCGTGGCATGCCTGCTGCTGGGGGCGAGCGCTTGCGCGCAGCGCCAGCAGACCCCGGATAATTTCGGCGAGTCGATGGAGCAGCGCGGCGAGATGAGCAAGGAGGTCGGCCAGCAGTGGCAGCGCGGCAACGACAAGGTGCAACGCGGCACGCGCCTGGTCGAGGAGGCGCGCAAGAATACGGAGGAGGGCGAGCGCATGATCCGCGAAGGGCGCAACGAGATGCGGGCCGCCGAGTCCGAGGCGCGCGCGGTACGGCAGCAGCCGCTGCCCTCGTCGTCGTCCCCGGCCCCTGCGGCGCCGCCGGCATCGACACCGGCGCCGGCACCGGCCTATCCCCAGTACTGAGGCGCCAGGCGGTGCCGCGGGCTGGCAGGCCCGCGCCCGGCCCGGGATCTCCTGCGCGACATGGTCCCGCGCAAGGCCGGCGGACTGGATCTCACGCGTCAGGCGGTGAAGCCGGCCTCTGGAGGGCAGCTCTCGCCAGGCAAAAAAAAGCCGCTGGCGTCCCGTAACGGGAGGGCAGCGGCGGGACGCCGGCTTGTCGGCAGCCCTTACCAGTGACCCTTGAACACGCTGGCGAAGACCACGCCTTCCATCGACGGCCGCTGCTGCTCCGGCGCCTTCGCGCCCTTGGCGGCGGCGCTGGAGGGAAAGAGCTGGTAGCCCTTGGACAGCACCCAGTCGTTCATGCGCGGCCACAGCGCGTAGGTGATGGACATGCCCTTGCCGAAGGGCGTGGAGATGCTCTTCGGCTGCTCGACCATGGCACGCACCACCGTGGTGGCGGCGCGGTCCGGACTCCAGGTCGGCACGTAGTTGTACAGCTTGGTGGGCGCGATCATGGGCGTGCGCACCAGCGGCATGTAGATCGAGGTGATCTCGATGTTGTGCGCCTTGACCTCGGCCGCCAGACAGCGGCTGAAGGCGTCCAGGGCGGCCTTGCTGGCCACGTAGGCGGAGAAGCGCGGCATGTTGGTGAGCACGCCGATCGAGCTGATGTTGATGATCTGCCCGGTCTTGCGCTCCACCATCGCCGGCAGCAGCTTGTTGATCAGGCGCACGCAGCCGAAGTAGTTGAGGCGCATGGTGCGCTCGAAGTCATGGAAGCGGTCCAGGCTTTCCATCACGCCGCGGCGGATGGAGCGGCCGGCATTGTTGACCAGGATGTCGACGTAGCCGAAGTCGCGCAGCACGGCGTCGGCCATGGCATCGATGGCGTCCAGCTCATTCAGGTCGCAAGGGTAGATATAAGCCTCGCCCCCGGCGCGGGTGATGATGTCACGCGTCTCTTCCAGCTTCTCACGGGTGCGCGAGACCAGGATGACACGGGCGCCGGCGGCGGCGGCCTTGCGCGCGGTCAGGTAGCCGATGCCGGAGGTGGCGCCGGTGACCAGCACGATCTTGCCGGCCAGGGACTGGTGCCACAGCTGCGGCACTTCGGGCTCCGGGTCCATGTAGTTTTCCCAGTAGTACCAGAGCTTGTCGGCATACTCGCGGAAGTCCGGGCAGTGGATGCCGGTGCCGAACAGGGCGGTGCGTGCCTGGCGATCATCGTAGAGCGTCATGCTGAAGGCCTGGGCAATTGCCGACACCGGCATGCCGATGGCATGGGAGATGGAACGCTGCAGGTCCTGCGACAACATCTTGCTGAGCGTCTGGCGCGCGCTGCGCAGCAGACCGCGGGTCAGCGGCAGCTCGACCTGGCGCATCACCTCGGGGCCGTGGGCGGCATGCATCAGGATCTGCATCACTTCCCCCAGCGTGGGCGCGTTGGTCGGCACCAGGAAGAAGGCCTTGCCGTCGACGCCGTCCTTGTGCGCGATGGCATCCATGGCGGTGGCCACATAGTCCACTGGCACCAGCGGCACGCGACCGCCGGAGAGGCCGACCATGGGCAGCCACTTGGGCATGGCCTGGGCAATGCGCTGGATGGTCTTGAAGAAGTAGTAGGGACCATCGATCTTGTCCATCTCGCCGGTCTCGGAGTGGCCGACGACGATGCCCGGGCGGTACACGCGGAAGGGCACGCGGCTTTCCTCGCGCACGATCTTTTCCGACTGGAACTTGCTGCGGTAGTAGGGGTGGTCCAGGTTCTGGCCTTCGTCCAGCATGTCCTCGCGGAAGGTGCCGACATAATCGGGGCCGGCCACGGCGACGCTGGAGACGTGGTGCAGGGTGGGCTTGCCGCCCAGGCTGTTGGCGAACTCCACCACGTTGCGGGTGCCGGCGTTGTTGACCAGGTCGGCGGCGGCATCGTCCATGTTCATGTCGTAGACGGCGGCAAGGTGGAAGACATGGTCGATCTTGCCGGCGATCTTCGCGCGCTCGGCGGGGGTCATCAGGCCGGGCTGCGTGATGTCACCCGGGATCATGTGCAGGCGCGCGGCCGCCTCGCCATAGCGTGTGCTCAGCTCCTCGAACTTGTCGCGCGAGCCTTCGCGGACCAGGGCAAAGACCTCGGCGTCGGGCCGCGCGAGCAGGCGCTCGAGCAGGAACTTGCCAATGAAGCCGGTCGCGCCAGTGATGAGGTAGTTCATGAGAGCGTCCTTCCCTTTTTATGGATGGGGGTATGGTGGGCTGCCGTCGACGGGTGAGCGTTTGTCGACTGATGGCACCATCCTAGGCGTGACCGGACAAGCGTGGTATGGAAGCGGCGGACAAAAAATTGATAATGGAGGCCATGAGGACGACCGCCCACCAGCGCAGCATCAGCAGTCTCCAGGTCATGGCCGCCTACGGCCGGGACCGGGGCATGACCCTGCGCGACTGCCTGGCCGGTACCGGGCTGCGCCCTGACGATCTGGGGGACCCGGCCATGATGGTGTCCATCGATCAGGAGTTCACCCTGATCCGTAACCTGCAGCGGCAGTTGGGCGATGTCTCCGGGCTCGGGCTGGAAGTCGGGCAGCGCTTTCATTTCACCGCGCTGGGTTCAGTCGGCTTTGCGGTGGCCAGTTGCGCCTCGCTGTACCAGGCCTTCGAGGTCGCCCTGCGCTATATGGACCTCACCTTTGCACTGACCGCTTTTCGCCTGGAGGAGGACGCCAGCGAGGTCCGCATCGTGCTGGATGAGGCCGGGGTGCCGCCGGACCTGCACCGCTTTGCCCTGGAGCGCGCCGTCACGGTGCTGCATACCCAGGCCAGCATGCTCTTTGGCCACCGCCAGATCGGCAAGTACCTGCACCTCAGCTTCCCCGCTCCTGTCGATGCCGACACTTATGTGCGCCTGTTCGGCGTCGAGCCGGTGTTCGGCGCGGCGCGCACCATGATCGGCCTGGACGCCGCCGAGATGAAGCGGCCGGTGCAGCCGGGCAGCGCCGTGGCCCTGCACCTGGCCGAGGAGCAGTGCCGGCGCCTGCTGGAGGCGCGAAATGCCCGCCAGGGGCTGGCGGCCCGGGTCTGTGACCGCCTGGCGCGGCTGGGCGGACGGCCGCCGGAGATGGAAGCCATGGCCGCCGAGCTCTGCCTGTCGGTACGTACCCTGCGCCGGCGCCTGCAGGAAGAGGGCACCAGCTATTTTGCACTGTGCGACGAGGTGCGCCGCGCCTTCGCCGAGCAGTTGCTGGCGCTGCCGCACGTGACCGTGGAGGCGGTGGCGGAGCGTCTTGGTTACTCGGAAGCGGCAGGGTTCATCCACGCCTTCAAGCGCTGGACCGGGATGACGCCGCGCGCCTTCCGGGTCAAGGTGCCCGCCGCCGACGATCCGGCCTGAGCCAACGTCGGGCCGCCGTTGCCGGACCGGCGCCAAAACCGCCGCTCACAGCCGCTGCCGCCGGGCCGTCTCCAGAAGCACTGCCGCAGGCCGCCGCCAGAAGCGCCGCTGCCTGGTCGGCGCCAAAAGCAGGAAGGGCATCAAGCGATGCCCTTCCGGTCTTTCTGCCAGCGCTTCCCGGCACGGCCACCGCCCGGGGAGGCTGCGGCGCTCCCGCCGGCGGCAGGCTCGGGGCGCGTCAGCGCTTCAGCAGGCCGTCGTCGATCACCTGCTGGAAATGCTCCGTGAAGGTCTCTTCCACCGGCCGGTAGGTCACGCCCAGGGCGCGCGAACGGCCATTGTCGAACTTCAGCGCATGGCCAACGTTGCGGCGGATGAAGTCGCGCGTCACCGGTCCCATCAGCGGGCCCAGCAGCCAGACCACGGGCTTGGGCACCGTCATCGCGGGGAAGGGATAGGCGCGGCCCCACTTCGCGCGCAGCAGGCCGGCGATGCCGAGCATGGTCAGCTCCTTCGCCACCAGCATATAGCGCCCCTTCGCCTCCGGCGTGAAGGCGGCCAGGAGGTGGGCGCGCGCCACCTCGCGCACGTCGACGACGCCGTAGGCGAGGTCGGGCACGCCGGTGCGCAGGCGGCCGTCGCCCATCTGCAGCAGGGTGTCGATGCTGCCGGACTGGCTGCCCTTGGTCAGCGAGGGGCCATAGACCATGGCCGGATTGATGGTGACCAGGTCCCACTGCGACTGCGTGCCGGCGATGGTCCAGGCCTCGCGTTCGGCGGCAACCTTGGAATACTGGTAGGGGTTGTGCCCGACGCTGCTGGTGGTGTTCCAGTCCTCTTCGGTAAGCATGGGCTTGCCGCTTTCCGTGAAGTCGGCGTTGTCACCGAAGACGGCGGCCACGCTGCTGGTCAGCACTACGCGGCGCACCGAGGCGCAGCGCTTCGCCGCTTCCAGCACATTGCGCGTGCCTTCCACCGCCGGACGCACCAGTGCTTCCTCGGCATCGGTAAAGCCGTCCAGCACGAAAGGCGAGGCGGTGTGCATGACGATGTCGCAGCCGCTCATGGCGGCGTCGAAACTGCCGGGCTCGAGCAGGTTGGCGCGGAACAGCTTGAGCGTGCCGGGCGCCGTCTCGGCGGCATCCAGCAGGTGCGCCACACTGGCAATGCGCTGCGGGTCGCGCACCGTGGCGTGCACGGTGTGCCCTTCCTCCAGCAGGTACTTCACGATCCAGCCGGCAATGTAGCCGGAGGCGCCGGTGACGAGGACGGTGTGGGCAGGCATGGCTTCTTCCTTGAGGCGGGGATTAAAGAGCGCAGAGTCTGCCACAGTCACCGCCGCAGTGGAGGGGGTGGAGGGGCCGGGGAGGGGGCACTTCTGGCCTGGCGCCGCCGCGGCGCCCGCTTCAACGTGTGCATGGAGCCGGGCTCCAACGAGGCCATCAAGCAGGCGGTGGCGGGGGGGGCGGGCCTGTCCATCCACTCCCGCCATACCCTGCACCGCGACCCGGCCCAGGAGGACGACGTGGTCATCCTGCCGGTGGCCGGCTTTTCCCTGCACCCGGACTGGCAGCTCGTGCACCTGCGCCAGAAGCGCCTGTCCCTTGCCGCCCAGGCCTTCCTGGCGCTGCTGGAGGAATGGATTCCCGCCTATGCCGCGAGCAAGGGCATGGAGGAGGTCTGAGCGCTTTGGCCCAGGACTTAGACCAAAGTCGAAACAGGGGGCGGTTGTGTCATTACGGGCGCAGGCGTATCTAATGCGCTTTGCACAGGAGACCCACCACAATGACCAGCATCTACGACCAGGAAATGCCCCGGAACGACGCCAATTTCGTCGCCTTCTCGCCCCTTGCCTTCATCGAGCGCACCGCGGCGGTCTATCCCGGGCGGCTGGCCGTGGTCCATGGCGAACTGCGCCGGAGCTGGAAGGAACTTTACGACCGTTCGCGTCAGCTGGCGTCCGCGCTTGCCCGCCGCGGCATCGGCAAGGGCGACACCGTCGCCGTCATGCTGCCCAATACCCCGCCCATGGTGGAAGCCCACTTCGGCATTCCCATGCAGGGCGCCGTGCTCAATGCGCTGAACATCCGCCTGGACGCCGAGGCCATCGCCTTCCAGCTCGACCACGGCGAGGCGAAGGCCGTCATCGTCGACCGCGAGTTCAGCGCGACCCTGCAGCGCGCCATCGGCCTGCGCCAGCACCAGCGCCCGCTGCTGGTCATCGATGCCGATGATCCCGTCTATCAAGGCGGCGGCGAGCGCATCGGCGTCATCGAGTACGAGGACTTCCTGCAGGAAGGCTGGAGCGAATACCTCTGGCACTACCCGGCGGACGAGTGGGACGCCATCAGCCTGAACTACACCTCCGGCACCACCGGCAATCCCAAGGGCGTGGTCTACCACCATCGCGGCGCCGCCATGAACGCGGTCTCCAACATCCTGGAATGGGACATGCCCAAGCACAGCGTCTACCTGTGGACGCTGCCCATGTTCCACTGCAACGGCTGGTGCTTCCCGTGGACGCTGGCGGCGCGCGCCGCGGTCAACGTCTGCCTGCGCAAGGTCGATCCCCAGGCGATCTTCGACGCCATTCGCGACCACGGCGTGACCCACTACTGCGGCGCGCCCATCGTGCACAACGCGCTGATCAACGCGCCCGCGGAAATGAAGGCGGGCCTGCCGGCCGGCGTGAAGGCCATGGTCGCCGGTGCGGCGCCGCCCGCCGCCATGATCGAGGGCATGGGCACGCTCGGCTTCGAGATCACCCACACCTACGGCCTCACCGAGGTCTACGGTCCGGCCTCGGTCTGCGAGAAGCATGAGGAGTGGAAGGCCCTGCCCATCGGCGACCAGGCCCAGCTCAATGCGCGCCAGGGCGTGTCGTATCACCTGCAACGGGGCTTGTCCGTGATCAATCCGGAAACCCTGCAGCCGGTGCCGGCCGACGGCGAGACCATGGGCGAGGTGATGTTCCGCGGCAACATCACCATGAAGGGCTATCTCAAGAATCCCAAGGCCACGGCCGAGGCCTTCGCCGGCGGCTGGTTCCACACCGGTGACCTCGCCGTGCTGCATGCCGACGGCTATGTGAAGATCAAGGACCGCGCCAAGGACGTCATCATCTCCGGCGGCGAGAACATCTCCTCCATCGAGGTGGAGGACGTGCTCTACCGGCATCCGGCGGTGCTGGCCGCGGCCGTGGTCGCCAAGCCGGACGCGCGCTGGGGCGAGACGCCTTGCGCCTTCATCGAGCTCAAGGCGGGGGCGACGGTCAGCGCCGGCGAGATTGTCGCCCACTGCAAGGCTCACCTGGCGGGCTTCAAGGTGCCGCGCGCCGTGGTCTTTGGCGAGCTGCCCAAGACCTCCACCGGCAAGATCCAGAAGTTCGAGCTGCGCAAGCAGGCGGGCTCTGCCACCGCCATTGACGTCTGAGCAGGGTATCTCGCTGGCGGCGACATGTCGTGGCGCCTGAGGGCTCCTGCAACAGACGGGGGCGGCCGGACCTGACCGCTGGCCGCCGGTCCGCGCCGCGGCCGGCGCGGTGACGGGGGCGGCAAGGGACTTCCCGCCTGGGCCGGGCGGTGGCGCAGCGCGTTGTCAGGGGCTTGTCAGCCTTACAGGGGAGGGTATCCTTCGCCGCCGTGAACCGCTGCCGGCTGGCAGCGGCTGTCGTCAAGCCAGGATGCTGCCCATGACCCGTCTGCTGCCCCTCCTGCTGGCTGCCCTTCTGGCACCCGGCACAGCCTTTGGCCTGTCTGTATTGAAGTGCGTGGGGCCTGACGGCGCCGTCGTGATGTCCGATCCCCCTTGCCCCGCCGGGTACTCAGTGCAAGTGCAGCACCTGAAGCCCAACGTGTTGCAGAGCGACGGCCTGCGCAAGTGGGCCGAGAAGCATCCCGAGCGCTCGGGGCCGTCCACGCGGTATGGGCAGGAGTCCCGCAACCCGTACACGCCGGTCGCCTTTTCCCAGGTCGACCCGGCCGAGTGCGAGAATGCCCGTCGTGCCTACGACTTCGAGGCGGGCTACCGCTTTCGCAAGGCCGATGTCCTGCAGGCAAAGCGACGCGAGATGGAACTCAAATGCAGTCGCCGCTAAACATGGCGCAGTGGTGCTCGTTCTCGCGCGAGCGCCCCCTTTTTACGACCAGGGAGTCGGTATGAAAGTCCAGTCCTTCAAGTTCCTCGTGGCCGCGCTCACGGTCATCAGCCTGGCCGCTTGCGGCAGCATACACCCGCGCCACTCCGGCTCGGTGCGACTGGAAACCATCCTCGAGCCGGTGAAGGATTCGCTGGTGGTGACCGACAAGAAGCCGCTGGTGTTCCCGACCACGGTGGCGGTGCTGATGGTGCCCGCGCGGGGCTCTTCCGAGCTGGCCGACACGACGCTGCGCCGCGCCTCCGAGGAGCTGAAGAAGGAACTGCTGAAGAACGACAAGTACATCAATGGCGTCTCCATCATCAGCCCCGATGACATTCGCGACAAGGTCACGCTGGAGACGCTGCGCAACCTGTATGGCGCCGATGTGCTCATCCTGCTGACCCATCGCCAGGACCGCCGCCACGTCCAGGGCAGCTTCGCGCAGCTCATGAACATCGCCATCGCACCGGCCTTCATCGTGCCCTCGGTGAGGGTCACCACGACCACGGCGGTGGACGCCAAGATCATCCATATTCCCAGTAACGCCATCATCTTCCGCAGTAGCGGCTTTGACGAGCGCTCAACGCTGATGACCCCGATATCGGCGGAAGGCGCCAAGGGCGGCGAGCAGAACCTCGTTGGCTTCATTGCGGCCGTCACCGACCTTGGCCGCAATGTCAGCAAGAAGCTCGCGCAGCTCGACAGCTTTGACATGAGCAAGGCGGTTTCGGTCAACCAGCTGCTGGAAGAGGGCCGCGCCGTGGCTGCCGGCGCCGGTACTCCCGCCGGCAGCACTGGCAGCACTGGCAGCACCGGCGGCCCGGCCAAGGCCCCCGCCGAGGCCGGCTGGCAGCAGGTGGACAGCTACAAGCGTTCCGGAGGGGGCGCCGCCGGCCTCCCGCTGCTGGCAACCTTGCTCCTGCTGTGGGGCGGGCGCCTGCGCCAGCGCGGGATCCGGCACGCCCGCCGGGGCTGATCGCCCCGGCCCCGACCGCTCCCCCGCGTCGGGGGGGGGACGCCTCCAGCGCGTCGCCTGCTACAAGCGCTTGGTCGGTCGACGTTTGCTCCCCCCGCGCCCCACTTCCACTATCACGGCCTGACAACACCGTCCTGGATGGGCGGGGGCCCGGGAGGGTGCCCGCCCTGTCCCCAGACAGAAGGGCTCCCTATTGATGGCGTGGTGGAAGCGGATCATCGGCATGTTGCTGGTGCTGGCCTCGGGGCTGGCGCTGGGGGCTATCGAGCTGCGTCCGGGGACTACCTCGGTTCCGGTCGGCAGCGAACTGCACTACCTGCGGGATGCCGGCGGCAGCCTTGGCCTGGCGGACGTCCTGGCGCGGCCGGGGACGGACTGGCGTCGCAACCGGGACGGCACCCTGAGCCGGGGCTTTGACAGTGCCGCCTGGTGGCTGCGCTTCGACGTGAGCCGCCGCAACGGCAATCCGGATCACGACCTGCTGGAGATCGCCTATCCCGTACTCGACCATGTGGAGGCGTGGATCCTCCAGGGCGGCCGCGTGGTCGAGCACTACCGCGTGGGGGACAAGCAGCCGTTTGCCAGCCGGCCGGTCGCGCATCGTTATTTCCTGCTGCCACTCCGCCTGGATCCGGGCGAGACCTATACCGTGGTGCTGCGCGTGCGCACCGACAGCGCGATGCAGGTGCCCCTCACGCTGTGGAACGAGCGGGCTTTTTTCGAGCATGACCAGTACCGCCTGATCGGCGAGGGACTTTATTTCGGCTCCATGCTGATCATGGTGCTGTACAACTTCTTTGTCTTTGTTGTCGTCCGCGAGCGCAACTACCTCTCTTACGTGATGTATGTGCTCAGCATCGTGCTGTTCCTGGCCAGCCTGAACGGGCTTGCCTTCCAGTTCCTGTGGCCCGAGGCGACCCAGTGGAACGACGAGGTGGTGCTGCTGTCGCTGTCCGGCATCGTCTTTTTCGGGACTGTCTTCAGTATCCGCTTCCTGGACCTGGTCGAGCACGTGCCGCGCCTGGTGCCGGCGATGCGCGCCCTGTGCGCCTTTGCCCTGCTGCTGATGGGGGCCGCCTTCCTCTTCAGTTATGGCCTGTTGATCCGCGTCACCATCGTCACGGCGACCCTGGCCTGCCTGGCCGGGCTGATTGCCAGCGGCGTGCGCTGGCGCCAGGGCGATCCCACCGCCCGCTTCTACACCGTGGCCTGGAGTTCCATGCTGCTGGGGGGGATTATCCTCGCCCTCAACAAGTTCGAGTGGTTGCCGCCCAATCTCTTCACCGACAACGCGGCGCAGTTCGGTTCCGCACTGGAGGTGGTGCTGCTGTCCTTTGCCATGGCCGAGCGCATCAGCGAAGAAAAGCGGCTGCGCTTCAATGCCCAGCAGGATGCCCTTGAGTCCGAGCGCAAGACCCGCTTTGCCCAGGCCGAGGCCCTCGATGCGCAGCGGGTCGCCAACGTGCGCCTCGAGCAGCGCGTGCAGGAACGCACCGTGGCGCTGAAGGAGGCCAACGCCCGGCTGGCCGAGCTGTCCGCCACCGACCAGCTCACCGGGCTCAAGAACCGCCGCCACCTGGATGGCCTGCTGCAGGAAGAGTTCTCGCGCTGCTTCCGCTACGGGCGCCCCATTTCCCTGCTGCTGCTCGATATCGACCATTTCAAGCGCTTCAACGACACCTACGGCCACCAGGTCGGGGATGACTGCCTGCGCGCGGTGGCCGACGCCCTGCGCCAGGCCGTCCGGCTCCAGATCGACCAGGTGGCGCGCTATGGCGGTGAGGAATTCTGCGTGGTGCTGCCCGAGACGGAGGCGTCCGGCGCGGCGGTGGTGGCCGACCGCATTCGTGAGGCAGTGGAGGCCGTCGAGTTTTTCGTCAATGGCCAGCGGGTGCCGGTGACGGTGAGCGTGGGGGTGGCCGCCATGGTGCCCGCCGGGCTCCATGATGCCCACCTGCTGGTGCTCAACACCGACAAGGCGCACTACGAGGCCAAGGCCGCCGGCCGCAACCGCGTGCAGGTGGCCGGCTAGCCGGGGCGCCCGGCACGGTCGCCCCGGTCGCGTCCGCGCGGCAGGAAAGACCCGTCATTGCCGGCGGAGGCGGCGGCATGGCTCCGGCGCCTGCGGTCCCGGGCAGTTGACTAGGCCTTGACCTGGCCCCTGCCCGGATTAGCCCGAGGGATGCTATCGTCTCGCCCCGCCCGGGCCACGTTGGCCCGTGTTCCCTGCCGGAGACCCCATGAGCCAGCTGCCCCCCTGCCCGAAATGCGCGTCCACCTATACCTATGAAGACGGCGACCAGCTGGTCTGTCCCGAATGCGCGCATGAATGGAAGCCGGGCGCGGCCGTGGAAGAGGGCGCCGAGGCGGCGCGTGTGGTGCGGGACGCGGTGGGCAACCTGCTGGCCGATGGCGATAGCGTCACTGTCATCAAGGACCTCAAGGTCAAGGGTTCCTCGCTGGTGATCAAGGTCGGCACCAAGGTGCGCGGCATCCGCCTGATCGAGGGCGACCATGACATTGATTGCCGCATCGACGGCGTTGGCGCCATGCAGCTCAAATCCGAGTTCGTGAAGAAGGCCTGAGCTCGCCCGCCGGGAGTGCCGCCCGCGCGGAGGGCCTGTCCGCTGCCCCCGGGCAGGCGGCCCTCGTCGCCGTCAGCCTGGCGGCACGGCGCTCATGATCCTGCGTCCGTCTCGCCCCGGCAGAGAGAATCGCCGCCAGTGCTGCCAGGGCCAGGGGTAAAGGTCGGCAGCGGCTGGCTTGTCCATCGCCTGGTGCAGGCTTTTCTTATCGCAGTAGATTCTCCTTCAGCAATTAACGAGATTTTCTCGCGATAAGCTTCGTTTTTTTCCCCTTCTCCCGCCCATTTCCTGGCGCAGGCGGCTATAACTTTCCTCCGCAATTTTCCCTGTCAATCGATGGTGATGGACACCGACGACGCCGTTTTCTGGGCCCAGCGCCAGCAGGAAGAGGAAGCGTTCGAGTCTGGCCTCGGGGCAGGGGAGGCGCCCGCCGTTCGCGGTCGCCGGCATCCGCAAGTGGAGGAGCATCACGCCATGAAAGTCTATCAGGCCATCAACGCCGTCATGCGCGACCTTGCCAGCGAGGGCATCGGCAAGCACCGTCGCAACACCCAGCAGGGCTACAGCTTCCGCGGCATCGATGATGTCTATAACGCGCTGTCGAGCGCGCTGTCGCGGCACGGCCTGGTCATGCTGCCGCGCATCCTGAACCGCACGGCGGAGGAGCGCGCCACGGCCCGCGGCGGCGTGCTGTTCTATGTCACCGTCGAGGCGGAATTCGATCTGGTCTGCGCCGAGGATGGCAGCACCCACACCATCCGCACCTGGGGCGAGGCCATGGACAGCGCCGACAAGGCCACCAACAAGGCCATGAGCGCCGCCTACAAGTACGCGGCCATGCAGGCCTTCTGCATTCCCACCGAGGGCGACAACGACGCCGACGCCACCACCCACGAAGTCACCCCCACGACGCGCGAGGCGCCGCCGGACTGGATGGCGCGCATGGAAACCAGCATCCGCAACGCCGACAGCCGCGCCAAGCTGGAGGAGATTCGCGCCTACGTGAAGGCACGCGGCCTGCCGGTCTTCCAGACCATCAAGCTCAGCAAGCTCATCGACGACGTGGCCCATGCCATGGACCAGGCGGCGGCCTCCTGAAAGGGAGCCAAGGTCACTCCGATCGGGCGGCGCTGGTGGCAGGGGTAAGGGCCGCCAGCGCCGGCACGGCGTGGCCAAAAAAAAGGCCCTGCGTGGCAGGGCCTTAAAGGGACTCCAGGAAAGCATGCAGGATTTGCGAGTTGCCGCCGGCGAGGCCGGAGCCATCGCCGGAGGCTGGCAAGGCTTTCGACAAGGATAGTGCCAGCCCCGCCTGGCGGGTGCCTCTAGACTTTGGTCGAAGCGCGCCGACGCTGCGGTTGACTTCGCCCCGGGAGCGGCCAAAAGTAGCCGAAATCCTGCAGAGAAGCGTCCTGTGTCGGCCTGGTTGATTGCGTTGCTGGTGTTGCTCTATGTCGGGGTGATCTTCGCCGTCGCCGGCTGGGGCGAACGCCTGCGCGACGATCGCCTTTTCCGCCGCCACGGCGGGCTCGTGCTCAGCCTTGCGCTGGCCGTCTACTGCACCTCCTGGACCTACTATGGCGCCGTCGGCAGCGGTGTCCGCCACGGCTGGGACTACCTCGCCATCTATATCGGCCCGGTGCTGGTCTTCCTGTTCGCGCAGCCCTTCCTGCGCAAGCTGGCGCTGGTGACCCGGCGCGAGAACATCACCTCGATTGCCCACTTCATCTCCGCGCGCTACGGCAAGCGCCGCAATATTGCCCGCCTGGCAGCGCTGACCTGCCTGGTGGTGGTGGTGCCCTATATCGCCCTGCAGCTGAAGGCGGTGGCCGACTCCTACCGGGTGCTGGCCGGCGCCGGCGGCATGCCCACCTGGTGGCACGATGCGGCGCTGCCGAGCGCCGCGGTCATCACCGTCTTCGCCATCCTGTTCGGCACCCGCAAGCTGCGCCTGACCGAGCAGCGCCGCGGCTTGCTGCTGGCCATCGCCTTCGAGTCGGCGGTCAAGCTGGTGGCGCTGCTGGCGCTGGCCGTGGCGGCGGTGCTGCTGCTGCGCCAGCAGGACAGCTCCATGCTGGAGGTCTTCGCCCGCAATGCCCGCGATCACGGCAGCCTGGCCAACCCCGGGGCCGTGCTGGAGATGCTGGTCAAGACCGGCCTGGCCATGGCCGCCATCGTGCTGCTGCCGCGGCAGTTCCACATGGCCTTCATCGAGAACGACGATCCCGACAACCTGCGTCGCGCCAGCGCCGGTTTCATCTTCTACATGGTGGCCGTCAGCGTGGTGGTGATCCCCATCGCGGTGGCGGGCATGCAGCTCTTCCCCGGCCAGCAGGCCTCGGCGGACAGCTTCGTGCTGCGTATCCCGGCCGAGTCCGGCTGGCCCCTCCTGAGCATGCTGGTGTTTATCGGCGGCTTCTCGGCCGCCACCTCCATGATCATCGTGTCCACGCTGGCACTGTCCACCATGCTGAGCTCGGACCTGGTGATGCCGCGCCTGCTGGCCGGCCGCCACCGCACGCCGGATACCGACCTCAGTCGCACCATTCTTTTCGTGCGGCGCAGCATGATCGTGCTGGTGATGGCGCTGGCCTACGGCTATTACAGCGCGCTGGCGCGCAACTACGAGCTGGCCGAGACCGGCCTGCTCGCCTTCTCGCTGGTGATCCAGCTCGCGCCCGCGGTGATCGGCGGTCTCTACTGGCGCCAGGGCAATGCCTGGGGCGTCTACGCCGGCCTGGGCGCCGGCATCAGCCTGTGGTTTTTTGCGCTCATCCTGCCCCAGCTGGCCACCCTGGGCTTTTCCTCGCCCGCGTCCGTGGCCTGGCTGTCCGCCTTGCCGGGTTTCGGGCCGGGGCGCCTGAGCGGGGGCGTGCTGCTGTCGCTGGCCGTGAACACGGCGCTGTACGTCGCGGTGTCGCTGCGCACCCGGGTCGGCCTCACCGACCGCCTGCAGGCGGCGGCCTTCGTCGCGCCCGCGCTGCCGGCGCCGCGCGAGCAACTGGTGCGCCCCACCCGTATCAGCATCGCCGACCTGCAGCAGTTGCTCGAGCGCTTTGTCGGCCGCGTGCGCGCCGCCGAATCCCTGCAGGACTACTTCCGCCAGAGCGGCCACCAGCACGAGCTGGAGCAGCGCTGCCCGCCCGGCCTGCTCGCCCATGCCGAGCGCGAGCTGGCCGGGGTCATCGGCGCGCCCTCGGCGCTGGCGGTGATCAGCGCGGTGCTCGAGCATCGCCAGCTCGGGGTCGAGGACGTGGTCACCCTGTTCGACGACACCAGCCAGGCCATCCGCTTCTCGCGCACCATCTTGAACTCCACGCTGGAGCATCTCAGCATGGGGGTCAGCGTGGTCGACAAGGACATGACGCTGGTGGCCTGGAACCGCGCCTACCTGAAGTTGTTCGGTTATCCGGAGGGTTTGATCCACGTCGGCAAGCCGGTGGCCGACATTGTCCGCTTCAATGCCGAGCGCGGCCTGTTCGGGCCGGGCAGCGTCGAGGACCATGTCGAGAAGCGCATCTCCCACCTGCGCAACGGCACCGCGCACGTGTTCCAGCGCATCATGCCGGATGGCAAGGTGGTGGAGATGCGCGGCAACCCGATCCCCGGCGGCGGCTTCGTCACCAGCTTCAACGACATCTCGGCGCATGTGAAGACGGTGATCGAGCTGGCCGAGGCGCGCGACTCGCTGGAGGCGCGCGTGCACGAGCGCACGCAGAAGATTTCCGAGATGAACACCGAGCTCATCAGCGAAATCCAGCGCCGCCGCGAAACCGAGCGCCAGTTGCTGCAGGCCAAGGCCGAGGCGGAGGCCGCCAACGCCTCCAAGACGCGCTTCCTGGCGCTGGCCAGCCACGACATCCTGCAGCCGTTGAACGCCGCGCGCCTGTTCACCGCCGCGCTCGCCGCCGCCACCGGGGAGCGCCGCGCGGCCATCCTCGCCCAGCTGGACAAGTCCTTGTCGGCCTCGGAAGAGCTGATCTCCACCTTGCTGGAGATTGCGCGCCTGGAAGACGGCCGCATGAAGCCCGACCTGCAGCCGGTCAACCTCCGGGAACTGCTGTCGCAGCTTGCCGACGAGTACGAGCTGCTGGCCAGCCAGAAGGGCTTGCAGCTCTGGGTGCGCATCCCCGAGTACGTGGTGTTGACTGATCCCACCTATCTGCGCCGCATCCTGCAGAACCTGCTGTCCAACGCGGTGAAGTACACGCCTGCCGGCAAGATCATGCTGAGCGGCAGCGTCAAGGGCGACGTGTTGACGCTGGAAGTGCGCGACACCGGTCCCGGCATCGCGGAGCAGGACCTGCCGCATATCTTCGAGGATTTCTACCGGGTGCAGTCCACCGCCTCCGGCCAGCAGGGCCTGGGCCTCGGCCTGGGGGTAGTGGCGCGCATGGCGCGCCTGCTGGGACACGAGATCCGGGTCGAGTCGGCGCTGGGGCAGGGCACGGTGTTCACGCTGGGGCTGGAGGTGGTGGCCCGCTCGGGCCGTGCCGAGAGCGCGCCCGCGCCGAGCGAGGTGGCGGCGCGGCCGCTGCCGGGGCTGTCGGTGGCCTGTATCGATGACGACAGCACCAACCTGGCCGCCATGCAGGCCTTGCTGGAGCAGTGGCAGATCCACTGCCTGGGCAGTTTCCAGTCGCCCGAGGCGGCGATCGAGCACGCACGCGTGGCGCCGGCGCCGGACCTGGTGCTGGTGGATTACCAGCTGGGGCGGGGGATGGATGGACTGGAGCTGTTTACACGGCTGCGGGAGCACTGGCCGACGGTGGACGGCATCCTGGTGTCGGCGGCGGCGGAGCCGGATCTGGGCGCCCGTGCCAAGGCCCTCGGCATGCTCTTCCTGTCCAAGCCGCTGAAGCCGGCGGCCCTGCGCGCCAGCCTCAACCACTTGCGCAACCAGCGTCGCCTCACGGTCTGAGTGTCGCCCGCCTTTTTGCTTTCCGTTTGACGGGTGAGGCGGCAGTGGCGCTATTCGGCGCTCTCGGGGCCGTCGCTGCCGTGCCGGTGCAGGGCGCGCTCGCCCGGCGGCTCCAGCGTGAGCCGCTGCGTCGCGATCACCACTTGCGTGCGGTTGTGCACGCCCAGCTTGCGGAAGATGGCGGTCATGTGCGCCTTCACCGTGGCCTCGGAAATCGCGAGGTCGTAGGCAATCTGTTTGTTGAGCCAGCCTTCGGTCAGGTAGTACAGCACCTTGTACTGCTGCGGCGTCAGTTGCGCGACGCGCGCGGCGAGATCGAGGTCGGCCGGGTCATCGGCTTTCTGCAGCACCTCCTGGCGCACGCGCGCCGGTACCCAGATGTCGCCTTGCAGCACCGTATTGAGCGCGGTGCAGATGTCGTCCGGCCGTGCCGACTTCGGAACGAAACCGGAGGCGCCGAAGGCCATGCAGCGGCGGATGACGTCAACGTCGTCGCTGGCCGAGATCACCACGATGGGCAGCGTCGGCCAGTTCTTGCGCAGCTGGATGAGGCCGAAGAAACCGTAGCTGCCCGGCATGTGCAGGTCCAGCAGCAGCAGGTCGGCGTCCGGGTGCTGGTCAAGGGCGGCGCAGGTGCTGTCGAAGGAATCGGTCTCGACCGTCTGGCGCATCGGGAAGGCGCCGCTGATGGCGCCAATGAGGGCGCTGCGGAACAGCGGATGATCATCCGCGATGATGAGCTTGGACATGGGAATTATTATCGGTCCAGCAGGGGTCGGGGAGGCCGCGACCAGGGTGGGCTGGCCGGGCGGATAGCCGCAGTTAAGCCGCTTATTCCGTGCAAGGCAACTCCCGGCAGACGGGTCCGCCGGGGCGGGAGTCCGCCGGCAACGTGCGGGCTGCAGTCCCTGGCCGAGACCGGTGAGTAGTCCCGGGCGCCGGTGGCGAGGGAGTGCGCCGCGGGGTGGGCAGACGGATCAGGGCGGCAGGCACCCTGGCGGAATGCGGACGCTGGAGGGCGAGAGACGAAAGGCGAAGGGCGGCGTTTCGACCAAAGGCTAATGGCGGCTCGCCAGGTGCTGGGCCACTGTTCAAGCCGTTGCACTACGCCCTCACCGGAGCATGATAAAAATGATTACGCGCAGCCTGCTCAGTCTTGCCCTTGCCAGCGCCGGCGTCACCGCGCTGCCTGCTCATGCCGCCACCTTCGGCAGCACCGAGGTCAGCGTCGGTGGCTATCTCAAGCTTGACGCCATCGCCACGCAGACCTCGGGTGGCCAGATTGCCGGCGGCAGCGCCACGGTGTCCTCCAATATTGGTCGCGAATTCTACGTGCCCAGCCTGACGCCCACCGGCAACAGCGACGAAAGCCCGAACGTCGACATGCATGCCCGCCAGACCCGGCTCTTTGCCAGGACCGTGACGGCGCTGGACAACGGCAAGCAGGTGAAGGGCTATTTCGAAATCGACTTCATGTCGACGCCGGTGGGCGACGAGCGCATCACCAACGGCTATTCCCCCGAGCTGCGCCACGCGTCCTTCACCTACGAGAAGTTCACTTTCGGCCAGACCTGGTCCACCTATATGGACACCGCGGTGCTGCCTGACAGCCTGGACTTCATCGGCAACACCGATGGCGCCGTCTTCGTGCGGCAAGGGCAGATCCGCTTCACCAGCGGCAACTTCCAGTGGGCGATCGAGAATCCGCAGACCACGGTCACGCCCAATGGCGGGGTCACCGCCGTCAAGCCGCGGCTGGTGACGGACGATGCCGGCGCCCCCGATCTGGTCGCCCGCTACAACCGCAGCGCCGCCTGGGGCTCGATCAGTGCGATGGTGCTGGCCCGCGAGCTTTCCTATGAGGATCAGTCGGCGGCCGTGCAGGTCAATGACAGCACGCTTGGCTATGGCGTGGGCCTGAACGCCAAGGTCAACCTGGGCGGAGGCGATGACCTGCGCCTGACCGTCAACCACGGCGACGGCCTGGGCCGCTACGTGGCGCTGAACGCCACCAACGATGCCGTGGTCACGGCCAGCAAGGATATCGAGGCCATTCCCCTGACCGCCTGGGCCGCGGCCTATAAGCACAACTGGACGCCGAAGTGGCGCTCCAGCCTGATCCTGTCGCAACTGCTGGTCGACAATGACACGGTGGCCACCGGCCTCACCGCCATCCGCCGCTCGCAGAGCGTCAGCGCCAACCTGATCAAGCAGGTGGCCGACAAGTTGTCGCTGGGCGTGGAAGTGCGTCACGCCAATCTCGAGCTCGAGAGTGGCGCCGACGGTGACCTCAACCGCCTGCAGTTCAGCGCCCGCTACGACCTGTAAGGGTTCGCCGTCCCCAACGGCAAACAGGCCGGGCCGGGAGATCCCCGGCCCGGGCTGGCGCCGCGTGGTTCATCCAGCCGCGCGGCGCGGCATTCACGCCGGACCGGCTACGCCGCCTGTCCGGCGTCTGCAGTCCGGACGCCAGTGCGGGCATTGGTCTCCGGGCTGAACGGGTTGGCGCTACCTTCCCGGCATTTTGTTTGCCCGGACGGAACGGCATACTCCCGATAATGCCTGGCCAGGACGCCGCCTGATGACCGATCTGCTCAATCCCTACGCGCCACCCGCGGCCGAGCTCCGCACCGCTACCGATGAGCATTGCTGGCGCGACGGCAAGCTGGTGGTGTTGCGTGCCGGGCATGACCTGCCGCCCCGTTGCGTGTGCTGCAACGCGGCGGCCACGCCTGTCTCCCGGCCGCGGCGTCTGAGCTGGCATACGCCCTGGCTCTACCTTCTGATTCTGCTCAATATCCTGATCTATATCGTCGTGGCCCTGTTGGCGCGACGCACGGTCAAGCTGCATCCGGCTTTGTGCCCGCGGCATGCCCGTGAGCGCCGCCGGGGGCACTGGACGGGCCTGGCGCTGCTGGTGCTGGGTCTGCTCATCCTGTTTGCGGGAGTGGCCAGCGATGACCCCGCCTACTCGTTCCTGCGGCAGGCGCAGTTTGTCCTCGGCGCCCTGACCTTGCTGGGAATGCTCTGGGTGTTCTCCCGGCTGCCGGCCAATCTGGGAGCGGCCCGTATCGACCGTGCCGAAGTCCGCGTTCGCGGCGCGGGCGAGCTTTTCCTGGCCAGCCTCCCGCCTTATGTGGGATTGCCGCCTTCCGGGCTGCGCTGAGGGTCGCGCGGATCAGCTGCCACGTCCCCTGGCGACTGCTTCCGGCCAGCTCCCGAGCTGGCGTCAGTCGCCGCAGCGGAACCCGGGCTCGAGCTGGCGTCGGCAAACGAGTCGGTCACCGCACCTGAACCTGAACCTGAACCTGAACCTGAACCTGAACCTGAACCTGAACCTGAA
>JAZKHS010000077.1:15904-25859 GCA_040385265.1 Pseudomonadota bacterium | reverse complement strand
ATAATGGCTCCATTCTCTCAAAGGTTGGAGCCTCCGCGAAACCCGGGGCGGTTCAGTCAGCCACTTCCCTGATCATCTGAGCATAGAGGTCTCGCCCCAGCTTTCCCTCATGCGGAGAGACATCCAGGAAATAGACCTCGGTCGCCCCGCCCTCCACCATCTCAAGTTCCGCCGCCACCTCTCCGGCATAGAAGCCGGGGGCCCACTCCCAGAACCCGGCATCTGCGGCGTCCGGGAGGGCGGCATCGTCGACATAGAGGACAGCCGGAGTCAGGGGCTTGGCGATCCAGTACGCGCCCCCTTCACGAAAGCCGGCTGCGACCTGCCCGGGCAACAGGGTGGCCAGGACCGTTTCGCCCCCACGGGGATAGACGAGCAGTTGCATGCTCAGCGCCAGAACCTCATCGAGCCCTGCTCCTGGAGATCCAGGAGGAGTTCCCTGACCTTGCCAAGGGACCGCGGGAGGTCCTGCTGCTGCAGGACAAGCTGCACCTTCTCCAGAGCCTTCTCGAGGCGCTGGCTGCTACTGCCACGAAGCTTGGGCAGCACGCGCGCGTAGATCGCCTGGTCGAGGATGGGCGAGAGGGCATGGGCAGGCTGCTGGGCGCGGAAGAGGTCAGCGTAATCGAGCACGTCGCTGATCGTACGCCAGCCGAAATGCAGTCGGACCGGCGCCAGGGCCTGGATCAGCCCCTCGAGGCAGCCGCGGATTTGGCCGACTTCGTCCCCCGATAGTGCCGCCCTCTTCCAGGCTGGGTAAGCGGCCAGGTCAACATTCCAGAACTCAAGGGTGAAGGCACGGTCCAAGATCTTGTCGGAGAGGCCATGGGTGGTCTCATCCATGTTGACCGTCCCGATGATGCAGAGGTTCTTAGGGTACGGAACTATGAACGGCACGCCGTCAAAGATCAGACCCTCATTATGGAAACGCAGCTCATCTCCCGACTCCATGGCAGAGAGGATAGGTGCCAGGTACTGCTCCGGATGCGACAGGTTCATCTCGTCCAGAATCAGGACATAGGGCTCAGTACGGTTCTTGGCCGCACTAAGAATGAAATCCAGCACCGCTGGCCGAACGTAGGCATCCGGCCGCAAAGGGTTTACGTAGCCGAATAGTGGGGATGGGTCATACCAGCCTGGCTGGACCGGCAGGGTGAACACATGGGTGTCTGCCGGAAGCGAAAGTGATGTCAGCAAGGCATGCGCATACCGTCGCGCCAGCATCGTCTTGCCCGAACCGGACAAGCCCGCCAGGATAGCAAAGTGACGACGAGGATGCGCCCACAGGCCCACGTGAAGGCTGGCCAACTGGCTGCTGTCCACGGCGTAGTCTGACGCCTTGATCGCCTCCTGCACCGCCTGCAAAGTGGGCAGCTTCACGCTAGGTGAAGGGGCGGCCGTGGCCTCCAGTTCGAGCTCCTTCTCGTCATCACTCGGCAGTCCTTCCGGCTCCCAATCAATGAGCGACGCCCAGTACTGGCCGTCTTCAGTCAGTGTATGGATGCCCTGTTTGTCCCAAGTGGTCAGCGAGAGATCCCGCAACCACTTCAGCATGGCGCTCGGAGCGAAGTCGGAGGTCCACCCGGGGTTAACCGCCTTCAGCAGGTCCAGCAGTTCGCGTTGAGACGCAGTCGTCTTCTCACGCAAGTGAACCAACACATGGTCGACGCCCAGGATCCGGGTCAGGAGCATGGGCATCAGTTCAGAGGTCTCACCGCCCTCCAAGAGGCTCTGACCAAGCTTCGTTAGCAACAGCTGATCCTTGTCCTGGCGCAGAACGAAGAACTCGCCCTTGAGGACGTTGACCGTCGCATTGAGCGATCCAGTCGTATAGTCCGGGAACTCAGACCGCAGGTAGGTCACCAGATCGTCCCGGCTGACCCCCTCCTCTACGTAGCGAATGACCTTAAGGATGGTCGCCAGACCGCCCTTGAGGGCAGTCAGCCCCTTCCGGCGCTGCAGGGCAGGCAACGGCTTGAGCTTCAAGTGCCCCGGGGCATCCACCTCGGTGAAGCCTTGGTCCGCCCCCTCCTCGCCCGCCCCCGACCGTTCGAATACCAACCAAGGCAAGGTGATGCGCTTCGCTATGGAGTTGAGAGAACCATCGGTCTCCCCCAGCAGTTGGCGAAAGCGAGCAGAGATATCGAGCTGGCGCCTGACGAAATCGTTGCCCACGTTCGGGCCGAACATCCAGATGTAGAGCTGCCGCAGGTTCTCGACGTAGGTGATGGTCGTAAAGTCCTGAGGAAAGAGGGCGGCCAGCACCCGGAAAATCTTCACCCGCGGCGTGCGATTACTGTACTTGCGCAGGCGCTCTTCCAGTTCCAGGTAGAAGGTCCGGAAGAAGCGAAACTTGTCTTCGGGATCCTGGGGCACTGGCTGCAGCGACATTTCCGCGACCCAGCGCCGGAACTCCGGATCGTCCAGCGCGCCCCCAAGGCCAACCGTGCCCATGCCGACGCCACTGACCGGATTCTCCTCCCACAGCAGGACCTGGAACGCCCGGGACGACCGTTCGGTGACATCCGCTGCCTGAACCCGCTGGAAGAAGCTGACCAGGCGATCAATCCAATCCGTGTACCAGTCCTGAGATTCAACTTGCTGCAGCGCCTTTTCAACGGCTTCGCGCAGTCCTTCGTCAGTAGCAAGCTTCATCAAGTGCCCCGTGCATCAATCGAATGACGGTCGATGCTATCAGGGCAGGCACAGCGGGGTAATTAGTAGCAGCCGCAACCGGAGGGGAATGGTGAACGGAGGCACGCAACGAGAGCGGCGAACACTGCCCGGAGCAGGCGGCGCGAAGAAGAGAAGATCCTAATTGGCTACCAATTGGCTACCAGCAGCGCCCGAGGCGCAGAAACAAAAAAGCCGGGAAAAATCCCGGCTTTCTGTTTTTCGCGAAGTTCCTAGTAAATCAGTGGGTTAGGAACCTCAAATTTGGTCGGGACGGAAGGATTTGAACCTGCTCCGCCTTGCACCCCATACAGCCAACCATCATGGATTACGGAAATCCACTAAGCAGCACCAGGCGTCGAAACTGTCCTCGCTCCACAATAATCCGCCCAGTCCCTCATCAGCTGGGACCGCTTCTTCAGCAGGTCCCCTCGCTGATAGGCAGCCTCCACCCCGTCAGCGAGCCTGTGTGCCAGGGCGTGCTCGCAGACCTCCCGCGGATAGGCGGTTGTCTCCCCCGCCCAGTCTCTAAAGGTCGAACGGAAGCCATGCTGAGTAAGGCCACCATGCCCCATACGCCGAAGTACCGCCGTTAGCGACATGTCCGACAGCATCGCGCCGCGCATCCCCATGAAGACATACTCGCCATCTGCCTCACGCGGGAGCGACTTCAGAAGGGCAATCACATCCTCGGACAGAGGGACTCGATGCTCCTTCCCTGCCTTCATCCGGCTCGCCGGTATCGTCCATAGACGACCTTCCATATCGATCTCAGACCAGGCTGCACCTCGCACCTCTCCAGACCGAGCTGCCGTAAGGATGGCAAATTCAAGGGCGCGCGCAGAAACACCCGGACGCTGACGCAGATCCTTCAAGAAGCCGGCTATCTGGGCATAGGGCAAGGCCGCATGATGCTCGACCTTCTTTACCTTGCTGCGCGCCGGGAGCTCGTGCTCCAGATGCCCCTTCCATCGCGCGGGATTCTCGCCCGACCGGTACATTCGAAAGCTGGCCCAGTCCAGGATGGACTCCAGGCGCCCCCTGAGGCGGCTGGCGGTTTCGGTGCGGGCCAGCCACAAGGGAGCCTTCCCATCTGCCACTTTCACCGTCTGCTGCAACACCCCAAGCACCATGCCCGTATCGATCGCTGAAACAGGGATGTCGCCGATGGAGGGGAAGGCATAGGTAGCCAGCGTGCTCTCCCACTGCAGCACATGCTTTTCATTCTTCCAGCCAGCCCGGTTGGCACTGATATAGGCCTCAGCGCACTCCCTGAAGGTCTTGGCTTTGACAGCCTCCAGCGTCTCTCGAACCCTGCCTGACTTCCGCTCCTGCACAGGGTCGATACCGCTCCGGATCTGCTTGCGCTTCTCCCTCGCAGCCTCCCTGGCTTCTGCCAGCGATACTTCGGGATAGCTGCCAAGACCGATGTCCCTTCGATGGAGGACGACCTTGCCGGCGGAGTCCGTTCGTTGGCCAACGACGACACGAAGCACCCAAGCCCTCGCTTGCCCCACGACGCGCAAATGGAGCCCATCCACTCCGCCCACCGCGTGACGCCCGTCTGCCTTGAGCCTCGATACCGCCAACGCGGAAAGCTCAATCGCCTTTTTTGGCATCCTAAACTCTCGTCAATTTTTGAACCCACAAAGAATCCCACATAACACCGTGGATTGGGAAGGATTTTGACGAACGTCGGTGGACGATGTGAAATTATAAATTCTTTATTATCATAGGCTTAGAGAACATCAGCGGACATCCACGGACGTAGGCATGGCGGACACCGCCTCCGCCATTATTTCAATATTATCAATATCCAATTGATAGTTGTTGCCTCTGCCCCAGCAAGAATCCCGCCAATAAAAGCTCATTGGTCCGAAGGGAAAGCCCCTTAGCCAATTGATGGGCCGCATCTTGATTCAACAGACCCAATAGACGCTCCCCACTCCTTGCAGTGCTGTCAAACCAGCCAGCGACGAAAGCAACTTCGGCCACAACGCGTTCGCTCAATTCTCACAAACCGCGTCATGTACCGCACCAAAAGCAAGCTTGATCTCCAGCAATCCAGGCTCATCGATAAGCAGAATGCCTTATGGCCACTGTAAGCAGTCCTGCAACAGATGGGAGCCGGGGACAGGCGCCACGCGCAGCGGAGGACTGTCCCTGTGCTGCTGAGACTTTCTTGATGCCATATGCAGGCTCTCGCATTTCCAGGCACGCAAGGCCGTCTTATTCCATCCATTGACATCCAACTCACGCCAGGGTGACACCCGATCTTGCCGGGCACCTTCCCCCCCCGCAGGCGCTCGCTCTTGCGGTGTCAATGACAGCGCGGCAAATCCCCCTGCCTGCCCGAGCCATTCATTTTTCCGGAATTTCCGGGAAGATACCGGGCCTCCGCTGCCCCCGCGCTCCACCACACTGAACGCTCATTAGATGTCGCATCAACACGCCACTCCTTCCCCCCTCCTGCTCGAGGATGAGCAGGGCCTGGTCCGTCTGCGTTACCACAACTGGGTGGTCGTGGCCGTGCTGGTCGTATTCGTGCTGGTCTTCGGAGTGGCTTTCCAGCATTGGCGGCTGACGGCTATCGCTGCGATAACACTGTCCCTGCGGGCACTGCTGGGGCTGTGGGCCACCTCGACCCATGATGCCCGCCGGCTGCCGGCCGACCGCGTGGGTGCCATCGTGATCGTCTGGCTGGGATGGCTGGGCACCTGCATGGTCACGGGACAAGGGCAGTCGCCTCTTGTCTGGACGATGCTGGTCTTTCCGGTCACGGCAGCGTTCATGATGAGCACGGCTTCAGCGCTCGGCATTTCACTGCTGAGTCTTGGTGGCCTGCTCTTCCTGAACGCCAGCGAGACGCTCGTGAAGGTGCCGCCCGAGTTTGCTGTCGGCAGACAGGAAATCATCGCCTTGCAGCTCATCTCGCTGTCGGTCGTCGCGGCCTTCGCAAGCGGCGGCCGTCGCGTCATGGACCGCCATGCGCTCACCCTGCACCACTACCGGCTACAGGCTGAGCAGGCACGTGCCGAAGCGGTGACGGCCGACCAGGCCAAGAGCAGCTTCCTCGCCACCATGAGCCACGAGATCCGCACGCCCATGAACGGCATCCTGGGCCTGACCGAACTGATGATCCGCGATAGCCTGGAAGCGGAGCAACGTCGCCGTGCCGAACTCGTGCTGATGTCTGGCGAGGCCCTCCTGCGCCTCCTGAACGAGTTTCTGGACTACGCCAAGATCGAGGCCGGCCACCTGATGCTGGAGCAACAGACGTTCAGCCCGGCAGGGGAATGCGAGACCGCGCTGAACCTGGTGCAGGCGGCTGCCCACCGCAAGGGGCTGACGCTGCGTCACCAGCTGGCAGTGCCCCCTTTGCTCGGTGGCGACGCGGGTCGCTTGCGCCAGATCCTGCTCAACCTCCTCAACAATGCCGTGAAGTTCACGGGACAAGGCGAGGTTGAGCTTGGCGCTGAAACCACACGCCACGAAGGCGACCGCCTCTGGCTTCGCTTCACGGTGCGCGACACGGGCCCCGGCATCGAGGCTGACGCGCTGCAACGCATCTTCCAGCCTTTCGAGCAGGCGGATGCCTCGACAACCCGGCACTTCGGCGGCACGGGTCTGGGACTCACGATCTGCCAGCACCTTGCCGCGGCGATGGGAGGCGTGATTACCGTCGAAAGCCGGCCGGGCCAGGGCAGCTGCTTCTCGCTGGAGCTTCCCTTTGCGGCCGTCGTGACCCTGCCGGAACCGGGCCCAGAGCTGCTGCCGTCAGGCCTGACGGCTTCCTGCCAGTGGCGGGCCCGCGTGCTGCTGGTGGAGGACAACCTGGTCAATCAGGTGGTGGCGTGCGGCATGTTGCGCAAGCTGGGGCTGGAGGTGGACGTGGTCGAGGACGGCCACGCCGCCGTCGCGGCTGCCAGCGCGCAGCCCTACGATCTCATCCTCATGGACTGCCACCTGCCGCGCCTCGACGGCTTTGCAGCGACGCGGCAGATTCGGCAAGCCGAGAGCGGCGGCATCCGTCGCCCCATCGTCGCCATGACGGCCGCGGCCTTTGACGAGGATCGGGCGCACTGCGCGGCAGCGGGCATGGACGATTTCCTGCCCAAGCCATTGCGCATGGGAGAGCTGGAACGCGTGCTCCTGCGCTGGCTGACGCCGGCCGCCAGACGCGCCGACGAGCCTGTGCCGCATTAAGAGAGCTGCAGGCGCAACGCGCCAGCGCCTGACGGCGAATATGCCGTTCCGGCAAAAGCCATGCACCCCATCGGCGGCACGCCTTCCCTGTGGACAAACGCCATGGTCCCGCAGGGCCACGGTTGCATGCGATGGCCGGCGCCAATCGCACCGGCGCTTATCCCCGGTGTATGCGTGACGCCGCGAGCACCTGTTCCAGCTTGGTATCAAGGGGCAATCCCACGCTGTTCAGGACGCCGGCCAAGCCCTCGTAGTAGCCAATCAGCATCAGCAGCTCCAGTAGCAGGCGCTCCTCGAAATACTTCTCGAGAATCTGCCAGGTGGGGGCCGACACCATCCGGTCGGCATGAAACTCGTCGCAGGCGCTGAGCAGGGCCTGCTGCTTCGTGGACCAGCCCAGGGCCATCGGCCCCAGCGGAATGCGCGCGATATCCGCTTCCGTGAGTCCCGCTCGCCGTCCGATATCGACGTGCTGCCCCCATTCGTAGCGGGCGCGGCAATTCCAGCCCACGCGGAGAATACACAGCTCGGTGTCACGACGGTCCAGCTCGCCAAAGGGCATCATCTTTGACGCGAAGCCGAGCATGCCGCGCATCAATCGCGGATTGTGCATGAGCAGGCGCCAGAGATTGGCCGCATCCAGTTTGCCGAAACGCTGGATCACCTCCAGCGCCAGGCGCTGCCACGGGCTAGCGCTGCCCGTGCTGATGGGGGCAATCCGGACGCGGCCCGGCGTTTGCCAACCGCCCGGAGGCGTCAGTTGCTGCTCGATAGGCGTAGTCATGGGGCAGTTCCTCCAATCAGTCTTGTCGCTTGATTTTTTTATGCGAAAGCACGGCCGTTGGAGACGGGCAACGTGCCAATGTGTACGGATTATCCGCGGTTGTGCATGATCCCTGGCGTCGCCCCAGGCAGCGCAAACGCCAGCGCTGCCTGCTGTCGCATGAGATCCATGACACCGAGCTTGCCGGGCAGTGTCCTCAGCTTGGCGCCCCATTCCCGGTAGAGGCCGTGGGCATTGGTGACGATGCGCTCCGGCGAATCCCAGGCCGCAAACGGGCTCGCCCGGAAGGCCGCGCTGAAGACGACGTCTTTGGCCGCTTCCAGGGGCGTCATGTCCCGGAGGTAGCGCTGGTGGAGCTCGGTCTGGATAAATTCCCAGTAATTGATGAGAGCGGCGACATCGCTCGGCAACGCCAACGGCCCGTGGCCGGGCACAATGAGCCGGGGGCGGAGGTCCAGCAGCAAACGCAACGCTGCGACGATGTTTCTCACCGGCCCGGCCCACATCACGGGGGTCGCACCGACGAAGAGAATGTCGCCCGCATACGCCACCCGCTCTTTCGGCACATACACGATGGCGTCCCCGTCGGTGTGACCGGGCCCGACCTCCATCAGAACGATTTCCGTGCCGCCGACGGTGATCTCCTTGCGTTCGCTGAATCCCTCGCCGGGTTCGGTGATCTCGATGTCGCGAAAATCATAGGGGGCGAACATTTCCGCCATGTAGTGCCCGAAGCCATCCAGCCTGGTGAACGGCAATCGGCGCAGCAGGCGTCCACCCAGCTTGAGCGCGTGCAGGGAGCGCGGATGCAGGTGGTGCATCTGCCGGATACAGGCCTGGGTCGAGATGATGGTCTTGTCGGCAAACAGCTGGTTGCCCCAGCAGTGATCACCATCGGCATGGGTGTTGATGACGAACTCGATGGGCGACCGCTTCAGGATAGTCGCCGCCCCGGTCAGGACCTCCCGGGTGAACCTGAGATCCCAGCAGGTATCGATCAGCACGCTCTGGCCGTTGCAGTCGATCAGCCCGATATTGGTTTCGCCCCAGCTGCCGTTGGGGACCATCCAGGCATAGGCCTGCTGTCCCACCTGATAGAGCCCTTCCCGGAACCGGGCGGACTCACCGAAACGGGTGAGCGCGGCCTTTCCGCCCCGCTCCGGTCCGACGAGCCACCTGGGGAAACCGCCTGCGATCACCCTGTCCATAAAGGCCCCTACTTGGAACATCTGTTCCACAGTAAGCTACCACCGACGGAACAGATGTTCCATAGCCGCCCGGCGACCGGCTTCGCGCCCCCGGCTGGTATCCGATCAGTGAGGAACGATGAAAGCACCCCTACCCGAATCCCCGCCGGCCCGCGGCCGGACGTCTCGCGAGGAAGGCCGGGAAAAGCTGCTGGATGCGGCGGAGCAGCTGTTTGCCGACCATGGCTTCCATGGCGTCCCGGTGCGGGATATCACCGAGCTGGCGGGCACGCGCCTGGCCGAGATCAACGATCAGTTCGGCGGCAAGCAGGGGCTGTTCAAGGCTGTCGTCAACCGGCGCATGGCCCTTGTCAATGGCGACCGCCTGGAGCAGCTGGCGGCACTGGCAGCGGCCGGGCCAGTTGAGGCACGAGTACGGGGACTCGTGGAGGCCTTTGCCGCCCCGCTGCTGGCGCGCAGCAAGGAGGGGCCGGGCTGGGAGAGTTATCTGCGCCTGATTGCCCAACTGAATGCCACGCGGTTCAGCGAGATGCTGTTGGTGGTCGATCAGTTCAACCCGATTGCCAGGCACTGCATTGAACACCTCCACGGCATTTTTCCTGAGGTCGGCGAGCGCACGCTGCTGAACATGTACCAGTTCATGGTCTCCACGGTGATGACGGTCTTTGCGAATAATTACCGCATGGACTCGCTCTCCGAAGGTCGGCTGAGCTCAGCGGACTTCGATGCGAATTTCCCGGACATGGTGGAATTTACGGTTGGGGGGATGTTGCGGCTGGGCAGATCCAGTGCTTGATCAGCCCTCTGGGCGGGAAGGAAGGCGGAAATGGAGTCATGCCCGGCATTCGCTCTGCGCTGATCGTTGCTGGAAAAGGCCGCCCTCGCCTCCGCGTTTGTTGCATTAATGGGAACAATGTTTCCCGGTAGGACCATCTGGCGATCAAGCAGGGACATTTCTACGTTAGCTGCACGGACACATCCATCGTTGTCCCTGCAGGTGGTCCCTCATGCAAACCCAACCCTCATATCTTCTGCTCAAGGCGGGCGGCCTTCCAAACCGGGTCGTCCCAATGAAATCCACTCA
>JAZKHS010000077.1:15263-15894 GCA_040385265.1 Pseudomonadota bacterium | reverse complement strand
GGCGGCCTTGTCCTTGCCTCCCTGCTGGCCGCGCCCGAGGCGGCGTCCCGGCCCCTGGAACCGGCACACAGCGGCTGGTCGCTTTACCTGGACAATGACCTGCTGGTGCCGGCCCCGCGCGACCAGGACTACACCGGCGGCCTGTCCATCACCCAGGCCGGGCGTAACGCGACGCGCGGACTGTCGCTGGATCCGCTGCTGGGCGGCATCAACTCCCGGCTGGGAATGGAAGAGGAAGCCCCGGATGCCGGCCGTCAGCAGTTGCATGCGCGGCAACTCGGCTTTGCCATCTTCACCCCGGGCGACATGGAAAAGGCCGACCTGAGCGCCGGCGACCGGCCTTACGCCAGCCTGCTCTACCTGGCCAATACGCGCCTGATGCTGGACCCGCAACAGGCAGACACCGTGCACCAGACCACCCTGACCCTGGGCGTGCTGGGGCTGCCGCTGACCGCTGAATTGCAGCAAGGCTTTCATGAGCTTATCGGCTCGCAGCAACCGCAAGGCTGGCAGAACCAGATCTCCGACGGCGGCGAACCCACCTTCCGCTACAGTCACGCGGTGCAGAAGCTGCTGCGCCGCGGCCAGTGGGGCACGCTGCGCTACGAGATCAAGCCTTCCGTCGAGGCGG
>JAZKHS010000077.1:0-15253 GCA_040385265.1 Pseudomonadota bacterium | reverse complement strand
CCACGAGCAAGAGTGAGCTGCAGTCGTTCGTGTCCGTCGAGGCGGGCGTCGGCTTCATTACCGATGCCAATGCCGCAATCTCGGTTCGCCTGGGCCGTATCAACACCCCCTGGTGGAGCTTTGCCCCGGACCGCGCCGAATACTTTTCACAGCCCTCCCCCGGCCTGGCCGGTCAGGATGCCGACGCAGATTCTGATGCTCCGCGCGAGCTCTATGCATGGGCCGGGGCCAAGGCCCGGGTGCGGCCCTGGAACGCCCTGTTGCAGGGGCAATTCCGTCGCAGCGACCTGAGCTATGACCCCAGTGAGGTGCGGCCGCTGCTGTTCGAGGCCTGGGCCGGGATCACGCGGCAGGTCAATCGCGACTACTGGCTGAGCTGGGTGCTGCGCTACCAATCCTCCGAACTGCGCACGCCACTGGGCGACCGCGATCTGCTATGGGGCAGCCTGTTCATCAACCGCCACTTCTGAGGCGGAGCGACCGCGGCTTCCCCCGCGCCGGCCTGACCTATTCTTGTAAGCACTGCCAGGAGATCCACCCATGTCCACGCCCCGCCCCGTTCCGCCGCCCACCCTGGCCGACGTCAGCACGCTGGCGGAGCTGCTGGCCTGGCGCGTGGCGAGAACGCCGCGGGCCGATGCCTACCTGCAATATGAGGCGACCAGCGGACGCTGGCGCCCGGTGTCCTGGAAGGCCGTCGGGAAACAGGTTGAACAGGTGAGATTGGCGCTACCGCGCGGCGCCCGGATGGCGCTGGCGACGTCGCTGCACCTGGACCCCGACGCGCCGCAGAGCCTGCAGGCGCCCGTAGCACGGGCCGCTGCCCTGGAACGCATCCGGTCCCTGACGCGGAGCTTTCCCTACTATGCGCAGCCGCGCGCCGTGGCCCTGACGCAGGAGCCGTGGACAACCGAGAACACGCTGCTGACGCCCACCCTGAAGCTGAAGCGAAAGAATATGAAGGCACGCTTTGCAGCGCTGATGGACAGTCTTTATCGTTGACCGGCGGCCTCTGCGATTGACCCCCGTAACTATCCCCTCTCAAGCAACAGTGTTTATCTTTTTTGCTGACTAGTCCATTTTCAGCATCATTAGTAGGATGAGCTCACTGGAACGCCGCTGCCGGCGTACTGACAACAAATCCATCCTGCCCTGGAGTCACCTCATGGAATTCTTCCGCAACCTCAATCGCCAAGTGGCGAACATCGTCGAAACCCCGGCCATCAGCGGCGGCCTCATCGTTGCCGCCCGCCTGCTGATGGCCTGGATCTTCATCGGCGCCGGCCTCAGCAAGACCGGCGCTGGCTATGCCGGCACCGCCGGCTACATGGCCTCGGTCGGCCTGCCGGCAGCGCTGCTGCCGCTGGTCATTGCCCTGGAAATCGGCGGCGGCCTCGCCCTGGTGCTGGGCTTCCAGGCCCGTCTGGCGGCGCTGGCCCTGGCGGTATTCAGCATCGCCTCCGGCTTCATCTTCCACGGCACCCCCGACCAGCAGATCATGCTGCTGAAGAACCTGGCCATGGCCGGTGGCCTGCTCGCCTTCACGGTGTTCGGCGCCGGTCGCCTGAGCCTCGATGGTGAAACCCGCTAAGGGCTGCGCGCACGGCAAAAAGCCCGGCAATCGCCGGGCTTTTTTTTGGCAAGTTCCGGATGGCACGGTCCTGGTCAGCGTCCCTCCCCTTGACCTGCAGATCATCCGGAACAGCGACGCCCTTGCTGCCACGACAAGGAAAAGGGGCCAGGGCGCGGGAGACTCGACGCCGCGACTGGATGCGCCCTTGACCTATTCGCGCACAAAGCGCCGGAATTCGCGCATGAAGCGGATCGGCGAATCGAGCGGCAACAGGTGACCCGCCTTCTCGAACGCCACCACGCGACAGCGGGGGGCGTAGTCGGCAATGGCCATTTGCCCGGCCGGCTCATAGAGCACGGAACGCATCCCCACCACGACCGTGACCGGCACCGGGCACTGGCGCAGGCTCTCGCGATAGTCCCGGCTGTCCAGGTAGGAACCGACGATGCGCTGCAGGTCGGCAATGCGGCCGAGCGGCAAGCGCCGGGTCAGTGCCGGCCAGTGCTTCGCCAGGCGCAGGAGCCGCGCCGGCATGGCGTTGCCGAGCCGGTCCTGGGAGCGGGCCAGCAGGCCGAGGGCCTGCCGGCGGGCGCGGGACGGCAGTCGGCCGAGGTGCTCGTGGTGATCGTGCGCCTTGAGCAGCGCCAGCAACTGCCGCATGTCCTCGAAGTAATCGTCCTGCGCGGCGCCCAGCAGGCCGTAGCCCCAGTCCTGCCGATTGCCGACGCTGGGCGACTGATCAATGTGCATATACCCCCGCACCCCGGAGAAGCCTCCCAGGTGCAGCCAGTGCAGGGCGGTGGTGGCCCCCATGGAATGCCCGGCGAGCAGGAAGTCATGCAGGCCGAAGTGGCGCACGATGTCCTCCACGTCCTCGACGTGGTTCTGGAACATGTCTTCCTGGTTGAGCCCTGCGGTGGCGGAACGTCCGGCGCCACGGAAGTCCGGAATGTAAAACCGTGCCGTGCCCAGCAGCGGCAGGACAAACGGCAGCCATTGCGCGCTGCTGGAGCCGAGGCCATGCAGGAGAAGGACGGGGCGGCCGCGTCCCAGCACCCGGACATGTAGGTTCTGCCCGTCACGAGCCGTGACAAATGCCATCAGATAGCCCTCCAAATTCCGCCCAATACTATAGAGGAATGAGGTGCTCGGAAGGAGGCGATTGGTAGCGGAAGCACAAACTCCCGCGGTACGGCCGGAATTCGCGACGGACGTCTGGTGGCGCCAGAGCGCCGTGCTCGCCGCCCCATGAAAAACGCCGGCAGGCGCCGGCGCATTCCCTTTACCGCCACCGCTCAACACATCCGGTTGGCGCCTCAGATCGCCGCGGCGAGACGCGCACCCTGGTCGATGGCGCGCTTGGCATCGAGCTCGGCGGCGACATCGGCGCCGCCGATCAGGTGCACTTTCCTGACCAGCGCCTCCACCGCCGCCTGCAGCTGGCGGTTGGGCTCCTGGCCGGCGCAGATGATGACGTTGTCCACGTCCAGCACGCGCTCCTCGTCCCCCACCGTGAGGTGCAATCCGGCATTGTCGATGCCGCGGTAGCTGACGCCGGTGAGCATCTGCACTTTCTTCTTCAGCAGCGCCTCGCGGTGGATCCAGCCGGTGGTCTTGCCGGGGCCGGTGATCTTCTTCGCCTTGCGCTGCAGCAGGAAGATCTCGCGCGGACTCGGGTCCACCTGCTCCGGTACGCCCTCGATACCGCCGCGGGCCTGGAAGGCCGGGTCGATGCCCCACTCCTTGAGGAAGGTCGGGATGTCCTGGCTGGCGCGCGGATGGCTGTCGTCATGCGCCAGGTACTCGGCGGTGTCCATGCCGATGCCGCCGGCGCCGATGATGGCCACGCGCTTGCCCACCGGCTTCTTGTCACGCAGCACGTCCAGATAGGAGAGCACCTTGGGATGGTCGAGGCCGGGGATGTCCAGCGCGCGCGGCTGGATGCCGGTGGCGAGCACGACCTCGTCAAAGCCGACCAGGTCGGCGGCGGCGATGCGCTGCCCCAGCTTCACCTTGACGCCGGTCTTCTCCAGCATGACACCAAAGTAGCGCAGCGTCTCGCTGAACTCTTCCTTGCCCGGCACCTGCTTCGCGATATTGAACTGGCCACCGATTTTGGTATCGCTGTCGAACAGCGTCACCTGGTGGCCGCGCTCGGCCGCGACGGTGGCGCAGGACAGGCCGGCGGGCCCGGCCCCCACCACGGCGACCTTCTTCGGCTTGTCGGTCTTTACATAGACCAGTTCGGTCTCGTGGCAGGCCTGCGGGTTGACCAGGCAGCTGGAGAGCTTGAGCGCAAAGGTGTGGTCCAGGCAGGCCTGGTTGCAGGCGATGCAGGTATTGATCTCGTCCGGCGTGCCGGCGGCGGCCTTCAGCACCCAGTCCGGGTCGGCCAGCATGGGGCGCGCCATGGAGACCATGTCGGCGTCACCGCGGGCAATCACTTCTTCCGCCACGTCCGGCATGTTGATGCGGTTGGAGGCGCACACCGGAATCGATACCGCCTCCTTGACCAGGCGCGTCACCCAGGTGAAGGCGGCGCGCGGCACCATGGTGGCGATGGTGGGGATCTTGGCCTCGTGCCAGCCGATGCCGGTGTTGAAAATGGTGACACCGGCCTTTTCCAGCGCCTGCGCCAGCAGGATGACCTCGTCGAAGGTCTGGCCGTCCGGCACCAGGTCCATCATGGACAGGCGATAGACGATGATGAAGTCGTCGCCGGCGGCGGCGCGCACGCGGCGCACCACTTCCAGCGGGAAGCGCATGCGCTTTTCAAAGCTGCCGCCCCAGGCGTCGTCACGCTCGTTGCCACGGGTGGTGAGGAACTGGTTCAGCAGGTAGCCCTCGGAGCCCATGATCTCGACGCCGTCATAGCCGGCAAGCTTCGCCAGGCGGGCGGCGTTGGCCCAGCTGTCCAGGTCGCGCTGGATGTCCTCTTCGCTCATCTCCTTCGGCTTGAAGGGATAGATCGGCGACTGCTTGGCGGAGGGGGCGATCAGCTCCGGCTGCCAGGCCTGGCGGCCGGCGTGCAGGCACTGCATGGCGATCTTGCCGCCGGCGGCGTGCACCGCCTTCGTGATGATGGAGTGATGCTCGGCATCCTTCTCGGTGAACATGCCCGAGGAGCCTGGGCCGAGCGCGGCGGCGGGCGAGGTGGCGATGCCGCCGGTGATGATGAGGCCGACGCCGCCCGCGGCGCGGCGCGCGAAGAAGGCGGCCTGGCGTTCCATGCTCACTTCTTCCAGGCCGGTGTGCATGGAGCCCATGATCACGCGGTTGCGCAGGGTGGTGAAGCCGAGGTCGAGCGGTTGCAGCAGGTGCGGGTAGTGGGCGGACATGGACTGGTTCTCGTCAATGCGTCAGTGAGGGGGGCATGCGGAGCAGCCGGGACGACCGAAGGGGTTGGCGCGCGTTGCGCATCATACGCCCCAGCGGAAGAAATCGGGTCCCTGCTCCAGGTAGGCGCGGGAGAGGACCATCTTGTGGATTTCAGAGGCGCCATCGACCAGGCGGGCCTGGCGCGCGTAGCGGTAGATCCACTCGACGATGGAGTCCTTGCTGTAGCCGCGCGCGCCGAGGAGCTGGATGGCGGTGTCGGCGGCCTTGTGCAGGGTGTCGGCGACATGGATCTTGGCGATGGAGATATCGGAGCGGGCGAAGTCGCCCTGGTCCAGCTTCCAGGCGGCGCTCATGGTCAGCAGGCGCCCGATGTGGATGTCCTTGGCGGCGTCGCCCAGCATCCACTGCACTCCCTCGTGCTGCGCGAGCGTTTCGCCAAAGCTCATGCGTTCACTGACGTAGGCGCCCGCCTCTTCCAGGCAGCGCTTGCTGAGGCCCAGCCAGCGCATGCAGTGGGTGAGACGCGCAGTACCGAGACGGATCTGGGTGACCTTGAGGCCGTCGCCCACTTCCAGCAGGCGGTGCGCGTCAGGAATTTCCAGGCCGTCGAAAACGATCTCGCAGTGCCCGCCATGCTCCTCGGGACCCATGATGGGAATGCGACGCTCGATGCGCCAGCCGGGCTGGTCCGCATCGAACAGGAAGGCGGTGAGACCCTTGCGCGCGTCATCACTGGTGCGGGCGATGAGGATGAAATGCTGCGCGCCCTCGGCGCCGGTGATGAACCACTTGCGGCCGGTGATGACCCACTTGTCGCCGCGCTTCTCGGCTTTCGTGTAGGTGAGCGAAGGGTCGGAGCCGCAGCCCTTCGGCTCGGTCATGGCGAAGGCACTGCGCACGCGGCCATCGATGATGGGCTGCAGCCAGCGCTCCTTCAGCGCCTCGGACTTCAGGATCTTCTCCAGCACGATCATGTTGCCGTCGTCGGGCGGGGCGGCGTTGAACATGACCGGGCCGAAGGGCGAGCGCGCCGCCTCCTCGTAGCAGGCGGCCATTCCCACCACGCCCAAACCCTGGCCGCCGCGCGCCGTCGGCATCTGGAAGGCCCAGAGGCCCTCGGCCTTCGCCTGCTGGCGGATGGCGGCGACGAGGTCCTCGCGGATGTTCTCGTGGGCGTCGAAGGCGTCGGGCTGCCGTTCCAGCGGCAGGACATGGGCCTCGACGAAGGCGCGCACGCGCAGGCGGTAGTCCTCGATCTCGGGGGAGAGGGAAAAATCCATGGGGCTCCTGGGATCTGGGGTAGCGGAACGGGCGGGGCCGGGTTCCGGGCGATGCCCGACCATAATGCGAATGGGGATTCGTCTTCAATTCGCATTTGACCCTGCCGGAAGGCCGGCCGGGGAGAAGGTTCGCCTCTCCAGGGACCGGGCCGCGGCCCCGGGTCCGCCTGCAGTTCCAGCTCCAGCTCCAGCTCCAGTTCCAGTTCCAGTTCCAGTTCCAGCTCCAATGCCAGTGCCAGTGCCAGTGCCGGTTCCGGGCCCCGCCCTCGGAACGACCGGCGGGAAGGCCCGAAATGACGGCAAACGCGAATTGAACACGAAGGGAGATTCGCATTAGCTTTGGACGCCTGCCAGAACCAACCCCCTGCCCTGCGATCGGGGCGGACCCGCGGGGGTGGCCCGGGCCCTTTTTCCCCCTTTCAGGAGTACGCCATGCAAATCGCCAACAAGGTCGCCGTGGTCACCGGCGGCGCCTCCGGCCTCGGCCTCGCCACCGTCGAGAAGTTCATCGCCCTGGGCGCCCGGGTCGCCATCTTCGACTTTGCCGATGCCGGCGCCGCCGTGGCCGAGCGCCTCGGGGCCAACTGCCTGTTCCAGAAGGTGAACGTGGCCGACGAGGCCTCGGTGCAGGCCGCCATCGACGCCACCATGGCGAAGTTCGGCGCCATCCACATCTGCTGCAACTACGCCGGCATCGGCTCCGGCGTGAAAACCCTGGGCAAGAACGGCGTGTTCCCGCTGGCCGAGTTCAACAAGATCCTCCAGGTCAACCTGGTCGGCACCTTCAACGTGCTGCGCCTGGCCGCCGAACAGATGGCAAAGAACGAGCTGGTGGAAGGCGAGCGTGGCGTGATCATCAACACCGCCTCGGTGGCCGCCTTCGAGGGCCAGGTCGGCCAGGCCGCCTACTCTGCCTCCAAGGGCGGCGTGGTGGGCATGACCCTGCCCCTTGCGCGCGACCTCGCCGGCTACGGCATCCGCGTCAACACCATCGCCCCCGGCCTGATCCATACCCCGCTCTTCGACAGCCTGCCGGAGAACGTGGTCGCCTCCCTGTCCGCCTCGGTGCTGAACCCGCAGCGCCTGGGCCGTCCGGAAGAGATCGCCCACACCGCGGTCTACATCGTCGAGAACGGCTATGTGAACGGCGAAACCATCCGCGTGGACGGTGGCATCCGCATGCAGCCGCGCTGAGGCTTGAGCTTCCGGCTGGCGTGAAACGGCGCCGGCCGGAGGCCATCATCAGGGGGCGCTACCGCGGGTGGCGCCCCTTTTTTTGATCTTCCTGCCCCCGTGAGAAGCCCATGAGAGAAGCCGTCATCGTCGACGCCGTGCGCACGCCCATCGGCCGCGGCCATCCGGAAAAAGGCGCGCTGCGCGACTGGCATCCGGTGAACCTGTACGCGCATGCCATCGATGCTTTGCTGGAAAGGACCGCGCTGCCACCGGCGAAGGTGAGCGAGCTGATTACCGGCTGTGTCACCGCGCGCGGCGAGCAGGGCAACAACGTGTCGCGCCTGGCGGGGCTGCTCTCGAAACTGCCGGCGACCACCAATGCCTTTACCTTGGTGCGCGCCTGCGGCTCCTCGCAGGAGGCGGTGCACCTCGCCGCGCTCAAGGTGCTGGCGGGCGATGCCGACTACGTCATTGCCGGCGGCGTGGAATCGATGGGCCGGGTGCCGATGTTTTCCGACATCGGCAGCTTCGACAACGTCAATGCCGACCTGAAAGCCAAGTACGAGATCATCCACCAGGGCGAGTCCGCCGAGCGGCTTTGCGAAATCCATAAGCTCACGCAACAGGATCTGGATGACTTTGCGATCGAATCGCACCGCCGCGCTTGGGCGGCGCAGCAGGCCGGACTCTTCCGTTCGCAGATTGCGCCGGTGACGGCGCTGGACGGCAGGGGCGGGAGCTTTACCCTGGATTATGACGAGGGCATCCGCGAGCGCGTGGAGCCGGCCCGGATGGCTGCCCTGCCCCGCCCCTTCCGTCCCGGCACCGGCCTGGTGTCGGCGGGCAATGCCTCGCAGGTCGCCGACGGCGCCGGCGTGCTGCTGATCGCCGACCGCGCCAGCGCCGAGCAGGATGGCCTGCGCCCGCGCGCGCGCATCGTGGCGCGCGCCTGCGCCGCAGGCGATCCCACGCTGGCCTTGCTGGAGGTGATTCCGGCGACGATGCAGGCAGTGCTGCGCGCCGGCCTCACCCTGGAGCAGATCGACCTGTTCGAGGTGAACGAGGCCTTCGCACCGGTGCCGCTGATCTGGATGAAGGAGCTCGGCATTCCCGCCGGCAAGGTCAACGTCAACGGCGGCGCCATTGCCCACGGCCACCCGCTGGGGGCAACCGGGGCCATTCTCATGGGCAAGCTGCTCTCGGAGATGGAGCGCCGTGGCGCGCGCTACGGCCTGCAGACCATGTGTATTGCCCAGGGCATGGCGACGGCGACGATCATCGAGCGGCTCTAGCCCACCGCTCACTTTCGCGCATTCCGGCTGTTCCGGCCGCCCGGACCCGCCCTGCGGCGGAGGGGCTGCCTCACCGCCGCCCGCACTTTCCGCTAGAATGGGCTTCCCCACGGGAGCCACCATGAACCTCGCCCTGCTCGTCACTGCCGCCCCGCACCAGGAGAATGCCTGGCAGGCGCTCGCCTTTGCCCGCGCCGCGCTGGACGCCGGCCACCAGGTGTCGCGCGTGTTCTTCTACGGCGATGGCGCCGCCCACGGCAACGCCCTGCTGCTGCCGCCCCAGGACGAGGCCCCGGTGGCCCGCGAATGGGCCGCGCTGGCGGCCCCCCACGGCATCGAACTGGTGATCTGCATCGCCGCCGCCCTCAAACGCGGCGTCATGGATCCCGACACTGCCCGCCGCGAGGAAAAAGCGGTCGCCAACCTCGCCCCCGGCTACACCATCTCCGGCCTCGGCCAGCTCACCGAAGCCATGATCGAGGCTGACCGCCTCGTCAGCTTCCCGGCCTGAGGCCCCCATGACCCGCGCCCTCTTCATCCAGCACCGCGCCCCCTATGGCAGCGAATCGCCGCAGGAACAGGTCGATGCCCAGCTCGTCGCCGCCACCTTCGGCATTGCCGTCTCGGTACTGTTCCAGGATGACGGCGTCTGGCAACTGCTGTCGCAGCAGGACGGCAAGGCGCTGGGCCGTCGCACCCTGGGCGCCCAGTTACAGGCGCTGGCGCTCTACGACATCAAGGATTACTACGTCGACGCCATCTCCCTGGCCGAGCGCGGCCTGGAACCCCGCCAGCTGACGCTGCCGGTGACGGTGCTGGACGCCGCCGGCCTCCGGGCCCTCATCGCCGAACACGACCTGGTGCTGCGCTTCTGATGACTACCTTGCATATCGTCCACCGCCTCGACAACGGCCACCTGCCCGGCGCCTTCGCCCGCGCCTTTGCCGAGGGCGACGCCCTGCTGCTCACCGGCGACGGCGTCTATGCCGCCCTCGCCGACCGCGCCGCCCTGCCGGCCGCCACGCGCGCCCTGGCCGATGCCGTGCGCGCCCGCGGCCTGTTGCCGCAGTGGCCGGACGACCTCGCACTGGTGGATGCCGCCGGCTTTGTCGCGCTGGTGGCCACCCACGCCAAATCCCTGAGCTGGGGCTGAGGCCGGCGTGGACGCGCTCGATGCCCTGCTCGACAAGGACGGCTACCTGCGCGACCACACCGCCTGGAACGAGGCCCTGGCGGTCGCCATCGCCGCACGCGACGGCCTGGCGCTGACGCCCGCGCACTGGGAAATCCTGCACGCCCTGCGCCGCTTCTACGCGCGCTACGAGCTCTCCCCGGCCACCCGCCCCCTGCTCAAGTACCTGGCCCAGGAACTTGGCCCGGAGAAGGCCACCAGCCTCTACGTCATGCAGCTCTTTCCCGGCACGCCGGCCAAGACCATCGCCCGCCTCGCCGGCCTGCCCAAGCCCCCCAACTGCATCTGAGCCCCGCTCCCAGGTTCCCGCCATGGTCATGAAGAATATCTACCGCGACGCCGAGCACCCCTTCGCCCAATACATCCGCATCATCGGCAAGGGCAGGACCGGCGCGCGTTCGCTGACCTTCGAGGAGGCACGCGACGCCATGGCCATGATCCTGCGCGGCGAAGTGCTGGACGTGCAGCTCGGTGCCTTCCTCATGCTGCTGCGCGTCAAGGAGGAAACCCCCGACGAGCTGGCCGGCTTCGTCGCGGCCGCCCGCGAGCAGATGCAGGCGCCGCGCGACCTTGGCATCGACCTCGACTGGTCCTCCTATGCCGGCAAGCGCAAGCACTATCCCTGGTTCCTGTTCGCGGTAAAGCTGCTGGTCACCAATGGCGTGCGCGTGTTCATGCACGGCGCCAGCGGCCACACCGTCAATCGCCTCTATACCGAAGACGTGCTGCCCCTGCTCGGCCTGCCTGTGTGCCAGCACTGGGACGACGTGCGCGCCGCCCTCGCCCGCGGCGGCTTCGCCTATCTCGGGCTCGGGCACCTGAGCCCGGCGCTCGGCGACATGATCAACCTGCGCAACGTCATGGGCCTGCGCTCGCCGGTACATACCCTGGCGCGCCTGCTCAACCCGCTGGACGCGCCACACGTCATGCAGGCCATCTTCCATCCCGCCTACCGCGCCTCGCACCAGGCCGCGGCCGCCCTGCTCGGCTACCGCAACAGCTGCGTGATCAAGGGCGAAGGCGGCGAGATCGAACGCAACCCGGATGGCAGCTGCCTGGCGCTGCGCATCGTCGACGGCACGCCCGTGGAAGAGGAATGGCCTATGCTGTTCGAGACGCGCCATGCACCCGAGGAGGCGTTCGACCTGGCGCAGTTTCGCGCGGTCTGGCAGGGCGCCCAGGCGCACGAGTATGGCGAGATGGCGGTCGTCGGCACCCTCGCCCTCGCGTTGCGCACACTGGGACGCGCCGACTCCCGGGAAGACGCCCTGGCCCTCGCCCGCACGTGGTGGGAAGCCCGTGACCGCTCCGCGCTCGCCGATCCTGTTGCCGACTGACCATCACCCCCGAGGGAACTACACCCGGCGTCCCTCCTCCGTCGTCGGTGATTGCCCTCCCCGGCTGGCCACGGCCGATGGGTCTCGCCAGCGCCGGGGACCTCCGGCGACGATGGCGCCGGCCCCATGAAAAAACCCGGCAATGCCGGGCTCATTCAGGGCGCGAACGTCCGCCTGCTCAGGCCAGCGGCAGCCCCTCCAGCGGTCGTGGCCGCTCGATGCCATAGCCCTGCGCATAGTCCACACCGATGGCGCGCAGGCTTTCCAGCACGTCCTCATCCTCCACATTCTCCGCGATGGTGAGAAGCCCGGCATAGTGCGCCATCGCATTGATGGCGCGGAGCAGGACCCGGCCCTCCGCCGCATCGTCGATGGCGCGCACGAAGGCGCCATCGATCTTCACGAAATCCAGCGGCAGCAGGCGCAGGTGGTCGCCGCCGGCATGGCCGGCGCCAAAATCGTCGAGGGCAAAGCGACAGCCTGCCTGCTTCAGCTCGTGCATAAGGTCGGCCGCATCGGCCAGGTGCTCGACGGCCGCGGCTTCCGAGACTTCGAAGCAGAACATGGAGGGCGGCAGCTTGTATTTGAGCAAGCGGTCGAAGATATAGCCCGGGGTCTGGGCATCCGTCAGCGATTGCGCCGAGAGATTGATCGAAACCATCCCGATTCGCTCGAGCTGCTCAGGATGGTCGCGCAGCCAGCGGAAGGTGTGCTCGATCACCCAGCGATCCACGGCCAGCATGCGCTGGTAGCGCTCCGCCGCCTGCACGAATTCGCCGGGCGGCGAGGTCTCTCCCGCCGCGGCCTGCAGACCGAGCAGGATCTCGTAGCCCAGCGCCGGCGCATCCCCCGCGACGGCGCCCTGGATACGCTGGCAGCGCAGCGAAAGCCGCTCCGCCTCGAGCGCATCATTAAGGCGCTCCACCCACACCACCAGGGCGTCACGGCGCGACTGTTCCGCGCTGGACGGCCGGTAGACCTGGATGCGGTTGCCGCCATGGCGCGCGGCATCGCTGCAGGCCGCGTCCGCCGCCTGCAGCAGCGCCGGCGCCGAGGCGCTGGCATAGCCGACCTCGACCAGGCCCGCGCTGGCGCTCAGCCGGAAGGTTTCGCCCGCCACCTGCAGCCGCTGCGCGCCCAGTTCACCCATGCGCATGCTGAGCAATTGCTGGGCGCGGGCCAGTTCACAATCCTCCAGCAACAGCGCGAACTCGCCATCGCCCAGCCGGGCCACCAGGGTGCGCGGCGCCAGCGGCCGCGCCAGCAACTGCGCCACCTGGGGCAGCAATTCCAGCGCGACCGCGTGCGCGCCCTCGAGCAGGGCCGGCATCTGGTCGATGCTGATTCGCGCCAGCACATGATGGACACGATGGCGGCGCGAAGCTTCCAGCACACGCTCAAGCTGGCGCAGGAACTCGGCCCGGTTGGCGAGGCCGGTGAGCGCGTCCCGTGTCACCCGCCTGACCAGGCCGGCATAGAGCCGGTAGCCGGCCTGCTGCAACGCCGCCGGCAAGGGATTCGCGCAATCCGTGCAGGCCAGCGCATGCCCGGTATGCATCAGGCTGGCCAACTCCTGGCGGGCGAAATCGGCGGCCTTCTGGCCCTGCCGGTTGACGAACACGAAGCGCTGGCCGGCGGCGTCGCGCCAGGCCAGGCACAGGCGTTCCGCGGCGGCGCCGCGATGCTGCAGTTCCAGCCAGTCGCCCGGCTGCAGGCGATCGGCACGCTCCAGCCACTTCTCCAGCCAGCGCTCACCCTTGTCGACCCCGGCCTTGCGCGGCGGTATCGCCACCCAGGCCACCGGGTCCTCCGCCAGGCGGGCCGCTCCGCCCAGCAGCGGCTTGAGCTCCGCAATCGCCTGCTGCTGCCGATGCGGATGGCTGTCGCCACCTTCGGCCAGTCCCTGCTTCAACAACTGCAGCAGCGCGCGCAGATCGAAAGGGCGCTGCGGATCGGCCGCAATCGCCAGCAATTCCTCCACCACGCCAAGATAGATATCCCAATAGCCGCCACGACCGCCCTGGCGCAGGCAGGTGCTCACCAGCAAATCACGCCAGCCGGCATCAAGCAGGGTGAGCACCGGCTGCGGCACCTTGCGCCCGGCCAGGCGCGCATCCAGCGCTTCCTGGACCTGATGCCGTGCCTCGGCCAGGCGCTGCTCACCCTCCGCCGCCAGGCAGACCCGCTCACGGCTCCGCACACCGGCCTGGTCCAGGCTGGCCACCAGCGGCTCGATCGCTGCGGCGGCCACGGCAATGACACCGGGGGCGCTGTCGAAATCGCGGCCGACGCCATGCACCTGCTCCTCGATGGTCGTGCGCTGCGTGGTCAGCAGGACGACGTCGCGGGCACCGAGCCGGGCCACCGCCGCCAGCAACCGGCGCAGGGGATGCCCGGGCTCGGACAAGAACCTGCGGTCGCTGGCCAGCACAAACAGCAGGGGCAACTCGAGCCGGTCCAGCCACGGCCGCGCCGGGCACTCCTCGGGCGCCAGCGCGCCCAGCAGGGCATCGGCAAAGGGGGCCATGGCCTGCACCTCGACGGCGGCGCCATCGGCCGGCGCATGCTCCACAAAGCGCGCCAGGGCCGGCCGCCAACCTTCATGGGCGGCCTTCAGCATGGCGAACAGGCGACGCTGCTCGATGCTGTCGACCGGCCCCGGGGTCCACCCGCCCCGCTCCAGCGCCAGCAACTCCTGCAGCGCCGCCAGCACGGGCGCGGGCGCCGCTGCGACGGGTGCGGGCAAGCCGGCGCGCGCCAGGTAGTCGCGCGCCGTGCGCGGCGGCTGCGTGCTGGCGGTCACCGCCGCCGGCAACGGCTGGGCCACGGACACCGGCGCACCGTGCGCCGCCAGCGCCGGCGCCAGCCGGGGCAGGACATGGTGCTGCAGCAGGGTCTGGTTGAGCGCCTCGTAAAGGGCGCAGAGTCCGGCCAGCACGGTATCCTCGAAGGCGCGGTAGAGCACCTTCTCGATCAGGGGGGCAAAGCGCAGGCCGGCAATCACGGACTGGAACACCAGGCACAGCGACGCCGGGGCAAAGGGCCTGAAGTCCCGTCCCGCTCCGCTATGCCCCAGCACATCCAGGCGCGCCTGCAGCGCGGCCAGGGGCAGCCGGCATTTTTCCTCGATGCGCGCCGCCATCACCTTCACCACCAGCCAGGCCTCGAACTCCTCGCGGTCCGCATGAGCCATACCCGACACATCCGCCGGGACCCCGGGGACCGCGGCCGACAGCGACCGCTTCAGCTCCTGCAGGAAGCGCACCCGCAGGTCCTCGCGCTGCTTGCGCAAGCGGGTGGCGGCCTCGAAGAACAGGCGCTGCTCGGTGGGACTATGGGCATGCTCGGCCGCCGCCAGCAGGGCATGGTCCGCCTGCTGGAACAGGACGCCCAGGCATTGGGCGCTGTAGTTCAGCAACTGCTGGCCGAGACGCTCGGCAATGAGGGCCTGGTTGTCTGCGGTGAGGGCTGGCAGCGTGACCGCCGGGGCCGCGCCGGCGGCGGTCAGCAGCAGCGCCAGGGTGGCAGGATCGGGATTAAAGAAGGAAACACCGAACAGCTGGCCGTCGACATGGGCAATGCGGGCGCGCAGCTCGTGCGGGCGCGCCGCCTCGCCCTCCCCCACCAGTACGCGCATGAGGACGACTTCGCCGCGGCGGAAGTCGCGATCGGCCTCACCCGGCTCGAGCACCGCGAGCAGGGCGCCGCCGGTGCAGATATCCTGCATCCGGCAGGCGCGCTGCTTCATGCCCCGCGCGATCAGGAGAGCATTTTTCTGCAGGGGCAGGCGCTCGTGGGCGCGCTGCTCGGCGCCGGAGTCCGACGCCGGGGGAAGATCCGCCATACCGTGGTCCTTGCGGGCAGCTCTTATTATTATTGGCCAAAGCTGATAGTTAGCGGAAAAGCGGGGCCGGTACAAGCCGACAGGGGGAAGGGATACAGGCGCACGGCAAAGGCCGGACCCAAAAAAACAAAACGCGCTGGCCTTTCGGCAAGCGCGTTGTGTTTTATATGGCGCAGCGGACGGGACTCGAACCCGCGACCCCCGGCGTGACAGGCCGGTA
>JAZKHS010000076.1:0-32394 GCA_040385265.1 Pseudomonadota bacterium | reverse complement strand
TTCCCGCTTCCCGCTTCCCGCTTCCCGCTTCCCGCTTCCCGCTTCCCGCTTCCCGAATGGGCAAGCCAGTCCTTGGGTATTCACGTCGCGGAGGCCGGCAAGACTCTCATCGTCAGCCAGGAGCCTCTTGCCCCTCCGCCACACAACTCCTGCCTGTTGTAACGGGAATCCGGAGGGGGCTCGCTAAGGTTGCTGGACTGCAGCAAGGCTGCAAACTGAAAGCGGGAGCGCGCCATGAAACCCTGGTCTTCTCATGCCCGACGGTACATCGCCGCTTTCGCCGTGGTCCTGTTGGCGCTGCCGGCTATTGCGACTGGCGAGCTGCCCGACCGCCTGGAACCGCTGTTCGGCCGCGGCGGCGGCTCGAGCCCGACGGTGGTCACCGAGAGCGTGGTCTTCACTCCTGCCGGCTGGCCGGTGCCGCTGGCGGGGGACCTTTACCTGCCGGCTTCGGCAAGCGAGTCCTCGCGGCTGACGCCAGTGGTGCTGGTATTGCACGGCGGCGCCTGGCGCCAGGGCGACAAGTCCAGCGTGACGGATCTTGGTCGGGCCCTGGCCGACCGTGGTTATGCCGCCTTCGCCATCAACTACCGCTTCGCCCCGCAGTCGCCCTATCCGGCGCAGTTGCGGGACATGCAGGAGTCCGTGCGCTGGCTGCAGGCCCATGCCGGTGAGCATCGCCTGGACATGGATCGCTTCGCGTTGTGGGGCTATTCCTCGGGAGGCTATCTCGCAGTGCTGCTGGCGGTGCAGCCGGCTTCGGACCTGCCGCCGGTAAGGGCGGTGGTGGCTGGGGGAGCGCCGACCGACCTGCGCGCCGCCGAGGCGGCGGATGCCGAATCGGTGCGCGAATTCCTGGGTGGAACCCGGGCCGAGCTTCCCGCCCTTTATGACCAGGCGTCGCCCATCACCCATGTACGCTCCGGCCTGCCGCCCTTCTTTCTCTATCACGGCCGCGCCGACACACAGGTGCCGCCCGCACAATCGGAAAATCTTGCCCGCGCGCTCCGGTCTGCCGGCGTGCCGGTCGAGCTGGTGCTGCTGGAGGGGTTGGACCATGAGGGGGCCGCGACGGCGGCTGGCCTCCGTCCGCAAGCGCTGAACTTCCTGGACCGCTACCTGTCGTCCGGCGGGGAGGGGCTGCCTGGCTATCTGCCGGAGCGGATGCCAGGGCAACTGCCGGCGCCGCTGCCGCAGGATGTGCCGCCGGAGATGCCGGTGCCGACTCTTCCGGAGGAGTCCGAAGGGGAGGATATGCTCGACCGGCTACGCCAGGGCGTGCCATCGCGGTGACGCCATGACTTGCGGTAAGCGCGCACAGGGAGAATCATTCAGGACCCGATGACTCCCGATGACCGAGGCCCCATGTGCTGTCGTACCCGGCGCGAACTGCATCGACCCCTTCCGGGCGCCACGGCATGAACTTGCGCGATCTTCCCGACCTTGGCATCGGCGTCAGCCTGAGCCTGGCCGCCGAGCCCGATCCGGTGGCCTTGGTCCGCGCGCCCGGTGGTCCCCGTTTTGTCGAGTATGCGGGCCTGGCTGATGCCGCCGGCGTAGCGGCGGAGGTCGCGCGCATCCGCGCGGCGGGAGCGCCCGTGCTGTTCCATCCCTCCTATATCAATTTCTGTGGCTCCTTTGCCAACCATGCGTCCTGGCTGGCGACCACGGCGGCGCATGTGCTGGCGGTGGGCTCGCCCTGGTTCGCGCAGGACTGCGCCTACTGCTTCTGGGAAGAGGGACCTTCGTACTCTACCCAGCTCGGCTATTTCATCCCGCCACTGCTGAACGAGGCCTCGCTGGCGCTCGCCATTGCGCGCGTGCGCGAGGTGCAGGCGGCGGTGCCGGTGCCGGTGGCGGTGGAACCGCCGCCCATGGCCTTCGTTGTCGGTGGCATGCCGCTGTTCACCTTCTTCGGACGGCTGGCGCGTGAAACCGGCTGCGCGCTGCTGCTCGACATGGGGCACCTGGTGTCCTGGGAAATGGCCAGCGGCCAGCGCGTTCTGGATGCCATCGAGGAGCTGCCCTGCGCGCAGGTGATCGAGTTGCATGTGGCCGGGGGACGGCTGCGCCAGGCCGGCGACGGCCCGGTGTACATGGATATGCACGAGGCGCCGGTCCTGGCGGAAACCTGGGCCATGCTGGATGCGCTACTGCCGCTCCTGCCGAACGTGAAGGCCCTGTGCTACGAGTGCGAAGGCCTGCCCGCCGAAACCGTGCTCGAGGTGCTGGGCGAGCTGCGCGAACGCGTGGGTCGCCTGTCCGCAAGTCCGTGCCTGGTGGCGCTGGCGGGGGAGGGCGCATGAGCTTTGCCGTGCAGGAGCAGGCGTTGCTGGACCTGCTGTTCGATCGCGAGCGCCGCGCGGCGTTTCGCCAGGACAGGCAGCGGGCGCTGGCGGACTACGACATGAGCGCAAGCGAGCGCGCCGATTTTTCCACGGTGCGGCTGGAGGCGCTGGAGATGGATGCGGTGGCGCGCGTCAACTTCATCCTGGCACAGTACTGCCGCAGTTATCCGCTGTCGTTCAGCCTGGTGTCGTCACTGCCACAGGGGCTGGAGCGGGTGCGTGTGCTGGTGGATGCTGATTTGCTGCGCACGCCCCCCGGCGAACGCCTGGGAGCGTTTGGCCGGAGGCTGCGTGACAGTCTGCCGGGCACCGGGCAGTGCGCGGACGCGGTGACTATGGCGCGGCTGCTGGCCGTCGTCGAGGCCGAGCAGGGCTTGGTGATGACGGCGCAGGGAGTGCGCGGCGCGGCGCTGGCCGGCGCATTGCCGGAGGTCGCCCTGCTGCCGACCGACTGGCTGCGGCAGCCACTGCGACTGGCTCCCTTTACCAGTGCCGCCATCCTGCCGCGGCCTTATGCCTCGCTCAAGGCGCTGCTCTGTGCCTGCACCGGTGCCGAGCTGTGGCGGCAGCTGTCACGGCAGCCGCTGTCGGCGGCGACCCGCGAGACGGTGCTGGCGGAGGCCGACTTGCGCTTGCTGGTCGCGCGGGCGCAGGTGGCGCGGGTCTCTCCCTGCGAGCCGGTGGCAGAGCATGCGACGGTAGAGCTGGGCGAGGGCTTTGCGCGGCTGCTGCCGCATATGGATGGCCGCAACAGCGTGGCGGGGTTGCTGGAGCAACTGCGGGCTGCCGGTGCCGCCGAGGAGTTGCTGGGAGGGGTGTTGTCGGGCTTCCGGGAGCTGGCGCGACAGGGGATGTTGCAGGTCGGCGACTGAGGCGCTGTGATCCGCAACAAAGCGAGGGTGACATAACAACTGAAGAGTTCGCGCCAGAGGTGGACGCTTGGAGCTGTCCCTGCCGGAGTCACTGCCATGGAACGCCTTCTTGTTCTCCGTTTCTGCCTGATGCTGATGCTCGGCCTGGGTATTGCCGCGCCCGCCCAGGCGTTTCTCTTTTTCAGCAAGCAGCGCACTGAAAGCATCACCTATACGCCGGCCGGATGGCCGCAGCGCCTGGGGGCAGACCTCTATCTGCCGAAGGACAAGGACAAGGCTCCTTATCCTGTCGTTCTCCTGATCCATGGCGGCGCCTGGCACAAGGGTGACCGCCGGAGCATGGAAAAGGCCGGCAAGTTGCTGGCGGCGCGAGGCTATGCCGCCCTGGCAATCGATTACCGCCTGGCGCCGCGCTTCCGCTATCCGGCGCCGGTGGAAGATGCGCAGCAGGCCCTGCGCTGGTTATCGGCCCATGCCGGTCAGCACCGGCTGGACATGAACCGGGTCGGGGTCTGGGGCTACTCGGCCGGCGCCCATCTGGCCGCGCTTCTGGCCATGCAGCCGCCTACCACCGACGTTCCTCAACTACGGGTGGTGGTAGCCGGTAGCGCCCCGACGGATCTTCGCCAGAGCAGGCAGTCGTCCGTGCGCGCCTTCCTGGGCGCGACCCCGGAGGAACAGCCCGCGCTCTATGAAGAGGCGTCTCCCCTGGCAAAGGTGCGACCCGGCTTGCCCGCCTTCCTGCTTTACTACGGTAGCGCCGATACCCTGGTGGAGCCGGCCCAGTCCGAGCGACTGGGCGCGGCCCTCAAGGAGGCCGGGGTGACGGTCCGCATGCTCCGTCTGGAAGGGGCCGATCACCGCTCCGCCGGGCAGGCCCTGCGACCGCATATTCCGGAGGTCCTGGCCTTCCTTGCCCGCCAGATGGGGAGCGGACAGCGGGCCGCCGCCGCTCCCTGAGCGGGTCGTCTGACGGCATGGGGTTAGCGGCGTCGCCTAATACTGATGTGTTAGAGTGGAGGAGAATTCTGTCCGGAGAAATCCATGGCCGCTGACCCTACCCTGACTGCCGTTCCCCCGGCGGAGCTTGACCAGGAACTTTTCTGGCGACTGATCGAAATCAGCACGGCACTCTCCGGTGAGCGCAACACCTCGCGCCTGTTCGAGCGCATCCTGGACGCGGCCCAGGACATTACCCATGCCGATGGTGGCACCCTGTATCTGATCAAGGAGCCGGAAGAAGGCAAGCCGGTCCTGGAGTTCGAGATACTGCGTAACGACTCTCTGAGCCTTAGCCTGGGTGGAACGTCCGGCAATCCCATCAAGCTGCCGCCGCTGCCGCTCTATCTTGAGGGCGGGATACCCAATCACAGCAACATCGCCACCCATACCGCGCTCACGCGCAAGATGGAGAATATCGAGGACGCCTATTTTGCCGAGCATCTCGATTTCTCCGGCACCAAGGCCTTCGATGCCCGCTCCGGCTATCGCTCGCGTTCCTTCCTGACGGTGCCCTTGTGCAACCACGCCGACGAGATCATCGGTGTGCTGCAGTTGCTGAACGCCAAGAATCCGAAGACGGGCGAAGTCATCTCCTTCCCCAAGCAGCTCGAACCGATCGTGGCGGCCCTGGCCTCCAGCGCGGCCATTGCCCTCGATAACCAGATCCTGCTGCAGGACCATAAAGACCTGCTGGATGCCTTCATCAAGGTCATTGCCCAGGCCATTGACGCCAAGTCGGCCCACACATCCGCGCATTGCCAGCGGGTGCCGGCGCTTACCGAAATGATTGCCCGGGCCGCTTGCGAAGCGGTTGACGGCCCGTTGCAGGACTTCAACCTCGACGAGTCTGACTGGTACGAGCTGCATGTGGCCTCCTGGATGCACGACTGCGGCAAGCTCGCCACTCCGGATTCCGTGCTGGACAAGGCGACCAAGCTGCACCTCATGCTGGACGGCATCGACACGGTCAAGACCCGGTTTGCGGCGGCCATGGCGCAGCTGGAGCTTCGCTTCATGCGACAGATGGTGGCGGAGCCGGAGCGGGTTCCGGCCCTGCAGGCCATCCTGGACGAGGAGCTGCAGGTGATGCGCGATGATTGTGCCTTCATCGAGCGGGCGAATGTGGGCGGCGAGTTCATGAAACCCGAGGATCAGGCCCGCGTGCGCGAGATTGCGGCACAGGCCTGGCTGGATCATCTGGGCCAGGAAAAGCCCATGCTCTCCGAGAGCGAGGTGAAGTACCTGTGCATCGAGCGTGGCACGCTCTCGGGTGAGGAGCGCCAGCGGATCAATGACCACATGAAGGTCACGGTCCAGATGCTGGAGTCGCTGCCTTTCCCCAAGAACCTCAAGCGCGTGCCGGAGTATGCGGGGGGGCACCACGAGAAGATGGATGGCAGTGGTTTCCCGCGCGGCCTGAAGCGTGAGCAGATGTCCTGGCCGGCACGCATGATGGCCATCGCCGATATTTTCGAGGCATTGACGTCCAGCGAGCGGCCCTACAAGGCACCCATGAAAATCTCGCAGTCGCTGTCCATCCTGCAGAAGATGAAGCAGCAGAATCATATTGACCCTGACCTGTACGACCTCTTCGTGACCTCACGGGTCTGGGAGAAGTATGCCCGGGTCCACCTGCGCCCCGAGCAGCTCGACGTTACGGATCCCGCGTCCTATCTCTAGGTCTGGTCGGTTCTCCGGAGTCGCCTGCCTTTCCGGCAAGCTTTCCGGCTTTTTGCTACCTGCTACCTGCTACCCGCTTTGCCGCGCTCCTGGCTCCTGGCACCTGGCTCCTGGCTGGGCTCCTGGCTTCGGGCGCGACGGGCCAAGGCCCGGCAAGGTCCCGGCTTCCTTTTCGCGCCGGCTAACTGATCCGGCAGAAGTGCTGCGCACTGTAAGTCGCGCTCAGGGCCACGTGAGCCCCTACCGGCGGGCCTTGTTCCGCTCCAGGCGGAAGCAGGCGCTGATGCGCTCGCGCAGCCAGCGATTCGCGGGGTCGTTCTCACGGCTTTCGTGCCAGTACAGGTAGACATCCATCGGCGGCAACTCCACGGGCATCTCCAGCAGCACATTGCCCAGGCCGGCATTGGCTACCGCTGCGTATTGCGCCGGCATGGTCAGCAAATAGTCGGTGCCCTCTACCACGCGGCAGGCCGCGAAGTAGTGCTGGCAGCGCAGCACGATGCTGCGCTCGTGGCCGAAGCGGGCCAGCTCCTGGTCCTCAAACCCCGGACCACGTCGGCGCGAGGACACCAGCAGGTGGCCCGCCGCCAGGTAGTCATCCAGGACGAGTCGCCCGCGCCGGATGGCAGGATGGCCTTTGCGCGCCACCACCATCAGGCGGTCATGGGACAGCGGCTCGCGGCGAATGTCACCGTCCGGGGCCAGTGGCAGCAGCACGTCCAGGGCAATGTCCAGGCGGCCATCGCCGAGGTCGGCCTCGAGCTCACGGCGATCGGCGCGCACGCTGGCCAGGCGCACGCCCGGAGCCTCGCGGGCGACTGCGGCCAGCAGGGCGGGCAGGGTGGTGGCCTCGAACACATCCCGCAGGCCCAGGCGGAATTCCTGGCGTGCCGTGGCGGGGTCGAAGCGGGCGCCTTCCTGCACCGCATCGCCGATCAGGCCCAGCGCCTCGTGCAAGGGTCCCATCAGGCGCTGGGTGCGCGGGGTGGGCACCATGCGGTTGCCCTGGCGCAGGAAGAGCGGATCGTCCAGGGCCTGGCGCAGGCGGGCCAGGGCGTGGCTGAGCGCGGGCTGGGACAGGTGCAGGCGCTGCGCCGCGCGGGTCAGGCTGCCTTCGGCATGGATGGCCTCCAGGATCACGAGGAGGTTCAGGTCGAGCTTCCGGATATCCATTTTTGTAATAGTGGCCCATGCAAACTATCGATTAGACGAATCATAGTCCGGCGACTAGGCTCTGCCCATTCCCCCGCCGGAGCGTCGTCATGGATTTCGCCTATTCCCCCCTGTGCCAGGACTACCTGGCCCGCCTCAGGACTTTTATCCAGGCCGAGGTCGAGCCGCGCGAGGCCGACTACCTGGCGGCCCTCAAGGCGGCGCCATGGCAGCAGCCGGCGGTCATGGAGGAGCTGAAGGCGCGGGCCCGGGCGGCCGGCCTCTGGAACCTGTTCATGCCCGAGCACGAGTGGGGCCCGGGCCTGTCCAACCAGGACTACGCCCCGCTGGCCGAGGAAATGGGCCGCAACCTGATGCTGCCGGAAGTCTTCAACTGCAATGCGCCGGACACCGGCAATATGGAAGTACTGGTCAAGTACGGCAGTTCCGAGCAGCAGAAGCAGTGGCTGGAGCCGCTGCTGGCGGGCGAGATCCGTTCCGCGTTCTGCATGACGGAACCCGACGTGGCCTCGTCGGACGCCACCAATATGGCCGCCACCGCCCTGGTCGAGGGCGACGAGATCGTCATCAACGGCCGCAAGTGGTGGAGCTCCGGCATCGGGCATCCGCACTGCAAGTTCGTCATTTTCATGGGCCTGACCAACACCGACCCGGAAGCGCCGCGGCATCAGCGCCACTCCATGGTGCTGGTGCCGCTGGACACGCCCGGCATCCGGATCGAGCGCATGCTGCCGGTGTACGGCAAGTACGACGAGCCGCTGGGCCATGGCGAGGTGAGCTTCACCAATGTGCGGGTGCCGGTGGCGAACTTCATCGCCGGTCCCGGCCGCGGTTTCGAGGTGGCGCAGGGCCGGCTCGGGCCGGGCCGCATTCACCACTGCATGCGCGCCATCGGCGCCGCGGAAAAGGCGCTGGAGCTGCTTTGCCGGCGGGCGGCCAGCCGCGTCGCCTTCGGCAAGCCGCTGGCGTTGCTGGGCGGCAACGGTGACATCATCGCCAACGCGCGCATGGACATCGAGCAGGCCCGCCTGCTGACGCTGAAGGCGGCGTGGATGATGGACAAGGTCGGCAACAAGGCCGCCATGAGCGAGATCTCGCAGATCAAGGTGGTGGCGCCGAAGGTGGCGCTGGATATCATCGACAAGGCCATCCAGATGCACGGCGCGATGGGCGTGTCGGATGACGTTCCGCTGACGGCGCTCTTCTCCTACTGTCGTTCGCTGCGGCTGGCGGATGGTCCGGACGAGGTGCATCGCCGCCTGATCGCCAAGATCGAGATGGGCAAGTACATGCCCCGTACGCCCCGCTGAAGCCAGGGACAGGAGAGCCGCCAGATGGCAGTGATTGATGAAGCCCGCAGCGTTCGCAAGGGCGACGAGCTCGACCTGGCGGCGGTGGACGCCTACCTGCGCCAGCAGGTGCCGGGCCTGGAGGGCAGCCTCGAGGTGAAGCAGTACCCCGGCGGCGCCTCCAACCTGACCTACCTGGTCCGCTATGCCAACCGTGACCTGATCCTGCGCCGCCCACCCGCCGGCAAGAAGGCCAGGGGCGCGCACGACATGGTGCGCGAGGCCAGGATCATGCAGGCGCTGAAGCCGGTGTATCCCTATGTGCCGGACGTGCTGGCGCTATGCCAGGACGAGGCCGTGCTGGGCTGCGATTTCTACGTGATGCAGCGTCTGGTGGGGGTGATCCCGCGCCAGGATTTCCCGCCTGAGCTCGCGCTCACGCCGGAACGTACCCGCGCGCTCTGCCTGGACGTCATCGACAAGCTGGTCGAGTTGCACCAGGTGGACATCAAGGCCGCGGGACTGGAGGCGCTGGGCAAGGGCGAGGGCTATGTCAGCCGGCAGATCAGCGGCTGGAGCGAGCGCCTGCGCAATGCGCACACGCCCGACAACAAGGATTTCGCGGAAGTGATCGCCTGGCTCGAGGCGAAGAAGCCGGCGGGAGAGGTGGCCATCACCCTGATCCACAATGACTACCGCTTTGACAATGTGGTGCTGGACGCGGATGACCTGAGCGTGATCGGCGTGCTGGACTGGGAGATGGCCACGCTGGGCGATCCGCTCATGGACCTTGGCAGTTCCCTGGCCTACTGGGTGCAGGCCGATGACGACCCCGTGTTCCAGAGCATGCGCCGCCAGCCCACCAATGCGTCCGGCATGCTGACCCGCGACGAGGTGATTGCCTGTTACGGTGGCAAGACCGGCTGGAAGGTCGACAACTTTGACTTCTACCTGGTCTACGGCCTGTTCCGCCTGGCGGGCATCGCGCAGCAGATTTGGTACCGCTACTACCACCAGCAGACTACCAATCCGGCCTTTGCGGAGTTCGGGCCGATGGTGAATTACCTGGAGCAGCGCTGCCTTGCGCTGATCCGGAAGTCGACCCTGTAATGGCGAGCATCTATCTGGTTCGCCATGGCCAGGCGTCGTTTGGTGCGGAAAACTACGATCAGCTCTCGGCGCTCGGCGCCCGCCAGTGCCGCCTGCTCGGCGAGTGGTGGCGGGCGCGCGGCCTGGAGCCCGGTACCGTACTGGGAGGGCCGATGCGGCGGCATCGGCAGAGCTACGAGGGCTTTTGCGCGGGCTTTGCCGCTACGCCTGCGCTGACAGTGGCGCCGGGACTGGCCGAGTTCGATCACGAGAACGTGATCGAGGTGCACCGGCCGGAGTTTGCCGACAAGGCGGCGCTGGTGAGGTTCCTGTCGGAACATCCGCGACCGCGCCAGGCCTTCCACGAATTCTTCACCGGCGCGGTGACGCGCTGGCACAGTGGTGGTGCCGACCACGAGTACAACGAATCCTGGCCGCATTTCCGCGACCGCGTGGTGGCGGCCTTCCATGCCCTGTTGCAGGATGGGGGAGACGTCCTGGTGTTTACTTCCGGCGGCGCCATCGCCGTCATGCTCCAGGACGTGCTGGGGCTGGACAACCACCGTACCTTTGCACTCAACGGCATCATCGCCAACAGCAGCGTCACGCGCCTGCTTTACCGGGCTGACGAAGTCAGCCTGCATTCCTTCAACGCCACGGCGCATCTGGATATCTACGATGACGCCGGGCTCATCACGTATCGCTGAGACCAGGGAGATTTCTGCATGACGAATCCGTTCGACCTCACCGGCAAGATCGCCCTTGTCACCGGTGGCAGCCGCGGCATCGGCGAGAGCATCGCGCGCCTGCTGGCTGCCAACGGCGCCCATGTCATCGTGGCCAGCCGCAAGGTGGACGGCTGCGAGCGCGTCGCTGCCTCCATCCGCGAGGCGGGCGGCAGCGCCGAGGCCCTGGCCTGCCATATCGGGGAAATGGAGCAGATCGATGCCACCTTCGCCGCCGTCGAGCAGCAGCATGGCCGTCTCGACATCCTGATCAATAACGCCGCCGCCAACCCCTATTTCGGTCCGATCCAGGATACCGACCTCAATGCCTTCCAGAAGACCCTGGATGTGAACATCCGTGGTTATTTCTTCATGTCCGCCCGGGCGGTGAAGCTGATGGGGCAGAAGGGCAGCGGCGCCATCGTCAACGTGGCCTCGGTGAACGGTGTCATCCCCGGCCACTGGCAGGGCGTGTACTCCATTACCAAGGCGGCCGTTATCTCCATGACCCATGCCTTTGCCAAGGAGTGTGCGCCGCTCGGCGTGCGCGTGAATGCGCTGCTGCCGGGCTTCACCGAGACGAAGTTTGCTTCTGCCCTGACCCAGAATGAGCAGATTCTCAAGAGCGTGCTGCAGCACGTGCCCATGAACCGCGTGGCCCAGCCCGATGAAATGGCGGCGGCGGTGCTGTACCTGGTGTCCCCGGGCGCCAGCTACACCACCGGCACCTGCCTGAATGTCGACGGCGGCTACCTGCTGGCCTGATGCCGACATGACCCTCCTGACCGATCTCCTCATTGCGTTCGTCGCCCTCCAGCACGTCGGCTTCCTGGTGCTGGAGATGTTCCTGTGGACCAAGCCCGCAGGCCGCCGCGTTTTCGGCCTGAAGGCCGATTTTGCCGAGCAGTCGAAGGCCCTGGCCGCCAATCAGGGGCTGTATAACGGCTTCCTCGCGGCCGGCCTGGTCTGGGGCCTGCTGCTGGGTGCCGACGGCTTTCCCGAGAAGGTGTTCTTCCTGTCTTGCGTGATCGTCGCCGGAGTCTTCGGTGGCGCCACGGTGAGCAAGCGCATCGTCATCGTGCAGGCAGTGCCGGCCTTGATTGCGTTGACCCTTCTTTACCTGTCCCGCTGATGCCGAGCGGTTCCGATTCATCCTGCCCGGACATCTCAGGGAGCTGAACATGAAAGCCGTCCTTTGCAAGCAACATGGCCTGCCCGAAACACTGGTGGTGGAAGAGTTGGCGTCCCCCGCGCCGGGCCCGAAGCAGGTGCTGATCGCGGTGAAGGCCTGTGGCGTGAACTTTCCCGATACGCTCATCATCCAGAACCTCTACCAGTTCAAACCCGCGCTTCCCTTCTCGCCGGGCGGCGAACTGGCCGGCGTGGTCAAGGCAGTGGGCGAGGGGGTGAAGCATCTGCAGGTGGGCCAGCCGGTGCTGGCCTTTACCGGCTGGGGCGGTTTTGCCGAGGAGGTGCTGGCCGAGGTCAAGCAGGTGGTGCCGCTGCCGCCTGGCCTGGACATGGCGGTGGCTGCGGCCTTCATGATGACCTATGGCACCTCCTTCCATGCGCTCAAGGACCGGGCACAGCTGCAGCCGGGCGAGACGCTGCTGGTGCTGGGTGCGGCGGGCGGCGTCGGGCTGGCCGCCATCGAACTGGGCAAGAAGATGGGGGCGCGGGTGATTGCCGCGGCCTCGACGGCGGAGAAGCTGGCGGTGTGCCAGGCCCATGGCGCTGACGAGCTGATCAACTATGAGGTCGAGGACCTGCGCGAGCGCATCAAGGCGCTTACCGACGGCAAGGGCGTGGACGTGATCTACGATCCGGTTGGCGGCAAGTATGCCGAGCCCGCGCTGCGCAGCATTGCCTGGAAGGGACGCTATCTGGTGGTGGGCTTTGCCGCCGGCGATATTCCGAAGATTCCGCTCAACCTGGCGCTGCTCAAGGGCTGCGCCATCCTGGGTGTGTTCTGGGGGGATTTTGCGGCTCGCGAGCCGCAGGTCAATATGGGCAACGGCATGCAGCTCTTCCAGTGGCTGATGCAGGGCGAGTTGAAGCCGCATATCTCGCAGCGCTATCCACTGGAAAAAGCGGGCGAGGCCCTGCGCGCGTTGATGGAGCGGAAAGTAACCGGCAAGGTGGTGCTGGTGACCTGATCAACATAACCCCGGGCAGGCCCGGGGTTATGTTTTCCGGGCTGTCACGGTCGGGATGGACCACAGACCACAGACCACAGACCACTCTTGCGCTCAGCGCCTGATAGTTTGCCCGGGTGCGCTTGGACCATGGGCGAAGGGCGGGGCGTCGCTAGCCATGGTAGCCCTCGCCGACGCGCACTTTGCCGCGGAACACGTAGTACGAATAGCCGGTGTAGAACAGGATTGCCGGCATCAGCAGCAGGACTCCCACCAGCAGGAAGACCTGCGAGCTCGGCGCGGTTGCCGCCTCCCAGAGCGTGATGGACGGGGGAACGACATAGGGCCATAGATTGACCCCGAAGCCGAGGTAGGTAAGCAGCAACAGTAGCAACGAGAGCAGGAAGGGTTGTGCTTCGCGACGCTGCCTCAGTGCCCGTATCAGTGCCAACGCAACGCCGGCGGTGATGAGGGGAATGGGCAACAGGAAGAAAAAAGCGGGCAGGGAAAACCAGCGCCTGGCGATGGCGGGATAGGTCAGCGGCGCCCATATGCAGAACACGCCGATAAAGCTGATCATGATGGCGGCCAGCGGCAGCGCCAGTTGGTAGAAACGCGCCTGCAACAGGCCCTCCGTCTTGAGGATCAGCCAACTGGCGCCCAGCAAGGCATAGCCGGTGACGAGGGCGACGCCGCAGCCGACGCCGAAAGGCGTGAACCAGTCAAAGACCCCGCCGGCGAACTGTCGGCCGTCCACCTTGAAGCCCTGCAGGAAGCCGCCCAGCACCAGCCCCTGCGCGAAGGTGGCCAGCAGTGATCCCCAGAAGAAGGCCTTGCCCCACAGCGCCTGGTGCTGGCTCTTGAAGCGGAATTCGAAGGCCACGCCGCGGAAGATGAGTGCGACCAGCATGATGAGGATGGGGAAGTAGAGTGCCGGCATGATGATGGCGTAGGCCAGCGGAAACGCCGCCAGCAACCCGCCGCCGCCCAGCACCAGCCAGGTTTCGTTGCCGTCCCAGACCGGCGCCACGGTGTTCATCATGACATCCCGCTCGGCTTCGTCGCGGACAAAAGGGAAGAGGATGCCGACACCCAGGTCGAAGCCGTCCATGAGGATGTACATCACCACGGCAAAGCCGATGACGGCGGCCCAGATCAGGGCCAGGTCCGCTTGCATGCGTCACTCCTCCTGGGGGGCCAGCGGCGTGCCGGGGGCAGAGAGGGGGCGCCTGGCCGCTTCCAGCCCTCCCTTGGGCGGCAGGTCCGAGGGACCTGCCTGGACAATGCGATAGAGGTAATACAGGCCGGCGCCGAAGATGATGGCGTAGACCGCGATGTAGACCAGCAGCGAGGTCAGCACATGGCCGCCACTGAGCACCGGAGAAGTGCTGTCCGCCGTGCGCAGCAGGCCATAGACGGCCCAGGGTTGCCGGCCCACCTCGGTCGTGAACCAGCCCGCCAGCATGGCAATGAAGCCGATGGGCAGGCAGCCCTGGCAGAGCCGCAGGAAGACGGGGGTGTCGTAGAGCCGGTCGCGCCACCGCAGGTAGAGGCTGGCCAGGCCCACCATGATCATGAGGAAGCCCAGGGCCAGCATCAGCCGGAAAGCAAAGAACACGACAATGACGGGAGGGCGGTCCCTGGCCGGAAAGGCCTTGAGGCCGCGGATCTCGCCATTCGGATCATGGGTGAGGACGAGGCTGCCGGCCTTGGGGATGGCGAGGCTGAAGCGGTTGGCCTCCCGCCCCTGGTCGGGCCAGGCGAAGACCAGGAAGGGCACTCCCCGCGCCGTTTCCCAATGCCCTTCCATGGCCGCGATCTTGGCGGGCTGGTGCGCCAGCGTGTTCAGTCCGTGCAGGTCGCCGGCCACCAGTTGCAGGGGTGCGAGTATCGCAATCAATCCCAGGCCCATATTGAAGGCGGTGGGGGCGCTGTCCTGGAAGCGCCGCCGGCGCAGGTAGTGGGCGCTGACGCCAACCACCACGAAGGCGGTGGTCAGGTAAGCCGCGGTGACCATATGCACGAAGCGGTAAGGAAAGGAGGGATTGAAGATGGCCTGCCACCAGTCCGTGACGCGAAAGAGGCCGTCGTGGATCTCGTAGCCGGCGGGTGTATGCATCCAGCTGTTGGCACTCAGAATCCAGAATGCCGAGGCCAGCGTCCCCATGGCCACCATCCAGGCGGCCAGCAGATGCAGCCCGGGAGGCACGCGCGGGCGACCGAAGAGCAGGATGCCGAGGAAGGTGGATTCCAGGAAGAAGGCGGTCAGCACCTCGTAGCCCATCAGGGGACCGATGACGGCGGCGGTGGCGTCGGCAAAGCGGCTCCAGTTTGTACCGAACTGGTAGGCCATGACGATGCCGGAGACTACGCCCATGCCGAAGGACACAGCGAAGATCCTGGTCCAGAATTTTGACAGCTGCGCGTACACCTCGCGGCCGGTCCGCGTGTACAGCGTTTCCAGCACGGCAATATAGGAGGCGAGGCCGATGGTGAAGGCCGGGAACAGGATGTGGAAAGACACCACGAAGGCGAACTGGATCCGGGCAAGCAGGACGGCATCAAGATCCATGGGTGTTCCCCCGCGTCAGGCCTGGCCCGCAGAGAGGAGCGGGCGGGCGGCAGGGCCCCCAGATTGAGGCGGGCAGGGGAGGCGGCGCCAGACGTGACGTGTAGGGAGCCTGGGAGCGTCTCTTTGCCGCCCGCCTGGAATTGTTGCGGGCGTGTCAGGCGTGTTCGATGAAGGCGCGGATGAGGCCCAGCAGCAGACCGACGAAGCCGCCTACCACCACACCGTTGACGCGGATCATGTGCAGGTCGCCGCCGACCTCGGTCTCGATCTTGGCAATCATTTCGCGCGTGTCCCAGTCCTCTATGCGGCTGGCGACATAGCGGATGATGGCATCGGAGTATTCCTCGGCGAAGACCACGGCCAGATCCTCGATCTCGGCATTGAGGGCGATGCGTACATGGCGGTCGTCCTGCAGGTGGCGCCCGAGGCGGAGCAGGGCGCCGCGCAGGTTGGTGGCCAGGCCCGAGTTCTCGCGCTGCAGGTCGGCCTTGACGGCGTCACGCAGCACCATGATGGCGCTGGTCACGAAATTCACCACGGCCGGGCTGTCGGCGAGGGCATTCTTGACGGCGTTGAGCTGCTGCGCCGCCGCACTGGTCTCGTCCAGCAGGGCGACCATGAGGTCGTGGGCATTTTCCTCAAGGCCGAGGCGCCAGGGGTGGGCGCGGTCCTCGAGCAGCGCCTCCACCTGCTGCACGAAGGTTTCGATGATGCGCTTTTCCACGTCGATGCCGATCCAGCTGGCGGTGCGCGTGATGCCGCCCACGCCCAGTTCCTGGAAGACGCGGGTGGCCACTTCCCGCGCCTTCTGCGGATTGGCCTTCACCCACTGGTCAGCGCTGTCCAGGCCGAGCTGCAGCGCCTCGTGGTGGAAGTCGTTTTCGAGCACCGCGCGCAGCACCTGGCTGATCATCTGGTGCATGGGCGTGCTCTTCACCCATTCCACGGCGTTTTCCTGCAGGAAAGCCTGGATGTCGCGGCTCTCGAATATCTGCAGCAGGCGCGGGCCGACGCGCTGCACCACCTCGCTGATGCGGCGCACGTTCTGTTCCTGCGCCAGCCAGTCGCCCATGGCGAGGCTGACGTCCATCTCGCGCATGGACTTGCGCAGGATGGGCGGCGCCATGAAATTTTCCTGCACGAAGCGGCCCATGGACACGGCGATGCGCGCCTTGTTGCGCGGAATGATCTCGGTGTGCTCGCGCAGCAGGCGCGGCAGCGGCAGGCGGCCGAAGGGATTGCGGAAAAGCACGGTGACGGCGTACCAGTCAGCGAGGCCGCCGACGACACCGGCTTCGGCGCCGAGGGCGAGGATGGCCAGCAGGGTGCGATGTTCCGGGAATGTCCGCTCCAGCAGCAGGAAGACAATCCAGAGCAGGGCGGCGCTGACCAGCGCAACAGTGGCCAGCATGCGGCTGCGCGCCAGGCTGGGGGCGGTATGGGGCGTCATGGGGGAAGTCCGGAGGAATAGCCCGCGAACTTATCAAATCGCCTCTGGCAGGGAAAGGCGGCATTGCCGTGATGCAGGCCCGCCAGCCTGGTCCTGGTGGTCGGATAATCCGGAATGGCCGAGGGCCTCGTCGCCCTCGCGCTCGGTTTGCCTGACGTCCTTGGCGGCGCGCTGCTGGCAGCCCTGTCCTTCTTTGGTATGACTAGAGAGACCGTAGAAGCCCGGGACCGAAGATCGGCGCGGAGTGCAGGCCCTGCTGCAGCACGCCCTTGTGGCGCAGGAGCATCACCATCGCGGGCGGGTTCCCCGGCGAGCTGGAAATTCGCGCGAGCAGGTTCCCGACGCGCGCATCACGCTGGCGTGCTGGCGCCGCCGCAATGGCCGGGCCCCTTTCATGCGCTTCCTTCCGCGACCGGAAGTCTCCAGTGAGGAGCGTGAACCTGGCCTGTTCCTGGCCGAGACGGGGAAGCCAGCGAGGAGGTCGTGGGCGAGCCCCAGGGAAGCAGGAGGGAGCTGTCGGGCGGCCAGGACGGAAGCGGTCAGGGCGGGCTGTGCCTATATTACGGTATATTGCATTAAATGACTAAATATGAAATATTTCTAATTATGGCAATTTCAGACAAATTGTGTAGTTTAAGGATATGGCCCCCCAACCTCGCCAACTGATACAGCAGCTCCTGCTGGCCGCCGATGACGCCGAGCTCAGCGCGCGCGATGCGATAGCGGGCTGCGCCCTGTTCGGCATCCGCGAGAACAGCGTACGCGTGGCCCTGGTCCGCCTCGCAAGCGCCGGCTTGATCGAGGCCGCTGGCCGCGGCAGCTACCGGCTGGGGCCCAACGGCAAGGACCTGGCGGCCGAGGTTGCCTCCTGGCCGCTGGCCGAGCAACGCGTGCGCGAGTGGCGCGGGAGTTGGGTGGCCGTGCTTACCGGCAGCCTTGGTCGCAGCGACCGCGTTGCCTTGCGGGCCCGGGACCGCGCCCTGGCGCTGGCCGGCCTGCACGAGCTCGACAAGGGACTGTTCGTGCGCCCCGACAACCTGGAGGGAGGCGTGGCGGCCGTGCGCGAGCGCCTGTCCAGGCTGGGACTGGAGGCGGGGGCGGCTGTCTTCCTCGCCAGCGAGTTCGATCCGGCGCGCGAGAAGCGCGCCCGCGCGCTCTGGGATGGCAAGATCCTGACCAGGGCCTATCGCCAGACCCGTCAGCAGCTCGAGAAGTGGCTGGCGCATGCCGATGATCTTGAGCCGGAAGTCGCCGCGCGCGAATCCTTCCTGCTCGGCAGCGAGGCCATCCGCCAGGTGGTATTCGACCCGTTGCTGCCCGAGCCGCTGGTCGACACCGCGGCGCGCCGTGCCTTCGTTGCCACCGTCATCGAGTTCGATGGCGCCGGCCGTGACATCTGGCGCCGCCTTTTCCGCGACGCGGCCGATCCGGCCGCATCGCGCCTTCGCTCCCCTGCCCACTGACCCGGAGGCCCGCATGACCGCCGCCATTCCCGATTCCGCCACGCCCGTCGAGCTGCCTGCCGAGACCCGGCGCAAGGTGACGGACCTGTTCACGCGCGACGAGATCAGGACGCTGACCGCGCGCTCCGACCTCATGGGTGCCTGGGCCGTCGGCTCCACCTGGGCCATCATTGCCGCCGCCTTGGCCTTGCTGGCCTGGGCGACGACGCAGCCGCCGGGGATCGCGATCCCCGTCTTCGTGGTCGGGCTCTGCCTCATCGCCGGTCGCCAGCTCTGCCTCGCCATCCTCATGCACGATGCTTCGCACGGCACGCTGTTCAGGACGAAGTGGCTGAACGACGTGCTGGCCGATTGGCTGTGCGCGCGGCCGATCTGGCAGAGCCTGCCGAAGTACAGGGCCCATCACTTCGTGCACCACACGAAGACGGGGACTGCCGATGACACCGACATCTCGCTGGTGGCACCCTTTCCCTGCTCGCGCGGGTCGCTGGCGCGCAAGTTCCTGCGCGACATCGCGGGCATCACCGGCCTCAAATTCCTCATCGGCCGCTTCCTGATGGACACCGGCTACGTGAAGTGGACGGTGGCCAACGACGTGGTGTGGCTACCACGCGAGGGGGTGACGCTGACGGACCGCGCCGCCATGCTCGTGCGCAACGCCACGCCCACCGTCATCGTCAACGCTCTCCTGCTGGCCCTGCTGTGGGCGGCGGGGCAGCCCTGGCTTTTCGTGGCCTGGGTCGTGGCCTACATGACGCCGTTTTCGCTGTTCGTGCGCATCCGCTCCCTGGCCGAGCACGCCTGCACCGAGAGAACTGCCGACATGTTCCGTAATACCCGCACCACGCGCGCCGGCTGGCTGGCCCGCGCGACGGTGGCGCCACTGCGCGTGCACTACCACATCGAGCACCACGTCATGGCATCGGTACCGTATTTCCGCCTGCAGCAGATGCACCGGATGCTGCGCGAGCGCGGCGCCGTGCCGCCGCCCCCGGGCTATATGGACGTCATGCGCATCGTCTCCTCCAGGGCGGTGAGCTGAGCGTGCGGGATAGCAGGGCGGGACGGCCAGGACCGGCGCGGACATGGGCGATTGCATGACGCGACCCCTGCGCGTCGGCATTGCCCAGCTACCGGCATGCTTCGGGGATGCCGCGGGACAGCTCGCGCGCCTGGAACAGTTGCTGGCGACTCACCGTGCCGATCTCGTGCTGTTGCCCGAGCTGGCACTGACCGGCTACGTATCGCCGCGCGGCAATTTCGACGTCACCCCCTGGGCCGAGGACCTGGACGGCCCGACTGCGCAGGCGCTTGCCGACCTGGCGCGCCGGCAGGGCGTGGCATTGGCCGGGCCCCTGGTGGAGCGGGCGGGCGGGCACTTCTTCAACAGTCTGCTGCTTTTCGATGCCGAGGGCCGGCGCATCGGGCACTGGCGCAAGCAGCATCCCTGGTACCCCGAGGCCTGGGCCTGCCCGGGCAACCTCGGCACCCCTGTCGTGGAGGTGAACGGCGTGAAGCTGTGCGCGGCCCTCTGCTTCGACCTGCACTTCATCGAGCAGGAGGCCTGGGACGAACTGCAGGCCGCCGATCTCCTGCTGTTTCCCTCGGCCTGGGTGGAAGAGCACGATAGCCGCAACGACCGGCTGGCGGCGCTGGCCCGCCGCCATGGCCTTGCCATTGCCAACGCCAACTGGGGCGCGGGCGCGCCATTCCTGCCCAGCCAGGGACTGTCCATGATCGTCGACGCCCAGGGCGCCCGCGTGGCTTCGACCACTCCGCACAGCACGACGGCCTGGTGCGAGGCGCACTTGGTTTTTCCCTGACCGAGCGCCTCCCGCCGAGGAGGCAGGCCAGCCTGAATGCTCTCCATGACTCCATTCCTGGCGCGCTCCGCAGGCAGAACGCCAGCGCTGGCTGCGCGCCCGTTTCCTGCCGTGTGCGTGCGCGCATATGCCCTCCGTCGCCCCGCGCGGCGCGTTCACAGATTGCGTCCACACTCCTTGAGTGGTTAGGCAGGTGCTACCCGGCCATGCGGGCTGTTCCGCGTGGCCATCACTTTCCGGAGGATGATATGAGGAAGCTGCTATTGCTGTGCGCGCTGGCGGGGATGCCACTGGCGGCCGTGGCCGCCAACCACGCGCCCGCATCCGGGGCCCAGGGTGGGTCTGGCATGGGCATGAAGGGCCACGACATGGGCCCTGGCGCAATGGGGCAGGGGATGCAGCACCCGCCCGGGTCGCCGGCCGAGTTCCTGGCCACCTGCCAGGGCAAGAAGGCCGGCGACAAGGTCACCGTGAACATGCCGCATGGCCCGATGCAGGGAAGCTGCCAGCTGATGTTCCGCCCCGACCGACCGCCTCGGACCCAGCCGGGTGATGCCGTGACGCCGCCGGGCAAGGGCGCGCCGGCCCCTGCACCGCACTGAAGCTCTGCAGGCGGCCGTGCAAGGTTGCTGCCCTCGCCGCCGATGAGGACGGCCGGGTAGCGGTACCAGTTTTATCGTCAGGGCTGAGCACGGCCTACATGCTGGCGCGATAGATCTCGAGCAGCGAGGCCTTCTTCTCGCGGGCGAACGCCAGCCCGTGCACGAGCAGCGGCCGCATTCCCGCGCGCAGTGCAATGGCGCGCAGTTCCGGTGCGGTCATTTCCTCGCGGATGGCATTGCGCACGTCGTCATCGATCACGAACAGCTCATGGATGGAGGCGCGGCCATGGAAGCCGGTGTGGTCGCATTCCACGCAGCCGGCGCCGTGCCAGAAGGTGTCGTCTGCCGACAGTCCGAGCTGGGTCCTGAGGTAGGGTGACACCGCTTCTTCCTCCAGGCAGTGCGGGCAATTCAGCCGGATCAGGCGCTGTCCCAGCACGCCGATCAGGGCCGAGCGGATCAGGTACTGCGACATGCCCATCTCCTGCAGGCGCATGACGGCGCTGGGCGCATCCGCGGTGTGCAGGGTGGACAGCACCAGGTGTCCGGTCAGTGCCGCCTCGAGCGCAATCTTGCAGGTTTCGGCATCGCGGATCTCGCCGATCATGATGACGTCCGGATCATGGCGAAGGATGTGGCGCAGTGTCTGCGGAAAGCCGAAGCCGACCGCATCCAGCAGCTGCACCTGGGTCATGCCGTCCAGCTCATACTCGACCGGGTCTTCCACGGTAATGACATTGATGCGCTTGTCGTAGATGTCCTGCAGCGCGGCATACAGTGTCGACGTCTTGCCCGAGCCGGTCGGTCCGGTGACCAGCAGCATGCCGGAGCTGCGGCGGATGAGGTCGCGAAAGCGCTCCTCGTCCGCGGGCGAGAAGCCGATGTCCTTCAGTTCGTGCAGCCCCACCTGCTTGTTCAGGATGCGCATCACCACGCTCTCGCCGTGATTGGTGGGCAGGATGGAGACGCGGATGTCGATCTCCTGGCCGGCATGGCTGGTCTTCAGGTGTCCGTCCTGGGGCAGGCGCCGCTCGGTGATGTCGAGTTGTGCGAGGATCTTGATGCGGCTGACCAGCGCCGGCAACAGGTGGTGCGGCCAGCGCTGCACGTGCACCAGGGTGCCGTCCAGGCGATAGAGCAGGTCGATATGGGTGGCCGCCGGGCGCAGGTGCACGTCGGAGGCATGGCGACGGATACCCTCAAGGATGAAGGAGCCCACCAGGCGGACGATGGGCGCCTGCTTGGCCAGGAACTCGGCATCGCGCCAGAGCTGCTGGTAGTCCGCGCCGGCGCTCTCCCCGACCAGCGTGGTGGCCGCGGCCACCTCTTCGGAGAAAGCATCGAACTGGCGGAAGATGGCGGCCTGGATGTCCTCCACCGATGCCTGGACAAGGTAGACCAGGGAGCCGGCCTGGAAGGAAATCTGTTGCATCACGTCAGGCGAGGGAAGCTCGGCGCAGGCCACGACCAGCCCGTCACGGTGAGCGGTGACCGGCATCACCCGGTGGCGATGCATCAGGTTCGGCGACAGTCGGCTGATCGCCGCGCGATCTTCGGGGAAGGCGGCAAGGCGGATCGCCGGAATGCCTGCCACCTGCCGCAGCGCCAGGGTCAGCTGTGAGGGCAGGAGCGCTTTCTGCGCGACCAGGATGTCGCCCAGGCGTTGCTGTGGGTGGGCTTCCTGCTCTTGCCGCGCCGCGGCCAGTTGTTCCTGCGTTACCAGGCCGTTCTGCAGCAGATAGTCCTGCAGGCGGATGAAATGCTGCTGGGGGCGGTCAAGGGCGGCGTACAGCCCCTCCAGGGTTTCGATGGGAGGGGGAAACGTATTGGAAATGGTGGTCATGGACACTGCTGGGTCTGAAAAGGCACGTTCTTGTTTGTAGCAGTTTGCACCGCAGGGAGCGAGTCCGTCATCCCTGCGCGGCCGTGCCGGGCGCCTGGAGGAGCAGGTTGTGTGGCAGCGGGAGGCAGGCGGCCCATCGCCAGGAGGGCGCTCAGCCTCTCCGGGAGGTCTGCGGCGGTCGAGAGGAGGAGAGCGAGGAGGTCGGCTTCCTGCGCGCACAACGGCTCCGTGCGGCTGTTCCTCAGGGGGCGGTGACGTAGTGGCGCGACCGCGAGGGCCTCAGACGCGCCGCACGCGGAAGACGCGGCCCTTGATCTTGCCCAGGCCCTTCAGTGCGGCGCTCGCCACGCCACGCTCCACCGCCACGAAAGCCTGCAGGTCAAAAATGTCGATCTTGCCGATCTGTGTCCCCGCCAGGCCGGCCTCGCCGGTGAGCGCGCCCAGGATGTCGCCCGGGCGCAGCTTGTCCTTGCGACCGCCGGCGATGTTCAGCGTCACCATGCGCGGCGGCGCTGGCGGCGCGCTGTGGGTGACGGCCGGCAGCGGCTGCCAGTCCACCTTGATCTTCTGGTAGTCCTCGACGGCGTTGACGCGATGCGCTTCCGAGGGGGCGCACAGTGACAATGCCAGCCCTTCCTGGCCGGCGCGGCCGGTGCGGCCGATGCGGTGCACATGCACTTCGGCATCGAAGGCCATCTCGACGTTGATCACCGCTTCCAGGTTCTTGATGTCGAGGCCGCGCGCGGCGACGTCGGTGGCCACCAGCAACGGCACGCTGCCATTGGCGAACTGCACCAGCGTGAGGTCGCGGTCACGCTGCTCCAGGTCGCCATGCAGGGCGGCGATGGCGAAGCCCTGGCCGTCCAGCGCCTTCAGCACGTCCTCGCAGCGCTGCTTGGTATTGCAGAACAGCACCGCGGAGGCGGGACGGTAGTGGCGCAGCAAGGTAGCCACTGCCGCCAGACGGTCCTTGTTGTCGATCTCGAAGAACACCTGGCGGATGGTGGCCTCGGTATGCACTTCCGCTACGGTTACTTCCACCGGCTCGCGCTGGAAGCGCTTGCTGAGCCCGCGGATTTCCGGGGAATAGGTGGCCGAGAACAGCAGCGTCTGGCGCTTGGCCGGCAGCTGCTCGACGATGTCGCGGATGCTGTCATGGAAGCCCATGTCCAGCATGCGGTCGGCCTCGTCCAGCACCAGCGTGCGCAGGCTGCGGAAATCCACCGAGCCCTTGGCCAGGTGCTTGAGCACGCGTCCCGGCGTGCCCACGATCACGTGCGCGCCATGCTCCAGCGAATCCAGCTGCGGTCCCATCGGCACACCGCCGCAGAGGCCGAGGATCTTGACGTTGCCGGCGAAGCGCGCCAGCCGGCGCAGCTCCTTCATGACCTGGTCGGCCAGCTCGCGGGTGGGGCAGAGCACCAGCGCCTGCACATTGAAGTTGCGCGAATCCAGCGCATTGAGCAGGCCGATGCCAAACGCCGCGGTCTTGCCGCTGCCGGTACGCGCCTGGGCGATGACATCGCGCCCGGCCAGCAGCGAGGGCAGGCTCTGCGCCTGGATGGGCGTCATGGTGGCGTAGCCGAGCTCCTCCAGCGTGGACAGCAGCGCCGCCGGCAGGGCGAGCGTGGAGAAGGGGGCGTTTTCAGTAGCGGTCGTCATGGCGTGGGCCTGCTCGGTTCGGGCATGCAGCAATCCGTCATGCCGGAACGGTCGTGTAAAGGATTCAAGTAGTAAGGGGTCACGACGACACCCGACACGCAGGCAGGCCGTGGAAAAGGGAAGGGCGGCGCGCGTCAGTCCTCGTCGCGCGCGGCTTCGCGTTCACGCCGGCGCTCTTCTTCCTCGCGCACATCCATGATCTCGCGCAGCAGGTCATCGAGGTCGGCCGGGGTTTCGTCCTCCTCGAATTCGCCGGTCAGCGCGCAATCCGGCGTCAGCGCGCCGTCTTCGTACAGCGCCCAGATTTCCTTGCCGTAGCGAGTCGCCAGCAACTCCGGCGCGAACTGCCCGAAGAAGTGGCGCAGGTTGTTCACGTCGCGTTCCAGCATGGATTGCGCATGGTTGTTGCCGGCGGCATCCACCGCCTGCGGCAAGTCGATGATGACCGGGCCCTGCGGATCCATGAGGATGTTGAATTCGGACAGGTCGCCATGCACCAGTCCCGCGCAGAGCATGCGCACCACCTCGCGCACCAGGCGCTGGTGGCAGTCGACGGCCTCCTCGGGCGTGAAGTCTACTTCGCTGAGGCGCGGCGCCGGATGGCCCTGGCCATCGTCCACCATCTCCATCAGCAGCACGCCGTCAAAGCAGCCGTAGGGCACCGGCACGCGCACGCCGGCGGCCGCCAGCCGGTACAGGGCGCTGACCTCGGCGTTTTGCCAGGCCTCTTCCAGTTCCTGTTTGCCGAAGCGCGATCCCTTGTCCATGGCGCGCGCGGCACGGCTGCTTTTGACCTTGCGGCCTTCGCGGTACATGGAGGCCTGCTTGAAGCTGCGGTGGTGCGCGTCCTTGTAGACCTTGGCGCAGCGTGTCTGTCCCTTGCTGCGCACCAGGTAGACGGTCGCTTCCTTGCCACTCTTGAGCTGGCCGAGGACCTCGTCGATGAGGCCGTCTTGCAGCAGGGGTTCGAGGCGTTTCGGGGTCTTCATGGGGCAGCGGGGACCGGGGGCAGCGGCAGGGCGGGAGCGGGAAGGCTGGTAGCGGGCATTCTCGCACAGGCCGCCCGCCACATACAGCCGCGGTCAGTGCTCGATGGCATCCGGCGCCCCGGCGCTGCCTGACTCAGACTGCATGGGCATGGCCTGGCCCGCGTGCAAGGGACTGGTGCAGCTGACGCTGAGGTCGGGGCCACCCCAGATCTGTGTGGCACAGGCGGTGCAGGTGTAGCGGATGCGCACGAGTCGTTCGAGCCGCGGGCGCAGCTCCCGGGGTGGCGGGATGACCACGCCCGGGTGTACCACGGTCGTGGCCGTCTTCTGCAAGGCCGCCAGGTCACCGGCCTTGAGGGTCGCCTCGGGCAGCAGCTCCGGCAGGCCATGCTCGCGCAGCAGGGCGGTGATCTCCTGCTCCCCGGCGCTGGCGAGCGCCGTCTCGGGGAGGATGGCCCGCGCCAGCACGTCCAGGCCGGTCACGCCGGCCGGGCTGTCCTCTGCGCCGGGCGCGGGCGCCACGTTCACCGCGAGGACCAGGCTGCCATCGCCGGCCCGCGTGATCTCGACGGTGTCCACCTCCCGCTGCGCCAGCTCCTCCCGGATCTCCTCCTTTGACTTACCGGCCGCGGCCAGCAGCTGGCGCTCGGTATCGAGGCGCTTTTCGCGCTCGTCCGGATGCGGGTACAGCACCAGTGCACCGCGCGGCGGGGCAGAAGGGAAGCGGTCGATCCAGCGCAGCGAGAAGTCGGTCGCGAGCAGCGCCTCGGCGGCGCGGTGGAAGGCGCCGCCATTGATGATGTAGTGGTCCATGCGCCGGCCCGTCATCTTGCCGCCGGGCAAGCCTGAGTCCGCCGGGCAGAGGCCGACCGCCAGCATCTTGTCCGCCCACTCGCGATTGTGGACCGCGCTTTTGCCGACCTTGCCGAAATCATGCTGCCACTGGTGCACCATCTCGTGCACTAGCGTCGAGAGCACACACATCGGCGAGGAAATACCGAAGTAGCCGGCATTGAGGCTGATCTCGTGCACCTTGCGCTCGCCCCTGGCCTCGACGAACTGGTTCTCGTGGTAGTAGCCGTAGAACTGTCCCTTGCGCGTGAGCGTGATCAGCACCGGCGACAGCGAGCCGGCGAAGAGCAGTTCGTTGAAGTGGTCCCAGGCGCGTTGCAGGGCGAGATAGAGGTCTTCGGTGGGCTTGTTCATCGTGGGTTCCCCGTGCCGGCAGACCGGCAGCGAATGGGTCGTCAGGGAGGTCCTGCGCCGTTGAGGGCGCGCCGGACGCAAAAGCACGGGACGCAAGGAAACGGGGGTACTTCCCGAGGCGGCCGACACGTGACGCTGGTGGCGGGAGTGCCGCTGCCGGCCTGCCCCGGTGACGGGCGCGGGATGGGAGGGTGTCCTGCTCCGGATGGCCGGCCCCGAAAACGACAAAGCCCGTCAGTTCTACACTGACGGGCTTTGGCTTTGTATGGCTCCCCGAGCTGGGCTCGAACCAGCGACCTAAGGATTAACAGTCCTGCGCTCTACCAACTGAGCTATCGGGGAATCGCTGAGGCCGCGAATATTAGGGACTCGCGCCGGGTCGGTCAAGCGGGGGAGGCTGATTTTTTTCAGGCCCGAAACAAAGCCGCCCTGGCGGCGGCTTTGTCTTTCATTTCAAGAGCTTGCCTGGTGGATTTTCAACCGGCCGGCTCAGCCCTCGATGGCCTTGCGAATGCGACCCAGCGCATCTTCCAGCACCTTCCTGGAGGTGGCGTAGGAGATGCGCATATGGCCGTCCAGGCCGAAGGCGGAACCCGGCACCACGGCAACGCCGACGGTGTTGAGCAGGTGCTCGGAGAATTCCAGGTCGTTCTTCAGGCCCAGCTTGGCGATGGCGCCCTCGACATTGCAGAACGCATAGAAGGCGCCATCCGCCGGTGAGCAGGACACGCCGGCGATGGTGTTGAGCGTGCTCACCACATAGTCGTGGCGCTCCTTGAAGGCCTTGACCATGGGCACCAGCACGTCCTGCGGACCGTTCAGCGCCGCTTCCGCCGCCACCTGCGAGTTGGACGTCGGGTTGGAGGTGGACTGGCTCTGCACGTTCTTCATGGCGTTGATCAGCTTCACCGGGCCGGCGGCGTAGCCTATGCGCCAGCCAGTCATGGCATAGGCCTTGGACACGCCGTTCAGCACGATGGTGCGGTCATACAGGTCCGGCGCCACGGTGACGATGTTCTCGAACTTTTCCGTGGTCCAGATGATGTGCTCGTACATGTCATCGGTGGCGATGAGCACCTGCGGGTGCTTGCGCAACACCTCGGCCAGGGCCAGCAGCTCGGCCTTGGAATAGACCATGCCGGTCGGGTTGGACGGGCTGTTCAGCACCAGCAGGCGGGTCTTCGGGGTGATCGCGGCTTCGAGTTGGGCGGCGGTGATCTTGTAGCCCTGGGACTGCGGGCATTCGATGCAGACCGGGGTGCCGTCGGCAATGATCACCATGTCCGGGTAGGACACCCAGTAGGGGGCCGGGATGATGACTTCGTCGCCCTGGTTCAGCAGGGCCAGCGACAGGTTGAAAAAGCTCTGCTTGCCGCCGCAGGACACGAGGATCTGGTTGGCCGCGTAGTCCAGGCCCTGGTCGCGCTTGAACTTGGCGATGATGGCTTTCTTGAGGCCAGGGGTGCCGTCCACGGCGGTGTACTTGGTAAAGCCGCTCTCGATGGCCTTGATGGCCGCCTGCTTGATGTGTTCGGGCGTATCGAAGTCGGGCTCGCCGGCACCCAGGCCGATGATGTCCTTGCCCGCGGCTTTCAGCTCGGCGGCCTTGTTGGTGACGGCCAGCGTGGGGGAGGGCTTGATGCTCAGTACACGGTCAGACAGGCGGATGTCCACGGCGGAACCTCGTGTTGGACGGGGGTAGGGAAAAAGGCCGGAGAATGATACCGGAAGGCGGGGGCAAGGGGGGAGCGGAAAAAAAGCCAAACTGGCGTCCGATTGACCCCCGGCAATCCCGTTGGCTCATCAGCATGGCCGCGTGGAATGGACCTGCAGGGCCGGCCTTGGCCCGACCACCTTCCAGAAGGTCGTGCCTCGGCCGACGGCCCTGCAGCGGGCAGCGGGCTTCAGCCAGAGGACCGCCGAAGGTCTCCGGGGGATCGACAGTGGTGCTGGGAGAAGCCCGACCTACCTTGGGCAAAGCGCCGCGTGCCGCGGCAGCCGCTGCTGACCCAGGATGGGCGTCAGCAACGGCTGTACCCCGGCGGCCTGGATTTCGGTCAGGAGGCCCGGCAGGTCTACCCCGGGGATCAGGTCGGGCTCGGCATGCAGCGGCGTCAGCATCGTGTCCCAGTGGCAGGGGATGATCCAGCGCGGCTGCAGCAGGCGCACCACGTCCTTCACGAAGTCGGGGCGGGCCTGGCGACCGATGGCGCAGAGGCAGACCACGTCCACCTGTTGCCCGGCCAGTTCCTCGTTGATGAAATCGGCGCTGTCGATGTGCGCGATGCGCAGGCCGCCGGTATCCACGATCCAGTTCAGCACGAGGCCGTGGCGCAGGTCCGCGATGCGCGGCGGCCAGGGCGGCGGCGCCGTGATGTCGCCGGGGAAGGGAATGCGGCCGAATACCCGGCCATGGCGCGAGGGCAGGCCGCGCAGGGTCCAGGTCCCGCTGGCGATGTCCTCGCGCCCGGCCGTGGCGAGCAGTTGTGACTCGGGCAAGCCGGCGGCACGTCCGACCTGGATGGCCGACTCGGAGCCGATCAGGCGGGCCCCGGTCTGCCTGCAGAGGTCGGGGGCATCGAGGATGTGGTCGTAGTGGGCGTGGCCGATCAGTACATCGTCGGCATGGGGCAGGGTGCGGTGGATGAGGCCGGTATCCGGCCGGAGCGGACGCGCCAGCGTATCCACGGCGCCCGGTCGCGACAGGTAGGGATCCAGCACGATGGTGCGGTCCGCTCCCTTGATGACGAAGCCTGCCGTGCCCAGGTAGGTGATATGGATGACGTCCGTGGCAGCCAGTTGGTTGCAGCCCTCATGGGTGCAGAACCATTCCGGACTGGCCTGGCGCAGCCCGATCATCTTTTTCCAGAAGGCCATCTTCTTGTCCGCTCTGCCAGGAGAAAGAACCAGACTACGCGGGACCCCGGCCGTCGCGCAATGCAGGCCGGTCGCCTGTCCGTCAGGCGGGCACGGGCCCCGGTCAAGGGGGCGCGGGACCGCGCCGGGCGCCCTCCGGTTGCCTCCGCAGGCCGGGCTTCAGCCCGACACGGTCTGCCGCGTCAGGTCGGCATTCCTCCCGACACCCGAAAGGCAGAGCGTCCCGCCGGTATAGGCGGGACGCTCATCCCGGCAGGCCGGGATGAATCCCGACCTGCAAAACGCCGGGCGTCCTGCCGGGACGATCTCTCAGCCGCACTTGCTGTCGCCGCAGTTCAGGCAGGTCAGGCAGTTGTCCATGATGATCATGGCCTTGGTGTTGCACTTGTTGCAGAGCTTGGCGGTGTCGGGGAAGTGCCCGCCAGTCGCATCACTCTCGCCGGCCGCCGTGCCGCTGCTGGCGCGACGCTCGAATTCGGCGCGCTTCTCCGCGATCAGGCGCTGCTGGTGCTCGTCCAGGCCCTCGTCCTTGATCAGGCCGATATGCTTGAGGTGTGTCTCGATCACGTCGCCGATCTCGCTGACCAGCGAGGGGCAGAACTTGCCGCCTTTCTTGAAATAGCCCCCGCGCGGGTCGAACACGCTGTGCAGCTCGTCCACCAGGAAGGTGACGTCGCCACCCTTGCGGAACACCGCGGAGATGATCAGCGTCAGCGCCACGATCCACTGGAAGTGGTCCATGTTCTTGGAGTTGATGAAGATCTCGAAGGGCCGGCGCACCTCGTGACGGGTGCCGGCATTCAACAGCAGGTCATTGATGGTGACGTAGAGCGCGTGCTCGGAGGTCGGCGTCTTGATCTTGTAGGTGGAGCCGATGAGCGACTCCGGGCGCTTGAGCTGCTCGTGCATGTGCACGATGTCCTCGGCCGGCGCGACAGTGGCCGGAGCGGCCGGCTGGGCGGCTTCGTTCTTGTCCGCCAGCGCGTAGCTGACGATTTTCTTGTCGATCTTGATGCTCATGATGCTTTGGTTCCCGGTATTCGTGGTCAAAGGCAGGGGCAATCAGAACTTGCCGTAATAGCCTTCCTTCAATGCGTCAAACAGGTTGGCGGCGGTGTGCATCTCGCCGTCGTATTCGATTTCCTCGTTGCCCTTCGCCTCCACAACCGTGCCGTCTTCCAGCGTGAAGCGGTAGGTGGTGTTCTCCAGGTCCTTCTCCTTCACCAGCACGCCCTGGAAGGCCTCCGGATTGAAGCGGAAGGTGGTGCAGCCCTTGAGGCCCTGCTCATAGGCATACATGTAGATGTCCTTGAACTTCTCGTAGGGATAGTCCGTGGGCACGTTGGCAGTCTTGGAAATGGACGAGTCGATCCAGCGTTGCGAGGCGGCCTGCACATCCACATGGCCGCTGGGGGCGATGTCGTCGGCAGTGATGAAGTATTCGGGCAGCTTTTCCTCTTCCACGTCCGAGTAGGGCATGGCGCGCGGATTCACCAGCTCGCGGTAAGCCAGCAGCTCGAAGGAGAACACGTCCACCTTTTCCTTGGACTTCTTGCCTTCGCGGATCACGTTGCGCGCATAGTGGTGCGCGAAGCTGGGCTCGATGCCGTTGGAGGCATTGTTGGCCAGGCTCAGCGAGATGGTGCCGGTGGGCGCGATGGAGCTGTGATGGGTGAAGCGGGCGCCGGTCTCGGCCAGCGCCTCCACCAGCTCCGGCGCCACCGTGGCCACCTTCTGCATATAGCGGCTGTAGCGCGCGTGCAGGACCTTGCCCTTTACCGTGTCGCCCACCTTGTAGCCGTCCACCGCCATTTCCGGACGCTGCGCCAGCATGGCGACGGTGACCTCGAAGTCCTGCTCCATGATCGGCGCCGGCCCCTTTTCGCGGGCCAGCTCAAGGGCGGTCTCCCAGCCGGCGATCGCCATCTCGCGGGTCACCTGCTCGGTGAATTCCAGCGATTCCGGTGAGCCGTACTTCATGCGCATCATGGTCATCACCGAGCCCAGGCCCAGGAAGCCCATGCCGTGGCGGCGCTTGCTCATGATCTCGGCCACCTGCTGCGGCAGCGGCAGGCCGTTGATGTCGACCACGTTGTCGAGCATGCGCGTGAACACGGCCACCACCTCGCGGTACTGCTCCCAGTCAAAGCGGGCACGGTCGGTGAAGGGGTCGCGCACGAACTTCGTGAGGTTCACCGAGCCCAGCAGGCAGGCGCCATAGGGCGGCAGCGGCTGCTCGCCGCAGGGGTTGGTGGCGCGGATGTTCTCGCAGAACCAGTTGTTGTTCATCTCATTGACCTTGTCGATGAGGATGAAGCCGGGCTCGGCGAAGTCGTAGGTGGAGGCCATGATCAGGTCCCACAGGCGACGCGCCGGAATGGTCTTGTAGACGCGGCAGGCGGTCTTGCCTTCGGGGCTGACGTGGTAGTGGTTGGGCAGCGGCCAGTCACGCCAGATCACCTTGGCCGGGTCGCGCAGGTCGACCTGGTCGGTCTCGATTTCCTTCGTGGTCATGGGGAAGGCGAGGGGCCAGTCGGCGTGGTCGCGCACGGCTTCCATGAAGTCGTGGGTGATGAGCAGCGACAGGTTGAACTGGCGCAGGCGGCCGGACTCGCGCTTGGCGCGGATGAACTCCATGACGTCCGGATGGCCGATGTCGAAGGTCGCCATCTGGGCGCCGCGGCGGCCGCCCGCCGACGACACCGTGAAACACATCTTGTCGTAGATATCCATGAACGACAGCGGGCCCGAGGTGTAGGCGCCGGCGCCGCTGACATAGGCGCCCTTGGGGCGCAGCGTCGAGAACTCGTAGCCGATGCCGCAGCCCGCCTTCAGCGTGAGGCCGGCTTCGTGCACTTTCTCCAGGATGTCGTCCATGGAGTCGCGGATGGTGGCGGAGACGGTGCAGTTGATGGTGGAGGTGGCGGGCTTGTGCTCCAGGGCGCCGGCATTGGAGGTGATGCGGCCGGCCGGGATGGCGCCGTGCTGCAGCGCCCACAGGAAACGCTTGTTCCAGTGCGCGCGCGCCTCGGGGGTGGCCTCGACGTCAGCCAGGGCACGGGCCACGCGCTCATAGGTGGCGTCCAGGGTGGCGTCGACGGGCGTGCCATCCTTGGCCTTCAGGCGGTACTTCTTGTCCCAGATGTCGAGGGAGGCCGCCTGGTAGGGGATTTCGGGGGTTTCCGGGGTGGCAACGACGTGCAGGTGTACGGGATCCATGGGGTGACCTGGCCTGTTCTTGATGTGGAGTTGGCGTTTGCAGCCGGGCAGGTCCGCAACGCCAGGGGGCTGGCTTTGTAGTTTGGGACACAATATATAGTGTTTTGGCGTGAAGCCCTAGAGTGCGCTGGCATCTCTTTTTAGAAGATAAGAATCCTTGATTAAAATCAAAAAAACATTGTAAATCAGTTTGTTATATATTTATTTGCTTATATTTCATCCGGTTTTTATCGCTGCCGGGGATCGGGGGGGGCGGAAACGCGAATCTATATATTGTGTTTCTTCTTTTCCGCGACCTTGGGGGCCAGGGCCAGGGCCAGCAGGGCCAGGGCCAGGGCCAGGGCCAGGGCCAGGGCCAGGGCCAGGGCCAGGGCC
>JAZKHS010000075.1:0-18003 GCA_040385265.1 Pseudomonadota bacterium | reverse complement strand
TGGGCGGCAGCGGCACCGAGGCGCAGGCGGCCAGCGTGAGCAGGCCCGCCGCGACGCTGGCCAGTCGCCACGATGACACAGGGCGGGCGTTCGCCGCCAAAACATTCAGGGAGTGAGTCATGTTGATTTCCTTTCTGGAATTTCCGGAGCGTCGCCATGACTGCTCATGCCGGGCTTCTCTGTTGCACGTTCGGCCCGGGCGCGCGGGGCGCTCGGGGCGGTGCGTACACCACTGCAGCGGAGTTAATCCTTCTGCCGCCAAACTCTCGGTGCGCTGGCGCGCACAGGCAGCACTTCTCTGAAGGGGGCTGCAAGCGGCCGGCCCCGGGTCCCGTGCCGGCAAGGTCCTCCGGCCGTGGTCGGCATGCAGGGCGGGTCAGTCAGGCGGAGGCGGGTGGCGGCCCACCGCCTGGCACGATCGTGCTCTGCGGGCGCCACAGCGCCCCCGGCTTGACATCCCTAGGTGGAGCGCCTGACATTTAGCGACGCAGATTGTCGTCTCGTAGTGGGCATCGCGACAGGCGATGACAGGGACGCTTCAGGGATGGCCATGCATAACCATAAAAAAGGCCGGCGCGGGATCGCGCCGCGGGCGCCCGCCCTCATGCTGGGCCTGCTGCTGGCCATGCCCGGTGCGGGCGCGGCCACGCTCGATGACCTGCTGCAAATGCCGCTGGATCAGCTTGGCCAGGTCAGCCTGGCCACCGGCCGCTTGCAGCCGCTGAGTGAGGCGCCCGCGACCGCCACGGTGATTACCGCCTACGACCTCCAGGCCGGCACGGCGACCACGCTGGAGCAGATTCTGGAAAGCGTGCCCGGCCTGCATGTGTCGGTGTCGTCGCTGGCCTACGGGCCGATCTACCAGTTCCGCGGCATTTCCTCTACTTATAACCAGCAGGTGCTGGTCCTGGTGAACGGCAACCCGATCACGAGCGTCTTTGCGGGCAACCGCGGCATCGCCTGGGGCGGCTTTCCGCTGGAAGGCGTGGCGCGCATCGAGATCATTCGCGGCCCCGGCTCCGCCTTGTATGGCGCCGATGCCTTTGCCGGCGTCATCAACATCATCACCCGGCAGGCCCGCGATATCGACGGCACCCGGTACGGGGTCCGCGTCGGCAGCTTTCAGCAGCGCGACGGCTGGCTGCTGCATGGCGGCACGCTGGGGCCGCTGCAGGCCGCCTTTTATCTCGGCCTGGGCCGTAGCGAGGGACAGGACGGGGAGATCGCGGCGGACTCGCAGACGGCCTACGACCAGATTTTCGGCACCACGGCCTCGCGCGCGCCCGGGCGACTCAGCCTGGGCAACAAGAGCCTGGATGCCCGCGCCGACCTGGCCTATCAGGCGTGGCGCCTGCGCGCCGGCTTCCAGCGCCGCGACCTGGAAATGGGCGCCGGGCTGGGCGAGTCACTGGACCCCGACAGCCGTACGCTGGAGCTGCGCAGCTCCGTCGACCTCAGCTATGAAAATCCGCAGTGGTCGCCGAACTGGAATGTCTCCGCGGTGGCCGGCTTCTACAACAACCGCAACAAGTCGGTGCATGCCCACTCGTACTTTATCTTTCCGGCCGGCGCTTTTGACGGCGCCTTCCCCGAGGGCATGATCGGCGACCCCGCGCACTATGAGCGCCACAGCTACGCCCGGACCTCGGCCGTCTATTCCGGCCTGGCGCAGCATCAGCTCCGGGTCGGCGCCGGCTTTCAGCAGGACGACCTGTACCGCGCCACCGAGACCAAGAACTTCCTGCTGCTGCCGGGCCAGTTGCCGATTTACCTGGGCGGCATTGTCGACGTCACCGGCACGCCCTTTGTGTACATCACTCCGCGCCGGCGAGACGTGACGCATGTGCTGCTGCAGGACGAGTGGGCCTTCGCGCCGGACTGGATGCTCACCGCCGGCATCCGCCACGACCATTATTCCGATTTTGGCGGCACCACCAATCCGCGCCTCGCCCTGATCTGGCAGGCCACCCCGGCGCTGTCCTTCAAGGCGCTGCATGGCAGTGCCTTCCGCGCCCCCACCTTCGCGGAGCAGTACAACACCAACAACCCGGTCAACCTGGGCAATCCCGACCTCGACCCGGAAACCATTGTCACCGACGAGCTGGCCTCGACCTGGCAGGCGTCCCCCGCCTTGCAGACCACGCTGACCGTCTTTCGCTACCGCTGGAGTGACCAGATCCGGTTGGCGCCTTCGGGCAATACCAATATGTCGCAGAATACCGGCGGCCAGACCGGCAAGGGCGCCGAGCTGGAGGGCATCTGGGATCCCGCCAGTTCCCTGCGCCTGAAGGGCAATTATTCTTTCCAGCGCTCCCGCGACCACGCCACCGGACAGGACGCGGGGCTCGCCCCGCAGCACCATGCCTATGTGCAGGCGGACTGGCGGCCCGGCGTCGCGTGGCAGATCAAGAGCAACATCAATCGCGTGGCCGGCCGCGAGCGCCAGCCGGGGGACTCCCGCCCGCGCGTCCGCGACTACACCACGGTCGATCTGGCGGTGGCGCGGCAGCGCCTGTTCGGGCGCGGCCAGCTGCAGCTCTCGCTGCTCAATGCCTTTGACGCGGATGCCCGTGAGCCTTCATTGCTGACGATGCCGCAGGGCATTCCCTACGATTTGCCGCTTCCCGGTCGCAGCGTGCTGCTGCAATGGCAGTCGTCGTTCTGACGGTTCGGCTGTTTGCTCCTCTGCTCGTTTGCTCCTTTACTCTTCTGGCAAGCAAGCAAGCAAGCAAGCAAGCAAGCAAGCAAGCAAGCAAGCAGGCAAGCAGGCAAGCAGGCAGGCAGGCAAGCAGGCAAGCAGGCAAGCAGGCAGATATACAAACCTTCAAACCTTCAAACCTTCAAACGTGCAGATGTACAGATGTGCAGGAGGGAAGATTTAGTTGGCAGTTGGCAGTTGGCAGTTGGCAGTTGGCAGATAGACAGGTAGCCCGTTTCGCCGTTTCGCCGTTAGGCCGTTAGGCCGGGGGCAGACAGACAGAGAGGGCTCAGGGGCAAGTCGCCGCATTGCCGGTGGCGGAGCGCTCGATGTCGCTGCGGGTGGCGGCGAGGACCGAGCGGTGCGCGGCGGCATCCGCGGCGGCGTCGGCGCCCGCCATGGCCGCCAGCGCCGCCGACCGGCAGCCCCGCTCCAGCAGCAGTTGCGCCAGGTTGTTGTAGGCGCCGGCGGAGGCGCCGAGTTGCAGCGCGCGGCGCAGCGCGTCTTCGGCGCCGCCGGCATTGCCCTGGGCATGGCGCGCATTGGCCAGCGCCTGCCAGGGCAGCGCCTGCTCCGGCCAGCGCTGGGTGGCGGCGGCATAGGCCGTCTCGGCGAGGGCCGGCCGCTTCAACGCCTCGAAGGCGCTGGCCGCGCGCAGCCAGTCCTGGCTGCGCGCCGTCACCGGAATCCGGTCGGCGGGCGGCGTGACCAGGGCCCAGTGCCCGGCGCGCTGCCAGCTTGCCATGAAGCGGCGACGCGACAGGCTGAGCAGCTTCTCGGTGCCGGAGCGCAGCAGCAGGGTGTCCGCTGCCGCGTCGTAACCGATCACGACGGCGTAGTGCCAGGTCGGCCTGTACTTGAGCCCCAGGTTCTGCAGCACCAGCACCGGCGTCCCCGCGGCGACTTCCGCCAGCAGCGCATCCAGATTCGGCGCCAGCACATAGGGCACGCGGTCATGGCTGCGGGTGGCGGCAATGATTTCGGTTTGTATGCTGCCGCGGCGCGCGGGCAGGTAGATCTGCGGCACCAGATCGTCCGGACTGACGCGGGCGCCGCTGGCCACCAGCACGGTCGCCAGCGCGGCCGGCCCGCACTGGTAGTCGGCCTGCGCGTAGAAGGGCGTGGCCGTCAGCTCGACACGGGCGGCCGGCAGTGCGCGATCCCGTAGCGCGGGACTGACCGCGCAGGCGGCCAGCAGTTGCGCGAGCACGGCAACTGCCAGCAGGCGGCCCATGTCCCGGCGCACTCAGATGCGCGGGAAGATATTGATGGCGCCCAGCAGCTCCAGCAGGATCAGGATCAGCAATACGGTCAGCACCACGCCCGCGGCGCCGGCGCCGGCGGGCGCGTCCTTGATGTGCTGCTGCACCTGGCTGAGCTCGCTGGCGGTCATGGCGGCCACGCGGTTGGCGGCGGTGGCCGGGTCCACGCCCAGCGCCTGCATCTGCCGCTGCACATCTTCGCGCGCCAGGTAGGCCTGGACTTCCGTCAGCTGGCTGGCCTGCGCTTCCTGCGCCAGCAGGATCTCGGTGCTGACCATCGCCGCCTGCACTGGCGCGGCATTCACCAGCAGGGCGGTCGACAGGACAATGGACGTCAGGGGGGAGAGGATTTTCATGATGATGGTGCTCCGGCGCTGTCGCCAGGGGCGACGGGACGATTGACGGCCCGCGGGAACGCGGGGGACTGGCGAGGAGTGTCGACCTCCGGGGAGGCCGCGTCTGTGCCATACCGCACATAGGCAGACGGCCAGGGCGGCGCGGGCGCGTTCCGGGCGGCGTCCGCTGCGGCAGGGGCCGTGGCGCGCTGCCCTCGCCGGGCCTTGGGGCTTGCCTGTGAGGAATGGCGTACGGATACATGATAGCAGGAGCTGGGCAGTCGGCACCGGCAGCGAGCGACACGCCTCTCCGCACCCGATAACAGATCTGCTAAGAAGCCGCGTCGACCCGCTGCGTCGAAGTTCGTAACATGAGCCTGCTGAAATGATGAGAAAGAGGGTGGCCTTGCCCGCGGTCGTTTGGCGACGACCGTGCCAGCCCAGACGGCGCTTCCCTCATCGGCACCTCCTTCCTCGCCCGAGCGCGAGTGAACGCCCCGCCAGGCCGGCCGGGCCCTGCATCCAACGGAACCCGATGCGCCACCGCTTTCGACGACTCTCGCGGTGGTCGACCTGTCACCCGTGTTGACGAGATACCCATGCCTGCATCCCTGCGCAACGGCCTGGCGGCGCTTGACCGCCGGCAGTGGGGCCTTGCCCTGCTCGGCCTCTTCCTGCTTGCCCTGACCCTGTTCCTGTCGCTGTCGACCGCGGGCGGCCGCGATCCGCGCGCGCTCGTGATGGAGCGTGACGCCGCCGCCTGGTTCCGCCAGGAGCGCCCGCTCAGCACCTTGCTGGCGGCGCGGTCCGGCATCGTGACCGAGGCCGGCGTCGCCGGCGACTACCTGCTGCTGTCCGAAGGCGCGGCCCACTACTACGTGCACCTGCCGGCGGGCCTGCGCGCCGGCGCCGACCTGCGCGGCCTGCTGCCGGCCGGCGTGCCGGTGCATACCCTGGATGATGCGCTGTCGCCTGCGGTCGCGGCGCGTCCGGACTGGGCGCGGCACTGGCCGCTGCGCGACGCCGCCGCCCTGCTGGCGCTGGTGGTGCTGGGCCTGCTCGGCGCGAGCCTGCTGCAGCGCCGGCTGGCGGCCTTTCCGGTGCTGCGCCCGGGGCGCGACGCCGAGGGCTTTGATCGCGTCATCGGCGCGCGGGCCGCCAAGCGTGCGCTCGAGGACATCGTGCGCTATCTCAGGGATCGCAGCGCCTTTACCCGTTTGGGCGCGGGCGCGCCGCGCGGCGTCATCCTCGAGGGCCCGCCCGGCACCGGCAAGACGCTGCTGGCGCGCGCCCTCGCCGCCGAGGCCGGCGCCGGCTTCATCGCCATGACCGGCTCCGATTTTTCCAGCAAGTTCGTGGGCGTGGGCGTGAGCCGCGTCAAGCAGCTCTTCAAGACCGCGCGCGCCGCCGCGCCCTGCATCATCTTCATCGACGAGATCGACGGCATTGGCCGGCGCAGTGGCGAGGAGTCCGCCTCCGGCGCCGAGAACAACCGCATCATCAACGCGCTGCTGGTGGAGCTGGACGGCTATCACCGCAACGACGGGGTGATCGTGGTGGGCGCCACCAACTTCGCCCACCTGCTGGACGAGGGCCTGCGCCGCGAGGGCCGCTTTGACCGCACCTGCCGCCTGGAGTTGCCGGAACGCGAAAGCCGCGAGGCGCTGTTCCGCATGGAAATCGGCCGTCTGGCCGTGCAGGCCGGGCAGGCGGTGACGGGGGCGCCGGAGCATGCGCCGGACCCTGCCCTGGGCCATGCACAGGACTCTGCACTGGACTATGCCCTGCTGGCGCGGCTCTCGACCGGGCTGTCGCCGGCCGGCATTGCCACCGTGGTCAATGCCGCCGCCGTGGCGGCCGCGCGCGAGGGGGCTCCGCATCTGGATACCGCGCATCTGCAGCGCGCGCTGGAGCGCCACCGCATCGGCGACCCGCAGGAGCAGCGGGTCATGAGCGAGGCGCTGCGCCATCGCATTGCCGTGCACGAGGCGGGGCATGCCCTGGTCGGCCACCTCTCCCTGCCCGGCATCCGCGTCGAAAAGGTCAGCGTGTTGCCGCAGGGCGCCGCGCTCGGGGTCACCATCTTCAGCGAGGAGGAACTGGCGGCGCTGGCCACCGCCGCCGAGATCCGCGCCCGGCTGGAGATGATGCTGGCCGGCCGCGCCGCCGAGATCCTCTGCCTGGGCGAGTCCTCCACCGGCGCCGCCCAGGACCTGGAGCAGGCCACGAAGCTGGCGCTGCAGATGGCCGGCGCCTGGTCGGCCCATGACGGCGCCCCCGGGCTGGCGCTGGATGCGCTGCCGGCGGGCCTGCGCGAGGCGCGCGGCCAGGTGGTCACCACCGAGGCCCTGGCCATCCTGCAGGTCGCCCACGAGTGCGCCCTGGAGAAGCTGCGGGAGCATGCCGAGGCGCTCGGGGGCCTGGTGACGGCCCTGCTGGAGCAGGACGAGGTGGCCGGCGCGGAGTTGCAGCGGCTGCTGGACTGGCAGCCGGCCGCGGCCGGGCAGCCGGACCTGCTGGCGGGATGAGGGAGGGTGGGGCGCGCGGCGCCGCAACGGGTCCGGATCAAGCCGGGCGGCCGCAACGGAGGGGCGGCGGGGCCCTGGCACTGATCTGGGACAAGCCGGAAAACGGGCCCGCCGAGGTACAACTCTCGCGGTACAAATAGCGTTTGACAGGGGACGAATCAATGATGAGAATCGTTCTCGTTAACCTTAAGGTGTAGTCCCGTGCGCCTCTCCGAGCTTCCCCGCCATGCCTCCGCCACCGTGCGCGCCATCGAGGCGACCCGCGCGGACGATCCGATTGCACGGCGCCTGGCCGAGCTCGGCTTCGTGCCGGGAGAGAGCGTGCGCCTGGTCGCCATGGGGCCGGTGACGGGCGATCCCATCGTGGTACAGGTCGGCTTTACCCGCTTTGCCCTGCGCCGCGCCGAGGCGGCCCGCGTCACCGTCGAGGTGGCGCCATGACGGCCCTGGCAGCGCCGCTGCGCATTGCCCTGGTCGGCAACCCCAACTGCGGCAAGACGTCCCTGTTCAACCAGCTCACCGGCGCGCGCCAGAAAGTCGCCAACTACGCCGGCGTCACCGTCGAGCGCAAGGAAGGCCGCTTCGCGCTCGCCTCCGGCCGCCAGGTGCTGGTGCTGGACCTGCCGGGCGCCTACAGCCTGGAGGCCGCCAGCCCCGACGAGGCCATCACCCGCGCCGTGTGCCTGGGCGAGATGCCCGGCGAGGCCCTGCCCGACCTGCTGGTGTGCGTGGCGGATGCCACCAACCTGCGCCTGCACCTGCGCTTCGTGCTCGAGATCCGCCGCCTGGGCCGGCCCATGCTGCTCGTCCTCAACATGATGGACGACGCCCGCCGCCGCGGCATCCGGATCGACACCCATCGCCTCGGCGTCGAGCTCGGCATTCCCGTGGTCGAGGCCGTGGCCGTGCGCCGCGACGGCGTCAAGGCCCTGCTCGGCGAACTCGATGGCGTGCCGCCCGAAGTGCCCGCCGCGCTGCAGACGCCGGACGACCTGCACGCCGAGGTGCGCCGCCTGATCGCGGACACCGTGATGATGCCGCGCGATACCGACGTCCGCGACGACGCCATCGACAGCGTGCTGCTGCACCCGGTGCTGGGCCTGGTGTTCCTGGCCGCCACCATGTTCCTGATGTTCCAGGCCGTGTTCTCCTGGGCCGCGCCCTTCATGGACGGCATCGAGGCCAGCGTGGGCTGGCTGGCTGGCGCCACCACCGCCACCATGCCCGACGGCGTGCTCAAGAGCCTGCTGGTGGACGGCATTTTTGCCGGCGTCGGCGGCGTGCTGGTCTTCCTGCCGCAGATCCTCATCCTCTTCACGTTCATCCTCATGCTGGAGGAGTCGGGCTACCTGCCGCGCGCGGCCTTCCTGCTCGACAACGTCATGTTCAAGGCCGGCCTCACCGGGCGCAGCTTCATCCCGCTGCTGTCCAGCTTTGCCTGCGCCATTCCCGGCATCATGGCCACGCGCTCCATTGCCGACCCGCGCGACCGCTTCACCACCATCATGGTGGCACCGCTCATGACCTGCTCGGCGCGCCTGCCGGTGTACACCCTGCTCATCGCCGCCTTCATTCCCAAGCTGACCGTGGCCGGCTTCTTCAACCTGCAGGGCCTGGTGCTGTTTGCGCTCTATGCCGGCGGCATCGTCTCCGCCATGGCGGTGGCCTTCGTCATGAAGTGGCTGCGCCGCGACGACACCGAGCACTCGCTGCTGCTCGAGCTGCCCAGCTACCGCGTGCCCGATCCGCGCAGCGTCGCCTTTGGCGTCTACGAGCGTGGCGCCATCTTCCTCAAACGTGTCGGCGGCGTGATCCTCGCCCTGACCATCCTGATGTGGTTCCTGGCCAGCTTCCCGGCCGCGCCCGAAGGCGCCGCCGGCCCCGCCATCGACCACAGCTTTGCCGGCCATATCGGCCACTTCCTGGCGCCGCTGTTTGCGCCCATCGGCTTCAACTGGCAGATCGTGGTGGCGCTGATCCCGGCCATGGCCGCGCGCGAGGTGGTGGTGGCGGCCCTGGCCACGGTCTATGCCATCGGCGGCAGCGAAGAGGTGGTGACGCAGCAGCTGGGCGGCCTGATCGGCGCGCAGTGGCCGCTGTCCACCGCGCTGGCGCTGATGGCCTGGTTCGTGTTCGCGCCGCAGTGCCTGTCCACGCTGGCCACCGTGCGCCGCGAAACCGGCTCCTGGCGCCAGGTCGGCATCATGACCGCCTACCTCTTCACCCTGGCCTACCTGGCCGCCTTCGTCACCTTCCGCCTGGTGGAGGCGCTGGCATGAACGCGACCCTGCAGTGGCTGGTGGTCGGGCTGCTGCTGGCCTGGAGCGCGACGGTCATGCTGGCGCGCTTCTTCCCCGGTCCTGCCGCCGCCTTGCGCGAGCGCCTGGCCGCCCGCGCCGAGGCCCGCGGCCAGGTGCGCCTCGCCGCCTACCTGCGCCCCGCGGCCGCCAGCTGCGACAGCGGCTGCAGCAGCTGCGCCACCGGTTGCGGCACCCCCGCCACGCCGCTTCCTGCCAAGGACAGCGCCACGCCGGTGCAGTGGCGCCACTGACGCCCTGAGGGCCTGCCGGCGCCTCTGCCTGGCGGGTTCAGCCCGCAGTTGCCTCAGGTGCTGCGCCGCCTGAACCGCGCAGGACCAGTCCTGCTGCAAGAGCAGGCCCGAAGCGTGCCTGGGCGGGTCCTGAACCTCACGGCCATCGTCTGCCTGCCGCGCCTGCTCCCGCACCGCGCGCGGACGGGCTGCCTCCTTGCCGCCTGGTGTGAGGTCGGCAGGCGTGCGGGCTCTGACGGGCCTGGTCGCTGGCCGGGTGTCGCAATCGGCCAATCCGTCCCGGATTGCCAAAAACTGCCTTGTCCTGAAGCCGGCGCCGGTCAAGAATCCCTCCCTTACCGTATTCCCTGAAGGACCAGCTCATGCGCGCCCTCAAGATCGCCGGCATTGTCTTTGGCTCCCTGATCGCCCTCGTGGTGATCGCGGTCGGCCTGCTCCTGCTCATCATCGATCCCAACGACTACAAGCCCCAGCTCGCCGCGCTCGTGAAGGACAAGACCGACATGACGCTGGCCATCGACGACCGCCTGGAGTGGACGCTGTGGCCCAGCATCGGCGTGAAGCTGGGCCGCACCAGCCTGAGCGATGCCGAGAAAAAGGAAACCCTGGTGGCGGTGGGCAAGGCCGCGGTCAGCGTCGAGCTGATGCCGCTGTTCAGCAAGCAGATCAACATTGATGCGGTGACGCTGGAGGGCGCCCGCGTGCGCTTCATCCAGTACGCCGACGGCAGCACCAGCTGGGACCGCATGCTGGCCAAGCTGGCGAGTGCGCCCGAGGAAGAAAAGTCCGACGCGGTGAACTTCAACGTGAAGGAATTCGATGTGCGCGATTCCTCCGTCTACCTGAAGGACGAGAAGGCCGGCGTCGAGCGGGCGGTCGAGGACTTCAAGGTGTCGGCGCGCGACATCAGCCTGGACAGCGCCTTCCCGCTGACCATGGGCTTTGTGTTCCGCCAGCAGGATGCCGCCGGCAAGACCCTGGTGGCGCAGAACACGCTGGAGGCCACGGTCTCGCTGCAGCAGGAAAAGAAACTCTATCAGTTGCTGAAGCTGAAGCTCAGTAGCGCGCTGTCCGGCACCGCGCTGCCGGCGCCGGCGAATGTCGCGCTGGAAGGCGACGTGCGCGCCGACCTCGCCGCCAACCAGGTCAGCGTGGCCGGCCTCAAGCTGAAGGCGGATTACCAGGACAAGGCCTTGAAGTCGCCCGCCACCGTGCAGCTCGCGGCCGAAGTGCTGGCCGACCTCGGCCAGACCCGCCTTACCCTGGACAAGCTCACCGTCAACGCCAGCTGGCCGGACGCGGCGCGGCCCGCCGCGCTGAGCGCGGCGCTGGCCGGCCAGGTCGCCACCAACTGGAGCACGGGCGAGCTGGATATCCCGCAATTCACGGTCAACGCCGTGGTGCCGGACCAGGCCTATCCCAAGCCGCTGCAGGTGAGCCTGAATGCGCCGCTGAAGGGCAACTGGAAAGAGATGAACTTCGAGCTGCCGGGCTTTGTCGCCACGGCGGCCGGCGTCAAGGCCGAAGGCCGCCTGGCGGCCAGCCTGCCGGCCTTGAAGGCGCCGGCGCCGGAGGCGGCGGAAACGTCTGTGGCGGCTGCGGCGACCGCTACCCCCGCCGCGCAGGCGTCCCCGGGCAAGCCGGTCACCGTGCCGGCCGCCACGGCAGGCAAGGCGACTGCCATGCCGGTGGCCGCACCGTCGGCGCCAGCCAAGGCGACGGCTGACCCGGCGGCGCCGGTCAAGCCCGTGACCGCCGGCATGACGCTGAACGGCAAGCTGAATGTCGCCCCCTTCAATCCGCGCGCGCTGATGGCGGCGCTGGGCATTGCCGCACCGAAGACGGCAGACGCCAATGTGTTGAAGCGCGCCAGCCTCGATACCCTGATCGAGGGCGACGAAAAGAAGGTGCTGCTGAAGAACCTGCGCATCGTGCTTGATGACAGCACGGTGACCGGCGAAGCCGGTATCAGCGACCTGGCCAGCCTGCGCCAGTACGCCCGCCTCACGCTGGACCGCATGGATGTCGACCGCTACCTGGCGCCGGCCTCCACGGCCTCCACGGCGCCCGCGGCAGAGGCGCCCGCAGCGGCCCCGGCCAAGGCGGCGCCCGCCGGGGACCTGCTGCCGGTCGACCTGATCCGCCAGCAGAACCTGGATGTCGCGCTCAGCGCCGGCTCGCTCAAGCTGCTCACCTATCCGGTGAGCAATTTTCGCGTCGCCGCCACCGCCGGCAACGGCGTGGTGAACGTCAGCGAATTCAAGGGCAGCATTTTCCAGGGCGGCTTCAGCGCGCCGCTCAGCATCAATGTGCAGGGCGCCCAGCCGGTGCTGAGCCTGAAGCCTTCGCTCAACGGCGTGGAGATCGGGCCGCTGGCGCAGAAGCTGCTGAAGAAGGACCTGCTCACCGGCCGCGCCAATTTCAACGGCGCCTTCACCGTGCGCGGCAACAGCACCGACGCGTTCATGAAGACGGTGACCGGTAACGCCGACCTCAAGTTCGATAATGGCGTGCTGCGCGGCGTCAACGCCATGAAGGAGCTCACCGCGGCGCTTGGCAAGTACCAGGGCCTGGTGGCCATGGCCACCGGCAAGGATCTGGCGGCCGAGGCGGACAAGCAGAACGACACGCAGATCGCCAGCTTCTCGGCCAACAACACCCTGAAGGACGGCGTGGTGAACAGCACCGCGCTCAATGCCGACCTGCGCCGCGCCAAGGTGGCGGGCAGCGGCACCTTCAATCTCGTGTCGCAGGCGCTGGATTACCGCTTCAACCTCAACCTCGACAAGAGTGTGGCCGGCGACCGCTATGCCGCCTATGCGCTGCCGGTGGCCTGCAAGGGCAGCCTGGCGGGTAACCTCGCCTCGCTCTGCAAGCTCGACTCGAAGGCCGTGCAGGACATGGCGCTCAAGGCCGCTGCCGCCAAGGGCCTGGAAAAGCTGGGCCTGAAGGGCGAGACGCCGAAGGAGGCCGTGCAGCTGAAGGTCGAGGAAGAAAAGGCCAAGGCCCAGGAAAAGGCCAAGGAAAAAGTGAACGAGGAACTGCAAAAGGGCCTGCAGAAGCTGTTCAACCGTTAAGAGAGGCCCGCCTCGCCGGGATGAATGGCCGCGAGCGGCTGTGCCCCTCACCCCGCGGGGGCTTCCGCGGCATGCCTGCCGGCGCGGACAGGACGGTCGGGGCGGGCGCAAGTTTGTGCATGAGTAGATGATGACGCGGAAACGCTTTGATTTTGCCCGGGCAGTGCTGGCCTGGTTTGACGACCATGGCCGCAAGACCCTGCCCTGGCAGCACAACCCCACGCCCTACCGGGTGTGGGTGTCGGAGATCATGCTGCAGCAGACGCAGGTCGCCACCGTCATTCCCTACTACGAGCGCTTCCTCGCGCGCTTCCCCTCGGTGCAGGCGCTGGCGGACGCGCCGGTGGACGAGGTGCTGCACCTGTGGACCGGCCTCGGCTACTACGCCCGCGCGCGCAACCTGCAGAAGGCGGCGCAGGCGCTGGTGGAGCGCTTCGGCGGCGAATTCCCCGACTCGGTGGAGGAAGTGTCCTCGCTGCCGGGCATCGGCCGTTCCACGGCCGGCGCCATCCTCTCGCTGAGCCGGCAGCAGCGCGCCGTCATTCTCGATGGCAACGTCAAGCGCGTGCTCTCGCGCTTCCATGCCGTGAGCGAGACCGGCCCGGCGCAGGAAAAGCTGCTCTGGCCCTTGGCCGAGCAACACACGCCGCAGGCGCGCGTGCACCATTTCAACCAGGCCATGATGGACCTGGGCGCGACGCTGTGTACGCGCAGCAAGCCCGCCTGCCTGCTCTGCCCGCTGCAGTCCGCCTGCCAGGGCCTGGCGGCCGGCACGCCCACCGCCTATCCCGGCAAGAAAGTGAAGAAGGCGTTGCCGGAAAAATCCACGACCCTGCTCGTGCTGCTGAATGCGGCCGGCGAGGTGCTGCTGGAGCAGCGGCCGCCGGCCGGCATCTGGGGCGGGCTGTGGAGCTTTCCGGAAACGGCGGCCGCCGATGACGCCGCCCTGAAGCCGGTGCTGAAGGCGGACTGGGGCCTGAGCCGCAAGACGCCGGAATGGCTGCCCGAGCGTGGCCATACCTTCAGCCACTACCACCTGCGCATGCGCCCGGTGCTGGTTCGCCAAGCCGCCCCGGCCCGGGTGGCGGAGCGTCCGCAGCGCTGGTGTAGACTCGACGACCTGCCGGCACTGGGTTTGCCGGCCCCCATCAAGCAACTGCTGGCCGACCTGGTCGACCTGCCCCGAGGTGAAAAATGACGCGCATGGTGTTCTGCCGCAAGCTGCAGAAAGACGCCGAAGGCCTGGCCTTCCCCCCCTTTCCCGGCCCCGTTGGCCAGCAGATCTTCGAGAACGTCTCGAAGGAAGCCTGGCAGGAGTGGCTCAAGGAACAGACCATGATCATCAACGAGAACCGCCTCAGCGTGATGGATCCGCAGGCGCAGGCCTTCCTGGCCCTGCAGCGCGAGAGCTTCCTGGCCAATGACGGCTACGAGCGGCCCAAGGGCTGGGTGCCCGAGAAGAAATGAGGCGCCGGCGGATCCGCGCGCTCGCGCGCCGGGCCGAGGATCGCTCCTGAAGGCTTGCGTGCCCTGCGGGCTCCCCCCTGTCCGCCTGTGTGTCTGCCGCCAGCACACCGTACGATCAACATAAGGTTATAAAAAACAGTTCCTGCCCTGCCCGGTAATGTTTTGCCAGAATGCGGATGACGCCACGAATCCAGCACACCTTTTGCCAGCGGATGCCACGACCATGAAGATCGAAACCCTCGCTGTACACGCCGGCTATACGCCGGACCCCGTCACCAAGTCGGTGGCCGTGCCCATCTACCAGACGGTGGCCTATGCCTTCGACAGTGCCCAGCATGGCGCCGATCTTTTCGACCTCAAGGTGGCGGGCAATATCTACACCCGCATCATGAATCCCACCACCGACGTGCTGGAAAAGCGCCTGGCCGCACTGCACGGCGGCATCGGCGCGCTGGCCCTGGCCTCCGGCCAGGCCGCCATCACCTATGCCATCCAGACCATCGCGGAAGCCGGCGACAACATCATCGCCTCCTCCACGCTCTATGGCGGCACCTATAACCTGTTTGCCCACACCTTCCCGCAGTTCGGCATCGAGACCCGCTTCGCCGACTACCGCGACCCGGCCTCCTTCGGCAAGCTGATCGACGAGAAGACCAAGGCCGTCTACATCGAGACCATCGGCAATCCGCTCGGCAACATCGCCGACATCGAGGCGCTGGCGAAAGTGGCGCATGCGCACGGCGTGCCGCTGATCGTCGACAACACGGTGGCCTCGCCCTACCTGACGCGTCCTTTCGAGCATGGCGCCGACATCGTGGTGGAATCGCTGACCAAGTACCTGGGCGGTCACGGCAACTCCGTCGGTGGCGCCATCATCGATTCCGGCAAGTTCGACTGGAAGGCCAACGCCAAGCGCTTCAGGCGCCTGAACGAGCCGGACGTGTCCTACCACGGCGTGGTCTATACGGAAGCGCTGGGCGCCGCCGCCTTCATCGGCCGCGCCCGCGTGGTGCCGCTGCGCAATATGGGCGCCTGCATCTCGCCCATGAATACCTTCCTGATCCTGCAGGGCATCGAGACGCTGCCGCTGCGCATGGACCGCATCAACGAGAACACGCTGAAGGTGGCGCAGGCCCTGCAGCAGCACGAGGATGTGCTGTGGGTGAACTACGCCGGCCTGCCCGATCATCCCGAGCATGCGCTGGCGCAGAAGTACGTGCGCGGCAGCGGCTCGGGCCTGCTCACCTTCGGCCTCAAGGGCGGTCGTGAGGCCGGCGCCAGGTTCCTGGATGCGCTGCAGCTGTTCACGCGCCTGGTGAATATCGGCGACGTGCGTTCGCTGGCCACCCACCCGGCGTCGACCACGCACCGCCAGCTGTCGCCGGCGGAGCTGGAGAAGGCGGGCGTGAAGGAAGAGACCGTGCGCCTGTGCGTGGGCATCGAGCATATCGATGACATCCTTGCCGACCTGCAGCAGGCGCTGTCCGCCAGCCAGCGCCAGGCCGGACCCGGGTAACCCGTTCGCTTGCGCAGCATCAGTGGAGTCGTTTCTCAATAGATTGGCTGCGCTTTCGCGCCATACTCCCGCAGCACGGCCGCGGCGGCGTCGCGCTGCACATCCTCCACGACCTCGATGTCGCGGCGCGCCAGCTTCTGCGTCCACTCCGCCGGCTTGTCGCCCTCGTCAAAGCCGATGGCCTCGGCATCCTCGCCACGGGCGCCGCAGACCACGCGCGCCACGCCGGACCAGGGAATCGCGCCCAGGCACATCGCGCAGGGCGCGCAGCTGGTAATGAGCGTGAGCTCTCCGGCGCGACGCAGGTCGTGGGTGCCCAGTTTCTGTTGCGCCAGCATCAGGGCCACCATCTCCGCATGCAGCACGGAATTGCCCTGGTCCACCACGCGGTTCACGCCGGCCGTTACCAGGCAGCCCTGCGCATCCAGCACCAGGGCCGCAAAGGGGCCGCCCCCTTCCGCGACATTGCGTCGCGACAATTCCACGGCATAGGCCATGGCCTCCTCCTCGCCGGCAAAGACGGGGGGATCGGCGGGATTCAGCCAGTCGGGCAGGGCAAGGGAGAGTTGCATGGCGGCACTCCGGGGTCGTGGGCCGGCGGATCGGGTGACCAGAATAAGGAAAAAATAGGAACCGCACACGGCCTGCCTTGCTAGCCTGCCGGCTCCAAAAGTCTGCAACAGGACATCCGCCATGCCGCTGCTCCGCCGCGTCCCCCTCCTCATCGGCTTGCTGGCCGCCCTGGGCGCCGTTCCTCTCCAGGCGGCGGACAACGCCTTCCTGATCCAGGGGCCTGTGCAGGTGGAGGAGTCCGTCCAGATGGCGCACAACTGCTTCGCGAACAAGGGGATGACGCCCGCCCGCTTCCGTCTGCTGAGCGACGAGCTGAAGCGGGAGTACCTGAAGGACACCACGCCGGCGGCGGCGCGGAAGGTCAGCTTCCGCTACCTGGGCAGCTGTCCGGGCGGCTTCAAGGGCAGCTGCGAGGGGATCTTCGGCGAGAAGGCCAGCCTGCATTACATGGCCGACGACTATCTGATGAAAGGCGGGATGGCGAAGCTGTTCTGCGAGGCCAGCGACGGGCGCTGGAAGTAAGGCGCCTGCCTGTCCGTCGCGCCCGCCAGCAGGCGCTCAGCCGCTGCCTGGCCCCCTCGCTCACCCTTTCAGGGGAATGGCGGCGGTAGCCGCGCCTCGTTAAGCTTGCGCGCCGCCTCCGGCGGGGTAAGCCGCCATCAGGTATCGGAAACGCACGTGCAAGAGTTGACGGAAATCCTTACGCAAGCTTGCCGGGACGGTCGTTTTGTCCTGGGCACGGTCGACAGCGCGCAAACGCTGGGCGGCGATGCCCTGCGGCAGGAAGTGGAGCGGCTGCGGGCGCGACTGCGGGCCGCGGCCTGCCCGCCGGGTGCCGTCGTGCTATTCCACGGTGAGCAGGGCGCCGCGGCGTTCTGCGCCTTCTGGGCCTGTGTGCTGGAGGCGCTGGTGTTCGCGCCGGTGGATCCCGCCTGGCCCGAGTTCCTCCTTGGCCGGACCTGTGCCCGCCTGCACCCGGCCTGCGTCGTCGCCGAACGCCCCGGCGACCAGCCCTGGCATCGGCTGCTGCCCGGTTGCGCGGTCCTGGCCGCCGAGGACCCCGCCGCGTCCGCGATTGCTTCCACGCCGGTCCCGCCGGTGCCGGCGGCCCCGGCAGCACCGGCGCTTCTCCTCTGCACGTCGGGCTCCACCGGAGACCCCAAGATCGTCGTGCTGAGTCGCGAGGTCCTCGCGGACAGTGCGCGCCGCGTCGCCGGCGCCTTCGGCTGGGAGGCGGGCGAAGTGCTGCTCAACCTGCCCGAGCCGCATACCATGAGCGGCCTGCGCAACGCCCTGATTGTCGCGCCGCTGCTCGGCATGCACTGGCTGGTGCTGCCGCCGCGGCAGCGCCCCCACCTGTTTGCGCTGCTGGAGGTGATCAGCTCGCGGCGGGTGAACCGGCTGGTGGCGGCGCCGTTGCTGCTGCGCCAGATCAACCTGCTGGGTGACCGCGTGCCGCGCGAGGGCCTGGCGTCGCTGCGGGCGGTGTACTGCACGGGGGCGGACCTGCATCCGGCGGAAGTGCGCCGCTTTCATGCGCAGCAGGGCGTGACCGTCATCAACTACTACGGGCTGACCGAAACCGCCGGCCTGTGCCTGTCGCAGGACCCTGGCCATTGGACGGCCGCGGATGACAGCCTCGGCTGGCCGGTCGGTTGCGAGGCCCGGCTGGTGGACGCCGACGGCGTGCTGCCGCCGGGTCCGGGCAAGGGCGAGCTGCAGGTGCGCATGGCCGGCGCGGCGCCGCATTACCTGGCCGATGCCGCCGCAACGCTGCTGGTTCCCCCCGGCAACGTCACCTTCACGGTGCTGGTGCTGGAGAGCCTGGCTCAGGCCGATGTCTTCGGCCGCGAGGCCGACGCGCTGCGGGCCCTGGCCAGCAACCTGGGCCAGAGCGACACCTTCGCCCGCGAGGCGGACGCCCTGCGCCTGCTGGCCGACAACCTGGCGCTTGCGGACGTCCTGACACAGCTGGTGCTGCGGCAGCGCCTCGTCA
>JAZKHS010000074.1:0-21360 GCA_040385265.1 Pseudomonadota bacterium | reverse complement strand
TGAGCCTGAGCCTGAGCCTGAGCCTGAGCCTGAGCCTGAGCCTGAGCCTGAGCCTCTGCAGGTGCCGGAGTGGCGGCCACGAGGGGCGGTTTGGCCGGCACCGGCCGCGAGCCAGGTCGTGTCCTGTCGCTGCGGGCCGCGGGCGACGCCGGCAACGGGTCCATGGCCGCGGCGGGCGGGGCGGCCGCGCCCGCCGCGGACGGCTTAGCCACGGCCAGGGCCTCTTCCAGCGCGGCCGGCTGCCGCGTCTGCCACTGCACTGTCAGGCTGATGCCGAGCAACAGCGCGGCGGCGCTGGCGGTGGCGCCCCGCCAGTGCGCGGCCAGCAGGCCCGGGCGGCGCGTCTTGCCCGGGGCGGCGCCCACGGCGCGACGCGCGGCGGCCTTCAGGAGAGTGTCGGTGTCGGGGTTCGGGGTGACGTCGGGAAGCTCCCGGTACAGACGCCGCAGCAGCGCGTCATCCGGATCATGCGGGGCAGTCATCGCAATCCCTCCAGGCAGGCGCGCAACCGGGCCAGCGCATAGCGCAGCCGGCTCTTGGCGGCCTCGAGGCCGCTGCCGGTCACGCTGGCGATCTCGGCCAGCGCCAGTCCCGCCTCCTCGCGCAACAGGAAGACCTCGCGCTGCTCCGGCGGCAGCGAGTCCAGGCAGCGTGCCAGCGCCTGCGCGGTGGCGCGCCGTTCCCACTCGGCCTCGGGCGTGGGCAGGGGGCAGGCGGCCTCGGGCAGCTCGGCGCGGCTTTCCTCGTGCTGCCAGCGCCGGCCCTGGCGACGCAGGTGGTCCACCAGGCAGTTGTGCGCAATCTGGTACAGCCAGGTGCTGAAGCGGGCAGTGACACGGTAGTCGGTGCGTACGCGGATCACGCGCAGCCAGGCCTCCTGGTAGATCTCCTCGCCGGCCTGGCGGTTGCCGGCCTCGCGCACCAGGAAGCGGAACAGGCGCCCGCGATAGCGCTCGTAGAGCGTATCGAAGGCGCCGGCATCCCCGGCCTGGAAGGCCAGCATCAGGTCCTCGTCGGTGTCGCCGGCGATGCCGGCGTCAGCGCTGGCCGGATCCAGGGTGTGCGGGGACATGGGCGGGGCGGGGCTCCGTGGCGGGGGTGCCGGCCTGCGGCGGGCGCGGCGTCAGCGCGTCGGCGAGGTCGACCAGGCGCAGGAATTCCTGGCGCCAGCCCTTGTCGTGGTTGTCGAGCGCCTGGCCTGCCAGCTGGCGCACGTCCTGATAACCGAATGTACCGGTATAGGGGGATTGCCGCAAAAGCTGGCCGAAGGCGGCCACCGCGGCGGCAAAGCGCAGGTCGCGCGAGGCGGGGCGGGCGAGGGCGGCGGCCTCGGGGCGGGCAATGGCCTGGGAGAGTTCCACCGCCTTGCCGCCCGCCGGCGGCTGGTAGCGCACGCGCAGGAAGCCAAGCTCGGATGCGCGCGGCAGAGCCGTCCTGACCGCCGGCGCATAGCGGCGATCGCCGTGCAGCGTGGCGGCGCCCACGGGCGTCAGTTCGTAGAGCGCGGTCACGCTCTTGCCGGCGCCTACCTCCGCGGCGTCGACCTGGTCGTTGCGGAAATCCTCTTCCTTGAGCACGCGGTTCTCGTAGCCGATCAGGCGCCACTCAGCCACCAGCGCCGGGTTGAACTCGACCTGGATCTTCACGTCCCTGGCCACCGTGTTGAAGGTGGAGGAGAGTTCCTCCACCAGCACCTTGCGGCCCTCGTCCAGCGAATCAATATAGCTGTAGTTGCCATTGCCGACATCCGCCACCTGCTCCATCAGCGCTTCCTGGTAGTTGCCGGTGCCGAAGCCGAGCGTGGTGAGCGACACGCCGCTTTCGCGCTCGCGCGCGACGATGTCCTTGATCTGGTCGATGTCGCTGACGCCGACATTGAAGTCGCCGTCGGTGGCCAGCAGGATGCGGTTGATGCCGCCCTTGATGAAGCCGGCGCGGGCTTCCGAATAGGCCAGGCGCAGCGCCGCCTCGCCGGCGGTGGAGCCGCCCGCGCTCAGGCGGCCGATGGCGGCGCGGATCTTGTCCTTCTCGCTGCCGGGCGTCGACGGCAGCTCCACCGCGGTGCGGCCCGCGTAGACCACCAGCGCGACGCGGTCCTGCGCGCGCAACTGTGGCACCAGCAGGTTCAGCGTGGCCTGCACCAACGGCAGCTTGTCCGGCGAATCCATGGAGCCGGAGACGTCGACCAGGAAGACCAGGTTGGCCGGCGGCATCGCCGCCGCCTTTGCCTCTACCGCCTTCACCCCCACGCGCAGCAACAGGTGCGCCGGATTCCAGGGCGCGCGCGCGACCTCGGTGCCGACCGAGAAGGGATGGCCGGCGGCAGGCGCGGGATAGTCATAGCCGAAGTAGTTCACCAGCTCTTCCACGCGCACGGCATCGCGCGGCGGCAGGCGGCCGTCGTTGAGGAAGCGGCGGACATTGCTGTAGCTGCCGGTATCCACGTCCAGGCTCAGGGTGGACAGCGCGTTCTGTGTCGACAGTTGCAGCGGGTTGTCCGCCAGGCGCTGGTATTTCTCGCGCTCTTCCACGGGTGGCTGCCAGCGGTCGTGGTAGGCGCCGGCCATCGTGGCCATCGTGGCCATCGTGGCCACCGGCGGCGCCATGAGGCGCTGCGCCTCGGCGGCACCGGCCATGGCCTCGGCCTTCCGTACCGGCCGGACGGAATGGCTGTGGTCGACGGCCGCCGTGCCGGGAACCGCGGGGAGGGCGGGCCCGGCAGGCAGGTCGGTAGTGCGATGGGTGCAGGCCGCCAGCAACAGGCTGGTGGCAAGCGCGGCGCAGGCGGCCGCGGGGATGAGGCGCGTCATGGAATTCTCCTGGTGAGGTGGTGCTTCCATAGCGTTAAACGTCGCGGCCCCCGGGAACGGGTTAATGGGAGCGCGAAAAATTCGCGCCGGTGCGCGGCAACCAAGTGACACATATCCGGCGTCTCCTGAAACAGACAGTCTGGCGATGCCGACCTAGGGTTGGGGGCAAGGCCGACGTGGCCGCATTCCGGAGGTTTCCATGCGCACGCCCCTGCTTTTTGCCTGCTGGCTGGCAGGCGCTCCCGCGGCCCTGCAGGCCGCGCCCGCCCCCACCGCTCCTGCACCGGTCGTCGACGTGGTGGCGGCGATGCCCGGCGTCACCGTGCCGCCGGCCGCCCCGCTGGCGCTGCCGCAAGAGGCGCTGTCCGGCCGGCAATCGGCTGGCGGGCCGGAGTACGGCAGCGCGCGTCCGATGACCTTGCCGGCGGTGGCCGTCGCGCCGGGTGTGGCGCAGACGCTGGCGCCGGCACGGCCGGGGCAGGCGCCGCTGCTGCTGATCCGGGCGGCGGCACAGGTGGCGGCCGCGCCCGGGAGCGTGGCGGCCCAGGGCGAGCGCCAGGCCGCCAACGCGGATGAGCCCGCCCCGGGCAGCGCCACCGGCAGTGGCGCCCCGGCCGCGACCCCGGCCAGGCCCGGCCCGGAGGCGGACAATACGGGGCGCAACAAGACCCACGATCGCCGCCTGGAGGCCGAGGACCAGTCCAACACCAAGGCAGATGTGGCCGTGGTCCGGCAGGTCCGGCGCGCGCTGACCGAGGACGACAGCCTGTCCATGGATGCGCATAACGCCAAGATCATCGTCAGCGGCAACCGCATCACCCTGCGCGGCCCGGTCGCCAGCACGGCCGAGCGGCAGAAGGTGGAGGACATCGTGCGCAAGTCGGCGGGCAGCCGCCAGATCGCCAATGAGCTCGAGGTGTCGCGCTGATTTCGCGCACAGCCGTACTGGACGCATCACCCACAGCATTACTCAGCAGCACAAGGAGGCATCATGACCACTTCAGTCTTTGGTACCGCGGAATCCGAGGATGTGGCCCGCCACATCGTCGAGGACCTCAAGGCCCGTGGCGTCGTGCCCGAGCATATTTCCGCGCTGTTTCCCGACAAGGGCGGCAGCCAGCAGTTCTCCGAGGAGCAGAACACCAAGATGCCGGAAGGCGCGAGCACCGGTGCCGGCGTCGGCGGCGTGCTGGGCGGCGGGCTGGGCTGGCTGGTGGGCGTGGGTTCGCTGGCCATTCCCGGCCTGGGGCCCTTCGTGGCGGCCGGCCCCATCATGGCGGCCCTGTCCGGGGCCGCGGCGGGCGCCGCGGTGGGCGGGCTGACCGGGGCCCTGATCGGCCTGGGGATCCCCGAGCATGAGGTAAAGCACTACGAGGAACAGTTGGGCCAGGGCAGCATCCTGCTCTCGGTGCAGGCCAACGACGCCACCGAAGCCGACCAGATCCGCCAGATCTTCGAACGCGACGGCGCCCATGACGTGGCGGTGGTCTAGCCAGAACCTGCACCTGTGCTGACGCAAGGCTGCGGCCCGCCGCGGCTTGCGCTGGCGCATGTCGCATTGCTCCGAAAGCCCGCCTGACGCGGGCTTTCGCGTGTCTGGGCGTAGGCGCCAGCCGACGACCGCGCTATCACCGTGACGGCAGGACGGCAGGACGGCAGGACGGCAGGGCAGGGCGGCGGGAGATTCGAGTGCCTCCGGGGGCTGCGCGGGCAGCCCGGGCTGGGCAGGCGACAGCAATGCCGCCGTTGCCCGCAGCGGGCACCCTCCCCCGTGCCTCAGCTGCCGCCGGCAAAGCCCTGCTGGCGCCAGGCCTCATAGACCACGACGGCAACGCTGTTGGAGAGGTTGAGGCTGCGGCTTTCCGGGCGCATGGGCAGGCGCAGGCGCTGCTCCGGCGGCAGCGCCGCCAGCACCGCGTCCGGCAGGCCGCGGGTTTCCGGACCGAACAGGAAGGCATCGTCCGCCTGCACCGCCAGCTCGTGGTAGGGCTGCGAGCCCTTGGTCGTGAAGGCGAAGAGGCGGGCCGGCATTGCCGCGGCCAGGAAGGCCTCCAGCGAGTCGTGCACCTGCAGCTCCGCCCATTCGTGGTAGTCCAGGCCGGCCCGGCGCAGCTTGCTGTCGTCCAGGTCGAAGCCGAGCGGACGTATCAGGTGCAGGCGGGCGCCGGTATTGGCGCAAAGCCGGATGATGTTGCCGGTATTGCCGGGGATTTCCGGCTGGAACAGAACCACATGGAACACGGGGGCGACCTGGCGGGAGGGCGGGACGCCAGTGTAGGCAGGCCGCTGGCCGCCGCCAATGCCTGCCTGTTCGCGTTCGCCGCAGGGTTGTCCGGCTGCTGGGCGGCGGTCCCGGGGGGTAGGGGGCGCCGCGGTGCCAGTGCCGTTGCGTCATCGCCGCCGCGCCGTCGTCTGGATGGGTCGCCGCCGGCGCGCCTCCCTGCCTTCCTTCTATTCTCCACTTCCCCGTGCCGTTCTCCGGCGTCGCCGCCGGCGCCGGGTGTCAACCGATCGGGCAGGCCGGCGTTTACCCCTGTACAAGACCAGCCTTGATCCTTTTCCGGAGTCGTCCTTATGAATCTGCGCCTTTCCTCCTTGTTGCTGGCGATGAGCCTGGTGGCGTCTCCCCTGGCGCTCGCCGAGGGCCCGACGCCGGCCGTCCCGCCGAAGGCGCAAGGGCCGATGATGGCGCCGGGCGGCGCCAGCCCGATGAAGGGGCCGGGGCAGATGAAAGGCCCGCGCCAGGGCGGCGCCATGAACCGGCAGGCGCTCGAGAGCTTTAGCGAGGAAACCGTGCGCAAGCTGGAGGATGGCCGCGTCTTCAAACGCTCCATCGAACAGAAGGCCAGCGAGGGGAAGCTCTACCGTAAGGAAGTCTTTACTAATCCGGCAGGCAAGTCGGCGTCGCGCACACTGCTCTCCACCTTGAGCAAGGATGGCCAGACCTGGACGCAGAAGGTGGACGGCGTCGATTTTGACGGCAAGGCCTGGAGCCGCAGCCGCGACATCCCGGCGCGCCACGGCCCGGACGCCGGCGACGAGGCGGCGCCTGCCGCGGCCCGGCAACCTGCCCGCCCCGGTAAGGGCGGCTGACCCTGGGAGACCGGCGCATGCGAGTTGTCGCGCAAACGGCGCTTGCGTATGGTGGCGGTTCTCCCGCTACTGCCGCTGCCATGTCGACCGCCGCCCCGCTTACGCTTGATGCCTTCCTGCGCTCTGTCGGGCGCCGCGCCCAGGTCATGGCGGAAATCGCCACCCGTGACCGCGAGGCCGCCCTCGACATCGTGCAGGACAGCATGCTCGGGCTGTCGCAGAAGTACGCGCACAAGCCGCCCGAGGAATGGGGGCCCTTGTTCCAGACCATCCTGCAAAGCCGGATCATGGATCACCACCGCAAGCGCACCCGGCGCGGGCGCTGGATGACCTGGCTGGCGCCGCCCGCGGACGACCCCGAGGCCGATCCTTGGGCGGACATACCCGAGGCCGCCAGCTCCGACCCCGCCCTGCTGCTGGAACGGGCGCGCGACATGGAAACGGTGACCGCGGCGCTGGCGGACCTGCCGCTGCGCCAGCAACAGGCCTTCATGCTGCGCATCTGGGAAGGCCTGGATACCGCCGCCACCGCGGCGGCCATGGACTGCTCCGAAGGCAGTGTCAAAACGCATTTGTCGCGCGCGCTGCATAGCCTGCGTGCGCGGCTTGGAGACGACCGATGACCGAGCCTGACACTCTCGCGCCGGCCGAGCGCGAACTCGCCGGCACCGTGCGCGCCACCCTGGAGCGCACGGCGGCCGAGCCTGATCCGCTGCTGGACGCCGCGCTGGCGGCCACGCGCGCCCGCGTTGCCGCGAAGCCCCACCGGCAGATCCGCCATCCCTGGTGGCTGGCCGGTGGTTTTGCGGTCGCGGCCAGCGTGGCCATGATGATGGTCATGCTGCCGGACGGCCTGTCCCCGTCGGCGCCCGGCGCCGGCCAGAGCGTGGCCGAAAGCGTGGCCATGCCCGATGCCGACCTGCAGTTCCTGCAGGACATGGACATGCTGGTGGCCATGAACGAGAGGGGCTCATGAAGCTGCGCCTGCTGTTTGCCCTGCTGCTGGTCGTGACCGGCGCCCCGGCCCTGGCCGAGGGCCGCGCCTTCGACAGCCTCGATCCCGACACCCAGGCCGCGCTGTCGCGCGTGCGCGAGCAGTGGAACAGCCTGCCGTCCGCGCGCCAGGACGAGTTGATCCGCCGCGCCGAGCGCTGGAAGCAGCTGCCGCCGGAAAAGCGCGAGGAGCTCAAGCAGCGCTATGAGCGCTGGCGCGAGCTGCCCCCGGAAAAACGCGAGGAACTGAAGCAGCGCTGGCGCGAGTTCCGCCAGTTGCCGCCGGAGCAGCGCGAGCAGATGCGCGATCGCTGGGAAAAGATGAGTCCCGGCGAGCGCGCCGAGATGCGCCAGCGCTTCCGGGCCCAGGACGAGGCGGGCGGCGCCGGCCGGTCCGGCCGCGGCGAGCGCCGGGGCCTGGAAGCGGAGGGCACGCCCGCCTGGGGCCGCGACGGCACCGCGGAAAATCCGCAGCGCGGCGGCGACCGCGTGCGCGGTCAGGGCCGTGACAATGCCCCCGGGCGCGGCCCGGACCGGGATGACAGCCGGGACAAGGAGCGGAGCGGGAAGCGTGGCGAGGGCCGCGACCAGGACAAGGAGCGCGGCCGCGGCCGCGACAACTGAGCCCGCTGGCCGGCACTCCCGCGGCGAACTCCCGGCGAGGGATTTCCCGCCGGAACCCGATAAAAAAGGCGCTGTCTCCAGCGCCTTTTTTTCATGGTCGGGTGTCTGCTGGCGCCGCCGTCACCGTGAGGCCGGCGCGGCTGGCCCTCCTCTGCTGAAGTCTCTCCACGGAGGGCGAGGGCAGGCCTTAGTGCTCACCGTCCTCGTCGTCCTCGCCGCCCACTTCCATGCGCAGTTCCTTGATCTTGCGCGTGAGCGTGTTGCGGCCCCAGCCCAGCAGCTCGGCGGCGTCGCGGCGGCGGCCTCCGGTCTGGTTCAGGGCGCAGGTGATCATGATGCGCTCGAAGGCGGGCAGCGCGCTGTCCAGCAGCGGCCGGCCGCCGGCCGCCAGTTCCTTGCGCGCCCAGTCGCCCAGCGCGGCTTCCCAGCCCTGCGCCAGGTGCGCCGGCTCGGCGTCGCCGGGACTGCGCAGCTCCGGCGGCAGGTCGCCGACCAGGATCTCGCGACCCGAGGCCATCACCGTCAGCCAGCGGCAGGTGTTCTCCAGCTGGCGCACGTTGCCGGGCCAGGGCATGGACTGCAGGAAGGCCGCCGTCTCCGGCCGCAGCACCTTGGGTTCCACGTTGAGCTCGCGCGCGGCGCGCACCAGGAAATGCCCGGCCAGGGTCGGGATGTCCTCGCGGCGGTCGCGCAGGCGCGGGATGTGCACGCGGATCACGTTGAGGCGATGGAACAGATCCTCGCGGAACTTGCCGTCGGCCACCAGCCGCTCCAGGTTCTGGTGGGTGGCGGCAATGATGCGCACGTCCACCTTCACCGGCACATGGCCGCCGACGCGGTAGAACTCGCCGTCGGCGAGCACGCGCAGCAGGCGGGTCTGGGTATCGATGGGCATGTCGCCGATTTCATCGAGAAAAAGGGTGCCGCCGTTGGCCTGCTCAAAGCGGCCCTGGCGCAGCGCGGAGGCGCCGGTGAAGGCGCCCTTCTCGTGGCCGAAGAGCTCGGACTCCATCAGGTCCTTGGGGATGGCGGCCATGTTGAGCGCGATGAAGGGGCGCGCCGCGCGCGGCGAATGCTTGTGCAGCGCATGCGCGACCAGCTCCTTGCCGGTGCCGGACTCGCCGTTGATGAGCACGGTGATATTGGAGCTGGAAAGGCGGCCGATGGCGCGGAACACCTCCTGCATGGCCGGCGACTCGCCGATGATCTCCGGGCTCGGCGCGGTGGGCGGGACCGGCTCGCCGCCCTGCAGCTGCTCCTGGTGGTGCGCCACGGCGCGCTTCACCAGCGCGATGGCCTCGTCCACGTCGAAGGGCTTGGGCAGGTACTCGAAGGCGCCGCCCTGGTAGGAGGACACCGCCGACTCCAGGTCGGAGTGCGCGGTCATGATGATGACGGGCAGGTCCGGATGGCGGACGCGGATCTTGTTGAGCAGCGCGAGGCCGTCGATACCGGGCATGCGGATATCGCTGATGATGGCGTCCGGCTGCTCTCGGTCCAGGCGGGCGAGGGCGGAGTTGCCGTCCTCGAAGGCGGTAGCGGCGAGGCCTTCCTGCATCAGGGCCTTTTCCAGGACCCAGCGGATGGAACGGTCATCGTCGATGATCCAGACCTTGGCGTTATTTGCTGCCATTTTCCGGCTCCACAGGTAAGAGAATGCTGAAAAGGGTGAGGCCCGGGCGCGACTCGCACTCGATCAGGCCGTGGTAGGAATGCACGATGTCCTGTGCAATCGAGAGGCCAAGTCCGGTGCCGTTGGCGCGGCCGCTGACCATGGGGTAGAAAATCGTCTCGAGCAGGGCCGGCGGAATGCCGGGACCGTTGTCGATGATGTCGACGCGGATCACCAGGCGGTGCCGGGTGGCGCCGATGGTGAACTGGCTCAGGTGGCGCGTGCGCAGGGTGATGCAGGGGGCCTCCTGCGCCGGGTTCTCCAGCAGCGCCTGCAGGGCGTTGCCGGCAATGTTGAGCAGGGCCTGGATGAGCTGGTCCGGGTCCGCCCTGAGCTCGGGCAGCGAGATGTCGTAGTCGCGCTTCACCTGCACGCGGTCGCCGGCCTCGACCAGGATCAGGGTGCGCACCCGCTCCAGGCACTCGTGGATATTGACCCGCTTGAGGTCGGGCAGCTTGCGCGGGCCCAGCATGCGGTCGGCCAGGTTCCGCAGGCGGTCCGCCTCCTCGATGATGATGGCGGTGTAGTCGTTGACGTCGCTGCCGGCGGGCCGCTTGGCCAGCAGCTGGGCGGCGCCGCGGATGCCGCCCAGCGGGTTCTTGATCTCGTGCGCCACGCCCCGGATCAGGGCGCGGGTGGCGGTATGGCTGGCCAGCAGCGCTTCCTCGCGCGAGATGCGCAGCAGGCGGTCCACCTGCTGGATCTCGAACATCAGGCAGACCGGCTCGCCCGGGCCCATCAGCAGGCCCACGGTGTAGTCCACCGTGATCTCCTGCAGCGGCGTGCGCAGGCGCACCTCGCGCTTGGTGAAGGGGTGCAGCGTGGCCAGGGTCTCGGTGAGCTCGGCGGCGGTGTCGGCGCCGTCCTGCTCCATGAACACGTCCGTGAAGGGCGCACCCACCGCGCGCGAGCGGCTGATCGCCAGCAGCGCCTCGGCGGCCGGGTTCAGGTAGCGCACGCGCAGGGCCGGATCGACCACCACGACCGCGGTCGTGAGGTTGTCCAGCACCCGCCGGTGGAAGTGAGCGTCGGTCATGGGATCCTGTCGCCAGCCTGGGCCGGCCTGTTTGGAGAATGTCACAGCAATAAGCGCACCAACCCGGATCAGCCGCCCAAAACCCGGCTGCCGGCGGGCTCTCCTGCCCTATTGACGAGCATATGCCCAATTATAGTGCATGGCACCGACCTGAAATGGTGCAATCGAATGCGTGGGCGGCGCCGGTCATCGCTGGTCGCTGCCGGGGCGCGGGCGTACAATTGCGCGCTTTTTCATCGGCCCCCGGGCCAGGAGTCCTGCGTCATGTCCCAATCCTCGCCCAAGGTCGGTTTCGTCAGTCTCGGCTGCCCCAAGGCCCTGGTGGATTCCGAGCGCATCCTTACCCAGCTCCGTGCCGAGGGCTATGAAGTCTCGCCGTCCTATGACGGCGCCGACCTGGTGGTGGTCAACACCTGCGGCTTTATCGACGCCGCCGTGCAGGAGTCGCTGGACGCCATCGGCGAGGCCCTGGCCGAAAACGGCAAGGTCATCGTCACCGGCTGCCTGGGCAAGAAGGAGGACGTGATCCGCGCGGCCCACCCCAGCGTGCTCGCGGTCACCGGTCCCCACGCCTATGAGGAAGTCATGGGCGCCGTGCACCAGTACCTGCCGCCCAAGCATGATCCCTTCCTGGACCTGGTGCCGCCGCAGGGCGTGCGCCTGACGCCCAAGCACTACGCCTATCTCAAGATTTCCGAGGGCTGCAACCACCGCTGCACCTTCTGCATCATCCCCTCCCTGCGCGGCGACCTGGTGTCGCGGCCCATCGGCTCGGTCATGACCGAGGCCGAGAACCTGGCCAAGGCCGGCGTCAAGGAGCTGCTGGTGGTGTCCCAGGACACCAGCGCCTACGGCGTCGACCTCAAGTACAAGCTGGACTTCTGGGGCGGCCGCCCGCTGAAGACGCGCATGAAGGAAATGTGCGAGGCCCTGGGCGAGTTGGGCATCTGGGTGCGCCTGCACTACGTGTACCCGTATCCGCACGTGGACGACATCATTCCGCTCATGGCCGAGGGCAAGATCCTTCCCTACCTGGACATCCCCTTCCAGCACGGCAGCCCCACGGTGCTGGCGCGCATGAAGCGCCCGGCGCATGCCGAGAACACCCTGGCGCGCATCAAGAAGTGGCGCGAGATCTGCCCCGAGCTGACCATCCGTTCCACCTTCATCGTCGGCTTCCCCGGCGAGACGGAAGCGGAGTTCGAGGAGCTGCTGGCCTGGCTCAAGGAAGCCGACCTCGACCGCGTGGGCTGCTTCCCCTATTCGCCGGTGGAAGGCGCCAAGGCCAACGACATTGCCGACCCGGTGCCGGAAGAGGTGAAGCAGCAGCGCCTGGACCGCTTCATGCAGCTGGCGGCGGACATCTCCGCGGCGCGCCTGCAGAAGAAGGTGGGCCTGGAAATCGATGTCATCGTCGACGAGCTCGACCATGAGGAAGGGGTGGTGGTGGCCCGTTCCAAGGCCGATGCCCCCGAGATCGACGGCAACGTCTTCGTGGAAGGCCGCGACCTGTCCACCATCCAGCTGGGCGACATCCTGCGCGTGCGCGTCACCGAGGCCACCGAGTACGACCTGTTCGCGGAGTAATCCGCGTCAACCGTACGGCCGTGGGCGCGTTACAGTCGGGAAGGGACCGGGCCTGTCGGCGTCGCTACTGCCGGGCGGCAGAGTGCGACCGGGTTTGCGGGTTTTACGGTTGACGGTCGTCGCCGGTTTTTCAAGAATGGGCGCCCCTGATGGGTAGCCTCCACGTTAAAAGGAACACGACATGATCAAGAAAGTCCTGCTTGCCTCCCTGCTGGCCGTGCCGGCCCTTGCCTCCGCCCAGGGCGGGGTCTATTTCACCGCCGGCCTCGCCACCGGCTCGGCGGACCTGGAGAACATCGAGGCCAGCTACGGCGGCACGCCCACCACCAGCGACGATGATGTCCTGCGCGCGGTGATCGGTATCGGCGCCCAGCTGAGCGACTACCTGGGCGTCGAAGGTACCTACCACAGCAATGTCGAGAACACCGTGAAAGGCGGCGCCGGCGTGGATACCCTCGAGCACCAGGGCGTGCAGCTGGCCGTGCTGGGCCGCGCCCCGCTGGCGCCGCAGTTTGCCGTGGTGGGCAAGCTCTCCGCCAACCTGATGAATACCGAGTACGACTATAGCGTCGGCGGCTCCCAGGTGTATGCCGAGGACACCACCGGCGCCTACCTGGGCATGGGTGTCGGCGCCGAGTTCCGCGCCAACGACCAGGTGGCGCTGCGCCTGATGGCCGAGCGCATCATGCTGAACGACATCATCGACGAGGATTTCCTCGGCGAGCCCGGTGATGTCGATGTCGATCAGGTCACCCTGAGCCTCAACTTCCAGTTCTGATGCCCGGGCTGAACCAGCGGCAGTGGGGCGGGTGAAAGCCCTCCCCAAAAAAACGGACCCTGCGGGGTCCTTTTTTTTGGTTGCGGCCGGGGGCGGCGGCCGCGAATCCTGTGCCGTGCAGCCGTGCAGCCGTGCAGCCGTGCAGCCGTGCAGCCGTGCAGCCGTGCAGCCGTGAAGGAGCGGGGGCGCGGGGGGAGTGCCGCGGGGCGACAGCGGGGGCTGCCCTCAGCGCACGATGACGTCGTACTCCAGCCAGCAATTGGCGCCCTGGCCGGCCATGGTGCCGGACAGCGGGACCCGGACATGGGTGATGCCGGCATCGAAGCCAGCGGGCGCCCCGCCTCCGGCAGAGACCGGCGTGTAGGCCCAGGTGTTGCCGCCGTCGCTGGAGTACTGCACCGTGCCCAGCGTGAGCCCGGAATCCGGACTGCCCTGGTTGAGCTGCACGCCCTGGCCGGCCCCGAAGGTGTCGAGGCGGAAAGCGGTGAAGGGGCTGAGGTTGTCGATGGCGATCACCGTGGTGGCGAGGCCAAAGCCGACATTGGAAATGAGGACGCGATAGCGGATGACCTGGCCGGAGTTGGCGGTGGCCGAGGACGAGGTCTTGACGGTGGTGAGCTGCGGCGTGGGCGCGACGGTGACGCTGGCGCTGGCGCTGTCGTTGCTCGTGCTCTGGTTAAGGCCGGTATACGACACCAGGCTGGCGGTATTGATGTTGACCACGTTGGCCGTGACGCTGGCGCCACGGGCCGTGAGGGTGAGGGTGGCGCTGGCCTGGCCGGCCAGCGTGGGCACGGTCCAGCGGTCCGGGATGCCATTGGCGTTGCTGTCGCTGAAGGTGCCGGCGCTGGTGCCGTGGCTGAGGTAGACCACGTCGGGCGGCAGCACGTCGCTGACCACCAGGCTGCTGGCGGTATTGAAGCCCAGGTTGCGCAGGGTCACGGTGTAGGTGAAGGCGCCGCTGGCGGTCACCAGGCTGGTGCTGGCGGTTTTTTCCACCTGCAGGTCGCCGGGGAAAAGCTGGTTGCCGCCCGGGCCTTCCATATTGTCGATGATGCTGCCGGGCAGGTTGGAGCCGTTCGACGAGCTCATGTGGAAGCCCATGTTGGAAGGGCCGCTGAGCCCCAGCGACGTCCAGGCGACGCGCGCCTCCATCTGCAGGCCGGTGCTGCCACCAAAGGGGCCGGCGTAGAGCGCGGTCTCTGCGCCGACGGAGCCCGGCATCTTGTAGCCGTCGGCAAAGCCGCTGCTGTTGACCATGGCGTCGCCGCCGACGGCGACGGCCACATAGGGCGCCAGGCCCACGGTGGTCGAGCGGTTGCTGCCGCTCCACTTGATGTGCAGGGCGCGCTCGCCGGTATTCATTTTTTGGTCGCCGTTGGTGTCCATGTAGAACCACCAGTCGGTGACGTTGTTCGCGTTGTCCCAGCGCTCCAGGTAGAAGTACAGGTTGCTGTTGTCCCAGGTGAAGGAGAAGCCCCGGAGGTCGCGGCCGGCGGTGCTGAGCGAGCCGTCGCGTTCACAGGCGGTGCCGCTGGCGCAGTCGGTGCTGAACTGGCCGCTGTTGGTGAGGATGTTGCCGGCGGGCGTGTAAAGGCCGCCGGTGCCGTCCCAGTCCGTGAAGTTGCCGTCCAGGGTGATGGTGCGGGTGATGAGGGCGGCCTGCGCCGTCCCTGCCAGCAGCAGGCTGGCGAGGAGCAGGAGGGCGGTCAGGGAGCGATGGAGCGTCGGCATTGGCACTACAGGGCAGGAGGTCAGTCCGGGAGCATGGTCAGGGGCAGGGCCGGAGGCAAGGGTCAAGCTGACCAAAGGCCGGCGCGGGGCGGCGGGCGCGGCTTCGGCGGAGGCCCGGAGCAGACCGGGCGCGGCCGTGTGCCGAGCCCGGTCTGCTCCGGGGATCAGCCGAGGGTGAGGGTCACGGCCTCGCCGGCCTGCTCCGTGCAGACGCGGGACAGCAGGGTGGCCAGGTCCTCGCCGGTGGTGTTGCAGACCCAGGCGTCGCCCTGGCGGCCGCAGTGGAAGCCCCCCGAGCGCGCCGCCACCCAGATCTCGCGGGTGGCGCCCTGGCGGTTGACGATGACCTTGCTGCCGTTGGCGAAGGTGACGGTCAGGATGCCGCCCGCGGTCTCGATGTCGAGGTCCAGGTCCAGTACCTCGAGGGCGTCCTCGATGGCAAGCAGGGTGGTGTCGGCGGCAGAGTTGAAGTCGGTGTCGTTCATGGCGGGCGCCGGCAGCAGGGGAGAGGGCGAAGCATAACGTCTTTCGCTGTGGCCTTGCTGTCCGGTTGCACTGGAACAGGTGGCTGGCTAGGGTCGGGCTTCCTCCCCTTGCCGGAGCCCGCCGTGTCCCTGCCTGCTTTCCCTGCCGCCCTGCTGCTCGCCCTGACCGCCGCGATGCTGGCGGTGCATGCCGCCGCCGCGCCCGCGGCTCCCCTGCCCGGCGCCACGTCGGCCGCGACGGCTCCTCTCGGGGTCGCGGCGGGCGCCCTGCCTCCCGCCGGGGCCTTGCCGGTCGCCACCGTGCCGCTGCCGCCGGCAGGGCCGGTGGAGCTGCTCGAGGTGTTTGCAAAGCAGTTCGGCCCACACCCCGGCCAGCGCAAGGGCCATGCCCGCGGCTTCTGCGCCAGCGGCGACTTCCGGCCGGCGCCGACGGCGCGACACTTTGCCCGTACCCCCTGGCTGGCCGGCCCCACGCTGCCGGTGCTGGCCCGCTTTTCCATGGCCGGCGGCAATCCGCAGGCGCATGAGGCCTCGCGCTCACCGCGCGGGCTCGGCCTGCAATTCCGGCTGCCGGAGGGCGGCGTCCACCAGATGGCGTTGCTGAGCACGCCGGTGTTCGGCGCGCGCGATCCCGATACCTTCCTCGGCCTGCTGCGCGCGCAGTTGCCCGACCCCGTCACCGGCAAGGCCGACCCGGCCCGCGTGGAGGCCTTCCGCCAGGCCCACCCCGATACCCGCCCCCAGGCGGCCTGGCTGGCCGCCAATCCGCCGCCCTGGAGCTATGCCACGGCGGCCTACTTTGGCATCCATGCCTTCCTGGTCGAGCGTCCCGGCGGCGACTGGCAAGCCGTGCGCTGGCGCTTCGAGCCGGTCGACGGCGGGCGCGGCCTGAGTGCGGAAGAGCTGCAGTCGGCGCCGCCTGCCTTCCTGCAGGCGCGGCTGCGCGAGCGCCTGGTCGCGGGTCCGGTGCGCTTCCGCCTGCTGGCCACGCTGGCCGGGCCGGACGATGCGCTGGATGATCCGTCCCGTGCCTGGCCATCCGGGCGCGAGGAGCAGGAACTGGGCGAGCTGCGCCTGCTGGCGGCCGAGCCGGCCGCGGGCGGCGCCTGCGTCGGCGTGAACTTTGATCCCAATGTGCTGGCCGAGGGCGTACGCCCCGGCGCCGACCCGGTGCTGCGCATGCGTTCGGCGGCCTATGCCCTCTCGTTCGGCCGTCGTCTGCAGGGGCAGTGAGGAGGGGAGGGCACGCCGGGCCTTGCGATGGTCGCCCTGCCGCGGGCGGGGGCATATAATCGTCCCCCGCCTGCCTGCCGGAACCTGCCATGCCGCGCCTGTTGCTGATTGCTGTGCTTGCCCTTGTTTCCGGCTGTGGCCAGAAGGGGTCGCTGTTCCTGCCGCCCGCGCCGGGTGCAGCGGCTCCGGCGCCCGCCGCCGCGGCTGAGCCCGCTGAGTCCGTTGAATCCGCTCCCGAATCCGAATCCCGCGAGCGGGCCCTGCCCGCAGCCCAACCCTGAGTCGTCCATGGATCACTTCAATTACTGCGGCGGCGCGCTCCACGCCGAGAACGTTCCCCTGTCCCGCATCGCGGAACGCTTCGGTACGCCCACCTATGTGTATTCCCGCGCCACCCTCGAGCGCCACTACCGCGCCTTCGATGACGCGTTTGCCGGCATTCCCCACCAGGTCTGCTATGCGGTGAAGGCCAACTCCAACATCGCCGTGCTGAACGTGCTGGCGCGCCTGGGCGCCGGCTTCGACATCGTCTCCGGCGGCGAGCTCGAGCGTGTGCTCGCCGCGGGCGGCGTGGCGGCCAAGGTGGTGTTCTCCGGCCTCGGCAAGCAGGAGGCCGAGATCCGCCGCGCGCTGGAGGTGGGCATTGCCTGCTTCAACGTCGAGTCCGAGGCCGAGCTCGACCGCATCAATGACGTCGCCGTCAGCATGGGCCGCATCGCGCCGGTGTCGCTGCGCGTGAACCCGGACGTGGATGCGCAGACGCATCCCTACATCTCCACCGGCCTCAAGGAAAACAAGTTCGGTATCGATATCGCCGCCGCCGTCGACGTCTACCTGCGCGCCCAGCGCATGCCCGGCCTGCGCATCGTCGGCATCGACTGCCACATCGGCTCGCAGCTCACGCAGACCACGCCCTTTGTCGACGCGCTGACGCGCGTGCTGGCCATGATCGATACCCTGGCCGCCCACGGCATCGTCATCGAGCACCTGGACATTGGCGGCGGCCTCGGCGTGCGCTACCGCGAGGAAACCCCGCCGGAGCCGCGCGCCTACGCCGAGGCCCTGCTGCCGCTGCTGGAGGGCCGCCGCCTCAAGATCTTCATGGAGCCGGGCCGCGCCATCGCCGCCAATGCCGGCGTGCTCATCACCCGCGTCGAGTTCCTGAAGCCCACCGCGCACAAGAACTTCGCCATCATCGACGCCGCCATGAACGACCTCATCCGTCCCTCGCTGTACAGCGCCTGGATGGACATCGTGGCGGTGACGCCGCGGTTGGATGACACCCCCGAGCGCATCTACGACGTGGTCGGCCCGGTATGCGAGACCGGCGACTTCCTGGGCAAGGAGCGTCCCCTGCGCATTGCCGCCGGCGACCTGCTGGCGGTGCGCTCGGCCGGCGCCTACGGCTTCGCCATGAGCTCCAACTACAACACCCGCGGCCGCGCCGCCGAGGTCATGGTCGACGGCGACGACGCCTTCCTGGTGCGCCGCCGCGAGACCCTGGCCGACCAGATCGGCCTGGAGTCGCTGCTGCCGTAAGGGCTGGGGGGGTGTGGGCCGGGCGGCTTGAATCGCCCTCCCGCCCCACCCACAATAGCCCTCAAGCAAGGGCCTTACCCACGCGCCGCCCCGTCCCGGCCAGGCCTGACAAACGATTGGAGACCGCAATGCGCTTGGAGTTCACCAAGATGCACGGCCTCGGCAACGACTTCGTGGTGATCGACCTGGTCAGCCAGCACGTCCTGCTGACCCCGGAACAGATCCGCCAGATCGCCGACCGCCACTTTGGCATCGGATGCGACCAGCTCCTCGTGGTGGAGCCTCCCGGCCGCCCCGACGTCGACTTCCGCTACCGCATCTTCAATGCCGACGGCTCCGAGGTGCAGCAGTGCGGCAACGGCGCGCGCTGCTTTGCCCGCTTCGTGCGCGAGCGCCGCCTGACGCAGAAGACCCTGCTGCGCGTGGAAACCGCCAGCGGCGTTATCGAGCTGCAGATCGACGACCAGCACTGGGTCACGGTGGACATGGGCGCGCCGCGCTTTGCGCCGGCCGAGATTCCTTTTCTCGCCGACGCCAACAATGCCCAGGCCCAAGATGCCGCCCTGCGCTACCAGGTCGAGGCCGCCGGCCAGGCCGTGACGCTGGCCACGGTGAACATGGGCAATCCCCATGCGGTGCTGCTCGTGGACGATGTCGCCACCGCGCCGGTGGCGCTGCTGGGGCCGGCGCTGGAATCCCATCCCCGCTTTCCCGAACGCGTCAACGTCGGCTTCATGCAGGTGGTCGACCGCCATCACATCCGCCTGCGCGTATTCGAGCGCGGCACCGGCGAAACCCTGGCCTGCGGCACCGGCGCCTGCGCCGCTGCCGTCGCCGGCATCCGCCAGGGCCTGCTCGACAGCCCGGTGCGCGTGACACTGCCGGGGGGCGAACTGGAAATCCGCTGGCAGGGCCCGGGGCAGTCAGTCATCATGCGCGGACCTACCGCCCGCGTCTTTGACGGCGTGCTCCGCCTGGCCGGTGTGGCGGGCGCGCCGGACGACGAGCGGCCGCACGACCGGCCGGGTCGCGAGCGCGGGAGCCGGGATGACCGGCGCGACGAGCGCCGCGGCCGCGGCCTGCGGGACAGCCGCCGCGGCGGCAAGAACAAGAAACGAAAGGACTGACCATGCCTGGCGAATACCCCACCGAAGCCCAGGTTGCCGCCTGGCTCAAGGCGCACCCGGATTTCTTCGAGCAGCATCCCGACCTGCTCGCCGAGCTGGCGGTGCCGCACGCCACCGGCGGCGCCGTGTCGCTGGTCGAGCGCCAGGTCGCGGTGCTGCGCGAGCGCAACCTGGAGCTGCGCGAGCGCCTGCACCGGCTACTCGAGGTGGCGCGCGAAAACGACGTCCTGTTCGAGAAAATGCGCGGCCTTATCCTCGCCCTGCTGGAGGCGCGCAGCGTGGCGGCCCTGGCCGGCGCGCTGGAAGACGAGCTGCGTGCCCGCTTCCAGTCGGAATTCATCAGCCTGCTGCTGTTCGATGCCAGTGGCGAGACCGGCGCAGCGCAGTCGGTGACGCTGCAGGCCGCCCAGGAAAAGGTGCCCGGCCTGGTCAAGGGCCGCCAGGCCATCGCCGGCCAGCTGCGCGCCGACGAGCTCACCTTCCTGTTTGGCCACGAGGGCGGGCAGGTGAAATCCTGCGCGGTGATTCCGCTACACCACGGCCGCGCCTTCGGCCTGCTCGCCATCGGCTCCGCCGACGCCGGCCACTTCCGCACCTCCATGGACACGCTCTTCATCAGCTTTATCGGCGAAGTGCTGGCCCGTATCCTGGCGCCGCTGCAGGGCGAGGCGGCGAGCCGCCAGAGCGCCTGATGGCCGACCGGCTCGCCGACCTGCAGGAGAGTTATCTCTCGCAGCTCGCGAGCCAGCGCGGCCTGTCCCCGCATACCCTCAAGGCCTACCGCCGCGACCTCGACAAGGTGGCGGCTTTCCTGCGCGCCTCCGGCCTGGGCGAATGGCGTTCGCTGGAGCAGTTGCTGCTCGAGGAATTCATTGCCGGCGCCAGCGAGACGCTGGACCTGCGCAGCCAGCAGCGCCTGCTGTCGTCCCTGCGCGGTTTCTACGACTGGCTGGCGGAGCGCGGCGAGGCCGCCTTCAATCCCGCCCGCAACCTGCGCCTGAAGACGCGTCGCCGCGAACTGCCGCGCCTGCTCGATGTCGACGCGCTGCAGGCGCTGCTGGATGCTCCCGCGCCGGATGACGAGCCCGAGCGTTCGCTGTGGACGCGGGATCGCGCCGCCATGGAGCTGTTCTATTCATCCGGCCTGCGCCTGGCCGAGCTGGCCAATGCCCGCCTCACCGACCTCGACCTGGCGGCTGGCCATATCACCGTGACCGGCAAGGGCAACAAGACCCGCCGCCTGCCGGTGGGCGCGAAGGCGCGGACCGCTCTCGCGAGCTGGCTGGAGCTGCGCACGCGCTGGGACGTGACGGCGGCGGAGTGGCTCTTCCTCGGGCCGCGCGGGCAGCGCTTCAGCGAGCGCGCCATCCAGTTGCGCCTGGCGCACCAGGCGCGCCGTGCCGGCCTGGCGCAACACCTGCATCCGCATATGCTTCGGCACAGCTTCGCCTCGCACCTGCTGGAGTCCTCGCACGACCTGCGCGCGGTGCAGGAACTGCTGGGCCATGCCGATATCAGCACCACCCAGATCTACACTCACCTCGACTACCAGCACCTCGCCGAAGTCTATGACCAGGCACACCCGCGGGCGCGCAAATCCAAATGAGATGGATGCCTCGGCATCTGTCAGGAGCGCGGCAGCGGCCGGTCCTTGCTGGTCGGGTTTCAGCAGTGGCGCCGCGCCCGACAACGATTCTTTCAGGGTCTTTAGGTCGGGCCTCAGCCCGACAATCACTGCCGCGTCGGGCTGAAGCCCGAGTTACGGAATGACGGGAGTCGTCGGGAGTTGGCGCTGTCGGCTGAGGCCCTGCCTCCAGGGGACGGGTGGGGCCCCGTGGCATTTTTACTGAAGAGGCTGCAATGGCAATCAAGCTGCTGACCTTTGATCTCGACAACACGCTCTGGGACGTCGAGGCCATCGTGACCCGCGCGGAAAAAGTGATGCGCGCCTGGATTCGCGCCCATCATCCCGAATTTGTCGCCAGCTTTGATTTCCGGCATTTCATGGCGCTGCGCGAGGCGGTGCTGCAGGAGCGCCTGGACATTGCCCACGACTTGACCGAGCTGCGCCTGGAGGTGTTGCGCCGCGCCTTCCGCAGCACCGGCTACGGACTCGACGATGCCGAGTCGGCAGCGCAGGGCGCCTTCGAGGAATATTTCCGCGAGCGTAACGTGGTGGAGTATTTTCCCGGAGTGATGGAAGCCCTGCGCGAGCTGCGCGAGGACTACGAGATCTATTCGATCTCCAACGGCAATGCCGACATCCAGCGCGTCGGTCTGGGGCAGGTGTTCTCGCGGCATTTTTCCGCGATCAGCGTGGGCGCGGCCAAGCCGGATCCGCGCATCTTCCAGGCTGCGATCGCGGCCGCGGGGGTCGCGCCGGCCGAGGTCCTGCATATCGGCGACCATCCCGAGCAGGATGTGGCGGCGGCGGCCGCCGTCGGCATGAAGACGGTATGGGTGAACTTCGGCGGCGCGCCTTGGCCGGCGCTGCCTTTGCCGGACGGGGAAGTCCGGGCGTTCGGCGACTTGCCGGCGCTGGTGCGGCAAATTTCCGGAAGTTGACGCCGGGAGCGGGGACTGGGAGCTTGAGTCCGCAACCGCAACCGCAACCGCAACCGCAACCGCAACCGCAACCGCAACCGCAAC
>JAZKHS010000073.1:0-10692 GCA_040385265.1 Pseudomonadota bacterium | reverse complement strand
TTTGGCGGTTAATACGCATGGGCAGCCAAGGTAAAAAATGCTTTCATCCGGCCTGCTCGCCTGCTCGCCTGCTCGCCTGCTCGCCTGCTCGCCTGCTCGCCTGCTGCTCCGGCGGAGACCACCCGGCAAGAAGGGGCGGGCTCCACGGCCCGCTCTGCGGTGACGGCCGACTTAACCCGGACTTCAAGGAAAGGAAGATGAAGAAGCTGCTTATACCCCTGACGGTGCTCATGCTCGCAGGCTGTGCCACGCACCCGGTGGTGATCGATGCCCCTCCTGCGGCCAGCCAGAAGCTCCGTTTTGTCCTGGAGGACCGGCGACCGCCCAAGGAGGGCAAGGGCGGACTGCTTTCCTACATGGTGACCAACTGCAACTATGGCGTTCGCCGGCTTGCGGAAATCACCACGGCACCGGGAAAGCTGGAGGTGCTGGGAGCGGACTTGCAGGAGTTGGCGGGGGAGCGGCTGGCGGGCAAAACGGTGGCCGTCACTTCCTACGCATTGTTCCAGAACCAGGCCAACGAATTCCGGGCGCTGACGAAGCAGTCCTCCGGCTTCGGCTCCATCGGGCTGGCGGCCAAGCTGGGCAGTGACATTGTGGACAGCGGCTCCGGCTGTGCCCAGGGGGAAATGGAAGGCGGCTGGTATGACAGCCGCCAGGCGGTTTCCCGCTTTTCCCCTTATGTGCTTGAGCTGAAGCTGAGCATTGACGGCAAGCCTTACGCGGCCCGTGTGGTCCGCTTCCCGGAGTCGGTGGAGCAAGCCAACAACCGCCTTCCTGCCTGGGGACTCATGGCCCGCGAGATGTTCCGCCAGGTCGCGAAGAACGTGGTGACGGAACTCGAGTCTGGCGCCACGGTTTCCCGGTGAGAAGGTCGCTGCCGGCCACGGGCCCGGGGCGGCCGGCCGGCTAGCCGGGAACCCCGCACTGCAGCCCGCTCTGCCCCAGGTCGGTCACCCGGCCGCGATCATCGACCAGCAGGAAAAGACCGAGCCGTGCATCGCTGCCGGCCGTGTTGCCGGGCTGCAGGCGGACGGAGAGGGTGACCTGCGCGGGTAGCGGGTCCGTGAAGAGGACCGTGCCGGAGGCGGTGAAGCGGTAGAACTGGCTGCCGGCATCCGAGCCCGAGCCGCGGGCACTGATCAGGAGACGGGCCGAACCATCGGCCGTGCGGTCAATGATGTAGTTGATGTTGAGCACGCCGTCGATGCTGTCATGCCCGGGGGTGCAGGGATTGTTGAGGTCGACGATCTGTTTGGTCAGCGTGCCCTGTATGGCGGCATGGGCCATGCCCGTAAAGGCGAGGCCCAGCGCTGCAACGGCACCGGCCAGAAAGGTCCAGTTCGGCTTCATGTCGAAACTCCATTTTCGCTTGAGGAAGGCCCTGCGGACTCACTGCCGCCGGGGCATCCGGGCGCGCTGCCGCAGGCGCAACAATGATCCTGCGGGGCGGGATGCTGCTGGCCACGTTGCGCCCGGTGGGAGGGGGAAACAACCGTAGCTCTGCTGTTGGGCTGTGGGGATCAGGTGGCGGCGTATGCTGTTCGCTCCCCGTCAGCCGCTTCCTTCAGGTCAGGGCGGTTGGCCAGCGGGCCCTCGTCCCGATACGATCAAGGCGGAATGACCCTGGCCGGTCCCGGCCGTTCAGGGCCGGCGGCGGGGGCCCGGGAGCGGGACGGCGCCGGCCCCTGCAGGGGGGCGGCTACAGTTACTCCGACGAACTGGACAGTGGATCGCCATGGAAATAGAGCAGGCACTCCGCGAGAGCGAGCAGCGCTACCGCGCCTTGTTCAACAACAAGACCCAGGGCCTGGTGGAATGCCGCCTCGTGACCGACGCCGACGGGCGCGCGGTCGACTACGTGCATGAAACCGTCAACGACACCGCCTGCCGCATGCTGGGCCTGACCCGGGAGCAGTTCCAGGGCTCCCATATCCTGGAGCTCTTCCCCGACGTCCACACCGCCGTGCCCGGCATGATCGAGCAATTCGGCCGGGTGGCCCTGCAGGGCGAGGAAACCTATCGCGAGCTGAACTTCACGCCCAGCGGGCAATGGTTCCTGATCTACGCCTTCAGCGCCGCGCGCGGCCAGTTCACCGTCATCTTTACCGACATCACCGCCCAGAAGCGGGCGGAGCAGGAGCGCGATGCGCTCATGGAGCAACTCCGCGAGGCCGCGGCGCAGGCAGACGAGGAACGCGCGAAGCTCGAGGCCGTGTTCCAGTCGCTGCAGGAAGGCATCGCCGTCATGGACATGGCCGGCAGCCTGATCCTCAGCAATGAGGCGCTGGCGCATATCCACGGCTACGCCTCGCGCGAGGACATGCTCCGCCACCTCGACTATTTCAGGCCGTTGTTCTCCCTGGCGACCCCGGAGGGTGAGCCGGTGGCGCTCGATGACTGGCCGATTGCGCGCATCCGGCGCGGTGAAACGTTGCGGGAATGGGAGCTTCAGGCGCACCGGCAGGACACCGGCCTGGCCATGAACCTCAGCTACAGCGGCACGCCGGTGCGCAACGAGCAGGGCGAGCAGATCCTGTGTGTGCTGGTGGTGCGCGACATCAGCGAGCACAAACGCATGGAGGGCGAGTTGCGCGAGGCCGTCGCGCGCATGAAGCAGGCGCTGGAGGCCGAGCAGGTCGCCAAGCGCGCGGCGGAAGAGGCGAACCAGGCGAAGTCCGCCTTCCTGGCCACCATGAGCCATGAAATCCGCACGCCCTTGAACGGCCTGATCGGCTTTGCCGGCCTCCTGCTCGACGGGCCGCTCAGCGACGAGCAGCGGCGTTTTGCCGAGCTGGTGCGGCAATCCGGCGAGTCCCTGCTGCACCTGATGAACGACTTCCTGGATTTTTCCAAGATCGAGGCGGGCTATCTGGAACTGGAGCCGGTGGTGTTCGACCCGCAGCACGAGGTCGAGCAGGCGCTCGACCTCGTGCAGCCGACCGCCAGGCGCAAAGGTCTGGTCTTGCGCCACCGCGTACAGGCGCCCGCGCAACTGTGTGGCGATGCCGGCCGCCTGCGCCAGATCCTGCTCAACCTGCTGGGCAATGCCGTCAAGTTCACCCTGGCAGGCGAGGTGGTGGTGACCTGCGAGACCCTCTCAGGTCCAGGCGGCGAGGCGGAGGCCACGGCCCCTGGCCGCCCGACGCCGGGGCCGGGCGCGCCCGGCGCCACCGTCTGGCTGCAATTCACCGTGCGCGATACCGGCATCGGCATCGACGCGGCCACGCAGGCCAAGCTGTTCCAGCCCTTTATCCAGGCGGATGTGTCCACCACGCGCCGCTTTGGCGGCACCGGCCTGGGCCTGGCCATCTGCCGGCGGCTGACCCAGGCCATGGGCGGGAGCATCGAGCTGGTGAGCGAGGTGGGGCAGGGCAGCACCTTCACGGTTCGCCTGCCCTTCGAGCGCCTGCCGGAGCACGCGTCGGCCGCCTCCGGGACGCGCCCGGCCAGCGCCGGGCATGCCGCGGCCCTGCCGATCGAGGGGCGCATCCTGGTGGCGGAGGACAATCCGGTCAGCCAGCTCATGGCGGTGGAAATGCTCAAGCGGCTGGGCTGCCGGGCGGATGTGGTCGGCAATGGCGAAGAGGCGGTGCAGGCCCTGCAGCACCTGCCCTACGACCTGGTGCTCATGGATTGCGACATGCCGGTGCTGGACGGCTTTGACGCCACGCGGCGTCTCCGCCAACAGGAGGCGCCGGGGCGGCGGGTGCCGGTGATCGCCATGACCGCCTCCGCCCTGAAAGGCGACCGCGAAAAATGCCTGGCGGCGGGAATGGATGACTTCCTGCCCAAGCCGGTGCGGCTGGACGATCTGCGCCAGAAGCTGGGGGCGTGGCTGGGGAAGCAATAGGCGGGCGGACCGACCTTTGCGCACCTCACCGTGCCGCGGCTTGTCTCCGATTCTTTTTCGGCCCGACGCAGCCGTCATCTGCCGCCCTCACTGGTGTTCCGCGCTGCCGGGTTTTCCCGCGCGTAGCGCGCTGGGTGCCATTCCCTTGTGCCGCTTGAAGGCGCGTGAGAACGCCGCGGTTTCCGAGTAGCCGACCTCGCGGGCGATGCGGGCGATGGGCGTATCGCTGCTCACCAGCAGCCATTCCGCGCGTTCCATGCGCACGGCGTCGACAAGGGCGGGCAGGCTGGTGCTTTCCTCGCCGAGCCGGCGGCTCAGCGTGCGGGTGGAGAGGCCCAGTTCCTGCGCGAGCGCCTCCGCCTGAAGAGGGCTGCCGTTGGCGAGGGCGCGGGTCAGCAGCGTGCGCACGCTTTGCGTCAGTGGCTTGTGCAGGGTGCGAGCGTGGAGTTGCTGCTCCAGCGTGGCCACGAGCGCGGCATGCGCGTTGCGGTTGCTGGTGAGCAGCGGTTGCTGCAGGCCGCTCCAGGGAAAGATGAACTTGTTTTCGGGGCGATCAAAACGGACGGGCAGGCCGAAATAAGCGGTAAAGCTGTCGCACGTTTCCGTGCACTCGTGCGTGAGCTCCACCGTGGTGTGTAGCGGCGTTGCGCGAACGGGGGTCTGGAGGCGTGAGGGATCGGCGAAGAACAGCATCTTGTTGAAGCTGCCGATGATGATCTCGGTCATGACCTCGTTCAGGGGCGAGCCGAAATCGTGGTAGCGGCTGACCACGACATGCACTTCGTTGCCGCGGCGCTCGCGATGCAGCGAAAAGGCCGGCATGGCCAGCGGGAAATAGCGCAGACCCACGTCCAGGGCCTGATCCAGCGTTTCCGAGGTCATCGCGGCCAGGCCGATCATGCCGTGCGCGGTGACGGGGAGATGGCGCAGCATCTGCAGCGAGCGCGGCTCGCCGGGTAGCAGGTTTTCCTGGCAAATGGCCACCAGCGCCAGGAACTGCGGCAGGCTCAGCGTCATGCCGGGTTGCCGCAGGGCCTCGGGGTCGAGACCGCAGCGCGCCGGCAGCTGCGCCACATCGCCCTGGCGCGCGCGCACCATGGACTCCGCCAGCTCCAGGTAATAAACCGGGAAGCGGAGTTCCTCGGGAGTCTCGACCGCCATGGGGGCTCGCTCAGTAGACCGCTCGTGCGCGGCTGGCACTGCCATAGATGGCATAAACGAAGGCGCCTAGCAATCCGATCGGGGCCAGGCCGATGGCGAGCCCGTAGCCGTGGCCAGTGGCCAGGTAGTGGGCAGGGATGCCGATCACATCGAGCAGGGCCAGCATCCAGAAAAAGAGTGGCGCCGTGGCGACGGCAACAAGGGTGAAAATCCCCAGCTCCTTGACCAGCGCCAGCTGCTGCCGCCACGCGGCCCACCCCAGCAGCAGTGCGAACAACAGCTCGACGCTGCCGGTCAGCATGTAGAAGGTACCACCAGCCAGGGTGGCATGGCTGGGCGTGCCGAGCGCGTAGCCCCAGGCACACTGGATCAGCCCGGCAAGGGCCGAGGCCACCGCAAGCGTCATGCCGAGCACGGGCAGGTCGGCGGGCAGGGCGGGCGCCGCCAGCGGCTGCGTGAAGGCGCGGCGGAGGAAGCGCGGCGCGAGCAGCAGCACGCCCACGGTGAGCAGCGTGTAAAGCGCGCGCATCAGCAGCTGCGGCTGCAGCACGCGGCCCTCGTTGGCAATGACGCCGGCCGGGATCATGCGCGCGGCCAACGCCGACTCCGCCAGGCCCGGCGCGACCAGGTAGAACCACACCGTGGTGGCGGCCACCGCCAGCAGCAACACGGACACCACGGGCTGCCAGACTGGCAGGGCCGCGCGCAGGCGGTCCGCCCAGGGCAGCGGCTGCGGCACGGGGCGGGTGCGTGATTGCCAGCGGCTGAAGCAGATCAGTGCGTAGCCGACCAGGAAGCACTGCACGATCAGGATGGCCATCATCGAATAATTGGCTTCGTTGAAGCTGGTCTGCGGAAACAGCATGCCGATGGCGACCCAGTCGTAGCGCGTCAGCGGCGCGCTGATCAGCAGGCCATAGGCAAGGGCCAGCCAGCCCATGTGCTGGACAATCTGGTGGTTCTTGACGTGATACATCGCCAGCCACAGCGAGACGCTGACGGTAATGGCGAGAAACCACAGGCCCACATGGAAGGTGAGCTGCGCGTAGGTGTTGGCCACGCCGGTGAGGGTGAGATAGATCATGGACAGGATCATGGCGAGCTGGGCCGCCACCAGGAAGCCCATGCCGGCGCCGCGATGCAGGCGTGGGAACTGTCGGCGCAGGCCCGGCCAGAACTGCAGGCCCCCGAGCAGCATGCAGGTGCCGCCCAGCAGCATGTGCAGGCCCAGCACCAGCTGGTGGGAGGAGGGCATCTGCGCATAGTAGAGCTGAGTGTTGAACAGCGAATCAGAGTTGTAGCTGAAGCGGGTGTCGGTAAGCTCCGCCATCCACTGGAACCACAGTGGCGTGTAGCGCTCTACTGCCTCGGTGCCGCGCACATCAACGCCGGCATCCGCCGCGGCACGAATCTGCGCGACCTGGCCGGCGCTGTCGGGATCGAGCAGATAGTGGAACTGCGAGCGGCCGGTCTCGAAGGCGATGAAGGCATAGAAGGCGGTCACCACGACCAGGAGCAGGGCCAAGGCGTGGCGCGGCCAGCGGCTGCCGTTGGCGGCCTGGGCCGGCACGGAGGCTTCTCGAGTGTCAGGCAGGGTATGGGGTGCAGGGCGCATGGCGATACTCCGGCAATCAGGGCGTGGACAGGGCCGACGGGTGGAAGCAGTAAACCGGATTGGTGTTGATAGCGGGCGCCACGCGTTGATGCTTGCCGCCACCGCGGCCAGAGAGCCCTCACCCTGAAACAGGTCGTGCTACGGCCGTGGCAGGAGTCCTCGCCTGGTGACGACTCCCGCCATCGCGGGCCGCGCTGCAGGTTCAGCGCGCTCAGGGCTTGGCCGGGCCGCGCGGGTCATCGGCGGGATTCACGTAAGTGATGCCCCAGGGGCCGTGCACATTGAGCTGCACGACGGTCGCCTCCTTCGTCCAGACGTAATGCCGCATCTCCGGCGGCATGACCACAAAGCTGCCAGCCGTCAGGGCCTGCGTCGACTTCTTGTCGAAGGTGTCGCCCATCCCGTAGTGGAAGGTGCCGGAGAGCACGGTGACGCGCTCCACCACCGGGTGCCAGTGCGGCGGAATGCGGTAGTTGGCCGGCAGCTTGAGGCGTACGGTAATGGGGCCGGCCTCGTTCATCTTGCCCTCCATCACGGCCACCTGGGCGCCGGGCGGCAGGGCGGGCGTGGCTGTCCATTTCAGGTCGGCCGGCGTCAGCAGGATCATGCTGCCTTCCTCTGCGGTCGCGTTGCCTGCGAGCAGGCCGGCAAACAGCGCGGCCAGCAATGTTGTTTTTTTCATGATGTTTCTCCCGTGTCATTCCGTTGTCACTTCCGGTGCCGCCCCTCAGGTATAGCACAGCCAGGGAGGCCGGCAGGCGGTCGATCCGGACGCGCTGCCGCCGGCGTTGCAGCGGGCTGGAGGCTGTCCGCTACGGTGAGCCGGACGAGGGGGAGAAACAGCGATAGCCCAGCTTTGGGGCCGCGCGGGTCAAGGGGAAGGGGAGGGGCGCCGCCCAAGGTCGGCCCCATCAACCGTTCAGGTCAAAAGTCCCGCTCCGGGGAGGCACCTTGCCCTTATTCTGAAGCGTTTGGCAGGCCGGCTGGCCTGTCGCCGGATAGGGGAGTAAGGCATATGGGCTCGTCCCGCAAAAGCAATGTAGTGTCCATTTACAACAACCTGCAGGCCATCCTGCCGATCCGGCGCGACGTCCGCTTCCATCTGCCGCCCGAGCGCATCAGCGACTGGCACTTCGCGGCCGGGCCGACCTTCACGGCCTTCCTGAACACCTTCTCGATCGTGCTGCCCGTGGGCGAGCGCTTCTTTATCGACAGCGTGCGCGCCTACCGCGACCAGATCACCGATCCCGAGCTGAAGAAGGCCATCACCGCCTTTATCGGCCAGGAGGCCATGCACGGTCGCGAGCACGAGGACCTCAATGCGGCGCTGTTCGCCGTGGCCCCGGTCGCCCCCAAGTTCGAGCGCTTTGTGAAGCGCCTGCTGGACGGCATCACCCGCAACCTGGGCAAGGAGTTCTCGCTCAGCGCGACCATCGCCCTGGAGCACTTCACCGCGCTGCTGGCCGACAGCGTGCTGCGCGAGCCGCGCGTGGCCGCCGGCGCCGAGCCGCACTATGCCGCGCTGTGGAAGTGGCATGCGCTGGAAGAGACCGAGCACAAGGCAGTGGCCTTCGATGTCTGGGAGACCGTGATGGGCCGCGGCCCGCGCGCCTATGCCATCCGCTGCCTGGGCCTGGCGCTGGCGACGGTGATCTTCTGGGGGCTGGTGATTCCGGTGTTCCTGCAGGTGCTGCGCACCGAGGGCAAGCTCACGGACGTGAAGGGCTGGGCGAAGTTCTTCCGGTACACCTTCGGGGATATCGGCTTGCTGCGGATCCAGTTGAAGAACTATGCGGATTATTTCCGGCCGGGGTTTCATCCTTGGGATCATGATAACCGGGAGTATTTGCTGCAGATTGATGCGTTTTTGGCGGCGCAGGAGAAGTTGGTGGCTTGAGGGGCTGCCGAGTCCGTTGTGGCCGCACGAGAAGATGTGCAATGAGTTCCCGGTAAGAAAGGGAGCAAGGGCTTCTACGATTATCCAGAAGGCGGCAAGAAGGTCATCTGGCCGGGCCTGTTCGAGGCGTTCGTGAAGCCCGAGAAGGCGCGCCCCTCGGATGCCGACTTCAAGGCAATGTAGGAGCGCATCCTGTATCGCCAGGCCATCGAGCCCGCCCACTGCTACGAGGAAGGCGTGCTGCGCAAAGTAGCCGATGCCAACGTCGGTTCTATCTTCGGCATCGGCTATGCGCCTTAAACGGAGGGGCGTGCTGCAGGACATCAACTTCATCGGCCTGTGTGAGTTCGTGCAGCGGGCCAATGAGCTGACGAAGGAGCATGGGGATCGCTTTACGCCGCCTAAGTTGTTGATTGATATGGCGGAGAAGGGCGGTACGTGTCTAAGACGATCGTACCCCAGGCGGGCAATGTCCCGTAGGGCAGGTAAGCCCCCCCTCCCCACGGCGTTTACCTGCTATCTCTCTCCAATAAAAAGCCCCGAATCTGCGGGGCTTTTTATTGGATGAGATTTGCGGCCTAGCCTGGATTACTTACATAGTGTTACATAAGGTCAGGCTAATACCAGGCTATGGGAATTCGGCGGTCTCGTTGGATATCGATTTGGGATAAATGATCGCGCAGAAGGGAGTGGAAAAGAAAAATGGCAAGCGCATTTTCTCTGTATATGGACTTTCTAAAAGAAGAAGTAGGGGAGTTTACAGAAAATGAAAAGAAGATAGCGGGTCTAATATCTAAAAACTTTCATGAAATCTACGCTCGATCTAAGCATGGTGGGCATAGAGCGAATCTCATTTCCTCAAAAATATTAGCTGAAATTGATAAGCTGAGCGAAGCTTTTGAGCTGACTTCAGCTGAAGAAGAAGTGAAGATAATAAGAGATTTGACTCTTCTGAAAGTGAAAAGCTTTAGAGGATTCAGCGCGCCTGCTGAGTTCGTGTTTGGAAAAAAATTTACATTCTTCTGCGGAGATAACGGAACTGGTAAATCTAGTCTATGTGAGGCACTTGAGCTGTGTCTGACAGGGGATATAGCAGAAGCCAGAAACAAAAGGTTTGATAAATTAAAGTACATCCGAAATCTGCATACAGACAAGGCCGAGCTTCCGATACTTGAAGGAGCGTATTTAGATGGGGACTTTTCTGAAAGAATAGTTGCCGACGCAAAGAGTAACGATTCAATTTTCATTGAAAAAAATAGGATTGAGGGGTTTTCAAGGGTTACTTCATTTACTCCTGCTCAGCAGCAAGAAAGGTTGTCTATATTATTTGGGGTCGAAGATTTCAGCGCCTTTTGTACTAATTTCTCAGGCTCCATATCGGAAAAGCTTCCCCTAGTTCCAATTAAAGGGAAGATTCTTGAAGATAAGAAGAAGGCTCTTCAGTTGCACTACCACACAATTTCAAACAGTCAAAGGGATCAAGCGGAGCTTGAGGAAAGAAAGGTCAATCTGCTTTCCAAATATCCGGGTATAAGCCTGGTAAGTGATGTGGTGGCTCATGTTGATGGAGATGGTACTGATGAGCGCCTGGGCGTACTTGGTCCTTTGGAGGAAAAGAGGCGAGTCTTAGCGGGCCTAAAGCCCAAGAATTTGTCGGTTGCGAAGGGGTTATTGGAGCAGGTGAAGGCTTCGAAAGACATGATCGGCTACCGGGCGAAGATTCGCGGGGAGCTAGCCGCCTTTAAAGACCAGATTTCATTGAGAGATTTGTTTGCCTCAATCCGAAATGCAACAGTCTATCTAAAAAACGATTTATGCCCTGCATGTCAGACCCCAATTTATGATGAAAATGGCTTGCTACGGTTGGCGAGAGAACCATTCTCATATGCGGAGGCTCGGCTCAAAGAGCTCAATGAGGCAATCGCCAAAGAGGCAGAGCTTTCTGTAGTCGATGGGAGGATACAGACAGTAATTCAGCAAGTAGTCACCTCCCTTACTCTGCTAAATGTTTCATTAGAAAGCCCTGTCAGAATTGATTTAGTTATTAGCGATATTGAGGCCTATATCCATGAGGCTGATGAAATTGAAGAAAAGCTAAAGTCGGCAGAGGCGGTGAACCGCCCCGGGTTTCGCGGAGGCTCCAACCTTTGAGAGAATGGAGCCATT
>JAZKHS010000072.1:0-33002 GCA_040385265.1 Pseudomonadota bacterium | reverse complement strand
ACAGACCACAGACCACAGACCACAGACCACAGACCACAGACCACAGACCACAGACCACAGACTGCCGCAAGCTGATCCGTGTGACTGACTATTGATTGCGGGGCGCGAGCCTCCTGGCCAGGCTGAAGTGTCAAGGCCGGGACGGTCTCACGGTTTTCCCCCGGCAGCACCCAGGCTTGATAAAATGGCCGCCATTCCCAGGTTCCGGCGCCCCTGCCCGGACCGTCTTGCCGAAGATGCCCATGTCCATCCAGATGTCATTGCCCGATCCCGTTCCCGATGCCGGGGGGCCGCGCCCGCCGCGCAGCGACTGGCAGACCCTGAAGACCCTGTTTCCCTACCTCTGGCGCTACCGGACGCGCGTGATCATCGCGCTGTCCTGCCTGGTGCTGGCCAAGGTTGCTACCGTCGCCATCCCCCTCGTGCTCAAGGACGTGGTGGACTACCTCGCTGCCACCCCGCGTGCCCTGCTTGCGGTACCGGTGGCGCTGATCCTCGCCTATGGTCTGCTGCGCCTGGCTTCTACTGCCTTTGGCGAGCTGCGCGACGCGGTCTTTGCCAAGGTGGCCCAGGGCGCCATCCGCCAGGTTGCCCTGGAAACCTTCAACCATCTGCATGGCCTCAGCCTGCGCTATCACCTCAATCGCCAGACCGGTGGCATGACCCGGGACATCGCCCGCGGCACCCGCGGCATCGGCTCGCTGCTCAGCTTCATGCTGTTCAACATCCTGCCTGTCATTCTCGAGATCACCCTGGTCACGGTGGTGCTGGTGACGCTTTACGACTGGCGCTTTGCCGCCGTCACCGGTGCCACGATAGTGGCCTACACCACCTTTACCGTGCTGGTCACCGAGTGGCGCACCACCACCCGCCGCGCCATGAACGAGCTGGACTCGAAGGCCAATACCCGGGCCGTCGACTCCCTGCTCAACTACGAGACGGTAAAATATTTTTCCAACGAGAAATTCGAGGCAGCCCGCTACGACGAGTCCATGGAAGCGTGGGAGACGTCGGCCATCCGTAACGAGCAGGCCCTCGGCCTGCTCAACAGCGGCCAGTCGGCCATCATCGCGCTCGGGGTGACGGCGCTGGTGTGGCTGGCGGCCGATGGCGTCGCGGCGGGCGTCATGACCCTGGGGGACCTGGTCGCCGTCAACGCCTTCCTGATCCAGCTGTATTCACCGCTCAACATGCTGGGCGTGGCCTACCGCGAGATCAAACAGGCGCTCACCGACATGGAGCGCATGTTCAGCCTGATGCACGAGGATGCCGAGATCTGCGACCGCCCCGGCGCAGTGACGCTGGCAACCCGTGCCGCCAGTGTCAGCTTTGCGCAGGTGGACTTTGCCTACGACCCTGACCGGCAGATCCTGCACGGCGTGGACTTCACCATTCCGGCGGGCCAGACCGTGGCCGTGGTGGGCAGCTCCGGCGCCGGCAAGTCCACCCTCTCACGGCTGCTGTTCCGCTTCTACGACGTCAGCGCCGGCGCCGTCCGCATCAACGGCAGCGACATCCGCGATCTCAGCCAGGCAAGCCTGCGCGATCATATCGGCATCGTTCCCCAGGACACCGTGCTGTTCAACGACAGCATCTACTACAACATCGCCTATGGCCGTCCCGGCGCCAGCCGCGACGAGATCATCGGCGCCGCCCGTGCCGCCCATATCCTGGCCTTTATCGAGAGCCTGCCCAGGGGCTGGGACACCCAGGTCGGCGAGCGCGGCCTCAAGCTTTCCGGCGGCGAGAAGCAGCGCGTGGCGATTGCCCGCACCGTGCTCAAGAACCCGCCCATCCTGATCCTGGACGAGGCCACCTCGGCGCTGGACTCGCGTACCGAGAAGGCCATCCAGGGCGAGCTGGCCGCCATTGCCGCCAACCGCACAACGCTGGTGATCGCGCACCGGCTGTCCACGGTGGTGGATGCCGACGAGATCCTGGTGATGGAACAGGGCCGCATCATCGAGCGTGGCCGCCATCGCGAGCTGCTGGTGCGCGACGGGATCTATGCGCGCATGTGGGCGCTGCAGCTGTCCGAGCAGGAGAAGGAGCTCCCGGTCAGCTAGTGCCGGCGCCCAAGGGCGGGACAGTGACAGGGCGCGGCGCGGGCAGGGCGCGGTGCCGCGGCAAGGGAGGCCATGGCGGCCTTGGCCGGAAACCGGCGGCAGAGGCGCGCGGGACATGGCGTTGGCGATGCGCAGCCGTCGATCTCCGTAGCGGCGAGGCGGCGCGGTGTCACAGGTCCAGCAGACCCGGGTTAATGCCGAGGGCAGCCAGGTTGGTGGTGACGGTGCGCTCGGCCATGAAGCGCAGCAGGTAGTGCGGGCCTCCGGCCTTGAAGCCGGTGCCGGACAGACCCTCGCCGCCGAAGGGCTGGCAGCCCACCACCGCCCCGATCTGGTTGCGGTTGAGGTAGATATTGCCGACGGCCGCGCGCGACACCACGTACTCCAGCGTAGACGGCAGGCGGCTGTGTACGCCGAGGGTGAGGCCGTATCCGTTGGCGTTGACCCAGTCCATGACCGCCGGCAGTTCGCCCGCCTTGAACGTTGCGATGCACAGCAGGGGCCCGAAGATTTCCCGCAGGGGCAGCTCCTCGCGCGCCAGCAGGAAGGCCCGCGGCGCGACGTAGCTGCCGCCGCCCGTGGCGGGGTCGGCGGCCGCGAAGACACGGCCGCCGGCCTGCCATAGCGCCTTTTCGGCCAGCTCTGCGGCGACCCCCTCCAATTCGTTGCGGCTGCCAAGATCGATCACCGGGCCCATGTCGGTGCGGAACTCGCCGGGATCGCCGGTGCGCCATTCCTCCAGCATGCCTTTCAGGCGCGCCAGCACGGTGTTGCGGATGTCCTCCTGCAGCCACAGCACGCGCAGCGCCGAGCAGCGTTGTCCGGCCCCGGTGAAGGCCGACGTCATGATGTCGGTGGCCAGCTGCTCCGGCAACGCCGAGCTGTCCGCGATCATGACGTTGAGCCCTCCGGTTTCCGCGATCAGGGGCAGGCGCGCGCCTTCACGCGCGGCCAGGGCGCGGCTGATGGTGACGGCGGTGGCGGCGGAGCCGGTGAAGGCCACGCCCGCCAGCAGCGGATGCGAGAGCAGCGCCGGTCCCAACGTGCTGCTGTCGCCCGGCACGAACTGCAGGACCTCGGGCGGGATGCCCGCCGCATGCGCGATTTCCACCGCGCGAAAGGCGATGAGCGGTGTCTGGCTGGCGGGCTTGGCCAGCACCGTGTTCCCGGCCGCCAGGGCGGCGGCGATCTGGCCCACGAAGATGCTGAGCGGAAAATTCCAGGGACTGATGCAGAGAAAGACGCCACGACCGTGCAGCGTCAGGCGGTTCTGCTCGCCGGTGACGGCGGGCAGGGCGATGCTCTCGCCGAGGCGTTGCGCCTCGTGCGCATAGTAGTGACAGAAGTCGATGGCTTCGCGCCATTCCGCCAGCGCGTCCATGAGGGTCTTGCCGCCTTCGCGCATCAGCAGGCCCAGCAGTTCGTCGCGGTTGCGCTCCAGGTGCGCGGCGAAGGTGTACAGGTGGTGGCCTCGCGTGGCGGGGGGCAGGGCGGTCCAGGCGCTGAAGGCGGCGCGCGCCTGCTGGAAGCCCTGGCCGATTTCCAGCGCCGTGGCCGGGCGCAGGCTGCCGATCTCCCGCCCCGGGTGGGCGGGTCCGAAGCGGCGCTGCACCACCACGTCCAGGCTGTGCGTGGCGGCCAGCAGTGCGCTGGCCTCCACCGGCGGATACTTGGGCAGGTGCTGCACCAGGCCCTGCAGCGCGGGGGCGTCGGCAGGCGCAAAGCCTCCGGCCAGCGGCCGGTCCGGCAGCAGCGCCCGCGGCAGCGGCAGCCGCGGATGCGGAGTGGCGGGTTGGGTCAGCGCCGCCACCGGGTCCTCGACCAGCGCCGCCACCTCGATGCCGCGGTCGGCGAGGCGGCTCACGAAGGATTGCGAGCTGCCGTTCTCCAGCATGCGCCGCACCAGGTAGGGCAGCAGGGTCTGGAAGCGGCCGACCGGGGCATAGACGCGTAGCGGGCGCCCGGTTGCGGCGCGGAAGGCCTCGTGCACGGTGTCGCCCATGCCGGCCAGCTTCTGCACCTCGTAGCGGGCGTCGAGACCGCGCGCGCAGCTTTCCACCCAGGCCAGGCTATGGGCGTTGTGGGTGGCGATCTGGGCAAAGAAGCGGTCGCCATGCGTCAGCAGCAGACGGGCGCAGGCCAGGAAGGCGACATCGGTATGCGCCTTGCGTGTGTACACGGGATAGTGCGCGAGGCCGAGTTGCTGGGCGCGCTTGATCTCGCTGTCCCAGTAGGCGCCCTTCACCAGGCGCACGGGCACCGGGTGGCGGAACTCGCCGGCAATGCCGGCCAACAGGTCCAGCACCGCTGGCGCACGCTGCTGGTAGGCCTGCACGGCAATGCCGAGCCCGCCCCAGTGGCGCAGCGCCGGCAGTCGCGCCATCTCGGCATAGAGTGCGACCGAGATCTCCAGGCGCTCGCTTTCCTCGGCGTCCAGGGTAACGGGAATGCCCGTTTCGGCGGCGAGCTCCGCCAGCGTGCGCAGCCGCGGCAGCAGTTCCTTGCGCAGGCGCTCCCACTGCGCAAATTCGAAGCGCGGGTGCAGGGCGGACAGCTTGATGGAAATGCCGTCGCGCTCCAGCAGGGGCAGGGCGTCGCCCTGGCCGGCCAGGGCCAGGATGGCTTCGCGGTAGGCGTCCAGGTAGCGGTGGGTATCGTCGTAGGTCTGCGCCGCCTCGCCCAGGCGGTCGAAGGAGTAGCGCAGGCCTGGCTTGCGCCGCAGCAGGGCCTGCGGCATGTCCTCGCCGAGCAGGAACTGCCCGGCGAGCATTACCAGGGCCGCACTGATGCAACGGCGGAACACCGCCTCGCCCATGCGCCGCAGCAGAGACTGCCAGGTGCCGGACAGTGCCTCCTCCTGCACGAAGCGCTTGCCCATGCTGAGGCCGACAGCGGCCGCCTGCAGCAGGGCGCCGCCGTCGGCGCGCGGGCGGGTCCAGTCACCGCTGCTGAGCAGGTCCTTGATCAGGCGGTCCGCCGACGCCCGGTCGGGGATGCGCAGCAGCGCCTCGGCCAGGGTCAGCAGGGCGCGCCCCTCGTCGCTGGTCAGGCGCCAGGTGGCGAGGAAGTCGTTGAACAGGGGTGACTGCTGGCGACGGGCCGCCTCCACCAGGCGCCGGGCCAGGGCATCGGTCCCGTCCGGCGCCTGCCTGACCAGCGGCAGCAGGCGCTCCAGCGCCTGGCCCTCGGCCAGCGCGGCGAGCTCGCGCAGGCCCTGGAAGTCATAGTCGAAGTCAGGCAGATCCTGCAACAGGGGCGTCATCGCGGCTCTCGGCATATGGATCAGCATCAGTTAAGACGACCGGGGCCGGCTTGTAAAACCGGGTACAGCCCGGGGGCAGGGCACTGGTAGAATGCAGGAACTTCACATGCCATGGGTTGATATGAGCCAGCTTATCCAGACGCACGCCCAGCAGGTGGTCCGGGACCACCTCGACCACCTTCACGAGCACCAGGACACGCTGTCCCGGGAGCAGAAGGACCAGTTGCGCGCCCGTATCAAGGAGCTGCTCCAGCGCGAGGATGCGGTGCTGGTGGCCCATTACTACACCGACGCCGAGCTGCAGTCGCTTGCCGAGGAAACCGGGGGCTGCGTCTCCGACTCCCTGGAAATGGCCCGCTTCGGCAACGCCCATCCGGCAAAGACCCTGGTAGTGGCGGGGGTCAAGTTCATGGGCGAGACGGCCAAGATCCTGAACCCGGAAAAGCGCGTGCTGATGCCGACACTGGAGGCCACCTGCTCGCTGGACCTGGGCTGCCCGGTTGACGAGTTCACCGCCTTTTGCGATGCCCATCCCGACCACACCGTGGTGGTCTACGCCAACACCTCGGCCGCCGTGAAGGCGCGCGCCGACTGGGTGGTGACCTCCAGCATCGCCGTGGACGTGGTCGAGCACCTGGCCGGTCGCGGCGAGAAGATCATCTGGGCGCCGGACAAGCACCTGGGTCACTACGTGCAGAAGGTGACGGGGGCCGACATGCTGATCTGGGATGGCGCCTGCATCGTGCATGAGGAGTTCAAGGCGCGCGGCATCCTCGACCTGAAGAAAGTCTACCCGGATGCGGCGGTGCTGGTGCATCCTGAATCGCCTGATGCGGTAGTGCAGATTGCCGATGCGGTCGGATCGACCTCGCAGCTGATTGCAGCCGCGCGCGACCTGCCCCACCAGCGCTTTATCGTGGCCACCGACAAAGGCATTTTCTACAAGATGCAGCAGGCGGCTCCCGGCAAGGAATTCCTGGAAGCGCCCACCGCGGGCACGGGCGCCACCTGCCGCTCCTGCGCCCACTGTCCGTGGATGGCCCTCAACGCGCTGGATAATCTGGCCGCTGTGCTGGAAACCGGGGATCAGGAAATCCATGTCGATCCTGTACTCGGCAGGAAAGCGGTGGTGCCCTTGCAGCGCATGCTGGATTTCGCGAAGCAGCTCAAGCTACAGCCCAAGGGCAAGGCCTGATCTCCTGCCGGCAGCCACTGCCGAGGTAATTGCTGACGAGGCCCGCACAAGCGGGCCTCGTCGTTTCCGCTGCAAGCGAGGTGGGCGGGTGGCGCTTACGGCGTCGGCTGTGACGACTGCGGCTGTGCCTCCTGCTGTTCCTCGCGCTGTTCCTTGCGCTGCTCTTTCTGTTCCTTCTGCTGCTTGAGCTGCTCTTCCAGGCGCTGTGCCATCTGCAGGTGCTCGCGCAGGCGCGGCAGCAGGTCGGTGGCGTATTGCTTGAGCTCGGGGTTCTGGCCATCCTCGATCTGCTCCTCCATGAGCTCGATCATTTTCTTGTGGTCACTCACCTGGCTGTCGATGTAGTCCTCGTCAAAGTCCTTGGCCTCGGCCTTGGTGAGCTTCTTCACCGTGCGCCGGTGCATGAAGTCCAGCTTGTCCGGCGGCGTAATGCCCACCGTGGAGGCAATGGTCATCAGGCGCTGGTTGGCCGGCGTGTGGTCGCTGACCATGCGGTTGCCATAATCGCGGACGGCTGAATCCTGCGCGCGCTGTGATGCCAGCTGTCCGAGCTGGACCTCGGCCATGCCGCCGATGGCGGCGTCTTCCACGAATTTGCGATCCTGGCGGCTGACCACGCCGGCGCGGGATTGCGCGCCGCCCTCGGTGCTGCCACTGGTGGCGCCGGACGAGTTCATGCCGCCGGCGGGGGAGGTGCTGCTGGGCTCGTTGCTGCCGGCGGTGCCCTCTGCCGCGACGGGCATGGCAAGGCAGAGCGCGAGAAGGGAAGTGCTGGTGATCAGAAGTCGCTTCATGGCCAATCTCCGTTTGGCTGGCGCCGGAGCGCCGGGGGGTAGCACCGCGGCGCCTAGGGCACCGCAGCAGACTCGGGTGTCCGGTCGCGCAGGGAAAGCGCGCGTTGCCGCAGCTCCTGCACCACCGGCAACTGCCGCGTGGCAAAGCTGCGCAGCACGGGCTGGTCGCCGGTCGCCGCCTCGATGGACAGTACGCTGAGCAGGTCCTCCTGGTGCTCCAGTTGTGACGCGAGGAAGACCTGGTCGAACTGCGCCGGAGATCCTTGCTGCAGGCGCAGCATCAGCGCCTTGTGGTCGGCATCGGGATCGTCTGGCAGCGGGGGCAGGTGCAGCGGGGCCACCAGTTGGCCCAGCTCGTGCCCGGCCTGGCCCAGGCTGCGCAGGAGCTGCTCCCCGTAGGCGCGCAGCTCGGGCGCGGAGGCCTGGCGGGCGGCCAGGGCGCCAGCCTCAGTAGCCGCGATGCTGGCTTGCAGGAAGTGGGTGATGAAGTGACGATCCTGCGGGGTGGCCACCGTGGCGGACTCGCGCGTCATCGCCGGCGCGCTGTCAGCCAGCACCACGCAAGGCACGGACAGCACCAGCAGAAGGGCAAGGCAACGCGGGAGCATAAGGTACCTCCGGGCCGGGACAGGACAAGACGGGACGTTCTGCGTGGCTTGGCCGCGCCTGCTGATTAGGACGTCCGGCCGCTACGGACTCCATCGCGTGGTTGGGGGAGATTTGCAGCCGGTCCGTGAGCTTTGTTGGGGCGGAGAAACGCCGGACAGCGCGCTGTAGCGCTGACAGGCGATCGATGCGGCGCCGTCACGCGCGCCTGTCCGCCGGGGTCAGCGCCACCGGGTGAGAGCAGGATCGGAAGGAAACAGAAGAGGGCCGCCCCGGGCGGGGCAGCGGGTCACTCAGACCAGGCCGCGACGAACGGCCTCCACGGCAGCTTCGGCACGGGAGGTGATGTGCAGCTTGCGATACAGGTTCTTGATGTAGCTGGCGACGGTACTGTCGGCGAGGCCGAGGTGGCGGGCGGTGTCGGAAACACGCAGCCCCTTGCTGATACAGATGAGTACTTCGGTTTCCCTACGCGACAGCTCGACAAAGAGCGGCACCTGGAGTGTCTCTTTTATTGACATGGCAATCCTGCACAAAAAAGCAGTAACTGTTTGATTAAGCGCAGTCTATGGAATGACTGTAAAGATGCGTTACCCCGAAATCAGGGGGGTCGGAGACGGACGGTGATGACCTTGAACAGAAAATACGGCTGTCACGCACGCTCTGGCTTTTCAGAAGCGCATCCGGCGCTGTGTTGTCAGTACCCATATTAGGGTAGGAAGTTGCCACACTATTGACCTGTATCAAGCATCAGGGCTTGTTATCGAACAAAGAAAATCCGGCAGTCATAAAAAAATGGCCTTCGTCCATAAGCCTTTCAGGGCAGGGCATTCGCCTGTTCTCGATTGCCGAGAGCTAGTCAATAGAACAAGCGATTGAGGTGTCCGCTGTCGGTGGCCGTGGCAAAGGGGAGGCGCAGGTCCGGGTCGACTGGCTTTGGGCGACGAACGGCAGCCGGCGGTGGCCGCCGCCCACGAGTTCATCCTGGAGTTGCCCGAGGCCTACGACACCATTGTGGGCGAGCAGGGCGCCTCGCTCTCCAGTGGCCAGCGCCAGCGCATCGCCATTGCCCGCGCCCTGGTCACCAACCCGCGCATCCTGATCCTGGACGAGGCCACCAGCGCCCTGGACTACGAGTCCGAGCGCATCATCCAGCAGAACATGCAGGCCATCTGCCAGGGCCGTACCGTGATCGTCATCGCCCACCGCCTGTCCGCCCTGCGCCATGCGCAGCGCATCTTCGTCATCGACAAGGGACAGTTGGTGGAGCAGGGCCGCCCGTCGGACCTGCTGGCGAAGGAAGGCGGGCTCTACCGCCACCTCTTCGCTGAACAGCAGGCCTGAGAAGTACAGTAGGCCTCATTACAAGGAAGCGCCGTCCTCGCGCAGGCGAGGACGGCCGGTACACGACACCAGGATGGTGCGGGCCCCGAAATGCCCCATCCCCGACGACCACCGCCCCCAGAGGCGCGAGACCCCATGAGCCTGCTTGAAAAATATCGCACCGTCTTTCGCGAAGCCTGGTCCGAGCGCGAGCGCCTGACGCCCGAGAAGCGCCTGACCTCCGAGCTGGAATTCCTGCCCGCCGCCCTGGAACTGGTGGAAACCCCGCCCTCGCACACCGCGCGCTGGGTGCTCTGGGGCACCCTCGGCTTTATCGGCATTGCCCTGCTGTGGTCCATCTTTGGCCAGCTCGACATCATTGCCGTGGCCCAGGGCAAGATCGTGCCCTCGGGCCAGGTCAAGGTGGTGCAGCCCCTGGAGAACGCCGTGGTGCGCCGCCTGCTGGTGCGTGACGGCATGCAGGTCAAGAAGGGCCAGCTCCTGATCGAGCTGGACGCCACCGAGCTCGGCGCCGAGCAGGGCAAGGTGCAAAGCAGCCTGCTGGACGCCACCCTGGCCGCCGAGCGCGCCCGCGCCCTGCTGGCCGCGGTGCAGGCCAAGGCGCCGGCCGTGCGCGCCATTCCCGCCCGCGCCGACATTCCCGCCGCGCCGCTGACCCAGGCCAACCGCCTGCTGACCTCCGAATACCAGGCCTTTCGCAGCGAGCTGCTGGCCCGCGACGCCGAAGCCGTGCACCTGCGCGCGCAGCAGGCCACCACCCAGGAAACCCTCAACAAGCTGCAGGCCCTGTCCCCTCTGTACGAGCAGCGCGCCGCCGACCTCAAGCGCCTGCTGGACAAGAGCTACGTGCCCCGCCACGACTACCTGGAAGCAGAGAACCGCCGCACCGAGACCGCCAAGGAAATCGACGTGCAGCGCAAGCGCCTGCTGGAGACCGACTCCCTGGTGGCGCAGCAGCGCGAGCAGCGCGAGGCACTGGTGGCCAGTTTTGTGCGCCAGACCCGCGAGCAGCTGCTGCAGGCCGAGCAGCAGCTGGCGCAGTGGCAGCAGGAAGGCGTGCGCCTGAGAAGCCGCAGCGACCTGATGGAGCTGCGCGCCCCGGTGGACGGCACCGTGCAGCAGTTGGCGGTACACACCGAGGGCGGCGTGGTGACCGAGGCGCAGGCACTGATGGTGATCGTGCCGGCCAACGAGCGCCTGGAGATCGATGCCATGGTCGAGAACAAGGACATCGGCTTTGTCAGCAAGGGGCAGATCGCCGAGATCAAGGTGGAGGCCTTTCCCTTTACCCGCTACGGCCTCATGGAAGGCAAGGTCCTGAACGTGTCACTGGACGCGGTGGCGGACGAGAAGCGCGGCCTGCTGTACCAGACGAGGGTGCTGATGGACCGGACCTGGATTGGGGTGGAGGGCCGGCGGGTGTCGCTGGTGCCGGGGATGGCGGTGACGGTGGAGATCAAGACCGGGAAGAGAAGGGTGATTGATTATTTCCTGAGTCCGGTGCTGCAGCATGGCAGTGAGAGTGTGCGGGAGCGATGATATTCATTTTAGGCAGGGTAGTAGAAGTAAGTTAAATAGATACCGCCATGTTTAATGTATGTAATTAATCAACTTTTTTTCTAAGGAGGCGGCGATGATTGCCATGACTTTTTTTATTTGCATTGGTTTATGGCTTTTGGTGGGAGTAATTCTTTGGAAGAAGATCCTGCGCCAGGGAGTTAGCGGAAACCGAATTTCCAAAGGATCTGCATTTTATGCACTAATTGCAGCATGGCTATTAGTACCATTTCTTGACGAGATTGTCGGGGCAAAGGTGTTTGAGGAGGCGTGTGAAAGACTTCCAAAGTCAAGTTTTTATGGACCAATTGCTGTTGGTGAAGGGCCGTTTTTTTTCAAAAATGGCGAACCGAAATGGACGTACTTCTACTCTGATGGACCAGCCAAGAAGCGTGGCCCTGAAGACGAGGTCTATGTTGATGCATGGAATGATGCATGGAGGTCGTCATTTGTTAGTCGCTCCGAGCGTCATCTTCTTAAAAAGTGGCCAATTCCAATATTTGAAGTAAGGATGACCACGATCTATAGGGGAAGTGGTGAAGTGATCGCGGTTAGGTATCGACGCGAAACCAAGGGAGGGTGGTTGAAGCGTTTGGTTGGTTTTTTGGGAGGCGCAACTGAAGGTTGCCTGAGTAGAGGAGGCTCGCCTTCTGATCCCTTCAAATGGATAAAATTCTAAGGTTGGCCAAATAGGGAAATTGACATGAATACAATTGATAAGGCCTGTAACGACGTCCAGCGCCAGCTTCGTATTGGCCAGCCATGTTGAAGACCTCGCGCTGACCGTTACGTTTGCTATCAATGGCAACGTCGCCGCCAACGCGCTCGCGGGCGGTCTTGGCGATGACACCTACTACATTGCTACAGGCGACACCGTTACTGATCCTGCCCAGCAATTCCAGACACTCTGTTAAGCGAATATCCTACGCCACAGAGGTGCTCCATGACCAAGCCAACCAAGCAAAGCAAGCCCCAAAAGCCGACCCGCCAGCAGTACTCCCCTGACTTCCGGACCGAAGCCCTGGCCCTGGCCGACCGGGTGGGAGTGCCCGAGGCGGCCCGCCAGCTCGGCCTGGAACCCCCCGCGGGACCTGGGGCTTGGCCCGGATCTCCGGTCTGCCCTCACCGACCATGAAAAATGCCCGCAGCTGCGGGCATTTTCCTTTTTTAGGGAAGGGTTGCTTTGGGTGGTGCCGCCGCCAGTGCTGCCGCTGTGACCCTGCCGGCAACGGCCCTAGTCCCCCTTTTCCCCGTCCTTCGCCGCCTGCATCTCGCGCTGGCGCTTCTGCAGCTTGGCGTACAGCGGGTAGTTGCCCTTCACGCTCTCGGCGGCAATGCGCAGCTGTTCCATGGCGCGCTCCTCGTCCCCGTTCAGGTAGTAGGACTCGGCACGGCTGCGGTAGACGCCCAGGGTGTTCTTGCTGGCGGTATAGCCGTCCACCAGCATGCGCCACAGGTAGGGGTCGTCCGCACGCTCGCGCGCCAGTGCCTCCAGCTTGCCCAGCACCGCCTCGGGATGGCCGTCGCCGATCTGGGCGCGCGCGTAGTACATGAGCAGCGGGTAGTTGTCGGGGGCAATGGCCAGGGCCGGCTGCAGTACCTGGACGGCCTCGGCGTAGTTGCGCTCGGCGAGGGCGATCTCGGCGGCGGCGATGACGTAGTCGTGGCGCGGCAGCGGGGCGGCCAGCAGCGGCGCCAGGGTTTCGCGTGCCTTGTCGTACTGGCGGTCGCGCAGCAGTGCCAGCGCCAGGCCGAAGCGGGTGACCTGGGCGCGCTCGCTGCCGGGCGCCAGGCCCGCCAGCTGGCGCTGGAAGCGGGCAATGCCGCCGCTGCTGTCGGCCATATAGCCGGTCAGGAAGCGCATGCGCACCAGCTGGTAGTCCAGCGAGTCCTCCGGCAGCTTGTCGCGGTAGCGCTGGGCGCGGCTATAGGTGTCGGCAATGCGCGAGGCGGTGAGCGGGTGCGTCAGCACGAACTCGGGGATGGCGCCCGAGGTCCGCGACTGCCGCTCCATGCGCTGGAAGAAAGTGGGCATGGCGTGCGGGTCCATGCCGGCGTCGACCAGGGTCTGCATGCCGATGCGGTCCGCTTCCTGCTCGAACTGGCGGCTGTAGGCCAGGCTGCGGTTGATGATCGCGGCCTGGGAGGCGGCATTCACCGCAATGGCGCCCTGCGAGTCGCCGGCCGAGGCCAGGGCAATGGTGGTCAGGAAGCCCGCCAGCGACAGCCAGGCATTCTGCTTGTTCTCCGCCAGCTTGCGCACGAAATGGCGCTGCGACAGGTGCCCGAGCTCGTGCGACAGCACCGAGGACAGCTCGGCCTCGGTCTCGGCGTGCAGCAGCAGGCCCACGTTGACGCCGATGACGCCGCCCGGCACGGCAAAGGCATTGATGCTGCTGTCGCGCACGATGGCCAGGCTGAGGTCGGGATGCTGCAGGGGGCTGTTGAAGGCCAGGCGATAGCAGAGGCGCTCCAGGTAGTCCTGCACCACGGGGTCGGACACCACGGGGGTCTGCGCGCGCAGCATGCGCAGGAAGCGGCGGCCCAGCACGTATTCCTGCTCGGGAGTGATGCTGAGGCCGGCGCCATCGCCCAGGTCGGGCAATTCGCTGTTGGCGACCTCGGTGTGGGCCGTCTGGGGGAGACCCAGGACCAGAAACAACAAAAGAACAGACAGCAGGGGTTTCATCCGCAGCCGCACGCAGGGTTATGATGGCCGGACTATTCTGGCGGAACCTCCGTCCCTTCGCATCCGTACCCTGTGGTGATTTTGCTAATGTCCGATGATCCTACCCGCCAGCTCGACGCGCGGGGCCTGCGCTGCCCCATGCCGCTTCTCAAGCTCAAACAGGCCCTGCATGGCCTGACCGCCGGCGAGGAAATCGAGGTATGGACTACCGATCCGGCTTCCGTCCGGGATTTCCAGGCCTTCCTGCGTCAAAGCGGCCACCAGCTCCTCGATACGAATGAGGGCGAGGCCGAGGCGGAATTCTACTTCCTGATCCGCAAGCGTCCGGAAGACTGAGTCCGGCGACCGCCGGCCGGGCCTCCGGCGCGGCGGTCAGGCACGGCATCCCGGCACCTCGCTGCGCCGCTGCCCTGTGCCTCCCCTCCTGCCGAGGCTTCCCGGCCCGCCAGCGCCCCCACGTCCGCAAGTTGGCCCATCGGCCGGATTTGCCTCCCCGCACCTGCAGTGCCAGGCCACCTGCTCCTGACGTACCGCCGCCTCCCCGCCGGACGCGCATAAAAAAGCCCCGGCAACGGGGCCGGGGCTTGGGGTCAGGCGGGGCTTCGGTGGGGCTCAGGCGTTGAGCGCCTGCACCGCGGCCAGCACCTCGTCGCCGTGGCCTTCCACCTTGACCTTGCGCCATTCCTGGCGCAGCACGCCGTCCTTGTCGATCAGGAAGGTGCTGCGCTCGATGCCCTGCACCATCTTGCCATACATGTTCTTCATCTTGATGACGTCGAAGAGTTTGCACAGCGCTTCCTCGGCGTCGCTGATCAGTTCGAAGGGAAAGCCCTGCTTTTCCTTGAAGGTCTCGTGCGACTTCAGGCTGTCGCGGGAGACCCCCAGGATCATGCACTTCTCGGCCTTGAAGGCCGGGAACATGTCGCGGAACTGCTGGCCTTCCAGGGTGCAGCCCGGCGTGGAGTCCTTGGGGTAGAAGTACAGGACCACATGCCAGCCGCGCAGGGCGGACAGCAGGACTTCCTTGTTGCTGGTGGCCGGCAGGCGGAAATCGGGGACGGCATCGCCAATTGCGAGGGTCATGGGGGCGCTTCCTGTGTAATGGCAGTGGGACGACGCTAGCGAAGAACCCGGGCCAAGCCAAGTGGGCAGGGCGGGCGGATTGCGCGATTTTGTAGGAGGGCGCCAGGGCTGGAAGGGCCGGAGGCGGGCGGCGCAAGCGCCAACGGCACCCGGAGGTGCCGTTGGCGGGTCCGGCGCGGGCGCCCGCAGGCGCCGGGGGGCCTCAGCTCTTGTAGGGCTCGATGATGGCGTCGAGGTTGCGGTCGTCGCAGAACAGCATGAAATTCTCGCGCAGCGTGGCCACATGCAGGCGCGCCGGGATGTTCACCGTCATGCTCAGGGCGAACATGGGCGAGCCGGTGTGCGGCGCGGCATAGGTGCTGGTTTCCATGGCCTCGATGTTGATGCCCTGGATGGCGAAGAAGTTGGCGATCTCGTGCACGATGCCGGGGTTGTCCAGGGCAATCACGTGCACGTTGTAGGGCATGGCCTCGGTCTGCACCGTGCGCGGTTCGGTGCGCTTGGAGGTGATGACCAGGCCCAGGCGCTTGCCCAGGTTGGGCAGCTGGGCCTCCAGCTTGGCGATGGCATCCCAGGTGCCGGAGCACATCATGATCAGGGCGAATTCCTGACCCATGACGATCATGCGGGAATCGGCGATGTTGCAGCGGGTTTCGGAGGCGGCGCGGGCCACCTCATCAACGATGCCGGTGCGGTCGGCACCGAGCGCGGACAGAACGAGAAAGTGCTCCATGGACCTTCCTGGTGGAGAAATCTGGGGCGAGTTTACCACTGGCCGCTGGCAGTCGTAACCGGGTTCAGGGCCAACACTTCAGCCTAGGCGTAGCAGGTGGGGTCGGCGACGCCGGCCGCCTCGAAGCCCTGCCGGCGCAGGCGGCAGGAGTCACACTGGCCGCAGGCCCGGCCCAGGGCGTCGGCCTGGTAGCAGGACACGGTGAGGCGGTAGTCCACCCCCAGGCGCAGGCCGGTGCGGATGATGTCGGCCTTGCTGAGGGCGATCAGCGGTGTGTGGATGTGCATGCGGTGGCCTTCGACCCCGGCCCGGGTCGCCAGGTTGGCCAGGGTCTCGAAGGCGGCGATGAACTCGGGGCGGCAGTCGGGATAGCCGGAATAGTCCACGGCATTGACCCCGATGAAGATGTCGTCGCTGTCCAGTACCTCGGCCAGGCCGAGGGCGAAGGAGAGGAACACGGTATTGCGCGCCGGCACATAGGTGACCGGAATGCCGACGCTGGCCGCGGTGGGCACGTCGATGGAGGCATCGGTCAGGGCGGAGCCGCCGATGGCGCCCAGGTCCAGGCGCAGCACGCGGTGGTCGCTGACGCCGAAGGCGGCGGCGACCCGCTGCGCGGCGGCGAGCTCGGCGTTGTGGCGCTGGCCATAGTCGAAGCTGAGGGCGACGGGCGTGAACCCGGCCTCGCGGGCGAGGGCCAGGCAGGTGGCGGAATCGAGGCCGCCGGACAGGAGGACGATGGCTTTCTTGGCGTGGCTCATGATGGCGTGGGCAGAATCAGGGGGTCGGGGGCGAGGCGGGGCAGCGGCAGGGGACGCCCTGCTCAGTGCCCCGGCTCGTTGTTCCAGAGGTGCTTGTGCAACTGCACCTGCAGGCGCACATGCAGCGTGTCGGCCAGGATCCAGTCGGCCAGGGTGCGCGGCGCAAGCTCGCCATGCACGGGCGAGAACAGCACGTCCCCCACGCGCTCGGCCAGCTGGAACTCGTCCAGCTTGAAGCGCGCCCAGTCGTAGTCCTGGCGCGAGGCCAGCACGAACTTCACCTGGTCATGGGCGGTGAGCAGGGCCAGGTTTTCGTAGAGGTTGCGGTGGGATTCGCCGGAGCCGGGCGCCTTGAGGTCCACTACGCGGCTGACGCGGGGATCGACGCCGGCCACGGGCAGGGCGCCGCTGGTTTCCAGGGAAACCTCGTAGCCCTCGTCACAGAGGCGGGTCAGCAACTCCAGGCATTCTGGCTGGGCCAGCGGTTCGCCGCCGGTGACGCAGACGTGGCGTGCGCGGTGGCGGCGCACCTCCGCCAGCACGGCGTCCAGGGTCATCACGGTGCCGCCGCTGAAGGAGTAGGTCGTGTCGCACCAACTGCAGCGCAGCGGGCAGCCGGTGAGGCGCACGAAAACCGTGGGTCGGCCGACACTGCGCGCCTCGCCTTGCAGGGAGTGGAAAATTTCAGTGATACGGAGTTCGGACACGAGTTCAGGACGCCCTGGAAAGGGCAGACATTCTACCGCAGGCAGCGGAACTGGTCAGTTTTTCTTCCGACTGCTGGTCCGGGTCGTGGCCTTGGCGCCCTTGGTCGCGGCGCTCTTGCCCGACGCCGGCTTGCTGGCCGGCGCTGGCTTGGCGGCTTCCGCCTTGGCCGACTGCGTGCTGCTCTCAAGGGCATCGAGGTAGCTCTGGGCCAGGCTGGCCTCGGCGCTCTGCGGGTATTTCTGCAGCAGCTCCTGCATGCGCTTCTTGGCCTCCTGGGGCTTGCCGCGCAGGTCCAGGATGGCGCCGGACTTGTAGAGGGCGGCCGGGGCCTTGGGGCTGTTGGGGTAGTTGCCGAGGACGATGTCGAACTGCTTCTGGGCCGCGTCCTGGTCCGGCGTGCTGGCATTCAGGTAGAACTCGCCCAGCCAGTAATAGGCGCCCGGCACGAAGCTGGAGTTGGGGTAGCGCTTCACGAAGGCCAGCATGGGAGGGATGGCCTTGTCCGGCCCGCCGATACGGAAGGTGTCGTAAGCGGCCAGGTAGGCGCGCTTTTCCTCTTCGCTGGTGCTGCTGGCCGGCGCCCCGGCCCCGGCTGTGCTGCCGGCTGCGGCAGGTGTTGCCTGGGCGGCCGCGGCGGCGGCCTGCTGCTGCAGTTGCTGTTCCTGCAGGGCGCTGAAGCGCTGGTCGAGGTCGGTATAGCGCAGGCGCAGGTCATTCTGCAGCTTCTCGATCAGGAAGCCCTGCTGTTCCACGAGGCCCTGCAACTGCCCGAGCTGCTGCTGCAACTGCTCCACCTGGGTGTATTGCTGCCAGGCCGGGCTGCCGGCGTTGGCCGCGCCACCCGTGCCGGCGCCTGCTGCCGCGGCACTGGCGGGCGCTGCGGCGCTGGCGACCGCGGTGGCGGCGACTGCGCTGCTGGCGCTGCCGGCGGTGGCCTGCCGCGCGACCGGGGCGGTCAGCGAGCGCTCTTCGACGATGATGTCGGCATGGGCGGTGGAGGCGGCGATCAGGGCAGCCAGGGCGGCCAGGCGGAATCGGGTCATGGCGGGCACTCAAAAAGCAGGGAACGAGGATGAGTCTGGTGCAAAACAATCAGCAGGTCTGTAGCGGTTTTATTGGCCCGGTGGCTCAGGCCTCGATCACCACCACGGTGATATTGTCCTTGCCGCCGCGCGCGTTGGCCAGCTCGATAAGGGCGCTGCAAATTTCCGGCAGTGCCTGGCGGCGCCCGAGGAGGGCGGCAATCTCGGCGTCGCCGAGCATCTCGTGCAGGCCGTCCGAGCACAGCAGGTAGCGGTCGCCGCTGGCGAGCGCATGCACGGCGACGGCCACCGGCGTGGTGTCGGCCAGGCCGAGGGCATGGGTGAGCAGGTTGCGCGCCACCTTCGACTTGGCCTCCTCCGCGGAATACAGGCCCTTGTCGATGAATTCCTGCTGCAGGGAATGGTCGCGCGTCAGCTGCTGCAGCGCGCCATGGCGCAGCCGGTACAGCCGGGAGTCCCCGACATGGGCGACGGTGACGCATTTGGCCTCCACCAGCACCGCCACCAGCGTGGTGCCCATGCCCCGGTAGCGTGGATGGCTGGCCGCCTTTTCGCGCACGCTGGCGTTGGCGGCCTGCACCGCAGTCTCCAGCCGGTCGCGCGCGCCCAGGCCCGCGGTCTGGCCGAGGATCGCCAGGGCCGTCCCCACCGCCAGCTCCGCCGCGACCTCGCCGGCGTTATGCCCGCCCATGCCGTCGGCCAGCAGGGCGATGCCCTGGCCGGCGGCAATGGCGAAGGCGTCTTCGTTATGGTCGCGCCGGAGGCCGGTGTCAGTGGCGCCGGCAAAGATCGGGGCCTTCATCGCACGCTCCGCCTTTTGTGTCCTGGATGATCGTCCCGCGCCTGGCGGGAGTGGGCGGCGGCCATCACCCGGCAGCTCCCGGGGCCGGGCTGGCCTGGCGGCTGGCGTCGACGCAAGCCTTGATGGCGGCGGCGAACTCGTGGCCATTCTGGTAGCGCTGCGCAGGGTCCTTGGCGATGGCCTTGTCGATGACCGCGCCGATGCCGGGCAGCTTGGCCGCCAGCTCGGGGCGCGCATCGAATACCGGGGCATGCGGCTCGTTGGCGATCTTGTACATCAGCGTCGCCATGGACTCGCCGCGGAAGGGCGCTACTCCGGCCAGCATCTGGTAGAGCATCACGCCCAGGCTGTAGAGGTCGGAGCGGCCGTCCACCTTCTTGCCCGCCACCTGTTCCGGCGACATGTAGGTGGGGGTGCCCAGCACCGTGCCGGTCTTGGTCTTGCTGGCATCGGTAATGCGTGCGATGCCAAAGTCGGTGATCTTGATCGCGTTCTTGTCCGGGTCGTACATGATGTTTGCCGGCTTGATGTCGCGGTGCACGACCTGGTTCTGGTGCGCGTAGTCCAGCGCCAGTGCCGCCTTGTAGGTAATGTTGAGCACCTTGGGCACCGGCAGCAGCGCGTCCGGCTTCACATAGCGCGCCAGGTCGTGGCCGTGCAGGAACTCCATGGCGATGTACGCCAGGTCATGCTCTTCACCGGCGTCATAGATGGTGACGATATTGGGGTGGTTGAGGCGGCCGGCGGTTTCCGCCTCGCGGAAGAAGCGTTCCTTGATCTCGACCAGCTCGTCGCCCTCGAACTCGTTGCTGAGGGCCATGGTCTTGATGGCGACGACGCGGTTGATCTTGGGGTCGCGGCCCAGGTAGACCACACCCATCGCGCCCTTGCCGAGCTCCTTTTCCACCTGATAACGGCCCAGCATGGGCTTTTCGTTATTGCCCGGCGTGAGGATCATGGTGGCCTGGGCCGAGCCCATGGCGCCGCCGCCCAGGATGATGGTTTCTTCCAGCTTCTGCGCCCGCTGCAGCTTTTGCGCCAGGTCGCGGAAGCCGGGGTTGAAGTCGGAGATGTACTGGTAAACCGAGATTGCCTTGTTGAACTGGCGCTTGCGTTCATAGTCCAGGGCCAGGTTGTAAAGCACGTCCGCCATGGAATCGTCCATTGGGCATTTGCGGAACTTCTCGAAGGCCATGTCGAGCTGGCCGGCCTGCTGCAGGGCCAGGCCGAGCTGGCGGTTGGACTCGGCCGATTGCGTCTCGTGCTTTTCCTTGTCCTTCTCCGTCACCAGGTAGTGCTTGGTGGTGATGAGTACATAGCCGGTCGCAACGAGGATGACGGGCAACATGAGTTCGACCCAGATGCCGCCGCTCTTCATCAGCATGAAGTGCAGCGTCACCAGCACCAGGATGAAAATGAAGGAGGCGGCCGCCGCCGGGCCGGCCTTGAGGCGCGGCAGGCCCACCACCACGAAGGCGGCAGCGAGCAGGATCATGCTCCAGCGCAACGCGGTGCCCCAGCCCGGCGTGATGAAGAAGTTCTGGTTCAGGATGCTGGCGACGTTGTGCGCCAGCATGCGCACCGGCTGCATGCCCGGGCTGATGGGGGTGGGCAGCGGGGCGCCGACGCCATAGGCCGTGGGGCCGATGAGGACGATCTTGTCCTTGTACTTGGCCAGCGGAATCTTGCCGCTGGCGACGTCAAAGAACGAGTCCTCGCTGAACGGCGGCCGGCCATCGCGATCGCCGTAAAAATAGGTGCGCATCTGCAGGAAGGGATCGGTCTGGATATTGAGCCTGCCCAGGCGCAGGTCCTCGCCCAGGTTCACCAGGAGGTCGGCCGGTCCCAGGTTCAGGCTTTTGGCGGCCAGCATCAGCGCGAGCGAGGGATAGTAGGCATTGTCGTGGCGGACCAGCAGCAGCTCGTTGCGGAAGACGCCGTCGACGTCGGGGTTGTTGGCCACGTGGCCGATAAAGGCGGCTTTTTCGCCCAGCAGCGGCAGCGGGGGCAGGGCCCGCAGCGTGTCGGTGGGCAGGTAGCCCGCTTCGGTCGCGCCGACACGGTCGCGGATGGCGACGATCTGGTTGCGAGTCACATATTCCGGCAGGGCCTTGTCGGGACGACCCTGGGGTTCGCCCAGGTCGAACTGCATGGGCAGGACCACATTGCCGGCCTGGCCGAGCGCATTGGCCAGGTGCTGGTCGGTGTTGAGCGCGGCCTCGGTGGCGCCCAGGCGGCTGCCGAGCTCGGCCACGGCCGGATTGCCGGCAGCGAGCCCGGCGAGCTGGTCGGTGTAGAAGCCGTTGATGTCGCGGATGGCGAGCAGGCCGGGGTCGAGCTGGGCCTCGGAAAGGATCACCGGCAGGCCGATGGCGCGGGCGCCGCCGGCCTTGAGGTCGGCGACCATCTTGGCCAGGCGGGTGCGCGGCCAGGGCCAGCGGCCCATGTTGTTGATGCTCTCGTCATCGATGGCAATGATCGCGATCTGGTCGCCGGGTTCCTGCGAGGTGACTCGCACGCCCAGGTCGTAGGCATAGAGCTCGATCTGGTCGACCACGTCGGTGGCGGCCGAGGCCATCAGCAACCCCAGCACGATCACCACACCGGCCAGCCAGTCGGCCTTCCAGAATGAAGTTCCCTTTCGCATGCGTCCCCCGCGGATAAATGACCACAGCCTGTAACAGCCGGTAACGCGATGACTTCTAACAGATGCCCCTAGGCAGGCACAAGGCAGCGAGAGAGGCAGCCGGCGCGGCAGCGGATGGCCGGTGCCGGGAGCGGGTAGAGGGTAGAGGGTAGAGGGTAGAGGGTAGAGGGGCAGGAAGCGTGGTAATGGCAAGGGGCAGCGAAAAGCAGGGAAGAAGGCCAGGGGGCGTGGGATAGGAACGAGACAGGGGTGGAGAGAGGGATAAAGGTAGGAAATGAGACGGAGGTGACGCTGGGAAAGAGACCAGGGGAAGCGTCAAGCTAACAGGACCGCAGGAGAGGCGGCTGCCCGGGCTTTGGCCGGAGGGGAGGCTTGCTGGCGAACAGACCGTTGGCTTGCCCTTGCGGACGTCGCCAGGTCGGGGTCGTGGAGGGGAACGTTGCGGAGTAGTCCGCTACGCCCTGCGCCGGGAAGGCGCAGGGAGTGGCGGGTAGGCGGTCAGGGCTTGGGCTGGCCGGCCGTGTAGGAAAGCTCGGCGCGGCGGTTCTCGGACCAGGCCGACTCGGAGTCTTCCAGCGACAGCGGCTTTTCCTCGCCGAAGCTGATGACTTCGAGCTGCTCTTCCTTGGCCCCATTGCTGGCGAGGAAGGCGGCCACGGTCTTGGCGCGACGCTCGCCCAGGGCCATGTTGTACTCGCGGGTGCCGCGCTCGTCGGTATGGCCGCCAATGGCGAGGCGGGCGCTCGGGCTATTGCGCAGGTGCTGGGCATGGGCCTGCAGGACCGGGAAGGCGTCCTGCTGCAGGTCGGCGCTGTCATAGTCGAAGTGCACCACGCGTACCGACAAGGGGGCGCCACCGGTGGCGCCGGCGCTAGCCGCCGCCCCGGTGCCATCGGCGCCGCCCATCGACTGGCTGTCGATGCCGCCGCCAACGGTGGCGGCCGAGGCATCGGCCCCGATGGCGCCGCTACCGGCGGAGGCGCCCGCCGGAGTACCGGCCCCGTCGGCGTCGCCACCGGTACGCTTGGTGGTACAGGCTGCGAGCCCCAGGGCCAGCACGGTAGCAGCCAGGATTTTGCTATTACGGGAAATCAACATGATCAGTTCTCCATGCAGTCAACAGCGCAAAAAAGACCCTTGCGAGGGGGCTGGCTGCCCGGCGGTTGCAGCCAGGGCGATCCGTAAACGGCGCGTACTATAAACGCAAACAATGAATTCTGACTGTTACCAAAGGTTATTTCAGGAACGGCGACCACACGGGCTCGCGGACTTCCCCGAGACGCGCCGGCAGCCGCACCTGGAAACGGCCATCGACCGAGGCGATCCCGAGCTCCCCGGACTTGCCCCGGCGGGTGGCATAGACCAGCTGGGTGCCATTGGGCGAGAAGCTTGGGCTCTCGTCCTGGGCCGACTGCGTAATGATGGTCAGCACCTGGCTTTGCAGGTCCTGCACGGCGATCTGGAAGCGCTGTCCTGCTGCGCGGTGGACCATGGCCAGGTAGCGACCATCGGCACTGATGTCGCCGCGTCCGTTGTAGTTGCCTTCGAACGTCAGGCGCTTCGCACTGCGGTCGGCCAGATTGAGGCGGTAGATCTGGGCACTGCCGCCGCGATCGGAGGTGAAGATCAGGCCGCTGCCGTCCGGCAGCCAGCGCGGCTCCGTGTCGATGGCAAAGTGGTTGGTCACCCGGGTCAGCTCCCGGGTGGCGATGTCCATGACATAGATTTCCGGGTTGCCGTCACGCGACAGGGTGAGGGCCATTTTCCTGCCGTCGGGGGACCAGGCGGGAGCCCCGTTCAGGCCACGGAAGCTGGCGATCTTCTGGCGTTCGCGGCTGGTGATGGTCTGCGTATAGATGGCCGGGCGACCGCTCTCGAAGGAGACATACGCGACCTTGCTGCCATCCGGCGACCAGCTGGGTGACAGGATGGGCTCGGCGGAGTCGAGGATGGAGACCGGACGCTGGCCGTCGGCATCGGACAGCTCAAGGCGGTAGCGCCGCTTGCCGTTCTGCGCGTACTGGTTGACGTAGAGGATCCGGGTGGAGAAAGCGCCGCGCACGCCGGTGATGGCCTGGAAGACCTTGTCGCTGATCAGGTGGGCCGCATCGCGCCACTGTGCCGGTCCGACCACCAGGCGCTCGCCCAGCAGGCGCGCCTGGCGGTCCACGCTGAACAGCTCGAAGCGCAGTTCGTAGCGGCCGTCTGCGGTAGGCGTGGAGCTGCCGACCACCAGGAAGGGCAGGTTGAGCCCCCGCCATTCGTTATACAGCACGTCACCGCCCGTGGTCGGGCGCACCGGCAGCTTCTCGTAGGGCAAGGGCTTGAAGCGGCCGCTGCGCTCGAGGTCGGCGCGCACGATGTCGGCGAGGCCGTCGCTGCCGGTCGGCTGGGCGCCGCCGAAGGGCACCACGGCGATTGGCACGGCGTCGTTGGCGCCACGGGTGATCTCGATCACGAGCTCGGCGCGGGCAACGCCGGCCATCAGGCACAGGCTGAGGAACAGGGTGCGGATCATCGCGGGTCTTCCGGTCTGAAGTTCATGGAGAAATTGCGGAAATTCTGGCTGAACACAGCGGCGTCATCCGGCACCGGCAGGCGTCCCTTGCGGCGCGCCGCCTCCTTTACCGCAGCGACGGCGCTGGCGTCGAAGGCCGGATCACCACTGCTGCGGGTGGGCATGACGTTGGCCAGTTCACCGCCCGGCAGCATGCTGATGCGCAGGGTCACCACCATGCCGGCGCGGGCAGAGGGCGGTCGCTCCCAGGCATCCTGCACCGCCGCCTGGATCAGCGCACTGTAGCGGTCCACGATGGCCTGGTTGGCGGAGGCGCGCATGGCGACGGCCTGGCCTTCCATCTCGCGCAGCATGCGGTCGCGCTCATTCTGCCGCGCTTCGTTCTGCAGGGCCTTCATTTCTTCGTCAAGGGAGGCGGTGTTCAGCATCGACTTCTTGAGGATCGGCGTGGGCGGCACGGGTTTGGCCGGCTTGGGGGGCGTCTTCTCGGCCACCTTGGGCAACTGGATCTTCGAAGGCGTCTTCACCGGAGGCGGGACTTCCACTTGCTGCTCCACGACGGGGGGCGGCTCCACCGGGGCGGGTTCGGGCTCCACCGGGCGCGGGGCCGGGCGGCTCACCACGCTCGGCGCCACCAGCATGGCCTGGATGGAGGGCGTCTCCACCGGCTCGGGCGGCTTGTGCAGGTAGGGAAGGCCCAGCACGGCACCCAGCACGAGCAGGTGCAGTATCAGGGAGCGGTTGAGGGCGCGCCGGGTCTCCAGGACGGGGGCCGGCCTTGCGTCAGCGTGCAGCATCCGTCTGCGCCTGCGTCAGTAGACCGACATTGGGAACCCCTGCCTTCTGCAGGCCTGCCATCAGTGTGATGACGGCGCCGTACTCCACCTTGCGGTCTCCGTTAACGAGCACGGGGGCCTCCGGGGTGGCCAGCAGGGCGGTGGTCAGGGTATCGCGAAGGTCGGCCGGGCTTACCGGGCGGTCATCCTTGTCGCCCTGCTTGAGCCAGTAGCTGCCATCCGCCTTGATCGAGATGATGAGCGGGTCCTGGTTTTTAAGGGTCATGTTGTCGGTCACCGCCTTGGGCAGGTCGACCTTGACCCCTGATGTCAGCATGGGCGCGGTGACCATGAAGATCACCAGCAGTACCAGCATGACGTCGATATAGGGTACGACGTTCATCTCGGCGACCGGCTTGCGGCGGGCGCGGCGAAAGCTGCTTTCCATGGTGGCCGCCCCTTACTTTTGGCGCGAGTGGGTTTCGCGGTGGAGGATGCTGGAAAACTCGTCCGCGAAGGTTTCGTAGCGCATCAGCAGGGATTCGCTGGTGGAGGCGTAGCGGTTATAGGCCAGCACTGCCGGGATGGCGGCGAACAGGCCCATGGCGGTGGCGATCAGCGCCTCGGCAATGCCCGGGGCGACCACGGCCAGGGTGGCCTGCTGCACTTTGGCCAGGCCGATGAAGGAGGTCATGATGCCCCATACCGTGCCGAAGAGGCCGACATAGGGGCTGGTGGAGCCGACGCTGGCCAGGAAGGACAGGCTGGTTTCGAGCCGCTGCTGCTCCTGGCTCAGGGTGATGCGCATGGCGCGGGTCACGCCCTGCATGACGGCGTCGGGGTCGGCCCCCTTTTCGCGCAGGCGCAGGAACTCCTTGAAGCCGGCGCGGAAAATGCTCTCCTGGCCCTGCAGGTTGGAATGGCGGCTGAGCCCGTCGTAGAGGGCGTTGAGGTCGCCGCCGGACCAGAAGGATTCGTCGAACTTGTCGGCGCGCTGGCGGGCATCGGAGTAGAGGGCGCGGCGCTGGAAGATGATGGTCCAGGAATAGACCGAGGCGGCGACCAGGGCCAGCATGACGAATTGGACGATCAGGCTGGCGTTGCTGATCAGATGCCAGATGGACATGTCAGGAACGGTATTCATGTGTGGCACCCTGTGTATCGTTGTTCATTGCAGTTGTTAGCCCTGACAGCATCAGGCTGTCCCGGCTTGCCCGTAGCGACGCTGGAGGAGGCTCTTCAGGTGCTCGGGCAAGGCCCGGGGCTTGAGGTCGGAGCGCTTGACGCAGGCAATGTCGATCGTGCCTGTGGCAAGGGTAACGTCGCCACGCCTCACCTCCTGTGAGAACACCAGCGAAGCCCGCCCCAGCGAACGCACCTGGGCGGTGACCGTCAGCGCATCATCCATGCGCGCTGGTTGGAAGTAGCGTACATCAGCTCCGCGCACCACAAACATCACATCCTCGTCGGAGGTGAGGTAGTGCGCGAAGCCCAGGTCGCGCAGGAGCTCGGTGCGCGCCCTCTCCATGAACTTGAGGTAGTTAACGTAATAAACGATGCCGCCGCCGTCAGTGTCTTCAATGTAAACCCGGACAGGGATCCGGAACTCGGGCAACGGGAACTCCAGGCGCATGGTCAGAAAAAGTCCGTCTGCTTGAGGTGCTCGTGCAGCCGCTCCGGCGTCTGCAGGCCGAAGTGCAGGTAGGCGTGCGGGGTGGCGACGCGGCCGCGGGCAGTGCGCATCACGAAACCCTGCTGTATCAGGTAGGGTTCGATCACGTCCTCGAGAGTGCCGGCATCCTCGGACAGGGCGGCCGCCAGCGACTCGATGCCGGTGGGGCCGCCGCCGAACTTCTCGATCAGGGTGAGCAGGAAGCGCCGGTCCATGCCGTCGAAGCCGTGCTGGTCCACGTCCAGCATGTTGAGGGCGGCGCAGGCCACCTCGCCGCTGATGCCGCCGTCGGCCTTGACCTCCGCAAAGTCGCGCACGCGGCGCAGCAGGCGGTTGGCGATGCGCGGGGTGCCACGGGCGCGGCGGGCGATTTCCTGTGCGCCGGCCGCGTCCATGGGCACGTTGAGCAGGGCCGCCGAGCGCGTGACGATATGCGACAGGTCGGCCACCGAGTAGAACTCCAGGCGCTGCACGATGCCGAAGCGGTCGCGCAGCGGGGAAGTCAGCAGGCCGGCGCGGGTGGTGGCCCCGACCAGGGTGAAGGGCGGCAGATCGAGCTTGATGGAGCGCGCCGCCGGACCCTCGCCGATGACGATGTCGAGCTGGTAGTCCTCCATGGCCGGGTAGAGGATTTCCTCGACCACGGGCGAGAGGCGGTGGATCTCGTCGATGAAGAGGACGTCGCCGGCCTCGAGATTGGTGAGCAGGGCGGCCAGATCACCCGCCTTTTCCAGCACGGGACCCGAGGTGGACTTGAGGTTGCCGCCCATCTCGCGCGCGATGATGTTGGCCAGCGTGGTCTTGCCGAGGCCGGGCGGGCCGAAGATGAGCGTGTGGTCCAGTGCCTCGCTGCGCGAACGCGCGGCGTGGATGAAGATCTCCATCTGCGTGCGCACCTGCGGCTGGCCGACATAGTCGTCCAGGCGGGTGGGGCGGATGGCACGGTCGATGGCCTCCTCGCGCTTGCCCGGCTTGGGGGCGGCGCCGACCAGGCGCTCGTCGGTATCCAGGAAGCTCATGCTTTCACCATTCCCTTCAGGGCCCCGCGGATCAGGTCTTCCGCGGTGGCGTTGTCGAGCTTGACCTTGCCCACGGCGCGCTCCGCTTCGGCGGCCTTGTAGCCGAGCGAGATGAGCGCAGTGATGGCGTCGCGCTCCGGCGTGGCCGGGGCTTCGCTGGCGGCGAAGGAGGGCAGGCCGGCAGGGCCGTCGCCGACACGGTCGCGCAGTTCGATCACCAGGCGCTCGGCGGTCTTCTTGCCGACGCCGGGAATGCGCACCAGGGTAGCGACGTCGTTCTGGCGCACGCAGGCGGCAAAGGCGTCGGCCTCCATGCCGGAGAGGATGGCCAGCGCCAGCTTGGGCCCGACGCCGTTCACCTTCAGCAGGACGCGGAAAAGGTCCCGCTCCTCGCGCGAGGCAAAGCCGTACAGCAAGTGGGCGTCTTCGCGCACGACCTGGTGGGTAAAAAGGGTAACCGGGGCGCCGAGCGTGACCTTGTAGAAGGTGCTCATGGGCGCTTCCAGTTCATAGCCGATGCCGTGGACGTCGATGACCAGGACGGGCGGTTGCTTCTCGATGAGTTGTCCCTGCAGGCGGGCGATCACGTCAGTTCCAGCGTGGAGTGGGGGCAATAATAACCGTCATTAGTAGCATAGCGGCGGATAACTGGCTACACGTACAGTAGTGACCGGGCGCTCAGTTGCGGGCGCGGCCGCCGGACAGGCGCTCCGCCACGCCGATGCGGGCCAGGGTGCTCGAGGCCTGGGCATGGGTGATGGCGATGGCCAGGGCGTCGGCCGCATCCTCGGGCGGCGCCTTGGTCAGGCCCAGCAAGTTGACCACCATGTGCTGCACCTGGTCCTTGAGGGCGGCACCCTTGCCCACCACGGCCAGCTTTACCTGTCGCGCCGAATACTCGGCCACCGGCAGGGAATGGTTCATGAGGGCGACAATGGCGGCGCCGCGGGCCTGCCCCAGCTTGAGCGCCGAGTCCGGGTTCTTGGCCAGGAACACCTGTTCGATGGCGGCCTGTTCCGGATGGTAGGTGGCGACGATCTCGGTGATGCCGGCGTAGATGCGCTGCAGGCGCTCCGGCAGCGGCAGTTCGGCCATCTTGATGCAGCCGGAGGCGATATAGCGGTGCCGGGTGCCGTCCGAGTCGATCACGCCGAAGCCGGTAATGCGGGAGCCGGGGTCGATGCCGAGGATGAGGGCCATGGGTGTCCTTGCGCCGGGAGCCGGCGGTGCGGGGAAGTCCTGTTGTGCCACTGGCGTGAGGCGCCCGCAAGGGAGGGGGGAGCAGGGGCGGTCGCGCCGGCGACGGCGTCACAAAAAAGGGGGCCGGGGCCCCCTTGTTCACCGGGTCCGGCTTACTTGCTGAGGGCCGCCATCACTTCGGGCGTGAAGTGGGCATTGCTGTAGACCTCCTGGACGTCGTCCAGGTCCTCCAGCATGTCGATCATCTTCATGATTTTCTCGGCCTGCTCCACATCGGCGATGTCGGCCTGGGTGGTGGCCGACATCGTCACTTCCGCCTGCTCGGGCTTGAGGCCGGCGGCGGCCAGGGCGTCCAGCACGGCGCCAAAAGCCTCGGGCGTGGTGACCACGGTGATGCCGTGCTCGTCCGACTGCACGTCGTCGGCGCCGGCCTCGAGGGCCACTTCCATCACCTTGTCTTCGTTGGTGCCGACCGGGAACACGATCTCGCCGCGCTTCACGAAGAGATAGGCCACCGAGCCGTTGGTGCCGAGGTTGCCGCCATTCTTGCTGAAGGCATGGCGCACTTCGCCCACGGTACGGTTGATATTGTCGGTCATGGCCTCGACCAGCACCGCGACGCCGGCAACGCCGTAGCCTTCATAGGTCAGCTCGTCGAGCTTCTTGTCGTCGTCGCCGCCGGCGCCACGTTGTATGGCGCGGTTGATGATGTCGCGCGTCATGTTGGCGGTGAGGGCCTTGGCGACGATGGCGCGCAGGCGCGGGTTGTCCGATTCGCTGGGGCCGCCCATGCGGGAGGCGGTGACGATTTCACGGATGTACTTGGTGAAGACCTTGCCCTTGACGGCGTCCTGGCGGGCCTTGCGGTGCTTGATGTTGGCCCATTTGCTGTGTCCGGCCATGGGAGTTCCTCTCTTGCTGGGGGCGGCCGTCAGCAGGGGCGGCGCGCCGGGGTCTTTATGTTCTCTGCCGCGGTGGCGCCGGCGGCATCTGCAGGTCGGATTCCGGTCCGGTATCAGCAGGTCAGGCCCCTGCAGGTCGGACTTCAGTCCGACGCTGACAGAGCCGGCGTCGGCAAGTCGGACTCCAGTCCGACCTGCAGGTTTACAGGCTCGCCGGATTATTCGGCCGCCGGCTTTTCCTTCTCGCGCAGGCGGATGCCGAGGTCGCGCAACTGCTTGCCGTCGACCGGGGCCGGGGCGTGCGTCATCAGGCATTCCGCGGTCTTGGTCTTGGGGAAGGCGATGACGTCGCGGATGCTGGTGGCGCCGGTCATGAGCATGATCAGGCGATCCAGGCCGAAGGCCAGGCCACCGTGGGGCGGGGCGCCGTACTTGAGGGCGTCCAACAGGAAGGCGAACTTCTCGTTGGCCTCTTCCTCGCCGATGCCCAGCGCCTCGAACACCGCCTTCTGCATTTCCAGGTTGTAGATACGCAGGGAGCCGCCGCCGATCTCGGTGCCGTTGAGCACGAAGTCATAGGCCACGGACAGCGCCGCGCCCGGGTTGTTCTTCATGGTCTCGACGTCGCACTTGGGCAGGGTGAAGGGGTGGTGTACCGAGGTCCACTGGCCGTCCTCCACTTCCTCGAACATGGGGAAGTCCACGATCCAGAGCGGGGCCCATTCGCAAGTGGTGAGCTTGAGGTCATGGCCGACGCGCACGCGCAGGGCGCCCATGGCGTCGTTGACGATCTTGGCCTTGTCCGCGCCGAAGAACACCAGGTCGCCGTTCTCGGCACCCACACGCTTCAGCAGGTCCAGCACGATGGGCTCGATGAACTTGACGATGGGCGACTGCAGGCCCTCGAGGCCGGCGGCCAGGTCGTTAACCTTGATATAGGCCAGGCCCTTGGCGCCGTAGATGCCGACGAACTTGGTGTACTCGTCGATCTGGCTGCGCGGCATGGCGCCGCCGCCGGGGACGCGCAGGGCGACGATGCGGCCCTTGGGGTCCTTGGCGGGGCCGGCGAAGACCTTGAACTCCACGTCCTGCATGAGGTCGGCCACGTCCACCAGCTTCAGCGGAATGCGCATGTCCGGCTTGTCCGAGGCGTAGTCGCGCATGGCGTCGGCATAGGTCATGCGCGCCAACGGGGCGAACTTGACGCCGAGCAGCTCGTCGAAGAGCTCGCGGATCATGCCCTCGGTGATCTGCATGATGTCTTCATCGGAGAGGAAGGAGGTCTCGATGTCGATCTGGGTGAACTCGGGCTGGCGGTCGGCGCGCAGGTCCTCGTCGCGGAAGCACTTGGCGATCTGGTAGTAGCGGTCGAAGCCCGAGACCATCAGCAGCTGCTTGAAGAGCTGGGGCGACTGCGGCAGGGCGAAGAAGGAGCCCGGCTGGGTGCGCGAGGGCACCAGGTAGTCGCGCGCGCCTTCCGGGGTGGCGCGGGTCAGCACCGGGGTTTCCACATCCAGGAAGCCGTTGTTGTCCAGGTAGGTGCGGATCTTCGACGTCACCTTGGAGCGGAAGCGCATGCGCTCCAGCATTTCCGGACGGCGCATGTCCAGGAAGCGGTACTTGAGGCGGACCTCTTCACCGACGTTGGAGAAGTCGTCGTTGAGGGGGAAGGGCGGGGTTTCCGACTGGGCCAGGATCTCGATTTCCTTGCCCAGCACTTCAATCTGCCCGGAGGGCATATTGGCGTTTTCGGTGCCGGCATAGCGGCGGCGCACGCGGCCGGTGATCTTGAGCACGAACTCGGAGCGGGACTTGTCGGCCAGCGCGAAGGCCTCGGGGGTATCCGGGTCGATCACCACCTGCACCAGGCCGTCACGGTCGCGCATGTCCAGGAAGATGACGCCGCCGTGGTCGCGGCGACGGTGCACCCAGCCCGCCAGGGTCACGGTCTGGTCGATGTGTTGTTCGTTGAGTTCGCCACAGTAGTGGGTGCGCATCATGATGTCTGGAGTCCCGGGTGTCGTGTCAGGCCTGTCGCGCCGGGCGGCAGGCTCGTCTGAAAGGGGCGCATTATACCCATGCCGGGCCGGCGCCGTCAGCGGTGGCGGCGGGTTTGCCGCCTTCCGGTCCGGCCGGGTCAGCCGGGCGCTGGCCGCCGCCGCCATTCCACCTCCTCCGGAAAGGTTTCACGGCCGGTCGCCGTTGTCGCTTCCCTGCCCATGAACAGGGGGCTTTTTGAAAAAAACCCGGGGAAAACGCCTCTTCGCAGATGTGCTGGAGCGAAAACGCCGAAAAATACAGGGTTTTCGCGCTCCCGCTATTGCTGCCCTCCGGCAAATCCCCTATATATCGGCGTCAGTTCATGGCGCAAATGCAGTAGGCGCATGAACACGATGTCTGCACCGGGAGCCGCCGGTTGAAGCGTCGCCCAAGAACTCCAATAAGGAAGACCGCAATGGCCATTGCCAAGAAACCCGCTGCCAAAGCCGCCCCCAAGAAAGTCGCCGCCAAGCCTGCTGCCAAGCCGGCCGCGAAGCCTGCTGCCAAGAAGCCGGCCGCTGCCAAGCCTGCTGCCGCCAAGAAGCCGGCCGCTGCCAAGAAGCCCGCTGCTGCCGCCAAGAAGCCTGCTGCCGCCAAGCCGGCCGCTCCCGCTGCGGTGAAGCGCGCCACGGCCGCCCTGGCCGCCGCCCACAACAAGACCCAGCTGATGACGGAAATTGCCGAGCTGACCCAGCTGACCAAGAAGCAGGTCTCTGCCGTCCTCGACGAACTCGGCGCGCTGATCGAACGCCACGTCAAGAAGAATGCCGTTGGCCACTTCACCCTGCCGGGCCTGTTCAAGGTCCAGGTCGTGCGCAAGCCCGCCACCAAGGCGCGCAAGGGCATCAATCCCTTCACCGGCGAAGAAACCGTGTTCAAGGCCAAGCCGGCCCGTAACACCATCAAGGTGCGCCCGCTGAAGAAGCTGAAGGACTACGCTGCCTGATTGCAGCAGCCCTTCTGAAAACGGCCGGTCTTTACCGGCCGTTTTCATTGGTGGCGGGTGCGCCGGACCGGCTGGTCGGGTGCAGGCCCCGGGCGTGTCTTTACAGCCCCCGGGCTTTGACGGTATATAGCCGCCAAAGCGAGTGGGTCCCGGTTCGAGGAAGCTATGGCTGCTGGTAAATCCGAAGAATTCGACGAAGAGGCGTTCGAGGAAAGTGCTGCTCCCGAGGGAGAGGCCGAAGAGGTGACCAAGGCGGTCACCGCCAAAAGTTCCCTGGCCCGGCGCCGCGACATTGACGAGTTGCTGGAAGAGCGCAAGCTCCAGCGCCGCCTTCGCGACTTCGACTACGACCTCGACGATTGAGGCCAGCCAGCCCCGGCAGCCGGCGCCATTCCGTGCCCGTGGCAATCCGGCCCATCACCAGGCCTGGAATTTCGAATTGCCCCCCCTCCGGGCCGGCGGCATAATCGCGCTTCCCTGGTCGCACCCGGCGACTCCCCCTCCATTGCTACAGGACACGCATCATGGCGATTGAACTGCCCCCTCTGCCGTATGAAAAGAATGCTCTGGAGCCGCACCTGACGGCCGAAACCCTGGATTTCCACCACGGCAAGCACCACAACGCCTATGTGGTGAACC
>JAZKHS010000071.1:26324-35885 GCA_040385265.1 Pseudomonadota bacterium | reverse complement strand
GGCCGGCCGGCCCGGCCGGTAATTCAGCAGAGCCTGCGCCAGCGCCGTCTACACTGAGAGCATCCCCCCCGGCACGGAGGCCGCCATGCTCCTCCCCGATACCCGCCGCACCCTCGCCCTCGCCAACGGCGAGACCCGCCAGTACTACTCCCTGCCCGCCCTCGAGGACGCCGGCGTCGGCCCGGTGTCGCGCCTGCCGGTCTGCCTGCGCCTGGTGCTGGAGTCCTTGCTGCGCAATATCGACGGCCGCCGCATCAGCGCCGACCATGTGCGCGCGCTGGCCAACTGGAGCGCGCAAGGCGAGCGCCGCGAGGAAATCCCCTTTGTGGTGGCGCGCGTACTGCTGCAGGACTTCACCGGCGTGCCCCTGCTGGCCGACCTCGCCGCCATGCGCGACACGGCCCAGGCGCAGGGCGCCGACCCCGGCCGCATCGAGCCGCTGGTGCCGGTGGACCTGGTGGTGGACCACTCGGTGCAACTGGATTTCTTCGGCACCGACGATGCCCTGCGCCGCAACATGGAGCTGGAGTTCCACCGCAACCACGAGCGCTACCAGTTCCTGAAGTGGGGCACCCAGGCCTTCGCCAGCTTCCGCGTGGTGCCGCCCGGCATCGGCATCGTCCACCAGGTCAACCTGGAGTACCTGTTCCGCGGCGTGCAGGACCGCGGCGGGTTGCTCTTTCCCGACTCGCTGGTGGGCACCGATTCGCACACCACCATGATCAACGGCGCCGGCGTCGTGGCCTGGGGCGTCGGCGGCATCGAGGCCGAGGCCGCCATGCTGGGCCAGCCGGTGTACTTCCTCACCCCCGATGTGGTCGGCGTGGAACTGCGCGGCGCCTTGCGCGAGGGCGTCACCGTCACCGACCTCGTGCTCACGCTGACCGAGCTGCTGCGCCGGCACAAGGTGGTGGGCAAGTTCATCGAATTCTTCGGCGCCGGCGTCTGCGCGCTATCGGTGGCCGGCCGCGCCACCCTCGGCAACATGGCGCCCGAATACGGCGCCACCCTGGCCTTCTTCCCCATCGACGACAACACCGTGGCCTATCTGCGCGGCAGCGGCCACAGCGAGGCCGAGGTCGACGCCTTCGAGCGCTACTTCCGCGCCCAGCAACTGTTCGGCGTGCCCTGGCCGGGCGAAATCCATTACAGCGCCGAGATCGTGCTCGACCTGGACGCGGTGGGGCCCTCGCTGGCCGGTCCGCGCCGGCCGCAGGACCGCGTCCCGCTCACCGCCATGCGCGACAGCTTCGAGAGCCTGTTCAGCCGCGAGGCCGGCGCCGGCGGCTTCAACAAGTCCGCCGCCGAGCTCGCGCAGCGCTACCCGACCACGCTGCACCTGCCAGTGCGCACGCGCGCGCTGCCGCCACCGCTGCCGGCGGATCGCGCCCTGCAGCGCAACGAGCTGGAGATGCTGGACAACCATCCGGGCATGCAGCCGCCGCCCATGGCCGCGCAGGCGGTGGACCTGGGGCACGGCGACGTCGTCCTCGCCGCCATCACCTCCTGCACCAACACCTCCAATCCCGATGTCATGCTGGCCGCCGGCCTGCTCGCGAAAAAAGCCGTGGAGAAGGGCCTGTTCGTCAGCCCGCGCGTCAAGACCGCCTTCGGCCCCGGCTCGCGCGTGGTGCCGGACTACCTGCGCGCCACCGGCCTGCAGCCTTACCTGGACGAGCTCGGCTTCAATGTCGCCGGCTTTGGCTGCACCGCCTGCATCGGCAACAGCGGCGACCTGCCCGCGGAGTTCAACGAGACCATTGTCGACAACGACCTCATCGTCGCCGCCGTGCTCTCCGGCAACCGCAATTTCGAGGCCCGTATCCATCCCAACGTGCGCGCCAACTACCTCGCCTCACCGCCGCTGGTGGTGGCCTTTGCGCTGGCCGGCCGCGTCAACATCAACCTGGGCACCGAGCCGCTGGGCCACGACTATCAAGGCGAGCCGGTGTTCCTGCGCGACATCTGGCCCAGCAACGCCGAGATCGGCGCGCTGCTGGCGCAGGCCATGGACCCGGCACTGTTCCGCGCCCGCTACGCCGATTTCCGCCAGGACAACGACCTCTGGGCCAACATTCCCTGCCGCGAGGGCCAGGTCTACGCCTGGCCCGAGTCCAGCTACATCGCGCGCCCGCCCTTCCTCGACGACTTCACGCCGGTGCCCGCGCCCGTGCGCGCCCTCACCGGCGCCCGCGCCCTGCTCTGGCTGGGGGACTCGGTCACCACCGACCACATTTCCCCCGCCGGGGCCTTCAGCCCCTCCACGCCCGCCGGCCAGTACCTGCAGGAGCGCGGCGTGGCACCGCCCGATTTCAATACCTACGGCGCCCGCCGCGGTCACCACGAGGTGATGCTGCGCGGCACCTTCGCCAATGTGCGCCTGAAGAACCTGATGCTGCCGCCCAAGGCCGACGGCAGCCGCATCGAGGGCGGCTACACGCTGATCGACGGCCAGCTCACCACCGTGTATGCGGCGGCCATGGGCTGGTGCGCGCGCGGCGTGCCCACCGTCATCTTTGCCGGCGAGGAATACGGCACCGGCTCCAGCCGCGACTGGGCGGCCAAGGGCACGCGCCTGCTTGGTGTGCGCGCGGTCATCGCCAGGAGCTTCGAGCGCATCCACCGCGCCAACCTGGTGGGCATGGGCGTGCTGCCGCTGCAGTTCCGCCCCGGCGAGAGCCTGGAGACCCTGGACCTGACCGGCAGCGAAACCTTCGATATCGTCGGCCTGGGCGATCCCGTCACGCCCATGCAGGAGGTGACGCTGCGCATCCACCGCGACGGCGAGCCGACCCGCACCGCGGTGCTGGTGACGCGCATCGACACCCCGATCGAGTCTGACTACTACCGCCATGGCGGCATCCTGCCGTATGTTCTGCGCGACATCCTGAACCGCTAGCGGGGCCCTGCCCCAGGGGCCGCGCATGACCACCACCGCCCGTGCCGACTCGCTCTGGGTCGCCACCGAACGCCACGGCGAACTGCTGCGCCTGCCTGCCGTGCAAGTGAAGGCCGGCGCCGGCATTGTCGGCGACCGCTTCTTCAGCCGCTCCCGGCGCCATCCCGGTCGCAACCTGACCCTGGTCGAGGCCGAGGCCATAGAGGCCGCGGCCGCCCGCCTTGGCGTCGCCCTCGGCCCCGAGTCCACCCGGCGCAACGTGGTCACGCGCGACCTGCGCCTCAACGACCTGGTGGGCCGGCATTTCCGGGTGGGGCCGGTATTGCTGCGCGGCATCGAACTCTGCGAGCCCTGCATCGTGCTCGGCCGTTACCTGGCCGGCACCGGGGCTTCGCCGGCGCAGGTCATTGCCGCCTTCAGCGGACGCGGCGGCCTGCGCGCCGAAGTGCTGGAGGACGGCGTGCTCCGCGAGGGCGATGCCATTATTGGTTATGATCGGGCCTGACGGCCGCCGCGCCCGGCGCCCCCGATCACCGGGCCGCGCCTCTCCACGAAAGGAAGCCACCCGCGTGTCCACCCTCCCTACCCGCCACCGCCGCCGGCGCACCCGCCTCGCCCGGTCCCTGACGATCGTGCTCGCCATCCTCCTTCCGGTGCTGGCGCAGGCGCAGACCAGCAGAGCCGAGATGGAGCAGCGCCTGCACAACCCGGCCATGGAGTACCAGATCGGCCAGATGTACTACTCCGGCAAGGGCTCACTCAACGGCAGTGGTGTCGAACGGGACTATGCCAAGGCCCTGGAGCATTTCCGCAAGGCCGCCCGCTACGGCAGCACCGACGCCGTGTTTTCCATCGGGTTCATGTACTACCAGGGCGCCGGCGTGGCGCAGGACTACGCCGAGGCCCTCAAGTGGCTGACCCAGGCCGCCGCGGTCCATAACGGTCCGGCGCAACTGTTGCTGGGACGAATGCATCAGTATGGCGAGGGCGTCCCCAAGGACACGCAGAAGGCGATCGAGTGGTACAAGAAGGAAGCCGTGTTCGAGAGCGACATGGCCGAATACGCACTGGCCAGCGTCTACCTGCAGGGCGTGCACACCCCGGCGCCCCGCGGACCAGGCAGCCGGATCATGGCGGTGGCCGGGAACCCGGCAACCGGCAAGCCTGAAATCGACATCCGCTTTTATCCCCGCCTGGTCGACGCCGACATCGCCGAGGCGGAAAAGTGGTTGCTGAAGGCGGCCCGCCGGCAAAACTTCGACGCCATGTACACGCTGGCCAGCGTCTACCACGAGTTTCAGGGCGATGATCCCGGCAAGCGCCAACACATGATTTCTCTGCTGAAGAACCTGTCCCTCCGGGGCCGCGCGGATGCCCAGGTACTGCTGGGCATCCTTCACTTCAACGGCAAGCTGATCGAGGAAGACCAGGCCAAAGCGCGGCAGCTCTTCGAGGCGGCGCGCCGGCAAGGCAATGACGACGCCAGCATCCTCCTGGACATGCTCGCCACGCTCAAGCCCTAGCCGGCAGATGCGGGCGGCTTGTCCGGCACCGGCACTTGCTGAAGCTCGACTGTGGCCATAACGTACACCTGCCGCAGGCAGCCGCGGGGTGCACTTCATCCTCGTCCACTACCGCCCCCCGGGCAGGCAACGACGGGCGGCCACCCTTTCCGCCACCGCCCACGACGACACGAGACATCATCAATGGCCAACAAAGTCCTCTGCGCCTGCGGCGAACTCCTCCACCTCCAGCTCCATGCCGGACACGGCCTGCAGCTGCTGGTGCCGGAAGAGCTGACCGATCTGCCCACCGACGACAGCACCCCCTGCGGCGCCCTGCTCGACCTCATCATCCGGGAATCGTCCGTGGTCGCGACCTGCCGGAAATGCGGGGGCCTTGCCATCATCGACCAGGACCTGAACGTCAGGCATTACGCGCCGCGCTGATCCGCCAGCAATTGAAGGCGGCAGGAACGGGTGATGCCGCCCGCTGCCGCCCTCCGCTCAGCGCTCGAAGCGGTCGAGGTTCGTCACCTTGGTCCAGGCGGCGACAAAGTCGCGCAGGAATTTCTCCTGGGCGCCGTTGGCGGCATAGACCTCGGCCACCGCCCGCAGCTCGGAGTTGGAGCCGAACACCAGGTCGACCGGCGTCGCCGTCCACTTCACCTGGCCGCTCTTGCGATCGCGACCTTCGTAGAGACCTTCGCCCTGCGCCGACTTCGCCCACTGCGTCGACATGTCGAGCAGGTTGACGAAGAAATCGTTGCTCAGCGTGCCGGGACGCGCGGTGAAGACCCCGTGTGCCGCCTGTCCCGCGTTCGCATTGAGGGCCCGCAGGCCGCCGACCAGCACCGTCATCTCCGGCACCGTCAGCGTCAGCAGGTTGGCGCGTTCCACCAGCGCGGCCGCCGGCGAATAACGGTTGTCGGCGCCGTAGTAGTTGCGGAAGCCGTCGGCGGTCGGTTCCAGCACCGCGAACGAAGCCACATCCGTCTGCGCCTGCGAGGCATCGCTGCGGCCCGGCGTGAAGGGCACGCTGACGGCCTGGCCGGCACGCCGGGCCGCCTCCTCGATCGCCGCGTTGCCGCCCAGCACGATGAGGTCGGCCAGCGACACCTTCTTGCCGCCCTTGGCGCTACGGTTGAAATCCTTCTGCACGGCTTCCAGACGTGCCAGCACGCGCGCCAGTTCCTGCGGATTATTGGCGGCCCAGTCCTTCTGCGGGGCCAGGCGGATACGGGCGCCGTTGGCGCCGCCGCGCAGGTCGGTGCCGCGGAAGGAGGCGGCCGCGGCCCAGGCGGTGCGCACCAGTTCGGGACCGGTCACACCGGATTTCAGCAGCTCGGCCTTCAGCTTCGCCACGTCAGCGGCATCCACCAGGGCGTGATCCACCGCCGGCACCGGATCCTGCCAGAGCAGGGCCTCGGTGGGCACCGCCTTGCCGAGGTAGCGGGCGCGCGGCCCCATGTCGCGGTGGGTCAGCTTGAACCAGGCCTTGGCAAAGGCCAGCTCGAACTCCTTGGGGTTTTGCTGGAAGCGCTTGGCGATCTTGCGATAGGCCGGATCGAACTTGAGCGCAAGGTCGGTGGTGAACATGACCGGCGCATGGCGCTTGCCGGCCACGTGCGCGTCCGGCACCAGGTTGGCGGCCTGGCCCCTGGCGGGAATCCACTGGATGGCGCCGGCCGGGCTCTTGGTCTGCACCCAGTCAAACGCGAACAGGTTGTCCAGGTAGTTCGTGGTCCAGGCAATCGGGTTCACCGTCCAGGCGCCTTCCAGGCCGCTGGAGATGGTGTCTTCCGCCTTGCCCTTGCCGCACTTGTTGGTCCAGCCCATGCCCTGCTCTTCCACCCCGGCCGCCGCCGGCTCCACGCCCACGCACTTTTCCGGGGAACGGGCGCCGTGGGCCTTGCCGAAGGTATGGCCGCCGGCGATGAGGGCGACGGTCTCTTCATCGTTCATGGCCATGCGGCCGAAGGTATCGCGGATGTCGCGCGCGGCCAGCAGCGGGTCCGGCACGCCGTTGGGGCCTTCCGGGTTCACGTAGATCAGGCCCATCTGCACGGCGGCCAGCGGCTTCTCCAGCTTGCGCTCGCCCTGGTAGCGCTTGTCGCCCAGCCACTCGGCTTCCGGGCCCCAGTACACGACGTCGGGTTCCCAGTCGTCCTCGCGTCCGCCGGCAAAACCATAGGTCTTGAAGCCCATGGACTCGAGTGCGACGTTGCCGGTCAACACCATGAGGTCGGCCCAGGAAATGCTGGCGCCGTATTTCTGCTTGATCGGCCAGAGCAGGCGACGGGCCTTGTCCAGGTTGACGTTGTCGGGCCAGCTGTTGAGCGGCTCGAAGCGCTGCTGGCCACCGGCGGCGCCGCCGCGACCGTCGGACACGCGATAGGTGCCGGCGCTATGCCAGGCCATGCGGATGAAGAAGGGGCCGTAGTGGCCGTAGTCAGAGGGCCACCAGTCCTGCGAGGTGGTCATCAGGGTGCGGATGTCCGTCTTCACGGCCTCGATGTCCAGCGCCTGGAAGGCCGCCGCGTAATCGAAGTCCCGGCCCAGCGGGCTGGAGGCGGGGTCGTGCTGGCGCAAGGGCTGCAGGTTCAGTTGCTGCGGCCACCAGTCCTGGTTGGACATGGGCTTGCCGGCGGCCGGCGCCAGGCTCGGGGACAGCGCTGCCGCCAGCACCGCCAGAAGAGAAATTGTTTTTGTGTGCATTTCTGCTGTCTCCTGACTGTAAGAAATAAGTTCTACGACGTAACTATAGTCAGGCATGAGGCAGAGTTAATTTGATTGCTGCTTTCGTTTTGATTGTTTTTGGCTATTGTTGCGCCAGAGCAGCGCACCCCGGAGTGGCCGCAACCGGCAGCCGCCGCCGGCCCCATTCCCCGCCCGAGGAGCAGCGCTGCGAACGGCCCTGGGCACTGGCGGCGGTACGTGGCGTCGGCACCCGCGCCGAGGCCTTCCGCGCCTACGGCGCGGTATCGCCGGTACGCTGATGCGGCAGGCCGCCGCGCGCGAGCCAGACCGTCGGCGCTTCGCCGAACCAGCGCCGGAATGCGCGCCGGAACGCGGTGGCGTCGTGATAGCCCAGCGCCAGCGCCACCGACTCCACCGTCTGCCGGTTCTCGGCGAACAGCTCCAGCGCCTGACGCGCCAGCTCGCGGTCCAGAACCGCCTGCCAGGTCGTGTCTTCCGCGCGCAGGTAGCGGATCAGCGTGCGCGCCGACAGGTGCCAGTGCGCGGCCACCTCGGGCAGCGTCCACAGCTTGCCCGGATGCTGCTGCAGCAATTGCGTCAGGCGCACCGACCAGGCCACCGCCGCGCCCTCGCGCCGCGCCGCCTCCAGCTGTTCGCAGGCACGCAGGGCCTGGCGGTAGAGCACGGGATCATGGAAGGGATTGGGCTGGGCCAGCAGCGCCGCGGGAATATGCCAGGCGGTGGCCGGCGCCCGGAAGCGCAGCGTGCCATGCAGGAACTTGTCGTAGAGCGGGCCATGCGCCGGCGCCGCATAGGCCAGGTCCAGGCGCGCCCCGCGCAGACGCTGCCCGATGATGAGCTCGATGCCGCGCTGTATGGTCACCACCATGGCCTCGACCAGGAACAGCCCGACCTCGTCGAGGTCGCACTCGAGCTCGAGGCGGATCTGCATGTCCCCCTGCGCGAAGCTGCGGCGGAAGGACACCAGCGGCACGCGCAGGCCGTGGAAGCGCTCGAGCGCCGCCCAGGCCTCACCCAGGTCGGGGCTGGCCGACAGCAGCTGCCCCAGCGGCCCGTGCGCGGCCAGCGGCAGACGGCTGCCGATCTCCAGCCCTAGGCCGGGCCGCCCGGCCAGCGCCAGCGCGTTGCGCAGCAGGGCCACCTGCCCGGCCGCGCTGATCTCCCGGTCGAGGCCGCCGAGGTCGGCGAGCGCCAGGCCGGTGCCGGCCAGGAGCGCGGCCAGGCCCTGGCCGTCCAGGCGCAGCTCGCGGGCGATCAGGCGGGAATAGGTCACGGGATAAGACACGGCGGGCTCCGGCAGGGCTGTCACAATCTGCATGGCTAATGTCACTATCCCGCCTCGCGGGCGCGCGGTCAATCAGGGATGCTGTCCTCCCCGCGTCCGGCCATTGGCCCCAGGAGTCCGGCATGTCCTTCAGCCCCTCGCCCCGTTTCCTGCTCGAGCAGGGCGGCGTCATCGGCGCCTTTGTCACCGGCGCCACCCGTTCCCTGCTGCCGCGCGGCGGCGACGTCGACCATTCCGAGATCGTGCGCCTGTCGCGCGCGCCCTCGCTCGCGCTACAGGAGGCCTATGCCGCCTGGGCCCGCGCCCGCGCCGGACGCTACGACGGCGTCATCCCGCCGCACCTGGTCAACTGCCAGATCGCGCTGCCGGTGATTTCCGCACTCACCGCGCGCTCGCCCTACCCGCTACCGCTCGGCCTGCTCCGGGCCATCTCGCCGCTGAACCACGTGCGCCCGGGCCTGCATCCACCATCCGCTGCCGGCCCAGGCCATCCTCACCGTGCGCGGCCGCCTGGTCGAGGCCAGCGACGACGGCGCCCGCGCCCGCATCCATTCCACGCTCACCGTCGGCACCGCGGAAACGCCGGTGGCGATGACCATCGATGCCTATGCCGCCGTGGTCCTCGGCAAGCGCAAGGACGCCGCCGCCCCCGCGCGCGCGGCCGTCGACTTCCAGACCATCGACCGCTGGGAGGCCGGCGGCGACGAAGGCCGCAAGTTCTTCTTTCTCACCGGCGACTTCAATCCCATCCATACCTGGCCGGCCTTCGCGAAGCGCACCTCGTTCCGCGGCTGCATCATGCATGGCTACGGCGGCTTCGCGCAGATCTTCGAGGCCATCTGCAATGCCGGCTGGAGCATCGCCGACATCGACGTCAAGTTCGTGAAGCCCTTGCCGCTGCCGAGCCCGGAAGTGCTGATCCAGGTGGCGGCCCGACCCGACGCCGGCGGCCGCCATGCCCTGCGCATGACCGACGCCGCCGGCAACCTCTACCAGGTGGGCAGCTTCCGCCCGCAGTAAATCCCTTTTCCAGCAGGGCAGTCTGCCGCCGGCAAGTCGGGATGAATCCCGACCTGCCGAAACAGGCTCCCGGTGTGCCACCGGCCGCAGGCGCGGCGGCCGCGCCGACAACGGCCGGCGCGGCCTGGCGATCGCCC
>JAZKHS010000071.1:0-26314 GCA_040385265.1 Pseudomonadota bacterium | reverse complement strand
TCTGTCTCCCCTCTCCCTGTAGGGCAGAGGCCCCGCCCTCTGCCGAGGCCCCGCGTGCCACCCGACCACGCCATTATCGAGAGAGTCCCGCCATGAACCTGCCCGCCCTCACCCCCGACCGCCTGCCCGTCATTGTCGCCGGCGCCCGCACCGCTTTCCTGGAAAGCGCCGGCCTGTACTCGCCGCTGTGGAGCTATGAACTGGGCGCGCAGGCGCTGATCGGCCTGATGCACAAGGTCGACATGGATCCGCAGGACCTCGGCCTCGTGGTGATGGGCACCGTGCTGCACGAGATCAACACCACCAACGTCGCGCGCGAATGCATGCTGGCCGCCGGCCTGCCGCCGCGCGTGCCGGCCTACACGGTGGCGATGGCGGGCATCTCGCCCTCCGTCGGCGTCGTCAACCTGGTCGACCAGATCCTGCTGGGTCGCCTGCAGGCCGGCATTGCCGGCGGCACCGAGAACTTCTCCGATGTGCCGGTGCGCCTCGGCCGCGGCATCCGCCGCGCGCTGATGAAGATGCGCCAGGCGAAGACCGGCGCCGAACGCTGGCGCGCGCTGTCACTGCTGTCCGCCCATGATTTCAAGCTGGACCTTCCCAGCAGCTCCGATTTCACCACCGGCCTCACCATGGGCCAGGCCTGCGAGGCCATGGTGCACAGGTTCGGCGGCACCCGCGCCGACAGCGACGCCTTTGCCGCGCGCAGCCACGCCCTTGCCATTGCCGCCACTGCCGCCGGCCGCTTCCGCGACCAGATCGTGCCGGTCACCATCGAAGGCGTGCGCCACGAGCCGCGCGACAACACCGCGCGCGCCGACGCCACCCCGCAGACGCTGTCGCGCCTGAAGCCGGTGTTCGACCGCGAGCAGGGCATCATCACCGCCGGCAACGCCTCGCGCTTCTCCGACGGCGCCGGCGCCCTGCTGCTCGCCAGCCGCGGCTACGCGCGCCAGCACCGCCTCCCGGAGATGGCGGTGGTGCGCGACTACCAGCTCACCGGCGTCGATTCCCTGCACGAGGAAATGCTGCTCGGCCCCGCCATGTCGATCCCGCGCCTGCTGGCCCGCCACGGCCTGCAGTTCGACGATATCGGCGTGTGGGAAATCCACGAGGCCTTTGCCGCGCAGGTGCTGATCAACCGCCAGTGCATGGCCAGCATCAACTTCGTGCACGAGCGCCTGGGCGAGGACGCCCCCTACGGCCAGATCCCGCTGGAAAAGCTCAACACCTGGGGCGGCTCGCTGTCGCTGGGCAATCCCTTCGCCGCCACCGGCGTGCGGCTGCTGCTCACCGCCGCGGCGCGTCTTGCCGAGTCCGGCGAGCGCTACGCGGTGGTGTCCACTTGTGCCGGGGGCGGCCTGGGCGCCGCCCTGCTGCTGGAGAACCCGGCCTTCGTGGCGTAGTACCGGCCTCCCGCCACCGGCTCCCGGCTCCCGCTGTTTCGCGAAGCGAGGGCTATTGATTCCCCGGCAGAGCGCTCTGCCGTTGATTCTTCGGCAGGCGTGCGGCCGGTGATTCCCGGCTTGGCGTGCTGTCGTTGATTTCCCGGCAACACTGCTTCAGGCAAGGAGGCCTGATTAGCCACAGGCAGGCCGTCCCTGCGGACTTATTTTTCCCTTTTCCATTTCCTCGTGCTCGTGCTCGTGCTCGTGCTCGTGCTCGTGCTCGTGCTCGTGCTCGTGCTCGTCATAAGTTTTTGCGATCAAATTTGAATTGATACAACTTTTCGATTTAACGGTAGAAACGTTTACCGCGATAAACACTCACGAAAGCGTGACACTGTAAGCTGAATCTCTTGCGCTAGTATCTGCGTCTTCCAACGGGGAGCCTGCAAATTCCTCTCCGCGATAAGTACTTCTTCTCACAATAAAGATCATCAACAATATTTCTTTTTAAAAAAAGAAATTCCCCCCATGGATGGCGGTCAGGACACCGGTCGCGACGCATTGCCGTCACGCCAACTTCGGGGCAGGCGCCTGCCTGCCACGTCCCCGGCCCGCTCGGCGGGAGCCCCGGCCACACGGGGCCCGCTTCTTTTTCCCGAACCTGCACCCGGCGGATTGCCGCGTGCCTGACGCGCTTCGTGCCCGTCCCCTATTACAGTCGAAAACAAAGACGGATTTGAATTTTCGCCTCAGACTTTTTGAGGATTCCCATGACGACTCGTCTCGTGAAAACCGCCCTCGGCCTGGCCGTGGCGGCCGCCTCCCTTGCGTCCATCGCCACCGCTGCCGAGCAGCCGGTGTTCCTGAAAGCTCCCACCCGCGTCACCACCACCACCGACACCAAGGGCGTCGGCTACCCGGATGCGCGCAAGATCGTGACCGACAGCCGCGGCACCCTGTCCATCGCCTACCGCACCCAGGCCCCCGGCGACGCCGCCCATGTCTTCGTGGTGCGCAACAACAATGGCAGCTGGGGCACCCCCATGCGCGCCGAAGGCATCAAGGGCCTGATCCAGCGCGTACCCGCCATCGGCATCGGCAGCGACGACTCCATGCAGGTGTCCTGGTACGGCATCGACCCGATCTACAAATCCCCCACCGACTACCGCCAGATCAAGCATGTCAGCGGCACCCGCGACGGCAGCTGGGGCGGTGACGGCGGCAACTACTACAACATCGCCCCGATCAAGGACACCAACAGCTGCCTGTCCAGCTCCAAGTGGTGGCAGGAACACCCGGCGGTGCAGGTTGGCAAGGGCAAGGTCAACGGCACCGTCAAGAACGACGTCATGTTCATCGCCTGGGAAAGCCGTGACAGCAGCAGCTGCAGCAAGGGCCAGGTGCGCTTCTACGCCAGGCCCCTGGACGGCAGCGCGCCCGGCTTCAGCGTGAAGATCCCGAGCGTCGGCAGCAGCAACTTCTCGCGCCCGACCGTGGTGCCGTCCGCCGATGGCCAGACCCTGCACGCCCTGGCCTATGGTTCCGGCAACGGTACCCGCCAGATCACCTGGACCACCTCGACCGATGGCGGCAAGACCTGGGGCGCCTGGAAGTTCGTCAACGGCAACGGCAAGGACCAGCGCCACGTCTCCGCCGCCGTCGACGCCAGCAACAACCTGCACGTCGCCTGGCGCGAGCAGAGCGGCAGCTACAGCCAGATCTACTACGGCGTGTGGAACGGCTCGAGCTGGACCCGGCGCAACCTGACCGCGGGCCAGGCCAATGCCTTCCGCACCTTCCCCAGCATCAGCGTGTTCCGCAGCGACAATGTGGCCGGCGCACCGCAGAAGGTGGCGGTGGTGTGGGTGCAGGCCTCGACCGCGCCCAGCGAGGAGGTGGAAACCCGCGGCAACGTCATGCTGTCCGTGCGTGATGGCGCCAGCGGCTCCGCCACCGCCGGCACCTGGTCCGCGCCCCTGCAGCTGAACGCCCGCGCCGGCGCCGGCGTCAGCGCCGGCCAGGCCACCTACCCCAGCCTGCGCTGGTCGCCCTATGGCAGCCAGGCCTATATCGACGTGGTCTGGGCCGACGGCGCCAGCGGCAGCAATCCGCTGCAGTGTCCGAGCGGTGGCTGCCCGATCTTCTACTCGCGCCTGAACGCCCCTGGCGCCGCGGCCCCGGCCGTCGTGTCCGGCGGCAGCACTGCGCCGGCCACGGACAGCACCGGCAGCACGTCCGGCACGGTCGAGACGGCGCCGGTGAGCAGCCCGGCCCCGGAGTCCGGCACGACCAGCGGCAGCACTGCCGGCACGACGTCGACGCTCAGCATCCTGCGCTCGCTGCTCAGCCGCTGATCCGGGCGGCGCCGCGGCCAGCGCGATTCTTAAAGGAAGCGCGCTGTTAATGCGGCAGCAGGACTGAGGCCGTGAAGGCCCGCGAAGGCCGCTGCAACAGCCAGGGCCATCCGCACCTTAAGAGCAGCAAGAGCAGCAAGAGCAGCAAGAGCAGCAAGAGCAGCAAGAGCAGCAAAGGTTGTAACTGTGGTAGCAGCAGTAGCAAGCGAGCTTGCGGTCGCGAAGGCCTGTAAAGGCATGCGCTGACCCGACGGGGGGATGGGAAACCATTCCCCCGTTTTTTTTGCCCTGCCGTGGCGCATCGACGCCCTGTTTTGTTTCCCCCTGTAATGATCCGGCAGTGGCCGCCGACCGGTCCGGGCCCGGCCAAGCCCCCGTCCGGACGCCCGGGCGCCTGCACTTCGGCCGCCGGCCACTGCCGGCCCCTCAACAGGTGCAGGACTGGCACGAATTTCGCTGTTGACCTGGTATCACTGCCCAGGGACGGGCGACGGATGAAGGAGGCCATGATGTCCGAAGCCATGACCGCGAGCATGAATCGCGCAACGTTTGCCTTGCAGTCCCGTCTGTTCGTCGCGATGAAGCGCGCCGGCCGCGTGATTGACCTGGTCTGGTTCCAGCACAACCCCGAATATGCCGGCGCGGTGCTGGACACGGCCGCCCGCATGAATGACGACGAAGTCCACGACATCGGACAGCGCCTGCGGGAACTCGTGGGGCCCTACCTGGCGCAAGCAGCTCCGGCGCAGCGCCCGGCTGCCGCTGCAGCGCCGGCGGCGGCCGTGTCCGTGCCCGCGCCGGAAGCGGCGCCCGCCCCCGTGGCGCCGGCGCCGGCGGCCACGCTGGACCGTCACATGACCAGCCTGCGCTGAGCCAGACCGCGGCCGACTGCGCTCCTTGTTGCATTTCCCCTGCACGCAAACGCAGGTATGGTGGACAGCCCCGTCTGCCATTCAAGGAGATCCTCATGCGCCATTGGCTGCGTACCTGCCTGATGGGCCTGGCCCTCGGCCTGTCCCTGCCTGCCCTCGCGGCAATCCAGACCCGGGAAATTCCCTACGAGTCGGCCGACGGCACCCGCCTTGTCGCCTACTACGCCTTCGATGATGCCGTCGCCGGCAAGCGCCCCGGGGTCGTGGTGGTGCACGAGTGGTGGGGGCTCAATGACTATGCCCGCCGCCGCGCCCGCGAACTTGCCGGCCTCGGCTATGCCGCGCTCGCCATCGACATGTACGGCGACGGCAAGCACACCCAGCATGCCCACGAAGCCAAGGCCTGGATGCAGGACGCCGCCAAGAGCGCCGACGTGGCCATGGCACGCGCCCGCGCCGGCCTGGAGTTGCTGAAGACGCAGCCGGAAGTGGATGCCGGGCGCCTGGCCGCCATCGGCTACTGCTTTGGCGGCAAGATCGTGCTGGACATGGCCCGCGCCGGCATGGACCTGGATGGCGTGGTCAGCTTCCACGGCATCCTGGCCACCGCCACCCCCGCCGAAAAAGGCAAGGTGAAGGCGCGCGTGCTGGTGCTCAACGGCGCCGCCGACAGCTTCATTCCCGCCGCCGACATCAGCACGTTCCAGCAGGAAATGAAAGCCGCCGGCGTCGACTACAAGTTCGTGAACTACAAGGGCGCCCGCCACGGCTTCAGCAGTATCGACGCCGACCGCCTGGCCAAGGAGAACCAGATGGACGTGGCCTACAACGCCAAGGCCGACAAGGCGTCCTGGAAGGAAATGCGTCACTTCTTCAAGGCGATCTTCCAGCCGCGCGAGCGGGTGCAAAAAGGCTACTGAGTCGCCGCGGCCGGTGCTTACCCTGCCGCCCCGGCGGCGACACCGCCCATAAAAAAGGCCGGAACGATTCCGGCCTTTTATATGGGCGCCAGCCCTCGACGCCGAACGCGTTGCGCCAGCGGCGATCTCGCTCAGGCGCGGATGCTTTCCTTGCGTGACAGCACCATGGCGCCGTTCTGCCAGAGTTCAAGTTCATAATCGACACGGTCCCCGAGACGCAATCCGCTGCGCATCTCGCCGCCGCACCAGGGTTGGGTGCCGCGGATTTCGATACGCTGGTTCTGGCGCAGGGCAGAGATGCCGGAAGGACCGCTCTGCAGTGCTTTCAGGCGGACTTCGTAGTTCTGGCCTTCGCCGGCCCAGACCCAGGGATTGACGGTGACCGCGGTGGCGTCCCGCCGGATATGCAGCACCGCGTTCACCGCGGCAGTGCGGGCAGTAATACTCATGACAAAGCCTCGCAGGATGCAGGTGATGGAGCATCAACTGGTGCCGCCCAGGCGGGCGGCAATGGGCGCTGGCGTCAGCTTGCGGACCCGCCCCGGCCGCAAGCCGTCACGAATGGCGGCGGGCAGCAGGAGCTGGCGGCAATGGCGCAAGGCGCCCGTAACGTACCGGCCCTAGAGCACGCTTTCCTGGTGCAGATGCTGGCGCACCCAGTTGCTGGCTTCGGTACGATTGCGCACCTGGATCTTGCGGAAGATGTTGTAGAGATGCGTCTTGACGGTGTGTTCGCTGATGCACAGGTCGTAGGCGATCTGCGCATTGGTGGACGCTTCCCCCACATGCTGCAGGATCTGGCGCTCGCGCTCGGTCAGCGTCTGCGGGACCACGGAGCGTGACTGCGGCAGCTTGCCGCGCTGCTTTTCCAGGCACTGCTCGAGCAGGCGGCGCGGCAGCCAGTTCTGCCCGGCCAGGATGCTCTGCACGCCCTTGAGCAGCTGCGACTCGTTGCAGTCGGAGGGGAAGATGCCCTTCACGCTCGGCCAGCGGATCAGGTGCTCGAAGGAGCTGCCGGACTCTACCCAGACCAGGGCCTGGCGGAGATCCGGATGCGCCGCGTGCATGTAGCCAAGGTATTCCTGCACGTCCTCGGAGCTGAGGCCGGCGCAGTCGACCAGGACCAGCGAGAAGCCGCGGGTGGCCGCCGATTCGTGGCGCGTGAGGGGTACGAAGGTAAACCCATGGCGCGCGAAGAGGCGAACCAGGTGGGCAGGGGCCTGGGGGGTGCTCCCGAGCCAGCCGAGAGTGCGGTTGGCGGACAGTGCCGCGGTCAGAAAATGCTCGTCCATAAGCGTCCATCTCGATTGTTGTACCGACCCATCCCGGATCGGATGACCAATTCTAGGGGGGGGCTCCCGGCGCCGACAACGGCAATTGTCCTACATCAAACCCCCTTCGTTCTTGGGGGTGAAGCCTGCGCCTCCGGAGCTAGCGCGAAAGCGCTGCACTGGCGCGGGTTGGCGGATTTCGTGTCAGCTTTCTCGCACACGCGAATGCGTCAACCTCTGCCGTTATCGTCTACTGCGGACACCGCGAGCCTGAGCCGCCCCGGTCCCCGCCGTCCACGCTGCCGCCTCCGTCATTCGTCTGCCTCCCAATCCCGCGGCAAACTGCTAGGATGAGCCACCGCTACAAGGAGATGCCCGATGGCGACCCGGATGCACCCGCAGGCAGCGCGCCTGCTCGACGCCCACGTCGCATACGTGATGGAGCAACTGCAGGGGCCCGCGCTCGAGGCCCTGCTCGGCCGCGAGATCGACGAACTGCTGGCCGACGCCCGCCGCCTGACCCTCGCCGAGGCGGTGACGCCGCACATCATCAAGGCCACCGCGCGCACCTATGCCGTGGACATCGAACTCTCCGGCGCCATCCCCGAGCTGATCGGCGATATCGCCCGCGCCCTCTACGCCCACCCGGTACACAGCCATACCCGGTTGCGCGACCTGCTGCCCGACGGACTCTTCGAGGAGTTCCTCGAGAAATTCCTGGAGATGGACGAGCTCCACGCCTGGATCGCGCACGAGGCCACCGCCAACCCGGTCTACACCGCGCTCGCCACCGACGTGGTGATCGAGGGCATCCGTGGCTACATCTACCACGGCGGCAATCGCGCCCGCGGCATTCCCGGCGTGCGCCAGGCCAGCGCCCTCGGCGCCAACCTGCTGCGTGGCGCCCTGCCCATGATCGAGGAGACGGTCGAGGAAAGCCTGCGCGCCTACCTGCAGCGCAGCATCGGCGACCTGCTGAAGAGCAGCGAGAATTTCCTGCTCGGCCTGTTCGACCGCGAGCAGGTGCGCCTGCTCGTCACCGAAGCCTGGGAAGCGGTGCGCGACCGTCGCGTGGCCGATTTCCAGGAAGGGGTCAGCAGCCTCGACATCGAGGAGATCTTCGTGATCGGCTACGAGTGGTGGCGCTCGCTGCGCAACACCGCGTTCTACGGCTCGCTGATCGATGCCGGCGTCGACGCCTTCTTTGACAAGTACGGCGACACGTCGCTGCACGAGATCCTGGACGAGATGGGCGTAACCCGCGAAATCGCCCTGGGCGAGGGCCTGCGCTTTGCCCCGCATGTGCTGGACGTGCTGCGCCAGCGCGGCATGCTGGAGCCGATGGTGCGCCGGCACCTGGTCGACTTCTACGCCAGCGAGGCCGTGGCCGACGTCCTGGCCGAGCCCGCCGCCGGAACCCCCGGCAAGGCCGTGAAGGAAGCGACCGGCAAGGCCGGTGGCGCCGCTGCTGCGGCTACTTCAGCCAAGCCTGCCGCGAAGGCAAAGACGCCCCGGGCACGCAAGCCCGGCACGCCGTCAGCGCAAACCGCCGAGCCGGAACCCGAGGCCTGAAGCCTGACAGGCAGGCCCGCCGCCCGCTAGCCGAAGCGCGAGCGCAGCCGTTCCAGCGCGGCCTGCGACTCACGCTGCACCCGCTTCCACAGGAAAACGTCGTTGAGCCAGCGCAGCAGCGCCGGCGCCAGCACGTATTCCAGCGTGCGCGTGAAGCGGGTGCCGGCACCGCCGGCCTCCAGCTCGTAGGTCAGGCGCACGGTGCTGCCATCCTCCATATAAGCAGAGGCGCGCCAGCGCTGTCCCGGCCGGCTTTCCTCGACCATCCACTGCAGGTGGCGGCGGCGCCCGGCCGCATTCACGTCTTCCTCGAAGCGTCGTCCCGCCACCAGTGACTCGTCGCCGGCCTCCTGCACCGCCAGCGAGGACGGATGCCACTCCTTCCAGCGCAGGGGACGGGTCACATAGTCATACACGGCAGCCGGCGGGGCGGGGATCTCGATACTCTGGCGCAGCAAGGTCATGGCGGGTCCTGGAAATCGGGGCGACAACGATCGGGCGGCAATCACGACACGGATCGCGACACGGATCGCGACAAGCGGCGAGCCTGCCGCCGGTCGTCCGCGGCGCCGTGACCGGCATGCGGCGGCGCCGTGGCGGACAGGCAGCCCATGGCGGCAGGTTAGTGCAGGCCCGCGGCCCTGTCACGACGGCCACGTCACAGATCCGGCCCTGACAGGACCGCTCCGGCCGCGGCCACGCGGCCGGCAATCTGGCCCGAACGCACAGCTTTGCGGCTCCAAATGCCATAGCCGCTCCCTGCCAGCCGCGGTAAGGTGAGCGGCTTATCCATTGCCTGGACGGCGTCACCATGCCCAGCCTGATCGCCCACAGCATGAAGCTGTTTTCCCGTACCTACATCCGTCTCCACCCCAAGGATGCGGACAGCCTGGTGGCGCACCTGCGCCGCAGCATGAACCACTCCCCCATCCCGGTGATGCTGCCCAAGGGCGTGAGTGTCGAACCCTGGGCCGAGGGCGCCCTGCGCGGCGACCGCCTGCGGGTGGCCCAGCCCGAGAAGGTCATCCTGTACCTGCATGGCGGCGGCTATGTCTGCGGCCGCACCAAGACCTACTTCAACTTCTGCAGCCGTCTCGCCCGGGAACTCAATGCCGAGGTGCTCCTGCCCGCCTACCGGCTGGCGCCGGAGCATCCCTTCCCCGCCGCCATCGACGACGCGGTCGCGGCCTACGAGCACCTGCTGCAGCAAGGCTGGCGTCCGGACCAGATCACCATTGCCGGCGACTCCGCCGGCGGCGGCCTCACCCTCGGCGCGCTGCTCTGCCTGCGCGACAACGGCCGCCCGATGCCGCGCTGTGCGGTGCTGATCTCGCCCTTTACCGACGTGCGCGCCCTCGCCGCCTCCGTGCGCGGCAATGACGCCACCGACTACATGCTGGGCGCCGCCATGCTGGAAGTGGGCCGCAACGTCTACGCGCAGACACCGCTGGACGCCGTGCATCCCTACGCCTCTCCCGCCCTCGGCGATTTCACCGGCCTGCCGCCGCTGTTCATCACCGTGTGTGACCACGAGTGCCTGCGCGACGACGCCTATGCCGTCGAGGCCAAGGCGCTGGCCGCCGGCGTGCCGGTAACGCTGCTGTCGCGCCCCGACCTCTTCCACGTCTGGCCGATCTTCGCGCCGCTGCTGCCGGAAGCGCGCGAAGACCTGCCGCGCATGGCCAACTTCATTCGCGGCGCCGGCCGCAACGCCCACCTGCGCAACAATGTGGTGGCGCTGAACACCGCTGGCGCCGCCACCCTGGCGGCCGCGGCACCGGCTCCCGCCCCTGCGGCGCGCACGGCGTCGGCCAAGGCTGGCACCGCGAAGGCCGGAACCGTGGGAGCGCAGGCGCCAGCCAAGTCCGCAACGGCTGCCGACGGCGCGACCAGTTCCGGGGCGGCGACGGCTGCCGCAGCGACGGCTGCCGCAGCAACGGCTGCCGCAGCCAAGAAGTCGGCCAGCGCCGCCGCCCCGAAGGCCGGCGCCGCGGCGTCCGTTCCCGCCGGCAAGGCCGCGACCGGAAAGACCGGCAAGACGGCGGCGAGCCCGAAGCCCCGGAAGGCCCCGAAAACGTCGAAGGCCGAACCAGCCACGGCGGCCGGCAAGCCTGTGAAGCAGGACAAGGCCGGCAAGCCTGCCGCCGATGGAAAGCTGCGCCCGCGCAACCTGGACAAGTCCCCGCTGGCGCCGACGAAGGACGGCGCCAAGGGCAAGGTCAAGAAGGCCGGCTGAGGCGCCGGGCCGCCGCGGGCCCCCGTCGCCCCCTGAAGGCCGCGCCGGATCCCTGAACCCCGCGCCGGCCCCATAAAAAAAGAGCAGCCCTGGCTGCTCTTTTTTTTGGCCTGACCTCCCGGCCTGACCTCCCGGCCTGACCTCCCGGCCTGACCTCCCGGCCTGACTTCCCGGCCTGACGCCTTTCAGCCGAGCATGGCCTTGCCCACCGCCGCAAAGCCGAAATGCTGCACCAGCTTGTTCTGGATGGACTTGCGGATGGTGCGGATCTCCAGCTCGGACTTGCGGGTGACCTTGCTCAGCACAATGCGGTGCAGGTGCAGGATGGGCATGGACTGGTTGAACTCGCGCAGGTCGCCCTTGGCCAGCACCGGCAGGAAGGGCACGTCGGCGCCCAGCTTGCTCTGGATGAAGTTAAGGCCGACACCCAGCGGCATGGCGCGGCGCTGGCCGTTCGCCAGCGGCACCAGCAACTGCAGCTTGCCCTCGGCATCCGGGCCGATGAAGAGGCTGGTCTGGACCACGGCATCTTCGTTGATATGGCTGAAAGTATCGTGGAAAGCGTGGGGATTGGGCAGGATGATGAGCTTACGGCCATCCTCGTCCGGGACGATGATCTCGTAGTTGGTATAGAGCTGCTCCACCGGCGGCGAGTACACGCACAGGGACTGCTGGAAGCGCATGGCAAAGCGCGTCGCACGGTCGTGGTCGTTGAGCTTGCCCAGGTCCCAGACCAGGTGCTCGCTTTGAATCATGTCGCTCATAGGCGTTTCCAGCTCCACATCCCTACGGGGACACCTCGGACAATCAGACGGGTCAGGCTCTCCCGACGGCCGCGCCGGGACAAGGCCGGCCGGCCCGGACGGCCCAATCCCCCGACAAGCATACCCCTGTTGCAGGGGTTGCGGTTGCGGTCCCTTTAGCAAAAGCGCCACCCGAATGACAATTTTGACACGACACCGTGGCCTGCCGGCCTGCCGCCGCCGTCCGTCATCCTTTATGCTCGGACCCCTCACCCGGCCACCAGGCGCCCCGCGCCCATAACAACAGCCACCCGTCCCTGCAGGTCCGCCACGGGCCTGCCGCACCAGGAGAACACGATGCACCCCACCGCCCAGGCCCTGCTGGAAGCCCATACCCGTCACGTCCTCCAGCAGTTGTCCGGCGACGCCCTTCGCAGCCTGCTGGCCGAGGAAACTGCCGAGGCCTGCGCCTGGCTGTCGGCGCGCCCGGTAAGCGCGCTCGCCAGCGCCGAGCGCGTGCGCGACTTCGCCCTGCGCAACGTCTTTGACTACACCCCGAGCGACAAGCTGCTGGCCACCATCGGCACGCTCGCCACGCGTGCCTTCCAGAGCCCGCTGAACGCCGAGACCCGCCTCGACGCCATCCTCACCAAGGACGACTACGACTACATCGCCACCCAGGTCATCGCCCTCGAGGACGTGCGCAACGACATCACCCACGCCATCCTGCAGAACCACGAGATCACCCACCTGATCTCGGACATCGTCTATACCGGCATCAAGAACTACATGGCGGAGAACTCCAAGATCGCCAACAAGGTGCCGGGCATGGGCTCTCTGCTCAAGGTCGGCAAGGGCATGATGGAGCGCATGGGCACCGACGGCATGGTCGAGGGCGCCATCAAGAGCTACATCCACTCCAACACCCGCGCTACCATGGAAATGACCGAGCGCCTGGTGAAGCAGGCCATGGAATCGCACAAGCTCAAGAACCACTCGCAGGCCCTCTGGAAAAAAATCCATACGCTGCGCCTGGATGTCGCCAGCAAGCACGTGCAGGAAAAGGACGTGCGCGAAGTCGTCAACATCGGCAGCCGCCTGTGGAACCACTTCCGCCAGACCGGCTACGCGCGCGGCCTGCTCAACGAGCTCATCGATGCCTGGTTCGAGGAGAACGGCAACGATTCCGTGATGACCCTGCTGGAAAGCCTGGGCGTCAGCAGCGAGCGCCTGCCGCATGAAATCCAGATCCTGGCCGAGCCGGTCATCGCCGAGCTGATCACCTCCGGGCAACTGGAAGCGCGCATACGCGTGCACCTGGAGCGCTTCTACGCTTCCGCCGAAGTGGGCAAGCTGCTGGGCTGAGCCCGCCAGTATCGAAGCAGGCCCTATCGGTGTTGAAGACGGGTCTGCCGGTGAGGAAAAAAGGAGCCGAAAGGCTCCTTTTTCATGGGCGGCCGCAGGGGGTCCGTGGTGGTGATGGCAGCCGCCAGCCGGCCCGGCAGGTCGGGCCTGCCCCGCCGGCTTCAGCGCGTGCCGAGCCAGGCGCCCACGCTGGTCAGGACGAGGCCGCCCAGCAGCCAGAGCGAGAACGGCTCGCCCAGGAGCAGGGTGGCACCGAGGCCGGCGATGGCGGGCACCGTCGCCATCACCGTGCCCAGGCGCAGCGGTCCCAGGCGGGCCAGGGCCTGCATGTACATCACCATGGCGACGATGGCGACCAGCACGCCCTGGTAAACGCCCTGCAGCAGTATCGACGACCACGGCGTGGCATCGATGCCGCGCGGCAGCAGCCCGGCATAGACGGGCAGGAAGAGCAGCGCGGAAAGCAGGGTCACGCCGATGGTGGTCTCGGCCGGCGCCACGCCCCAGCGCCGCACCAGCACGGTATAGATCGCCCAGCTCAGGGAGGCGGCAATCATCATGAGATCGCCCGGCCAGCTTTGCGCCAGGCCGCCCAGGCTGTGCAGGGCCAGACAAACGATCCCGGCGCCGATGCACAGCAGGGCCTGGCGCACCCGGTACGACGGCGCCTGCTTCAGCAGCACCCAGGTCACCAGCGCGACAAAGAAGGGCAGCACGCCGGAGAGCAGCACAGCGCCATGGGCGGCGGGCGCGAAGCGGAAGCTCCAGTAGGCGAGCAGGGTATAGGCCATGCCGCCAAAGACCATCAGCGTGGCCATGCGACGCGTGAACAGCGGCACCCGCCACTTGAACCACCAGGCCGGCAGCAGGATGGCCGCGGCCACGCCAAAGCGCAGCGCCACCAGGTCGTTGCCATTGAGGGACGAGGTGCCCGCCATGCGCGAAAGCAGCACGAAGCCGGCCCAGATGAAGACGGTGGCGGCGGCAAAGGCATAGCCGGCGCGGGAGGGGCCGGGCAGTGACGTGGCCGCCGCACCCGCGGCAGCGGCGGCCGGCCCGGGTGCGCGCAGGCCCGACGAGCCCGGGCCGGGCACGGCGGCAGTCGGCAGGGCAGAGCCCGCGGAGTCGGCGCCGGGCGAAGCGGCGCCGGGTGAGGCGGGGCCGGAGGCAGTGGTCATGACAGGGTCCGGAAAACGTATCCGCCGATTCTCAAAGCTTTGCTGTTTGAAAGCGAGCGCCGCACTCCCTGCCACCGCACCAAGCCCGCTCTGGCCCTGCCCTGCCCTTTGCCTTTGCCTTTGCCTTTGCCTTTGGCTTTGGCTTTGGCTTTGGCTGGGGCTGGGGCTTTGGCTGGGGCTGGGGCTGGGGCTGGGGCTGGGGCTGGGGCTGGGGCTGGGGCTGGGGCTGGCGAGGCAAAGCCAACGCCACATCAGGCGCAAGTGAGGCGGAGCCGACGGCCACTGACCCAAACTTCAGCCGGGGCCCGCGAAAAGTCTTGGGCGATGGGTGGGATGTGTTCCTGCCGGAGGCGGGGACACGTCCCGCCCAGCGCCCGAAACTTCACAGGAGGTCAGGGCAGGAGCCCGAAACGTCACAGAAAGGACGAGCAGGAGCCCGACCCAGCGCCCACCGAAACCCCACAGAAGGGACGAACAAGAGCCCGACCCAGCGCCCGTAACCTCTCAGAAGGGCAGGGCAAGAGCACGACCCGTGCGCCCGTAACCTCATGAAAGGAAAGCGCAGGAGCAAACCCGCCCCTCAGTGCAGGCGCTCACTCCCACCACCGCTCCCCCGCAACATCTGCTCCACATCAATCGGATCAAACCGATACTCCTGATTGCAGAACTGGCAGGACACCTCGATCGCCCCCTGGTCCGCAACAATGTCGCGCAGCTCCGGCTCACCCAGCGACAACAGCACCTGCTCAGTGCGCTCCCGCGAACACGTGCAACGGAAGGACACCGCCTCGCTCGGATGCAGCTCCACCGTCTCCTCATGATAAAGACGAAAGAGCAGGTCGGTCGCCGCCAGGCCCAGCAACTCGGGCGCGGTCACGGTATTGGTCAGCTGGCAGAGACGGGGCCAGATGTCGGCATCCTCGCCCTGGTCATGCCCCGGCAGCACCTGCAGCAGCAGGCCGGCCGCGCCCTCGTCCGTGGACGCCAGCCAGAGCCGGGTGGGCAACTGCTCGGACTGCATGAAGTAGTGCTCCAGGCAGGCCGCCAGGGTGTCGCCGTCCAGGGGCACGATGCCCTGGTAGCGCTGGCCACCCTCGGGGTCGATGGTGATGGCCAGCTGGCCCTCGTTGCCGAACAGCTCGCCCAGGGACAGCTGCTCGGCCGCGGGCGACCAGTCCTCGCCGACCCGGGCAATGGCGCGCACTTCGCGGCGATGGTTGCATTCGACCATCAGGGTCTCGAGCGGGCCGTTGCCGCGGGCCTGCAGGATGAGGGAGCCCTCGAACTTGAGGGTGGTGGCCAGCAGGACACTGGCGGCCATGGCCTCGGCCAGCAGGCGCTCCACCCGCTCGGGGTAGTCATGGCGCTCCAGCACCTCCTCCACACTGCCTGTCAGCTGGACCAGCTCGCCGCGCACGGGGCTGTCGCTGAAATGGAATCGCTGTATCTGGTCACTCATGGACATTCTCCTGGGGGCTGCAGTTTAGCAGCCCGGGCGGAGGTGGCCCAATGCCGTCGCCTGTCCGCGCCAAACCGGCGACCAGTCCCCAAAACCCCCAAAATCCGCCCGGATAGACCACAATGTCCAAGGCTTTATGCCTTGACCTCATACACAGCAGACTCTACCGTCCACTCACCCAGACTGGGTACTCCGACGCATCCACGCTCCCTGAGCTCGCGTCCGCCCTGCTTGGTCTGCTTATCACAATATGTCCAAGGACTTCCGGGAGGATCCCATGAAACTGACTCCGATCGCCGCCGCCCTGCTGCTCGCCCCCCTGGCGATGACTGCCCAGGCCGAAGTGACCTTCACCCCCTTCGCCACCTACCACTGGTTCGACAACGAGATGGTGGAAGAATTTGCCGCCAACCCCGTGGAACAGGACGTCGAGGACACCGACGGCTACGCGCTGGGCCTCGGCTACCGTTTCACTCCGGCCCTGGGCCTGGAGCTGAACTACGGCCGCACCGAGTCCAACACCGAAATCGACCCGGCCATGGGCTTCCTGACCTCGGATCCGGTGCGCAACAGCCGCCTGAGCCTGGACGGCTACTACGCCTTCAATGCCGACAGCACCTTCTCGCCCTACGTCCTGCTGGGCGTGGGCCAGGGCCGCTACAAGAACGACACCGGCCTGGACATCCAGGACACCATCGTCAACGGCGCCGTGGGTGCCTTCTGGCGCTTCACCGACAAGGTCGCCCTGCGCGTGGAAGCCCGCAATGTGCACAATGCCGATGCCGACCTGAACGACCAGCTCGCCCTGGTGGGTATCGAGTTCTCTGCCGGCTCCACCACCGCCGCTGCCGAAGAAGCCCCGGCGCAGCAGGCCGCCGCGGAAGCCCCGGCTGAAGCCCCGGTCGAGCAGCTCGCTGCCGCCCCGGCCGATGCCGACGGCGATGGCGTGGCTGACGCCGCCGACCAGTGCCCGGCCACCACTGCCGGCGCCACTGTCGACGCCAATGGTTGCGAGCTCGACACCGACAAGGATGGCGTGGCCGACTCCGCCGACAAGTGCCCGGACACCAAGGCCGGCGCCGCGGTGAATGCCACCGGTTGCTATGAAGTGCTGCAGCAGCAGGTCGCCATCGAGATGAACGTGAAGTTCGCCACCGGCAAGGCCGACATCGAGGGTGATGCCAGCGCCGAGATCCAGAAGGTCGCTGACTTCATGTCCAAGTACCCGACCGTCAACGTGACCATCGAAGGCCACACCGACAGCCGTGGCAATGCCGCCAAGAACAAGGCCCTGTCCCAGAAGCGCGCCGACGCCGTCAAGGCCGAGATCGTGAAGCTGGGCGTGGATGCCGCCCGCCTGGCCGCCGTCGGCTACGGCGCCGAGCGTCCGGTCGCCGACAACGCCACGGAAGCGGGCCGCGCCCAGAACCGTCGCGTCGTCGCCTCCGCCAAGGCACAGACCGAAACCATCAAGATGAAGAAGTAATTCCTCATCCTGACGGAATGAAAAAGGCCGCCTTCGGGCGGCCTTTTTCATGGGCGGGGTACGGACCGGGCTGCAGCTCCGGCATTAGCGTCCCGGGGCTCCCGCCACCATTGCGGAAACCGGCCAGCACTCTCGAATGGCAAGGAGGGAACGGCCTTCTGGCCCCGCCAGACGGGCACGCCTGTCAGGATGCCGCTGGCCGGTGACCGGGGCAGGCGCGCACGGCAATGGCTTGCCTGCGGACCCGCCCCGGCCAGCGCTCAGGCCTGGCGGCCGAAGAGGTCGCGGAAGCTGGCGTAATAGGCGGCCATCAGCACCGGCAGCGAGAGCAGAAAGAAGCCGATCACCAGCAGCAGCATGCCGCCCAGCGACACCAGCAGGCCCAGCACGCCAAAGACCAGGAAGGGCAGCCAGTTGCTGAAGCAGACGCGGAAGCTTTCCTTCATGGCGGCGGTGGCGCTGAGGTCGGTGTAGAGCACCAGGCCCGGGGCGAACCAGTAGGCGGCGGCCGCCAGCATCAGCAGCGCGAGCAGCACCAGGAACAGCAGCAGGAAGCCCATCGCGCCCATGCCGGCCATGACCGTCTGCATCATCGCCTCGGGGCTGGCCGACAGCGACAGGGCAGCGCCCCCCATGAGCACCAGCATCCCCACGACGAAGAACACCACCAGGCCGATCACCACCAGGAAATAGAGGGCGGCCACGGTGAGCAGGGGCACGGTCTTCTGCTTCAGGCCAATGAAGAGCTGGCCCAGGTCGGCTTCCTCGCCGCGGGCAATGCCGTGGGAGAAGGCCAGCAGGCCGGCCATGAAGAAGGGGCCGGCCAGCACCGACAGGATGTTGCCCAGCAGGGGAATCACGCCCAGCAGGGCCTGGATGCCGAAGAAGAGGAGCAGGGCCACGATCCACATCAGCGGCGCGGCCTTGAACAGGGCCCAGCCTTCGCTGATCCAGGCGGCGCCGCGGCCGGCCTCGACGCGGACGCCGGGGGCGGCAAAGAGGGCGTCGCCGGCCGTTGGCGGCAGGTCGGCCACGGTGGCGGAGGGGGGACGATAGGGGTTGTCGGTCGATGACATGATGCCTCCTGGGGTAGGGCGTTTCGGGGAAATGGGGTGTTTTCCCCATCGTATCAGGGACTTGCGGCCGGCGGCCATGACAGGGTCACAACAATCTGCCCGACCATCCGGCGTGCGTTGGCGGCCGTAATCGGTATAATCGCCGCCTTTTCAAGCAGCCTCCCACCCCTGGTGAAACATAGTGTCCCTTCAGAACATCCGTAACATCGCCATCATCGCCCACGTTGACCATGGCAAGACCACCCTCGTCGACAAGCTGCTGCAGCAGTCCGGCACCCTTGGCGATCGCGCCGGCGAAGTCGAGCGCGTCATGGACTCGAATGACCAGGAAAAAGAGCGCGGCATCACCATCCTGGCCAAGAACACGGCCATCAAGTGGGTGGACAAGCGGTCCGGCACCGAATACGCCATCAATATCGTCGACACCCCGGGCCACGCCGACTTCGGTGGTGAAGTGGAACGCGTGCTCAGCATGGTCGACTCCGTGCTGCTGCTGGTCGACGCCGTCGACGGCCCGATGCCGCAGACGCGCTTCGTGACCATGAAGGCCTTTGCCCAGGGCCTGAAGCCCATCGTCGTGATCAACAAGGTCGACCGCCCCAGCGCGCGTCCGGACTGGGTCATCGACCAGGTCTTCGATCTGTTCGACAAGCTCGGCGCCACCGACGAGCAGCTCGACTTCCCCATCATCTACGGTTCCGGCCTGAACGGCATCGCCGGCCTCGAGCTGGACAAGCTCGCCCCGGACATGACCCCGCTGTTCGAAACCGTGGTCGACAAGGTCGCGCCGCCGAGCGGTGATCCGGAAGGCCCCTTCCAGATGCAGATCTCCTCGCTGGACTACAGCAGCTATGTGGGCGTCATCGGCATCGGCCGCATTTCCCGTGGCCGCGTCAAGACCAACACCAACGTCACCATCATCGACGCGGAAGGCAAGAAGCGTAACGGCCGCGTGCTGCAGATCATGGGCTACAGCGGCCTGAACCGCGTGGAAGTGCCCGAAGCCGGCGCCGGCGACATCGTCTGCGTCACCGGCATGGAAGGCCTGAAGATCTCCGACACGCTGTGCGACCCGCAGAACGTCGAAGCCCTGAAGCCGCTGACCATCGACGAGCCGACCGTGAGCATGACCTTCCAGGTCAACAACTCGCCGTTTGCCGGCCGCGAAGGCAAATACGTGACCTCGCGCAACATCAAGGATCGCCTGGAAAAGGAACTGATCCACAACGTCGCGCTGCGCGTCGAGCCCACCGATTCGCCGGACCGCTTCAAGGTGTCCGGCCGCGGCGAGCTGCACCTGTCGGTGCTGATCGAAAGCATGCGTCGTGAAGGCTACGAAATGGGCGTGTCGCGCCCCGAAGTCATCATGAAGGAAATCGACGGCGTGAAGATGGAGCCGTTCGAGGACGTGATCTTCGACATCGAAGACCAGCACCAGGGCTCCGTGATGGAACAGCTGGGCAATCGCAAGGGCGAGCTGTCCAACATGATCCTGGACGGCAAGGGCCGCACCCGCATCGAGGCCTCGGTGCCGTCGCGCGGCCTGATCGGCTTCCGCTCGCTGTTCCTGACGCTGACCTCCGGCACCGGCATCATGACCGCCAGCTTCTCGCACTACGGTCCGGTGAAGTCCACCAGCATGGGCAAGCGCACCAACGGCGTGCTGGTCTCCATGACCCAGGGCGTGACGCTGGGCTACGGCCTGTTCTACCTGCAGGACCGCGGTCGCCTCTTTGTCGGCCCGCAGACCGAAGTGTATGAAGGCATGATTGTCGGCCAGAACTCGCGCGGCGACGACATGGTCGTCAACCCGACCAAGGCCAAGCAGCTCACCAACGTGCGCGCCTCCGGCACCGACGAAGCCCTGACCCTGATCCCGCACATCAAGATGACGCTGGAACAGGCGCTGGAATTCATCGAGGACGACGAGCTCGTGGAAGTGACGCCGCAGACGGTTCGCCTGCGCAAGCGCTTCCTCACGGAAAGCGACCGCAAGCGCAACAGCCGCTGATCACCGTTGTCCCTGTAGGTCGGGCTTCAGCCCGACACTGAAAAAGCCCGCCTAGTGCGGGCTTTTTCATGGGCGCCGGCCGCTAATGCGGCCCCGACCAGGGAGGGTTCCGGCCGGGGCCTCGCTCGCGGCCGGCGGCCGGCGCCTGCAGGGCGGTGAGCAACATCAGCAGGTCGCGCGCCGCGCTCTCGCCGGTCAGCGCCAGGAAGCGGGACTCCTGCTGGTGCCGCAGGGATAGCGTCATCTCCAGCAGCTCCGCCAGGGACAACTGGACATAGCCGCCTGCCACCGGCACCTGCAGCACCCCGTCGCCGCGCAGCGGCAAGGCCGGCGGCGCCGGCTCGGCGGGCAGCAGGGACAGCAGCGACTCCGTCTCGCCTTCGAGGCCGAGCAGCACGCCGCGCGCCGGCAGCGGCCCCTGCTCGACCACGCACAAGGCGCTGTCGGGATGCGCGTCCGCGCGGTCGCGCTGCAGGCGCACCTGCAGGCCGCCGGCGGCGGCGACCACGGCCAGCCAGAGCGAGAGCGGCTGCCGGCCAGCGATGCTCAGCCAGCCGTCGCGGCAACGCGCGTCCAGCACCGGCCACAGCAGGCGCGCCAGCTGGTCGAGGTCGGCGCCGCTCACGGGCTCGCCACCCAGCGCGAAGGGCGCCGATGTCACTGCCGCCAGGCCCGCGAAAAAGGCCTGCGGTGTCGCGTCCTCGGGGGGCAACTGGTTGGCGTGGAAGCGCTGCAGGCGATGCCCGGCCAGGCTGAGGGCGGCGGGCCGCAGCACTTCGTGTTGCACCAGTTGTGACAGGCCCGCCGCCACCTCCACGCCGGGCGTGAAGCGGGCGCCGATGCCGGCCCGGGTTTCGCCCAGCAGGGCCAGCAGGCCGGCCATGAGCGCGGCATCGGTCAGCGCCACCGGCCCATCCGGCAGCAGGGCGGCGTAGGCCGGGTGCCGTTCCAGCAAATGTGCCACGGCGCCGCCGTGCAGCGTCGGCCCCGGGCGCCAGCTGCCGCGCGCGAGCGCGAGCCGGAACAGGGGACTGACCGCGAAACGGTCGCCGGGCGCGTCGGGTGCCGGCACGGGAGCGGCGGGCGGAAGCTGGCCGGGCAGGATCAGCAGCACGCCGTTATAGTGCGGGCCTTCGCTCTCGTCCTGCAGCGTGGCGACAGCCGGCCCTTCGAACACCGCAAGCTCGCTCAGCACGCGGCCTTCCGCGGCGCGAGGCGGACCGGCCGCGTCGAGCCAGTGGCGATACTCGCGGCCATGGCGGTGACAACCGCCGCGCTCGAACCAGGGCTCGGGTTCGCTGTTGCTCAGGTGGACATGGGGAAACAGCAGGGCGCCGTCGCGCCGCGTCACGCGCAAGGCCTCCTCGCCCAGATGCGGCCAGGGATAGCGGTGCAGGCAGTCGGCGGCGTGCAGCAGGGACACCGCCCCGTCGCGCAAGGGCCAGGGTCCGCCCGGGTGCAGGAAGCACACGTCCAGATTGGCTGGCCGCTCCTGCATCAGGTAACGAAAGCCGCGATAGCCCATGACGCTGCTGTTGCCTTCCCACACAGACAGCACGCGCTGCGCCGGCAGGCGCGCGGCCAGCCACTCGCCGCTCCAGCCGGTGCGGCACCACAGGTCGAGCACGACATCGCCGGGCGAGAGCAGAGCCTCCGCATGGGGCAGCAGGGGCGCGAGGGCGCGCGTGGATTCATTGAAGGGGTGGAAGGCCGCGTAGGCCTCCAGGCTGCCGCGGCGCCAGCGCTCGCGGTGGTAGGCCTGGAAGTCCGCCGCGCTACCGAACAGGCGTGCCGCCAGCGCCTGCAGCTCGGCCGCATCCGCCGGCGCCGGCCGCCGCGTCGCCTCGGTGAAGAACAGCAGGCCGTCGAGGACGGGGGCCGCGAAGCCGCAGGGGGCGCAGTGCAGGCTGCCCCAGCGGATCTGGTCGCCCTCGCGCTCGAGAATGCGGGCGTCCAGCGCCTTTCGGCAGTGCGGGCACTCGAACAGCGGCAACAGGGAAACGTGCATGGCTTATCCGTGCAGGTAGTAGATATCGACGACCATGCGATCGAGGGAATACAGCACCAGCGTCAGCAGCAGGGCATACCACAGCGCATAGCCGGCATCGACGAGCCGGGCGGGCAGGCGCGCGCGCCACCATGCATACATGCTCATAGACTCCTGATCCAGTCTTCGACGAATTGCGTGGCGCGGAAGCTGAACACCACGAAATGCAGCGTCAGCACTACCGCGACAAGGCGCCAGGCAGTCGCCCGCCAGCCCGCCAGCGACTGGCGGAGGTCCCGCGTCAGGCGCCGGAAGTGGCGGTGCACCACCAGCCCGGCGCCATGATAGAAGCCCCACAGCAGATAGTGCAGGGACAGGGCGTGCCAAAGGCCCAGCACCAACATGCTGGAGACCAGCGCGAGGCCGTGCCAGCGCCACAGGGCCAGCACCGGCGTGTAGACATAATCGCGGCACCAGCCTGACAGCGACATGTGCCAGCGCTGCCAGAAATCGGTGATGTTGCCGGCGAGGTAGGGGCGATCGAAATTCTCGCGCAGGCGCAGGCCGAGCAGGGCGGAAAAGCCGATTGCCATGTCGCTGTAGCCGCTGAACACCACGTACAGGGACAGCCAGAAGCCGAGGTCGGCCGTATAGGTGTTGAGAAGGCCCGGCTCGGCCAGCCAGGGGCCGGCGAGGCCCGGCCAGCGATACCCCAGCAGGTGGCCGGCGACGAACACGACCTTGGCCAGTCCCCACGCCACGCGGCCGAGGCCGGCGGCGAAGGCCTCGCTGTCCCAGCGCCGGCGGCGCCAGTCGCGCAGGAATTCGTCAAAGCGGTGGATGGGGCCGAGCGGCAGCGGCCCCGGCAGCAACTGGTAGGCCAGGTATTCCGCCAGCCCATGCGCGCGCAGGGCCTGGCGCTGCGCCTCGAACAGGTAGTGCACCAGGCGCAGGCTGTAGAAGGCCATGCCCAGCGGCAGCACCAGGCGCTGGGCGATGCCGTCGCCCTCCGAGGTGCCCTGCCAGAGGTGAACGCCATAGAGCAGGACCACGGCCGCCACCGCCGCCGGCAACACGCCGCGACGATGAAGCTGGTTGCGCAGGCTCCAGGTGGCGACGCTGGCGATGGCCAGCAGGCCCAGGGACACCGGCGACAAAACGGCCAGGAACAGGGCGCCGCACAAGGCCATGGCCGGCGCCTGCCAGCGCGGCGGCAGGCGCCAGGCCAGCGGCACCGCCAGGGCGCCGCACAGCAGCAGCCAGAACAGCAGGTGCACGTCATTCATGCAGCGCCGCCCCCCAGACGTGCAGGGCGGTGGCCAGCCAGTCACTGAACTGGCGCTGTCCCGCGGCGGTCATGTGGCCCTGGTCGCACCAGGCCGCCTCGGGCGGCAGCGGCGCCGGCGCCCAGCTTTCCAGGCCGGCCTCGCGGAGCTGGCGCCGGCGCACTGCGGCTGCGGCCTCGCGCGCGGCGGGGAACACGGCCATAGCGGCCGGCGAGCGGCCCAGGTCCAGCAACACCACCCGGGTGCCGGCCCGGCGCAGAGCCTGGAGGTAGTGCAGGTAGGCCTCGAGCCGCGCCGCCGACACCAGTGGCAGCTCCTCGGCCTGACGCGCATAGGCCGCCAGGCGGGCGGGCGATTTCTGCCAGGCGCACACCGCGGCGGCCGGCCAGGTGTCGACGCCATCGTTGCCGTGCGCGCTGACCCGCCCCGTCACCAGCCCCAGCAGATTCCGCGGCAGGCGCGACATCGCGGCCTGGTGCTGCAAGGGCGCAGGCCAGGTCGCCTGTGGCGAGCGGTCGAATACCAGCAGATCGCTCTCCAGCAGCAGCAGCGCCGGCGGCGAACGCAGCAGCGCTTGCAACGCCGGCTCCATCTCGCCCAGGCCGGCGGAGGGCCAGGTCACGCGATGGAAGCGCAGCGGCGAGGCCGGGCCGAGGCGGCGAGCGATGTCGGCATCGAAGGCGACCGCGCTGCGCAGCTTGGAGGTACCCAGCGCCACCACGCGCACGGCGCCGGGCGGCGCCTCCTGCAGGCGCACGGCACGGAGGCCGGCCGGCAGCATGACGCGGTCGACCGCGATCGCGGCAAGGAACACCAGCGCGGCAATGACGACAGCGAGGGCAAAGACCCGGGGCGGCGGCGCCGCCGGTGGCGTCACGGCTGCAGCCACCGCAGGGCCTTGTCCAGGCGATTCAGGGCCATGATGTCCATGGGGCTGAGCCGGATGCCGAACGCTTCCTCCAGCGCCACCACGAATTCCATATGCGCCAGCGAGTCCCAGCCCGGCACATCCGCCGGCGTGCTGGCCAGGCTGATGCGCTCGCGCGGAACGCGGAAGCTGCGCGCCGCCACGTCCAGCAGCCGCTCCGCCAGCTCGCCGTCTTCACGCGCGGCGCCGGCCGGCGCGGCCGCGACCGCCGCGAGCAAGGCCCGCGCCTCCTCCAGCACGACCTTGCCGGAGCGGCCGCGCGGCAGTGCCGGCACCCGCTGCAGGCGCGAGGGCTGCTTGCGCGGCTCGAGGCGCCCGGCACACCACTCCTGCAGCGCCGCCTCGTCAACCTCGTCATCCGCCACCACCAGCGCGGCCACCACTTCGCCCCACACCGGATCGGGCAGGCCAAAGGTCACGGCTTCCTTCACCTGCGGATGGCGCTGCAGCACCTCGGTGATTTCCTCGGGATGAATGTTGTAGCCGCCGCGGATGATCACGTTCTTGAGACGGCCGCGTATCTGGAACAGACCGTCCGGCTCCTGGCTGGCGAAATCGCCGGTGTGGAACCAGCCTTCGCGCAGCACCTCCGCGGTCAGGGCCGGCTCGCCAAAATATCCCGACATCAGCAGTGCGCCGCGCAGCAGCAGTTCACCGGTCGCGCCGGGCGGCAGGTCACGGCCTTCCGCATCCACGATGCGCAGCTCGCAGTCACGCGGCAGGCCGATGCTGCCGGGACGGCCGCTGGCGGCGTCGGGGCCGGCGAAGACGCCGCCCACCACGGTTTCCGTCAGGCCGTAGACGTTGACCAGCGGCACCCGGAAGGCCTCGGTGAAACCGGTGTGCAGGGCGGCCTCCAGCTGCGCGCCGCAGGACACCAGCAGGCGGAAGTCCCCGCCCCGGAAGGCGTCGCGCTGCTCCGTGCCCAGGCGCAGCATCAGCGCCAGCATGGTCGGCACCGCGATCATGTGCGTGATGCGCAGCTGGTAGACGGCGTCGAGCAGCTCGGAAATGGTCGTGACTTCAAAGCGCAGGGGACGGAACAGCGAGGCCTGGTTGAAGAAGGCGATCACCGGTCCCTGGATCATGCCGTCGGCATGCGACAGCATGAGCGTATTGAGGATACGGCTGTCGCTGTCGTAGCCGAAGTGCCGGCTCAGCGTCTCCAGATGCGCGAACAGCGCGCGGTGGCTGATGCACACGCCCTTGGGCTGCTGTGTCGTGCCGGAGGTGAAGAGGATATAGGCCAGCGTTTCCGGCGGCAGCTGCGCCGGGGGCGCCACGGGCGTCTGCCGCTCCAGTTCGGCGAGCAGTCCGGCGGCGGGAGCGGAGCGGCCCATGAGCCGGCCGAGCATGCCGCCGGTGGCGGCGGGAACGATCTCGAGCAGGGCCCGGCCCAGTCGCTCGGCCTGCCAGCGCGTCGCAATGCCGCTATCGAGGATGAGCAGGGATGGATCCGCCCTGGCCACCAGCGCCGCGGCGCGCTCGGCGCCGGTATCCGGGTCCAGGTTGATGACGGTGACGCCATGGCAGATGAGCGCGATAAAGAGCCGAGCGGCCTCGACATCGTCGTGGCTGGCGACCACCACGCGGTCGCCGATGCCGATGCCGCGCGCCTGCAGCAAGCCGCCCATGCGCCCGATGTGCTCGTGCAACTGCGCATGGCTGATGCGGCGCTGCGCGCTCACCAGCCAGGGCGACTGCTGGTGCCGCTCGTCCGCGCCGGCGTGGTAGCAACGCGCGGCCGCGCTGTAGTCAGGGTCAGTCATGGGCTATCAGCTCGCTCAATTGCTTGCGGAGAATCTTGCCACTGGCGTTGCGCGGAATCGTCGCGGCCGGCTGGAAACGGCGCGGAACCCGGCCGGCGCCGAGGCGCTCACGGACAAAATCCGCCATCTCCCGCTCCCAGTCGCCGGCGATGCCCTCGCGCAGCACCAGCAGGGCCTCGATGCGCTCGCCACCGTGCGCGTCGGCGCGACCGGCGACAGCGGCCTCGAGCACGGCCGGATGCTGTTCCAGCACGGCCTCGATCTCCTGCGGCGACACGCAGTCCGTACTCGTGGTCTTGATGAACAGGCTGGTCCGCCCGAGCAGCCGGTAGCGGCCCTGCTCGTCGCGGCGCATGAGATCGCCGGTGCGGATCCAGTCGCCGTCATGGAGCAGGGCGGTTGCGGCGGCATCG
>JAZKHS010000070.1:0-62926 GCA_040385265.1 Pseudomonadota bacterium | reverse complement strand
GGTGCAGCCAGTCGGCCGACCAGTCCGGCGCCAGGTAGCTGCCGTGGCCCCAGACGGAGCCCAGCTGCTGGCCGCCGGCGGCGCGCCAGGCGCCTTGCCCGTGCTCGACCTCGGCCTTGGTGAAGAGCACGGCGCCGTCGCTGGTCCGGACCTGCTCGGCGATGGGGGGCGCGGCCAGCCAGATTTCCCGGCCGATCCAGCCCAGTGCGGCGAAGGACAGCAGGCAGATGATGCCCAGCCACCGCCATAGCCTTTGTGTTGAGTGCATGATGTGGATCTCCCAGAGGTTGACGTTCGGTTTCTTTAAAAAATGGCAAGGTTTATAAGGTTCACGTTATATGCACCTTATGTAAGACGCAAAACAAATGAACCTTTGGAATTAGATCTGGATCAAACGTAATGGCAGTTCACGGAGAGGGCGCGCCTGCGGCAGGGGGGTGGATGTAGAATGGGACGAGGCCGGCGTGTCCCGCAGGGCGGCGGCCTCGCCCGTCGCGGAGAAGGCCTCTGGCGGCGGATGGCCGCGCCGCGCCCCGGCCTGCCGCCCTCCCGATGGCCGGGACCGGCCTGCCGCACCGCCCTCTGCCGGGAAAGCGCCTTGGCCTGTATTTACCGGAGTCGTCCATGCAGTTGACCCGCTTCACCGATTACTCCCTGCGCGTGCTGATGTACCTGGCTTACAAGGGCGAGACGCTGTCCACGATCGCCGAGGTCTCGACCAGCCACGCCATCTCCGAGAGCCACCTCACCAAGGTGGTCCACCAGCTCGGCAAGCTCGGCTATGTGACGACACTGCGCGGCAAGGGTGGCGGCATCCGCCTGGCGCGGGCGCCGCAGGAAATCAACCTCGGCGAGGTGATCCGGAGCACAGAGGAAAGCCCCAACATCATGGAGTGCCTGTCACCGGGCTACGGGGAAGGCTGCCGCATCTTCAACGTCTGCCGGCTCAAGCATGTGCTGCGCGACGCCGAAACCGCCTTCTTCCACCACCTGGACGGCTACACCATCGCCGACCTGGTGCCGCCGGCGACGGTGAAGCTGCCCTTCGCCACCGGCTCGGACAAGATCATCCCCAGCGTGTCCTGACGGTCGCGGCCGGCTACCAGGCCTGGGTGATCCCCACCGACGCGCTGAAGCCGGGCCGGCTGTAGAAGCCGGTGTTGGCGGCGGTCGCCGTCACCCCCTGCACGCCGCTCCAGTCCCAGTAGCGGTGGTTGCCCAGGTTCTGCAGCGCCAGGTTCAGGCGCCCTCCCCGCCACGGCTCGAGCCAGCCGTAGACGTCGAAGACCACATAGCCGGGCGGAACAAAGGGCTGGCCGGCACTGGTATCGACCCGCGCCAGGCGATCCACCGCCGTGGTCACCAGCTCCACGCCCCAGGCCTGGGCCGACGCCTCATAGCCGATGCCCAGCACCGCCTTGTCCGGATCCACGCTGTTGAGCGGCTGGTTCCGGACGCGGTCCTCGCCGCGCACGGTGGCGCCCGCCAGCCGCAGTTTCCAGCCCGCCATGGGCAGCAGGTCATCGAGACGGGCCGTGGCCTCGACCTCGACGCCGGCGATGCGGGCGCGCGCCCGGTTCACCGACTGGAAGATGGTGGCGCCGGAGACCGGGTCCACGCCCAGGTTGGCACGGGAATCAATCAGGTCACGGTAGTGGTTGTTGAAGGCGGACAGCGTGGCCTGCAGCATCGCCCCCTCCCAGCGCCAGCCCGCCTCCACGCCGCGGCTGGTTTCCGGCCTGAGGTCCGGATTGGGGCGTACCTCATAGTTGAGGGTGGTCAGGGACAGCGCGATGTTGACGTCATTGAACGGCGGCGCGCGAAAGCCCTCGGCCGCCTGCAGGAAGAGGTGCTGCTGCGGCGACAGCGCCCAGCGCAGGCCGAGCCGGCTGGTCAGGCTGTGCTCGCTGACGCCGACGATGCGGTTATCGGGATAGTCCGCGAGGAACATGGCATCGGGCTCGGCCTCCAGGCGGTAATGCTCGAAGCGCAAGGCCGGGATCAGCGCCAGCCGGCCCAGGCGCAGCTCGTCCTGCACGAAGGCCGCGGCACGCTCGGCGGTGGAGGTCGGATAGTCCCGCACCGGGAAATTCTCGCCCAGGATCACCGGGGTGGTGGCGCCGGAGGTCAGGTTGGTCTGCAGGCCGTCGCGCCGGCCTTCGTAGCGGGTGTGCTCGAGCTCGGTGCCGTAGACCAGCCAGTGCCGCACCGGTCCGGTGGTCGTGCGTGTCTGCGCCAGCAGGTCCACGCCCAGGTCGCGCTGCTCGAAGTCAAAGCGGCGCGAGCGCAGGGTGGGGGTGGTCGGCGTGGGGCGCAGGTACTGGCGGGTGTCCTGGCGCACCTCGCTGTCCTGCCCGTAAACCTGCAGGCCCAGGGTATCGATGCCGCCCATCGGGGCTGCCCAGTCGGCGCCGACGCTGACCCGGTCGCGCGCCGTGCGATCGTCGGCCAGCAGCAGGTAGGTGGTGGAGAAGCGGCCCGGCGCAAAGCGCTGCGACACCACGTCGGTCTGCGTGGACTGCGTGCTGTGGTCGAACACCAGGTTCCAGCGTCCGGCCGTGCCGGCGTCCTTCATGATCCTGCCGAGGAAGGCGCCGCTGCTGAACTCGGTGGGGTTGGGGGCATCTTGCGGCCGCACCGCGCGATTGCCGGTCGCCTGGCCCTCGCGGCGGGAGGCCAGCACCAGGGCCTGCCATCCGTCCGCGGCCGCGGCCGCCGTGGTCACGCCCAGCATGCGGCTGTCGTTGCGCCCGTTGTAGTCCGCGCGCACCTGTCCGCCCAGCTCCTGCCCGGCCAGGAGGTCGCCGGGCGCGCGGGTGCGCAGCACCACGATGCCGGCCAGCGCGTCACTGCCATAAAGGGTGGAGGCGGGACCGCGCAGGATCTCGATGCTGTCGATCGCCTCCAGGTTGAGGAGGTCGCGGCCGGCGGAGGCAAATTGCCCGACCGCGTAACCGTCCGGCAGCGGCACGCCGTCAATCTCGGTGCGCACGCGATTACCCCCGAGGCCGCGGATGGCAAAGCCGCGGCTGCCGAAACGGGTGGGATCGGTATCCATGCGCAGGCCCGGCACATAACGGACGGCATCGGCCGAATCGGCCACGAGCTGCCGTTCCATGTCCTCGCGCGTCACCACGGCCACGCTGGACACCACCTGGGCGATGGGCTCCTGCAGGCGGCTGGCCACGATCACCATGACCGGCTCTTTCGCCAGGGATGAGCTCGCCGGGGTATCCGGTGTCACCACGGGAGACACGGGCCGCGGGTCCGACGGGGCAGCGGTGGCCTGCACGGCGGGAGGGCTGCCGGCGGCGGCGGTGGATGTCGCGGCCGGCGCCAGGGCCGGGGAGGCGGTCGCCAGGAACAGCCCGGCCGATGGCGGTAGCGCCGCCGCGCCCGTGTCCGGCGGAACGGCGGCCGGGGCCAGCCCTGCCGCCGGCTGGCCCGGCCGCGCATCCGGGACCGCCAGGGCAGCGGCCGGTCCGGACAGCGCCAGCAGTGCCAGCGCCAAGGGGTGCAGCCGTATCGTATTCATGCCTTGCATCCTGTAACCACTCACCTGGGGGAGGGAGCGCGCCTGCCGGAGAACCTCCTCAGGGCACCACCTGTCTATAAGGTGAATGTTGATGCATCTTTCAGCCGTGCTTATGACACTGATCAATTTCCAGCGAAAGAGTCGCGCCCAATATTGGGGCATGCCAAGACGAAAGGACCCGCCGCTGCCAGGCGCCTGAGCAAGCACCACGGGCCCTGGCCCGACCTCCTTTCTTGCGGCCACCGAATTCTTGACTAACGCAGGGGACAAAAAATGGATGTCAGATCACTCACCCGGGGCCTGGCACTGCTGATGGCCACCGGCGCTGCCGGCCTCGCCGGCGCCGCCGACGACGTCGCCAACGAGCGCGCGCCCAAACTGGGGCTGGATGCCGGCAAGGCGGTCTACCTGGCCAATTGCGCGGCCTGCCACCAGCCCGCCGGTACCGGCCTCGCCGGCGCCTTCCCGCCGCTGGCCAAGTCCGACTACCTGGCCAAGCAGTCGCTCGACAAGGTCATCACCGTGGTCCTCAAGGGCCTGACCGGCGCCATCACGGTCAACGGAAGCAAGTACAACGGCGTCATGCCCGGCCTGCCGCAGCTCTCCGACACCGAAGTGGCCAACGTGCTGACCTATGTCTATTCGAGCTGGGGCAACAAGGCCCAGACCGTGACGGCCGCCCAGGTCGCCACGGCGCGCAAGGGCGGCACCGCCGCCAAGGGCGCCGGCGCGGAAAAGGCCAAGCCCGCCGCCCACAAGGGCAAGGTCGATGCCGCGGTGAGCACCTACCAGGGCGCCGCCTCGACGATCCCGGCCGGTTCCGTCGCGCAGGTACGCACCCCGGGCGCGCCCGACATGACCCAGACCGAGTTCGCGCAGGCCACCGACATCTTCTTCCAGCGCTGCGCCGGCTGCCACGGGGTGCTGCGCAAGGGCGCCACCGGCAAGCCGCTGACGCCGGACCTGACCCAGCCCAAGGGCACCGACTACCTGAAGGCGCTGATCACCTACGGTTCGCCGGGCGGCATGCCCAACTTCGGCACCGGCGGTGAACTCACCCCGGCCCAGGTCGACCTGATGGCCCGCTTCCTCCAGCACACCCCGCCGAATCCGCCGGAGTGGGGCATGAAGGAAATGCGCAACAGCTGGAAGGTGCTGATCCCGGAAGCGCAGCGCCCGGCCAGCAAGCAGAACGACTACGCCATCGACAACATCTTCGCGGTGACGCTGCGTGACTCGGGCGAGATTGCCCTGATCGACGGCGACAGCAAGAAGATCATCAACATCATCAAGACCGGCTACGCCGTGCACATCTCGCGCATGTCGGACTCCGGCCGCTACATCTACACCATCGGCCGTGACGCCAAGATCGACCTCATCGACCTGTGGATGAAGACCCCGGACCGCGTCGCCGAGATCAAGATCGGCCTGGAAGCGCGCTCGGTGGAAACCTCCAAGTACAAGGGCTATGAAGACAAGCTGGCGATTGCCGGCGCCTACTGGCCGCCGCAGTTCGTGCTGATGGATGGCCCGACCCTGGAGCCGAAGAAGATCGTCTCCACGCGTGGCATGACCGTGGACACCCAGGAATACCACCCGGAACCGCGCGTGGCGGCGATCGTGGGCAGCCACAAGCATCCCGAGTTCATCGTCAACGTGAAGGAAACCGGCCGCATCCTGCTGGTGGACTACAGCGACCTGGAAAACCTCAAGATCACCACGCTGAACGCCGCCCGCTTCCTGCATGACGGCGGCTGGGACCTGAGCAAGCGCTACTTCCTGACCGCGGCCAACCAGAGCGACAAGATCGCGGTGGTGGACTCGCAGGACCAGAAGATGGTGGGCCTGATCGACGTCGACAAGATCCCGCATCCGGGTCGCGGCGCCAACTTCATCCACCCGAAGTTCGGCCCGGTGTGGACCACCTCCGCGCTCGGCAACGAGAAGATCACCCTGATCGCGACCGACCCGGAGAAGAACCCGCAGCATGCCTGGAAGGTGGTGGAGGTGCTGAAGGGCCAGGGCGGCGGCTCGCTGTTCGTGAAGACGCACCCCAAGTCGACCAACCTGTACGTCGACAGCCCGCTCAACCCGGACGCCAAGGTAGCGCAGTCGGTGGCCGTGTTTGACATCAACAACCTGGCCAAGGGCTATGAAGTGCTGCCCATCGCCGAGTGGGCCGACCTGGGCGAAGGCCCGAAGCGTGTCGTGCAGCCGGAGTACAACAAGGCGGGCGACGAGGTCTGGTTCTCGGTGTGGAACGGCAAGGACCAGAAGTCGGCCATCGTGGTCGTGGATGACAAGACGCGCAAGCTGAAGGCGGTGATCAAGGACCCGCGCCTGATCACCCCGACCGGCAAGTTCAACGCCTACAACACCATGCACGACGTGTACTGAGCCCGGCACTCTCCCGGGGCCGGCTCTGGCCCCGGGACACCGTGACAAAAGCCCGCGATTGCGGGCTTTTGTCATTTCTGGCGCGGGGACGCCGTCTCGGCGCCTCCCGGACGCCTGCCGCTGCAATGCCCTGGCCGGTGCCGGCCGCCCCTCCTCCGGGGGAGGGCGACACCCGGGCCGGCGCCCGGCTAAGCTCGCGGCCCCAGGAGCCCGCCGCGCGATCGGCGGGCACGTTGCCACAGGAGCCTGCCATGCAGGGAAAAGGACCGGACGCCGCCCCCCTGCTGCTGACCGTGCTGGCGCTGATGACCCCGGCCACCGGCCTGGCCGAGGTCGCCCGCTTTGGCTACTGCGCCTGGGCGAGTCCCGCGCCCGGCCGCGAGGCCTTCGTGTCGGCGATCTACGCGGTCCCCGCCAAGGCCAACAGCGTGCGCCTGGCGCGCAGCTTTGCCGATTACATCAATGCCGGCGGGCGCGACCAGCCGCGCCACTTCACGCCGATGTGCTTCAAGGAATTCGACACCGAGGAGGCCGCCCGCTCGCAGCGCAACCAGGAAGTGGGCGGCTATCGCGAACGCGGCTTCACCCTGCAGCTGATCGGGGGCTGGACGCCGCCGCAATAGGCGCGCTCAGAAGCGCCAGGGGAATTGCCGGGCCAGGCATGCCGCCAACGCCCCGGCCGCGACACACTTTGTCGCGATCCGCACAGAATATCCGTACAGAATAAAAGCCGGGCCCCTACACTCCCCCTTGGCTTTCAGTACGCCGCATTGGCAGCGGTTGCGGCGCGAATAACTCGAACACAGGAACAAGAACAACATGCGGATGCTGCACACCTCCGACTGGCATCTCGGCCAGAGCTTCATGGGCAGGACCCGGCTGGCGGAGCACCAGGCCTTCCTGGCCTGGCTGCTCGCGCAGATCGAGGCGCACGCGGTGGATGCCGTGGTCGTGGCCGGCGACATCTTCGATACCGGCACGCCCCCCAGCTATGCCCGCGAGCTCTACAACTCCTTCGTGAGCCAGATGCACGACAGCGGGGCAACACTGGTGGTGCTGGGCGGCAACCACGACTCGGTGGCCACCCTCGCCGAGAGCCGCACGCTGTTCAGCAAGCTCGGCGCCCACGTCGTGCCGGGCGTGACCGCCCTCCTCGACGACCAGGTCATCGTCCTCCCGGGCCGCGACGGCGAGCCCGGCGCCATCCTCTGCGCCATTCCCTACCTGCGCGCCCGCGAGGTGCTGCTGAGCGAGGCCGGGCAGAGCGCGGAGGAAAAGCAGCAAGCCCTGCAGGCGGCCATCCGCCACCACTACCACACGATCTACCAGCAGGCGGTGGCGCGGCGCGAGGCGCTGGGACGAGCGCTGCCCATCGTTGCCACCGGCCACCTGACCACGGTCGGCGCCAGCCTCAGTGAGTCGGTGCGGGAGATCTATGTCGGCTCGCTCGCCGCCTTTCCCACCAGCGAGTTCCCGCCCGCCGACTACATTGCCCTCGGCCACATCCATCGCCCGCAAAAAGTGGGCGGCCTGGACCACATCCGCTATTGCGGCTCGCCGATCCCGCTCAGCTTCGATGAAGCACGCCAGCAAAAAGAGGTGCTGCTGGTGGAACTGGACGGAAGCGGCCTCAACCACGTCACGCCACTGCCGGTACCGGTCTTCCAGCCCCTGGTTTCCCTGTGCGGCGCGCTGGAGGAGCTGGCGGTGGTGTTCGCCTCGATCGGGGTGGACGCGTCTCCGGAGTGCCCGGTGTGGGCGGAAGTCGTGGTCACCACGGACGATTACCTCAACGACCTGCAGGAACGCCTGCAAGCCCTGATCGAGGGCAAGCCGATCGAGATCCTGCGCACGCGGCGCGAGCGCGTGCAGCAGGCCAGCCCCTGGCAGCAGGCCACACCCGAGACACTGGACGAGCTCGACCCGCAGCAGGTCTTTGCCCACCGCCTGGAGACGGAGACGCTGGACGACGGCCTGCGCCAGGCCCTGGAACTGCGCCACCGCCTGGTGCTCAGCGACCTGCAGGAGACCGAGGCATGAAGATCCTCAAGCTCAGGCTCAAGAACCTCAACTCGCTGAAAGGCGAGTGGGCAGTCGACTTCACCCAGCCCTGCTTTGCCGACAACGGTCTCTTCGCCATCACCGGCGCCACCGGCGCCGGCAAGACCACGTTGCTGGACGCCATCTGTCTCGCGCTCTATCACGAGACGCCGCGCCTCGACACGATCTCCACCGCCAGCAACGAACTGATGACGCGCAACACCGCCGACTGCCTGGCGGAAGTCAGCTTCGAGGTGAAGGGCGCGACCTACCGCGCCTTCTGGAGCCAGCACCGCGCGCGCGGCAAGGTCGACGGCAAGCTGCAGCCGCCGCTGGTGGAGCTGGCCGACGCCGCCGGCCACATCCTCGCCGACAAGACCACCGAAAAGCTGCAGCAGGTGGAGACCATCACCGGCCTCAACTTCAAGCGCTTCACCAAGTCGATGCTACTGGCGCAGGGCGGCTTCGCGGCCTTCCTCAACGCCGATGCCAACGAGCGTTCCGAGCTGCTGGAGCAGCTGACCGGCACCGACATCTACAGCCGAATCTCGCAGCAGACTTATCAGCGCACGCAGCAAGCCGAAGACGCGCTGCAGCGACGGCGCGACCAGGCGGGCCAGCTCGCCGTGCTCTCCGACGACGTACGGCAGACGCTGGAGCAGGAACAGGCGGACCTGCAGCTGCGCCAGCAGGTGCTGGGTACTCGATTGAAGCAGACACGCGAGCAGCTGCAGTGGCGCGTCGCGCTCGACCAGGCGGAGGCGGCGCATACGGCCGCCCATGCGGTCTATCAGGCGGCGATCGCATGCCTGGACGCCGCGGCGCCGGCCCTGGCCCGGCTCGAGGCCAGCGAACCGGCCGCGGCACTGCGCCCGCTGCATGTCGCGCTGCGCGAGGCGACGCAGGCGCTGCAGCACAGCGGCGAGCGGCGGGCCGGCAACCAGACGCGACAGACACAGGCCCGCGCCGACCTGGGCGCGCAACTGGCGCAGACGGTGCAATTGTCCGCGCAGGTGGCGCGGGAGCGACTGGCCGAGCTCGACCGCCTGCAGGAGACGATCACGCGCCTCGAACGCCATCAGGCGGAGCATGCCGCCCATGGCCAGCTCGACGCGCAGCTGGGCGGCTGGGAGGCGCGCTTCGAGCAACTGGCGCGGCAAGAAGCGGCGGTGCGCGAACAAGAGCAGGCGCTGGCGCTGGCGCAACAGGACCTGGCGCGCAGCGAACAGGACCAACTGGCGCTGCGCGAGCGCCAGGCCGCGCAGCAGCTCGAACTGGACAAGACGCGTCGCGGCAGCGAGGCCGCCACGGCGGCCCTGCAGGCGCTGCTGGCCGGCCGCGAGGACGACGACCTCCGCCAGCACTGGCAGCAGCTGATCGCGCAAGGTCAGGCGCTGGACCGGCTGCAGTCGCTTCTGGGCGAGGAAAGCACGCTGCGGCAGGGACTGGACGCGCTGCAGCAAACGGACGCGCACAAGTCGGCGCTGCACGCTGTGCAAGTGACTACGCACGAGACGCTGCAGGCGGCGTGGCGGGCACTGGAGGAGCAGATCCGCGACAAGGCCGCGCGTCTGGCGCTGGAGCAACGCCTCCAGTCACTGGAGTCGCATCGCGCGGCGCTGGTGGACGGCGACCCCTGCCCGCTTTGCGGATCGGAAACGCATCCCGCGGTGGCCGCCTATGCGGCCTGCGATCCTTCCGACACCGAGCGCGCGCTGCGCGCCAGGGAACAGGAGCGCGAAGCCCTGCGCGAACAGGGCAGCGCCGCACGCGATGCCGTCGCCACGCTGGCGGCGGAACTGAAAATCCTCGGCGAGCAGCGCCGCGACAAGGAACAGGCGCTGGCGGCCAACGACGCCGCACAGCAGAAGTCGAGGACGGAGCTGCACCTGCCGTCCTGCACCCTGGCGACCGTCGCTGCACTGATCGCGCAGAATCACGAAGCGCAAGCTGCCGCCACGCAGCTCATGAACGACATCACGCGCCGGCGTGGCCAGGCCGATACCGCCTTGCAGCAGCAGCGGCAGGCGGAACAGCAGGCCGCGGACCTGGAGGGAAAGCGGGCCCTCGCCACCCAGCACACGGCGGCGCTGACGGCGGCGCTGCAGCGCAGCACGCAGCAGCTTGCCACGCTGCGCGACACGCTCGCCCAGGACCAGGCGTCGCTGGCGGACACGCTGGCCGCCGCGGGCCATGCCTGGCCGGAGCATCCCGCCCCCTGGCTGGCCGCGCGTCGCCAGGAGCGCGATGCCTGGGCCGCCCAGGCCAGGCAGCTGGCGCAGTGCCAGGCGCAGCGGCCGCTGCTGCAGCAGCAGGCCGAGGAGGCGCAGCAGGCCGCCGCGCAGTGGCAGGCCGACTGGCAGGCGCAAGGCGGTGCGGCACTGCCCGACACGGCCGCGGCCGATGCGGCGGCGCAACTGCTGCGCTGCCGCCGCGACATGGAGATGCTGCAAGGCAGCCTGCGGCAGCTCGCCGGCGAGGGGGAGGCCCTGCAGCAACAGCAAGAGGTGCAGCTGTCGGCACAGGCGAACGCGGCGGACGCGTATGCACAGGCCCTGGCCGCCAGCCCCTTTGCGGAGGAAGCCGCCTTCCTGGCCGCGCTGCTGTCGCCCGAGGCGCACGCCGCCCTGACCGAACAGAAGACGGCGCTGCTGCGCGATGAACTGCGCAGCAAGACACTGCTGGAGGAGGCGACGCGCAAGGTCGGACAGCTGGCCGAGCGGCCGCTGGCGGCGGAGGATGCAGCCACGCTGCGCGACACGGAGCAGGCGCTGGGCGCGGAAGAGCGACAACTGCTGCTGCAGCAGGGCGAGCTGGGTGAGCGCCTGAAGAAAGACGCCGCGCTACGCCAGGAACAGGCCGGCCTCCTGGCCGAAGTCGGGCAGCTCCAGGCGGATGTCGATCTCTGGCAGCGCCTCAACGGCCTGATCGGCTCCGCCGACGGCAAGAAGTACCGGCGCTTTGCCCAGGGCCTCACGCTCGATCACCTGCTGCTGCTGGCCAACCGCCAGCTGCAGCGCCTGCAGCCGCGCTATGTGCTGCGCCGTCGCAGTGGCAGCGAGCTGGCGCTGGAGATCGTGGATAGCTGGCATGGCGACCTCGCGCGCGATACCCGCACCCTCTCCGGTGGCGAGAGCTTTCTGGTCAGCCTGGCGCTGGCGCTGGCGCTATCGGACCTGGTCAGCCACAGGACGTCCATCGACTCGCTATTCCTGGACGAAGGCTTCGGCACGCTGGACAGCGACACCCTGGAGGTGGCGCTGAACGCGCTGGACAGCCTGAATGCCAGCGGCAAGATGATTGGCGTGATCAGCCATATCGAGGCGATGAAGGAACGCATTCCGGTGCAGATCCTGGTGCAGAAGGCGCCGGGGGTGGGGTATTCGACGCTGAGCGTGGTGGGCTGACGCGCGCCCCGGCGCCGCCAGGATCAGTCTCTCGCCGCGCGCCCCTTGCCGTTCTCGCTCCAGTACCGGAAGGCCTCCGCCACCACCGCGCGCAGGGCCTCGTCATCCCAGGGCTTCAACAGGAACTTGTACACCGCGCCCTGGTTGATGGCCTCCGTCACCGTGCTGAGGTCGGTATAGCCGGACAGCACGATGCGCACGGTGTCCGGATGCAGGCCCTTTACCCGGCTCAGGAATTCCGTCCCGCACATTTCCGGCATGCGCTGGTCGGTGATGATGACCTGCACCTCGTTGCGAGCAAGAATTTCAAAGGCCTCCTCTGCGCGGTTCGCCATGAGGATCTCGTAGCCATCCCGCCGCAGCAGCCGGCCCAGGGCGCGCAGGACATTCGGCTCGTCATCCAGCAACAGCAGTGTCGGGCGCCGCACCTCCCCGCCCGACTGCAGAGTGGCCACGGCGGGACGATCGCCCAGGAAACGCACGATCTCGTCGGCCGGCAGGGGCCGCCCCAGGAAATAGCCCTGGAAGACGTCGCACTGGATCTTGCGCAGGAAAAAATACTGCGCCTCGGTCTCCACGCCCTCGGCAACGACTTCCAGGCGCAAGTGGTGCGCCATGGAAATGATGCCCTGGGTGATGTTCGCGTCATGCCGGTCGCTGATGATGTCCTTGATAAAGGACTGATGCACCTTGACCCGGTCGATGGCCAGTCGCTTGAGGCTGCTGAGGCTGGAGAAGCCGGTCCCGAAATCGTCAATGGCAATGCGCACGCCAAGCTCCTTGAGCGCGCGCAAGGTGGCGATGGCGCTCTCGGTTTCATCCAGGAAAACCGACTCGGTGATCTCGAGCTCGAGCAAGGCAGCGGGCATGCCGGTACGGGACAGCACCGCCCCGATGGACTCCACGAAATCGCCGCGCTTGAAGAAAACCGCGGAAATATTCACCGCCACGACAAGGTCCGCCAACCCGCGTTCCGCCAGCCGGCGATTGAAGCGGCAGGCGGCTTCCAGCACCCACAGGCTGAGGAAGATGATCTGCCCGGCGTCTTCCGCGGCGTGGATAAGCTCCAGCGGCGGAATGAAGCCCCGTGTCGGGTGCTGCCAGCGCAGCAGGGCCTCGATGCCCGTGACGCGACCGCTGCGGCCATCGACCTGGGGCTGGTAGTAGAGCTCGAGCGCGCTGTCCTGGATCGCCCGGCGCAGCTCATTGCGCAGGGCCAGGCGCTCGACCACCTCGTGGTCAAGGTCGTCGGTGAACCATTGGTAGTTGTTGCGCCCCGCCTGCTTGGCCTTGAACATGGCCAGGTCCGCCTGCTGAATCAGCTGGGCGGAATGCTCCAGCTGGCCATCACTGAGGGTGATACCGATACTGGCCGTCACATGCACGGCGCCGCCGTCGAAGACATAGGGCTGGGCCAGGATCCGGATCAGCCGCTCGGCGGCGTCGACCACGGACGCCTCGCTGTCCAGATCCGACAGCAGCACGATGAACTCGTCACTGCCCATGCGTCCCACGGTGTCGCCGACCCGCACCTGCTGGCTCAGGCGGCCGGCCACCTCCACCAGCAGCTGGTCCCCGATGTTGTGCCCCATGGAATCGTTGATGGGCTTGAAACCGTCCAGATCGATGAACAACACGGCCAGACGCTTGCGGTAGCGGCGCGCCATGCTGCAGGCCTGCGCCAGGCGGTCCTCCAGCAAGCTGCGGTTGGGCAGGCCCGTCAGCACGTCGTGGTTGATGGTGAACATCAGCTCCGACTCGTAGCGGCGCTGCTCGGTGACGTCATTCAGCACGCCCACGAAGTGGGTGGTCTCGCCCTCGGCATCCAGCACCGGGGAAATGAACAACTCGTTCCACAACAATTCGCCGTTCTTGCGGCAATTGCGCAGCACCACATGAATGTCGCGTTGCTCGCGCAGGCCGGTGCGCAGCTCCTCCAGCTCCGGCAGGTCGATCGCCTCCGGCTGCAGGAAGCGGCAATTGCGTCCGCGCACCTCCGCCAGCGTATAGCCCGTCATGCGCTCGAAGGCCGGGTTGACATAGATGATGGGCAGATCCGGCTGCCGGGCATCGCAGATCACGATCCCGTTATAAGTGGATTCCACGCTGCGCTGCAGCAGCTGCAGCGACATCTCAGCCGTCATGATCTGCTCCCGCCGCCTGCCACCGGCCACTGTCGAATGCCGTCGGCACCGACCCGCCTGTTCCGCCGTTGCCGGCCTTCATTCGGAATACTCCTGGGGACCCAGCACGCGCAGCACTTCCTCGACCGTGGTGAGCCCCTGCTGCAGCTTTTCCCTGGCGTCGTCCAGCAGCGAGGCCATGCCGCGTGAGCGCGCCACCGCCTGCAGCTGGATGGCGCTAACCCCTTCGGCGATCGCGTCGCGCACGGCGTCGTTCATGGTCAGCACCTCATGGATGCCGATGCGCCCCTTGTAGCCGCCGCTGCACTGCGAACAGCCCTGGCCGCGGTAATACTCCTGCCCCGGGTCCAGGAAACTCTCGCCCAGGCTCTTCAGCAGGCGGGCATCGGGCTGGATCCGCTCGCGGCAATGCGGACAGATCCGCCGCACCAGACGCTGGGCAATGATGGCCTCCAGCGCCGCCGCCAGGATGTAGGGCTTGAGCCCAAGGTCCTGCAAGCGGGCCACCGTCGCTGCCGCCGAGTTGGTGTGCAGGGTCGAGAACACCATGTGGCCGGTCAGCGCGGCATGGAAGGCCACCTCGGCCGTTTCCTGGTCGCGGATCTCGCCCAGCAGGATGACATCGGGATCCTGGCGCAGGATGGCGCGCAGGATGCTGGCAAAGCTGAGGCCGATGCGTTCGCGCACGGGCACCTGGCCGGCCAGGTCCACGTGGAACTCCACCGGGTCCTCGATGGTGACGTAGTTCTTGGCCGAGGACGCCTCGTGCTGCAGCAGCGCAAACAGGGTAGTGGTCTTGCCGCTGCCGGTCGGACCGGTGGCCAGGATGATGCCCTGCGGCCGGTTGACCACATGCAGCAGGCGCTGGAAGTTATGCGCCGACAGCCCAAGCCCCTCCAGCGACTGCGCCGCGGACTGTCGCTCCAGCACGCGCATCACGATCTTCTCGCCGTTGATGGTGGGCAGGGTGGAGATGCGCAGGTCGACGATGCGCATGGGAGCCTTGACCGTGATGCGGCCGTCCTGGGGACGCCGGCGCTCCGTGATGTCGAGCTCCGACATCACCTTGATGCGGGACACCAGCGCCGACAGCAGCGCGCTCGGGATATGCAGCTTGTCCTGCAACACGCCATCGATGCGGTAGCGCACCACCACATGACGGGTGTGGGGATGGATATGGATATCGCTGGCGCCCAGGCGCAGCGCCTCCAGGATGATGGCATTGGCCAGGCGCACCGCGGAGGGTTCCTGGGAGCCGCCCAGCAACTGCTCGAGGCTCTCGGGTCCTTCGTCATCGTCAATGACCACCTCGATGCTCTCGTAGGGATCACGGTTGTCCACCACCGAGTTGATGTCCTCGAGGCTGGCGCTGACGTCGCCAAAGGTTTCGCCGAGCTTGGCATGCATCTGGCCGAGCTCGCACAGCAGCGGATGGATGGTGAGTCCGGTGATGAAGCCAAGCTCTTCGATCAGCCCCATGTCGAGCGGATCCACCATGGCCAGGCGCAGGCGTTTGCCCGCCAGTCGCACCGGCAGCACCAGGTTGCGCATGCACACCTGCTGCGGCACCAGCGCCAGCAGCGACGCATCGACCTGCAGCTCGCGCAGGTCGACTTCCTCCAGCATCAGGTCCTGGCGCAACAGCTGGTAGACCTTCTGGCCATCCAGCCAGTCGTGGCGCAGCAACTGCTGCATGACGGAGCTCTTGCTGGCCTGCATCTCCCGGTGCAGTTGCTGGACCTGCTGCGCGGAGAGCAGGCCCCGCTTGTGCAACAGGATGGCAAGCTGGCTGCGATTGACGCCCGCCGCCTTGCCGATGGCCTCCAGCTCGCCCTGCTGCTTGCGGTTTTCCCGCTCCAGGGCGCGGTTGCGCTGCATCAGTTCGTATTGCTCGAGCGCGAGCGCCGTGGACAGGCGCAGGTCGTCGTCATTCCAGGGCTTGAGGATAAACCGGTAGACCGCGCCCTCCTTCACCGAGCCCATCACCGCCTCGGTATTGGCCTGCCCCGTCAGCATGATGCGGATGGTGTCGGGCCAGCGCTCGCGAATGCGGCCCAGCAAATCGCTGCCGGTCATGCCCGGCATCATGTAGTCGCTGATCACCAGGTGCACCGGAGGGCCGGCCTCCAGCAGCCGCAGGGCCTCCTCGCCATGGTGCGCCAGCAACAGCTCGTAGTTTTCCCAGCGGAAGACCCGACGCAACGCCGCCAGCACATTGGGGTCGTCGTCCACGAGCAGGACCCGATAGGCCTGCGCCGGGGCAGCGGGAACGGGCGCCTCCGGCGCCGCGTCGGCCGCGGGCCCGAGAAACAGCGGTGCGTAGCGTTTGACCATGTCGCCTCCTCAGCGCACCGGAAAGTGCAGGATTACCGTTGTGCCACGCCCATCCTCGCTCTCGACGCGGATGTCGCCGTCGTGCGCCAGCACGATGTCGCGCGCGACGGTGAGCCCCAGGCCAATGCCGCCCCCCACGCCACGGGTGGAAAAGAAGGGATCGAAAATACGCGGCTGCACCGCCGCCGGAATACCGCAGCCGTCGTCCGCAATACGAAGCTCCACGCCTTCGGGCGTCCGCGCCGACAGGACCCGGATCCGGCCGCCCGGGCCCAGCGCGCGGGCGGCATTGTCGAGTACGTTGTAGAGGGCCTGGGACAGCCGCGCCGGGTAACCGGTCAGCACCGGCAGGTCGGCCTGCTGCCGCTCGATGACCAGCTGCTGGGCGTACTCGGCCTGCAGCAGGTTGCAGGCCGCCACCAGCAACTGGTTGAGGTCACAGGCGATGAACTCCGCACGGTCGATATTGGAGAAGGTCTTGAGGTCGGCCACGATGGCGGCGATGCGCTGCACGCCGCTGGCGGACTCGGCGATCAGGGCGCGGAAGTCGCGCAACAGGTCCGCCACCGGCGCCGTGCCGGGCAGGCGCGCCAGCTCCTCCACATATTCTTCCGCCACCTGGAGATTGCTGGAAATGAAGCCGACCGGATTATTGATCTCGTGGGCGACGCCGGCCGCCAGCTGACCGATGGAACGCAGGCGCGCACTCTCGTAAAGGTGCTGCTGGGCATGCTCGATGACGCTGACCTGCTGCTGCACCCGCTCCTGCAACTGCCGCGACAGCTCCCGGTAGCGCTCTTCGGAGACGCGCAAGGCCTCGTTCTGGCGCTGCAGCTCGTCAAAGCTTTCCTCGGTGCTGTCGCGGTACATATTGGCGGCAAGCCGGTACTTGCCCACGTAGTGCAGGACGAACTCCAGCAGGCGCGCGGCCGCCTGTTGCCGCGCCGGAGACGGGCACTGCAGCCAGGCCAGCGGCGCCAGGTTGAATTCCACCGCGCTCGCGCCCGGCACGGGGCGATCACTGACCTGTACCGGCAGCTCCGCCAGCTGCTGCAGCAGTGTCGTCAGCTGCGCCAGCTTGTCCGGCGCCAGCAGCTCCGCCAGGTGCGGGTCGTCATGAAAGTTTTGCATCGCCCTCTCCCGCGACCGCACTCAGGCCCTGCACGAAGTCGGTGGCGCTGATACCGTGCTGCAGCGCCAGGCCGTACGCCGTGTCCAGGCGCGGATACAGGCGTTCCAGCAGCACCCGAAAGGTTTCCACCACGCCCTGCCCGTGCAGGGCCGAGGCGAGGCTGACGGGCGCCCAGGGCGTGTGCCGCCAGCGCTGCAGCAGGTCCTCCTCGCTGACGGCATCCGGGGCGTCACGCTTGTTGAATTGCACGACCAGCGGCACCGCCTCGATATCGAGCCCCACCTTCTGCAGGTTATCGGCCAGGTTATCGAAGGACGTGGCGTTGTTCTCCTGCTGGCGGGCTTGCGAGTCCGCCACGAAAATGAGGCCATCGACGCGCGACAGCACCGCCTTGCGCGTGCTGTCGTGCTGGACCTGTCCCGGCACCGTGTAGATCTTGAGGCGCAAGTCGAGACTGGCACTGCGCAGTCCGATCGGCAGCACATCGAAGAACAGCGTGCGGTCGTCACGCGTCTCCATCACCATGAGCTCGCCCTTGCGCTGCGGACGCAGCTGTCCGTGCAACTGCATCAGGTTGGTGGTCTTGCCGCTTAGCGCCGGCCCGTAATAGACCACCTTGAGGGTCAGCTTCTGCTCCGCCGCCGAGTAGTCCTCCATGACGGACTACTCGTCCCCGAAGCCGTCGAGCAGCACCGCCCCGTCGGCATCCCGGTGCACCCGCGTCAGCCCGGGGTGCTCCGCCTCCAGACGCAGCAGCTCCTGCTGCTGGCGCTGCAACTCCGCCGCCTGCTCCCGCACCTGTGCCAGCAGGCGCTGGTTCTCCGAGCGCAGCAGGTGCAGGTCAATGGCCGAGCGCAACGTCGTGCGCAGCTCGTATTCGTCCCAGGGCTTGGGCAGGAAACGGTAGATCTCGGCCTTGTTGATGGCATGCATCATGGAGTCGCGATCGCCATGCGCGCTCAGGATCATGCGCACCGCATGCGGCTGCGACTGCTTGGCAAACTGCAGGAACGTCACCCCGTCCAGGCCCGGCATCTGATAGTCGGAGATGATCACCGCGTACTGGTTCTCGGCCAGTGCGCTCAGCGCCTCCTGCGGATCAGTAAAGGCATGCACTGTCCAATCCGGCTCCCGCCGCAGCACGCGCTGCAAGGCCGACAGGATATTCGGCTCATCGTCCAGCAACTGGATCTTGACCATTACGCTCTCCGTTAGGACATCATTGTCCGGCAAATAATTCGTGGCGTGGCGTTGCTGCGCCGGCGACGCTCATCCGGCCGTGCCCGCGGTCGCCGCCTCGGCCGCCACGGGCTGGCGGACCGGCAGCCAGACGCGAAAGCGCGTCCCCGCCCCCACCTGACTCGCCACCTCGATCCGGCCATGGTGCTTCTGCACGATGTTGTAGGAAACCGACAGGCCCAGCCCGGTGCCGCTGCCGACCGGCTTGGTGGTGAAGAAGGGTTCGAAGATCCGGTTCAGGGTGGCGGCGTCGATGCCCTTGCCGGTGTCCTCGACCTCCAGCCACACCCACTCGCCCTCGTGGCCGCAACGCAGCGTGATGCGGCCAAACGTCTCGATCGCATGCGCGGCATTGACCAGCAGGTTCATGACCACCTGGTTGATCTGCGAGGGATTGCACTCCACCAGCGGCAACACCCCGTACTCCTTGATCAGCTCAGCCTTGTACTTGAGCTCGTTATTGACCACGTTGAGGGTGGTTTCGAAGCCGCGCTGCAGGTCGACCGATTGCGACCGGTCTTCGTCGAGGCGCGAGAAATCCTTGAGCGCGCCGATGATGTTCTTGACATGCTCGATGCCCTCTTCGGACTCACGAAGCAAGGAGCCGACGTCATTGCGGATGTAGTCGTAATCCAGGCTTCGCTTCAGCTCCGCGAGATCTTCGACCCGGCTGGCGGTGTCCACGGCATCGACAATGCGCAGCAGATCCTGGACATAGCTGCCCAGGGCCTTCAGATTGGAAAAGACATAGCCGACCGGGTTGTTGATCTCGTGCGCGACACCGGCGGCGAGCTGGCCGATGGCGGCCATCTTCTCGGTCTGCAGCATGCGGCTGCTGACCGCCTCCATCTGGCCCTTGAGCCGGTCTCCCCCGGGCTCGCCCAGCGCCTGCAGCGCCGCCTCCACCTGTGCGCCGACCTGCAGGGCATCGCTTACATCGCAGAGCACCAGTGCATATACCGGCTGCGTTTCCGTGCCGCAGGCCACCATGAGCGCGCTCTGCAACAGCGTTTCGTCGCCCGATGCGCGCTGGAAGCCAAGTCGCACCAGGTGCTCCACATCGACCCAGATCATGCGCGGACCGTGGCAGGGGCCATCGACCTCGGCCATCAGATAGCCCAGGCAGTCGCGGTCGGCGTCGGGAAAGGCGTCGGCAAACGGCGCGTTCAGGGCGGCCTGCAGGGAGCGCCCCGATACGCGGGTGACAAAGGCGTTCCAGAAATGGATGGTCTGCTCCTGATCCATCAGGATGACGCCGACATCCAGGCTATCGATCAGCGCGGCGACGAGCCGCATATGCAATCCGTTCATTTCTTATTCGAATCCTGTATTTTAAGACCGGTAGTCACCGATGCTTCGATACACGAAATTTTTCGGCAAATTGTGAGCGGAGATTTCCCGCCGCATCCTTGCCAAAACCTCTCCCACTGCCACGATGCCGACCATGAGCGACAGTCAATCGAAAGCGCTAGTGCTGCACTATCAGTTCCACTTCCCGGATGGGCGTACCGTCGAGCACAAGGTCATGCTCAACACCGAACCCGCTCCACCCGTTGCCGACCTGCCGGAATGGACCCGGCTGGACTTCCATCAATGCCGCCATTGCCCGCTGTCCGTGGAAACCACGACCAGCTGCCCCTTTGCCGTGGCCTTGCGCGAACCGGTGGCCCGGCTCTCCGACATCGCCTCCTATGAGGAGGTCGAGGCGGTCGTGCACTGGCGCGGCCGCGAAATCCGGCAGGCGACCACCATCCAGCGCGCCGCCGGCGCCCTGCTCGGGGCCGTCAGTGCCACGTCGGGCTGCCCACACACGCTGCCGCTCAAGGCCATGGCCTGGTTCCACTGGCCCTTCAGCACCTCCGACGAAACCATCTACCGCTCGCTCGGGACCTACCTGCTCGCCCAGCACCTGCGCAAGCAGCGCGGACTTGAGCCGGACTGGGAGCTGGACGGCCTGCGCGCCACCTACCGCAACCTGCGCCAGGTCAACCAGGGCATGGCCAACCGCCTGCGCGCCGCCGCCGACCGCGACTCCAGCGTCAACGCCATCATCCTGCTGGACCTGCTGGCGGCCGACACCCTGTACTCCATCGACCAGTACGACGGCGAGCTCGATGCCTTCTTCCAGGACCACTTCCACTAGCGCCGCGCTCTGCGTAACTCTGCATTAACGCTAGTCCTGCTTTCGCCCAACGCCAATCCGTAATCCCCGCAATAATCCGACCGGGTCACACTTAAGGATTGATACGCGAAATGACTACCCCTGAAAAGACGTATTTATACGGAGGGGTTCTGGAATTAGGCTCGAATGGGCGTTTGGCCTGCCTGGCGGCGCGCCGCCAGCGGAAAGGTCCGTCCTCGGCCTGACGGCCGGCTCCGGCAGGGGGTGGCCGCCGACCCAGGGCCCTGGGTCGCGCGGCTGTTCCGGCGACGGCGCGCCGGAGCGTGAGGTCCGGAAGCGCCAGATTGCGGGCGCCACCGGGACGGCGGCCGGGCCCGCAAGATTCAGCCCCGCTATCCGTGGACTGCCCCGACAACCCTAGCTATCATGCGCCTCCCCGGCGACGCTCGTTTCCGGGCTCTCTACATGCGCCAGTAGCTCAGCTGGATAGAGTACTGCCCTCCGAAGGCAGGGGTCGTGGGTTCGAATCCCGCCTGGCGCACCATATCGCTGCTCAAGAAATCGTCAGCTTCTGAAGCTAAACGAAAAATAGGTCTCCTCGCGGCGCCGCCGCCCGCTCCCGCAGGTGCGCTTGCGCTCTGCCTGCTCGCGCGTTTCCCGGCATGGGGGACGCCGGCCAGCGGGCACGTCACGACAGCTGCCGCTGTTTTTTTGAGCTCTGCCCTCCCCTGGGCACGGCAGAGAAGTCCCTCGCCCCCGGCCGTGCCCGCCAACCTCCGCCTAGACCACCTGCCCCGCCGCCTGCCCCGATGCCCACGCCCACTGGAAGTTGAAGCCGCCCAGATGGCCGGTGACGTCCACCACCTCGCCGATGAAGTACAGCCCCGGCTGCGTCTTGCTTTCCATGGTGCGCGAGGACAAGGCCTGGGTGTCGACGCCGCCCAGGGTGACCTCGGCGGTGCGGTAGCCCTCGGTGCCGGAGGGCTTCAGCGTCCAGTGCGACAGGCCCTCGGCAATCACCTGCAAGGCCGCGTCGGGAAACTCCGCCAGGGCGGTCTCCGCCCGCGCCGGCCACAGCAACGTCTGCAACTCCTGCACCAGGCTCTTGGCGAGCAGCGGCGCCAGCTGGGTGCGCAGCAGGGAGCGCGGATGCGCCTTCTTCTGCTGCTTGAGCCAGGGCAGTACATCAAGCTCGGGCAGCAGGTTGACGGCGATGGGCTGGCCCGGCCACCAGTAGTTGGACAGCTGCAGCGCGGCGGGCCCGCTCAGGCCGCGATGGGTGAACAGCACGGCCTCGCTGAAGGCCTGCTGCTCCGTGCTCAGCACCACGTCCACGGCGAGTCCGGAGAGGCGCTCGGAGACGGCCTTGAAGGCGTCGCTGAACATGAAGGGCACGAGGCCGGCACGGGTCGGCAGCAGCGGCAGGCCGAACTGGCGGGCCAGCTCGTAGCCGAGGCCGCTGGCGCCCATGGTGGGAATGGAAAGGCCGCCGGTGGCCACCACCAGCGACTGCGCGGAGAACTCGCCCTTGCTGGTGCGGATGGCAAAGCGCTGCTGGTCCTGTCCGGTCGCCGTCACCGCCTGGATCTCGCAGTGCGTCTGGATGCGCACGCGGGCCTGCTCGCACTCACTCACCAGCAGGGCCAGAATGTCCTTGGCGGACTCGTTGCAGAACAGCTCGCCGTGCTGGCGCTCGTGCCAGGGGATGCGGTGCTTGTCCACCAGCGCGATGAAGTCCCACTGGGTGTAACGCTCCAGCGCGGAGATGCAGAAGTGCGGGTTGGCGGAGAGGTAGCACTCGGGTTCGATGTGCAGGTTGGTGAAATTGCAGCGGCCGCCGCCGGACATCAGGATCTTCTTGCCGATCTTGTTGCTGGCGTCCAGCACCAGCACACGGCGGCCGCGCTGGCCGGCGGCGAGCGCGCACATCAGGCCGGAGGCGCCGCCGCCGAGGATCACGACATCAAAAGGAGTCAAGGGTGAGGTCCCGCCATGCGCAGAGGAGCCCGCCGGCCGGCGGGGAATCGGGCGGCATTATATCGGGGCGGCCGGCGGGTGTCGCAGCCGGCCTGGCCCGCTCTGGCGACGGCGGCCAGGGCGGGCGCGCCCCGGGCGACAGGCGGACTTCAGCTGCCGCAGGCGCGCTTCACCTCGTCGCGCAGGGCCCCCATGCCACCGCGCCGGGGCCCGCGGTAGCCGGCCTCGAAGCGGTAGTCGCGCTGCGCGTTCTCGCAGGCGATGGCGTCGCGCACCTTCACGGGCCGGGCGGTCGCCGCAGCGCGTTCCCGGGTGCGGGCCTCGACCGCGCTCTCGCGCCGGGCGGGGCTGCGCCTGGCCCAGTCGCGCAGGCCACTGCTGTCGACCACATTGGGCCGGGGCGCCACCTTGAGCGGCTCGGCGCGTTCGCTGGCGGCGCAACCCACGTTGGACCAGGTGACCTGGCCGCCGGGCGCGGTGCAGCGGACCAGGGAATCGGCAACGGCAGGCGGGACCGCCAGCGCGGCGAGAGCCGCGAACAGGGCGGGCAACAGGCGGGGCATGGCATCCTCTCCTTGGGACTGCGGGACCGGCCGTCCTGGCCCGCCCGGTGGCCGTGGCCACCCGGCCTTTGTCGTCCGCCGCTGCCCCCGGGTCAAGCGGGCGATAGTGGGAGCCGGCCCTCTGCCACTCGTCTGTCACGGACTTGTTACTTAATGACGGGCGGCGTTCACGTTACAGTCCTCGCCTGACCCTTCCGGCCGACCGACACGGCCCCTGACCCGTCAAGGATCCCGACACCCATGCTCTCCCGGCGCCTCCTCCTGCCTGCCCTCGTCCTCCTCGTCCTGGCCGCCGCCCTCTATCTGGCGCTGCGCCCGGCCGCCGGCGCCAAGGGCGGTGGCCCCAAGGTGGTATCCGTGCAGGTGGCCCCCGTCACCGTGCGTGATGTGCCGCTGGTGTTCGAGACCGTGGGCCAGGTGGTGCCGCTGGACACCGTCACCCTGCGCGCCCGTGTCGATGGCCAGGTGGCGGCGGTGCCGATGCGCGAGGGTGAGGCGGTGGCCGCGGGCGACGTGCTGCTGCGCCTGGATGACGCCGAGCTGCGCGCCCGCCTGGGCCAGGCCGAGGCCGCGCTGGCCCGCGACGACGCCGAGCTCGCCAACGCACGCAGCATCCTGGCGCGCAACGAGGCGCTCAAGGACAAGAACTATGTATCCGAGGAGGCGCTGCGTACCGCCCGCACCCAGGTCGCCGCCCTCGCCGCCACCGTGAAGGCTTCGCGCGCCGCGCTGGAGGCGGCGCGGCTGCAGCTTTCCTATACCGTGGTGCGCGCGCCGTTTGCCGGTCGCGTCGGCGGTCGCCTGATCTCGCCGGGCGCCTCAGTGCAGGCCAACGCCACGGTGCTGGCGGTGGTCAACCGCCTGCGCCCGGTGCAGGTAGCCTTTGCCCTGCCCGACCGCTACCTGGGCTATGTGGCGCCGCTGCGCCGCGGTGGCCGCCTGCCGCTCACACTGGGCAGCGAGCACGATGCCGGCCTGCGCTTGCAGGGCTTTGCCGACTTTGTCGACAACGCCGTCGATACCGGCAGCGGCACCATCCGCGTCAAGGCCACCTTCGCCAACGCCGACGAGCGACTGACGCCGGGCGCCTACGTGAAGGTCGCGCTGACCCTCGACACGCTCACGGGCGTACTCACGGTGCCCGCCACCGCGGTGCAGCAGCGCGACGAGCGCAGCACGGTGTTCGTGGTGGGCGCCGATGGCAAGGCCGAGCTGCGCGACATTCGCGTGCGCGACATGCGGCCCGACGTGGCGGTGGTGGCGAGCGGGCTGCGCGCGGGCGAGCGCGTGGTCAGCGGCGGCTTCCTGCGCCTGTCCTCGGGCACCGCGGTGAAGGTCCAGGGCGACCCGCGCTCCGACGATGCGCCGGAAAAAAACGCCGCCGTTGAAGCCAGGGGCGAGACCGCCGTGGAGCCTGCCGCCAGCAGCGCTCGCCTCCCTGCCTCGGAGCACGTGAACAGCGCCAGCAAGGAGCCCGCGCCAGACGCGGCGAAAGGCGCCGCGAATGAGGCCCCGCGCCCATGAACCTGCCCGAGCTCTGCATCCGTCGCCCGGTCATGACCACGCTGCTGATGGCAGCGTTCGTGGTCTTTGGCCTGGCCGCCTACCGCCTGCTGCCGGTGAGCGAGCTGCCCAACGTCGACTTCCCCACGGTGGCGGTGACGGCCAGCCTGCCGGGCGCCTCGCCGGAGACCATGGCCGCGTCGGTGGCGACGCCGCTGGAAGGCCAGTTCTCCACCATTGCCGGCCTGGACTCCATGACCTCGGTGAGTTCGCAGGGCAATACCCGCATCACCCTGCAGTTCAGCCTGGACCGTGACATCGATGCCGCCGCGCAGGACGTGCAGGCCGCGCTCTCCGCCGCCGCGCGCCGGCTGCCGCCGGGCATGCCGGCGCCGCCCTCCTTCCGCAAGGTGAACCCGGCCGACTCGCCGGTGTTCTTTATCGCGATGTACTCGGAGACGCTGCCGGCCACCACCGTCAACGAATACGCCGAGACCCAGCTCGCGCAGCGCCTGTCCACGCTGCCCGGCGTCGCCCAGGTGAACGTGTTCGGTGCGCAGAAAAAGGCCGTGCGCATCCAGGCCGACCCCGACCGCCTGCTCGCGCGCGGCATCGGCCTGGACGAGTTGCAGGGCGCCATCCGCGACGCCAACGTCAACCAGCCCGTGGGCAGCTTCGAAGGCGCGGCGCAGGCCGTCGCCATCCGCACCAACGGCCAGCTCACCACGGCCGCCGAATACGAGGGCGTGGTGGTGGCCTGGCGCAACGGCGCGCCGGTGCGCGTGAACGACGTGGCGCGCGCGGTGGACGGCGTCGAGAACGAGAAGGTCGCCACCTGGTTCCGCGACAAGCGCGCCATCACCCTGGCCGTGCAGCGGCAGCCGGGCGCCAACACCGTCGCCATGGTGCAGCGCATCCGCGAGGTGCTGCCCGCCTTCCAGGCCAACCTGCCGGCCGGCATCCAGCTGGACGTGCTCTACGACCGCAGCGAGCCCATCCACCACTCCATCGTCGACGTGCAGTTCACGCTGCTGCTGGCCGCCTTCCTGGTGGTGCTGGTGATCATGCTCTTCCTGCGCAACCTGTCGGCGACACTGATTCCGGCGCTGGCGCTGCCCATCTCGCTGATCGGCACCTTTGCCTTCATGCACATGCTGGGCTACAGCCTGGACAACCTGTCGCTGCTGGCGCTGACGCTGGCGGTGGGCTTCGTGGTCGACGACGCCATCGTCATGCTGGAGAACATCGTGCGCCACGTGGAGCGCGGCGAGACACCCTGGCAGGCAGCGCTCAAGGGCTCGCGCGAGATCGGCTTCACCATCATCTCGATGACGCTGTCGCTGATCGCCGTGTTCATCCCGGTGCTGTTCATGGGCGGCATCGTCGGCCGCCTGCTGCACGAGTTCGCGGTCACCATCTGCGCCGCCATCCTGGTCTCGGGCCTGGTGTCGCTGACCCTCACGCCCATGCTGGCCAGCCGCTACCTGAAGCCGCACGGCGAACAGAAGCCATCGCGCGTCTTCGACTGGAGCGAAGCGCAGTTCCACCGCTTGCAGGGCGCCTATGAGCGCTCGCTGGACTGGACGCTGGCGCGGCCGCGCCTGATGGGCGGCGTCTTCCTCGGCACGCTGCTGCTCACCGGCGCCCTGTACACGCAAACGCCGCGCGACTTCCTGCCGGGTGGCGACAGCGGCCAGATCATCGCCTTTACCGAGGGCGCCCAGGATGCCTCGTTTGCCAGCGTGGTGGCGCGCCAGCGCGAGGCCGCCGCCATCGTGGCGCAGGACCCCAACGTGCAGGCCTTCAACTCCACCGTGGGCGCGGGCGGCTCGCGCCCCACCGCCAATACCGGGACGATGTTCATTACGCTGAAGCCTCGCGCAGAGCGCGAGCTCAGCGCCGACGAGGTGGTGGCGCAGCTGCGTCCGAAGCTGGCCACTATCGAAGGCCTGCGCGTGTCGCTGCAGAATCCGCCGGCGATCCGCATCGGCGGCCAGCTCACCTCGGCGCAGTACCAGTACACGCTTACCGGCACTGACATCGTCGAGCTCTACGAATGGGCCGAGGTGCTACTGGGCCAGGTGCGCGAGCTGCCCGGCTTTGTCGACGTCGCCAGCAACCTCAATATCGGCAGCCCGACCCTGGTGCTGGAGGTGGACCGCGATCGCCTGGCCGCGCTCGGCCTGCGCTTTGCCCAGGTGGAAGATGCGCTGCAGAGCGCTTTCAGCGCGCGCCAGATATCGACGATCTACGGCGCCGCCAACCAGTACCAGGTGATCCTGGAGCTGGCCAAGGACTTCCAGGCCGATCCCTCGCAGCTGTCACGCCTGCATGTGCAGGCCGGCAGCGGCGAGGCCGCGCGCCTGGTGCCGCTGGATGCCTTCACCACCGTGCGCCGCACCACGCAGGCGCTGACCGTAAACCACCAGGGCCAGCTGCCGGCAGTGACGATCTCCTTCAACCTGCAACCGGGCGTGTCGCTGGGCGCGGCCGTCGACCACATCCGCGCGCTGGAGGGCGAGCTCAGCCTGCCGGCAACGCTGAGCAGCGGCCTGCAGGGCACGGCGCAGGCCTTCGAAGAGTCCTTCCGTGGCATGGGCTGGCTGCTGCTGATCGCGGTGCTGGTGGTCTATATCGTGCTGGGCATTTTGTACGAAAGCTTCCTGCACCCGCTCACCATCCTCTCCGGCCTGCCGGCGGCGGCACTGGGCGCACTGCTCACGCTACTGCTGTTCAGGACGCCGCTCGGGCTCTACGCCTTTGTCGGCGTGATCATGCTGGTGGGGATCGTGAAGAAGAACGCGATCATGATGATCGACTTTGCGCTGGAGCGCCGACGCGAGGGTGAGAGCGCCGCCACCGCCATCCGCGAGGCCTGCCTGGTGCGCTTCCGGCCCATCATGATGACGACGCTGGCGGCGCTGGCCGGCACGCTGCCCATCGCGCTGGCCTACGGCGCCGGCGGCGAGGTGCGGCAGCCGCTGGGCCTGGCCGTGGTCGGCGGCCTGCTGCTGTCGCAGTGGCTCACGCTTTACCTGACGCCGGTGATCTATTTGTACCTGGACCGCTTTGCCAAACCGGAACTGGTACGCGACTGACGCCGCGGCGGTTTGCGGTTTGCGGTTTGCGGTTTGCGGTTTGCGGTTTGCGGTTTGCGGTTTGCGGCCAGGAGGCTCACTCGACACCGGGCTTCGGCGCAACCCTGCAATGACCGCACGACGCCTCGCCGTCGACGCCCTGGCAACGGCGCTTGATCACTCGCCGCGTCAGGGCGTCGCCTGGTCACCGGCCGCGGCGGGCAGGGCCGGCGCGGCGGCGGGCAGGGCCGGCGCGGCGGCGGGCATGTCACTCGTGGACGCCGGGGCCTCACCCTCGGCCGGCGGCGTCGTGCCCAATAGTTTCTGCGCAAATTTCTGCGCGCTGAGGCGATAGCCGCTGCCGGTCAGGTGAATCAGGTCGCGCTGCGCCAGCGCCGGTTTCTGGTACAGCCAGCGATAGATGCCGCCCGGGCCGCCCATGGCGTCCTGCCAGCTCCAGGCGTGGCACTGGAAGTCCCGCCCCACCTCCGCCTGCACCTGCGCGATGGTGGCGTGGACGCGCGCATAGCGCAGCAGGTCCACCTTGACCCGCGGCGCCGGACGGTTCTTGCACTTGCGCCCCTTGCAGGCCTTCACCTTCTGGATGACGGTCTTGCATTTGCGCTTCTTGCCCTTGCCCTTGCACTTCTTCACGGCCCGCGTGGCGGCCTTGGGCTTGGGCACGTGCACGCCGCGATCGGTTGGGCCGACGAGAACGCAGGCGGCCTCGGGATGGACACTGCGCAAGGTGGCGAGCGACTTACGCAAGTCCTGGGCATAGCTGCCGGCATCGAAGTTGCTGTAGTTGCCCTCGTTGGTGCCGAACTCGGCGATGACGAGGTCGTAGGGCCGATAGGGATCGTCCGCGTCCCAGGCCTTGCCCTGGAATTGCAGCCCGCGTGCCGTGGCACCGGGAATGCCGAAGGTATCGAAGAAATAATCAGGTTCGATGTCGTAGTGCGGCACGAAGCCGTCGAGGCCGACGCTGCCGCCAGCGAGCTCCAGCTTGAGCGTGGCGATGGGATGGGCGGCGACAATGCGCAGCCGCGAGTCCGCGCCCGGATCGATATCCAGCGTCTGCGCCGGCTCGTCGTTCACGGACAGCGTCAGGCGCGCGGCGCCCGCTGCCGGCCCGGGTGCTGCCGGCAGGCGGTCGGGCACGGCCGTCGCGGCGCCGGCTTCTTCTGCGGCGATCGCCACGGGCACGACGCCCGCAGCGCGGACCGATGTCCCGGTGGCCTCACCGCTGGCCGGTGCCGCGACGGTCGTACTGTCCGCTGCCGTCCCGGCGACGGTTGCGCCCGGCGTCGCCACCCCTTCCTCGGTCGGCTCCAGCGCGCTGCCCAGTCCGGCCTCTTCGGCAGCGGCCGGCGTGGCGGCGGGCTTTTCCTCGATGCGGGCGGACGCCGGTCCCGGCGACAGCCGGATATCCAGCGTGCGGAATGCGCCGGTGAGCGCTGGCGTGCGGAAATCCAGCCAGAGGTAAGACCCCGGCGTGTTGCTGACGGCGCGCGTCAGTGACTTTGACCAGGTCGCGGCCGGGTCGCGGTTGCGGTAGGCGTGCTGGTAGCTCCAGCCCGAGCCCATGCAGGAGCGACGTAGCGGCAGGCGTACGCCGGCATTGCCCATGGTGGGCGGGAAGTAGCTGGGCAGCACCCGCCGGGCGGACAGGCCCAGCGCCTGCACCAGCGCCTCGGAGAAGATATTGGCGGCCGCGTGGCTGTCGCCCCAGAGACCGATGCGCAAATGGCGCGGCGGGCTGAACAACAGCGGAAAGCCATCGGCTGCCGTGGCCGCCAGCGTGGCACTGGCGGCGCTCGCCTCGCCCGCGAGCATCTCGCCAACCGCCTGCTCGTCCGGGACTTCGGTCACCGGCTCCGGGGCCGGCGTGGCCGGGCGCGGAGCCCGCACCCGGTTGTCGGGCGGGCACTGCATGTCCGTGGCCGGCGGCAGGCCCGTCACGTAGATCGTCTGTGCCGCGGCGCCGGTGGCGCCGAGCAGGAACAACAGCGACAAGGTGATCCTTGCCCCGTACCTCATATCGTTGTCCCGTGCGTCATACCGCCCTCGCCCATTCCCAAGCCTCCCTGCCAAAATGTAGTTGCCCACCCCTCGCCCGCCCCGCCCCGCCCTCAGGGTGCGCCCGCGGCGTCCGCATCCCCGCCACCGCCAGACGGTTGCGGCGCGACGGTGCCGGGCGCTGCCGGCGCAGCGGCCGTTGCGCCCGGGGTCACCCCCGGAATCGCGGCGGCGGTGTCGGGGCCCAAGTCCGCCTGGCCCGCGCCACCCTTGTCAGCCAGCGCGCCGTCGTTGTCCGCCTGCGGCAAGCCGGCAGCCGCGTCCATCGGCGTCGACCCGGCGCCGGCCGGCACCGCGGGCGCATCCGTCGTGGCGGCGGCAGGGGGTACATTCGCGTCCGTGGGGGTATCTGCCGGCACCGACAGGGGCGTCACGGCCCCGGCCGCGGGAAGCGCGCCAGCCGCCGTCGCCACCGGCAGCACGTCCTTCACCTGGGAGGCCGCCAGGAAGGCACCGGTTACCCCGCTGGCATGGCGGATGGCGCCGACATAGGCGCGGATGCCCTTGCCGCTAAGGTGAATGCCGTCCGCCACGAAATAATCCGGATGCCCGTCCGCCAGGGCCGCCCAGTCCACCAGCAGGATATTGGGCTGCAAGCGGCTCAATTCGGTGAGCATGCCATTGTTGTCTGCGACCCAGCGCCGGCTGGCGGACACGTTGACCAGGATCACGCGCTCGCGATCGGCCAGCTCGACCAGCAATTTCCGGAACAGCGATTCCGGCAGGTAGCCGTTGGTGCCCAGGTGAATGAGCACGGTGGCCGGCAAGCGGTCACTGGCGCGCAAGGTGCGGACGATGCGCAAGGCATCACGCCCCTGCCGTCCTACCTGGGCATCGACCCGGGCGCCGGGCAGGCCGCGCAGGAAATAATGCCGGGCCCCGAGCAGCACCGAGTCGCCAATCGCCAGCATGTCCACCGGACCGGTGAGCGCACCGCTGAAGGCGGTTTCCGCGGCCGGGCCGGGGCAGTCCGGGGCGGTGCAGGGGCTGACCGGGGTCTGCCCCAGCATCGCATTGGTCACCGCCGCGGGGCGGACCGTGGCACCGCCCGCCTGCTGCTCGCCCAGGTAGTCCGGCGTCGTGGCGGGTAGCGGGTTGGTGTAGCCGCGCACATACAGGCTGGTCACAGCCCCCGCGGCCACGGCAATGCCGAGCAGCAGCGCCAGCTGCCGGGGCCGGCTCCAGGCCAGCAGTCCGCCGCGGCGCAGCGGATCCTCCACATAGCGGAACGACAACTCCGCGACCAGGAAGGTCAGCGCCACGCGCAGGAGGTCGGTCACCACCGGTGCCAGCACCAGGTCCTGCGGGCGCAGCAGCACGAACACCGGCCAGTGCCAGAGATAAAGGCCGTAGGAGCGCTCGCCCATATAGCGCATCGGCCGCGTCCCGAGCAGGCGGGCGATGGCGCTGCCGGAGCGGGTGGCGCTGACGATGACGGCCACGGTCAGGGCCGCAACCAGCAGGAAGCCGCCGCGGTACAGCCAGTCCTGGGTCTCGTTGGCATAGACGAACAGGAGGAGCAGGGCCGCCAGCCCGAGCGCCCCCAAGGCATCGATGGCCCGCGTCAGGCGCCCGGACAGCGGTGCCACGGCCGCCGCCTGCCAGGGATTCCAGAGGCCGGCCAGCAACGCGCCGGCAAAGAGACCGGTGGTATGGGTATCGGTGCCCAGGTAAAGGCGGTTGGGATCGGTCTCCAGCGGGATGTCGCCCAGCACCGCCCGCAGCGCCATGGCGCCGGCGGTGAGCAGGGTCAGCGCCAGCGCCAGCCAGAGCAGGCCGCGGCGTCCGAAACGGCCCACCACCGCCATCAGCAGCAGCGGCCACAGCACATAGAACTGCTCCTCGATGGCCAGCGACCACAGGTGCTGCAGCAGCGGCGGCCGGCTCATCATCTCGAAATAGGACTGCTCGCTGACGATCTGCCACCAGTTGGACACGTAGAACACGGCGGCCGGGATGTCCTTGCGCAACTGCGGCGCCGCATCCTCGGCCACCACCTGCACCAGCAGCGCGCACACGGCAATCACCGCCAGCACGGCAGGGGCCAGGCGCCAGAAACGACGCCAGTAGAAAGCCTTGAGGTCGATGCGGCCGCGGGCATCGACCTCGCGCAGCAGCAGGCTGGTGATCAGGAAACCGGAGAGGGTGAAGAAGATGTCAACGCCGAGGAAGCCGCCGGCAAAGAAGCCGCTCAGGTTGAGGTGGTAGAAGACCACCGACATGACGGCAATGGCGCGCAGGCCGTCAAGGCCGGCCAGATGGGCCACGGCGGGGCGGGTGCGGACAATGGCGGCGCTAGCGCTGGCCCCCTGCTGCCGGCCGGTCGCCGTCACGGGCGCAGCCGGAGTCCCGGCAGGCGGGGCGGATTCCGGGAAAGACGGGCCAGGGATCATGGCGGGGAAAACCTTGCGGCGGCAGGCGCGATGCGGTCAGGGAAACAGCGGAGAACTCGAACTCAGCCGTACGAAATTCGAGGCATCGTTATAGAGGAAAGGGGGCCGGAAATACAGGGCTCGGGCCCCTCGGGAATTACCGTCTCCGGGCCTTGGCCACCGGCCAGGGCGAGCGCCCGCGGCAGCGCCGGCGCCGCGCCGGACCCGCCCTCAGCCCGCCGTCAGGGTCTGCACGCCGCCGCCGGTGCCGAGCAGGAGGACGTCGGCCGGGCGCAGGGCAAAGAGGCCGTTGGTGACCACGCCCACGATATTGTTGATGCGCTCCTCCATCTGGCGGGGCACATCGATGGGCAGGTTCCAGACATCCAGGATGACGTTGCCGTTGTCGGTCACGACGCCGTCGCGGTAGGTCGGGCTGCCGCCCAGCTTCACCAGCTCGCGGGCCACATAGGAACGGGCCATGGGGATGACCTCGACCGGCAGCGGGAAGGTGCCGAGGCGCTCCACTTTCTTGCTGCCGTCGGCGATGCAGACGAACTTCCGGGAGACGGCGGCCACGATCTTCTCGCGGGTAAGGGCGGCGCCGCCGCCCTTGATCATCTCCAGGCGGGCGTTGACCTCGTCGGCGCCATCCACGTAGACGCTGATGGAGGCCACCGAGTTCAGGTCCAGCACCTCGATGCCGATCTTGCGCAGACGCTCGGCGGTGGCCTGGGAGCTGGCCACGGCGCCGGGAATGTCGTCGCGCATGGCCGCCAGGGCATCGATGAAGTAGTTGGCGGTGGAGCCGGTGCCCACGCCCAGTATCTCGCCCGGCTCCACATAGGCCAGCGCGGCCTCGGCAACGGCTTTCTTGAGGGCGTTCTGGTCCATGGCGGGCTCCGGCGGGGAAAAACGACAATTATACGGCCCCCGGCCGCCGGCCGCCGCCCTTCTGTTCAACCGTTGCCGCACCCCCCCCTGCGGCGCCAGGCCATGGCCCGCCCCAAGCGGCCCCGCCTGAGTTACCATCAAGGGCTTACCCCCGAAGACCCGCCGGCAATGCTTGAATCCTATGTAAAGAAGATCCTCCGCGCCCGCGTCTACGACGTCGCCGTGGAGTCCCCCCTGGACGAGGCCGCCGGCCTCTCGCGCCGGCTGAAGAACCGTGTCCTGCTCAAGCGCGAGGACCTGCAGCCGGTGTTCTCCTTCAAGCTGCGCGGCGCCTACAACAAGATCGTCCAGCTCTCGGCCGAGGAGAAGGCGCGCGGCGTCATCTGCGCCAGCGCCGGCAACCACGCCCAGGGCACCGCCCTCGCCACGCGCAAGCTCGGCATCAAGGGCGTGATCGTGATGCCGCAGACCACGCCCGACATCAAGGTCAACGGCGTCCGGAACCTGGGCGGCCACGTGGTGCTGGCCGGCGACTCCTATGACGAGGCCTATGCCCACGCCTGCACGCTCGCGGAGGAAAAGGGCTACACCTTCGTGCACCCCTACGACGATCCCGAGGTCATCGCCGGCCAGGGCACCGTCGCCATGGAGATCCTGCGCCAGCACACCGGCGACATCGACGCCATCTTCGTGCCGGTGGGCGGCGGCGGCCTCGCTGCCGGCATCGCCGCCTACGTCAAGTACGTGCGCCCCGAGATCAAGGTGATCGGCGTGGAGCCGGAGGATGCCGCCTGCCTCGCCGCCGCCCTCAAGGCCAAGAAGCGCGTCACCCTGGAACAGGTCGGCCTTTTCGCCGACGGCGTCGCGGTGGCGCGCATCGGCGAGGAAACCTTCAAGATCCTCAGGCACCACATCGACGAGGTCATCACCGCCAGCACCGACGAGATCTGCGCGGCGATCAAGGACATCTTCGACGACACCCGCTCCATCGCCGAGCCCGCCGGCGCGCTCGCCCTGGCCGGCCTCAAGAAGTACGTGGCGCGCGAGGCCTGCGAGGGGCGCACGCTCATCGCCATCGACTCCGGCGCCAACATGAACTTCGACCGCCTGCGCCATATCTCGGAACGCACCGAGATCGGCGAGAAGCGCGAAGGCATTTTCGCGGTCACGCTGCCGGAAAAGCCCGGCGCCTTCCGCGGCTTCTGCGCCGCGCTCGGCAAGCGCAACATCACCGAATTCAACTACCGTTACGCCGACGCGCGCGACGCCCATGTCTTTGTCGGCCTGCAATTGCGCCAGGGCGAGCACGAGCGCGCCGAGCTCACGGCCGGCCTGGAGAAGAAGGGCTATCCGGTGCTGGACCTGTCCGACGACGAGATGGCCAAGCTGCACATCCGCCACCTGGTCGGCGGCCATGCCCCCATCGGCGACGAGTGCCTGTTCCGCTTTGAATTCCCCGAGCGTCCCGGCGCGCTGATGAACTTCCTGACACGACTGGAAGCACGCTGGAACATCTCGCTCTTCCATTACCGCAACCACGGCGCCGCCTATGGCCGTGTGCTGGTGGGCCTGCAGCTCGGCGGTCGTCCGCACGCCGAACTGATCGCGTCGCTGGAGGCGGTGGGCTATCCCTTCCAGGAAGAATCCGCCAACCCGGCCTACAAGCTGTTCCTCGGCTGACGTTGCAGGAGAACGACCCCGGAGCGAGACCGCCCACGCTGCAGGGGTGGCCCCGGCGCGAGCTGACGCCGCAAGGGCCTCACACCTCCGGCGCCGCATGACTGACACCGCGCCGCCTGCCGGCAGAGTCCGCGCCACAGGAGACCCATGAACACCCTGATTGTCGTGAAGTACCTGGTGACCGCCGGCGTCGTCGTCGCGATCTCCGAACTCGCCAAGCGCAGCGACAAGGCCGGCGCCCTGATTGCATCGCTGCCGCTGGTGACGCTGCTGGTGCTGGTCTGGCTCTACCTGGAGAAGCAACCGGCGGCAAAGCTGGCCAATCATGCCTACTACACGTTCTGGTATGTGATTCCCACGCTGCCCATGTTCCTGCTGTTCCCGGTCCTGCTGCCGCGACTCGGCTTCTGGCTGACGCTGGCGGCCTGCATCGCCTTCACCATCGCCTGCTTCTGGGCCTTCGCGCTGTTCGTGCAACGCTTCGGCATCGAGTTACTCTGATTCCATGGACGTCCGCCTCACCACGCTCATCAGCGCCTACCAGGCCGGCATCGCCGACGCCCTGCGCCTGCTTGAGCAGGCCGGCATCCCGCGCCCGGACAGCAACACCGCCTGAGCCATCAACGCCATCCGCCGACCGGCCGGCTCGACGGCGACGCCAGCTATCGCAAGCATGGCTTCGGCTGCGAAGTGCAGTGGCACGACCGCCGTGTCGACTTCGACTTCGGCCCGCAGGGCGAGACCACCGGCCTCGACCTGTGGCGCCTGCAGGGCTTTGCCGCGCAGGACCTCGCGCGCTACGGCTTTGCCTCGGGTGACGAGCTTGAGCAGGCACTGCATGCCAGCATCAAGGCGGGCGAGCTGGTGAAGTCGGGCCACCTCTACCATCGCGCGCCAGCGGGCGACTGAGACCCGGGTCGCGCCACACCCCGGCCCCAACTTCCGCCCTACGGGGCGGCAGCAGTGCCGGTAGTGGCAGCGTCGTTGGCGTTGGCACAGATTCCGTCCATGAAAAAGCCCGCTGCAGGCGGGCTTTTTCACTTCCTGAACGCCAGGCCGGGACGCCCCGGCAACGGCGCCTTACACCCCGGCAGGCAGCACGCGCGCAATCACGGCCTTGAGGTACTCCGTTTCCGGAATCGACGGATGCACGGGGTGGTCGCCGCCCTGGTGGCCATGGTGGATGATCTGCACGGCACGGTCGATGTGGCGGCCGCTGGCGCGGATAACGTCGACCAGCTCGTTGCGCGACAGGTGCAGCGAGCAGGAGCCGGAGACCAGGATGCCGTCCTTGTCGAGCAGGCGCATGGCCAGCTCGTTGGCACGGCGGTAGGCGATGAGGCCGTTCTTGTGGTCCTTGCGGCGCGTGATGAAGGCGGGTGGGTCCAGCACCACCACATCGAAGTGCTCGCGCGAGGCGCGCAGCGAAGTCATGATGTCGAAGGCATCGCCCTGCAGCGTCTTCACCTTGTCACCGACGCCGTTCAGTGCCGCATTCTTGGCCACCATTTCCAGCGCCAGCGCGGAACCGTCCACGCACACCACCTCCGACGCGCCCCAGGCCGCGGCCTGCACGCCCCAACCCCCCACGTAGCTGAACACGTCCAGCACGCGCTTGCCCTGGACCAGCTTCTTCAGCTCGGCGCGACTCGTGCGGTGATCGAAGAACCAGCCCGTCTTCTGGCCGCTCAGCACCGGCGCCAGGAACTTCACGCCGTTTTCCTCCAGCGCCACTTCCGCGGGCACCTCGCCGGCCGCCACGGTCACATAGCTCTCGAGGCCTTCGACCTCGCGCATCTTGCCGTCGTTCTTGAACAGGATGCCGCTCGGCGACAGCACCTTCTGCAAGGCCTCGACGATCTCGTCCTTCACCGCCTCCATGCCGGCGCTGGCGATCTGCACCACGCAGACGTCGCCAAAGCGATCCACCACCAGGCCGGGCAGGAAATCGCTGTCGCCATAGACCAGGCGGTAATAGGGCGCGTCAAACAACTGCTCGCGCAGCGACAAGGCAATCTGCAGCCGATGCACCAGCAGCGACTTGTTGAGCGGGTACTTCTCGTCGCGACTGACCAGGCGGCCGCAGATCAGGGCATTGGGATTGAGCGTGGCGAGGCCCAGGAACTTGCCCTTGCTGTCCTCCACCCGCACCTGCTCGCCGGCAGCGAAGTCCTTGAGTGGCGTCGCGGCGACATCCACCTCGTTGGAATAGATCCACAGATGGCCTTCGCGCAGGCGACGGTCTTCGTGGGTCTTGAGCTTCAGCACTTTCAGGTCGGACATGTCGGGTCACCGGTGGCGGACGGCAGAGGCCGTCGATAGGCGACAGCCGTAGCCGTCGCGGGACAAAATTTTCCGGGAGCAGCTTGCGCGCCACCGGGCATCCGCGGCGGCAGCGACTTGCGCGCTACCGGGTATTGGCAGGAGCAGCGGCGCGGGCCGCCTCAGCAGGAGCCAGGGCTGCCGCGCCACCGCAGCGGCAGCGTAGCGCACGGCGGCGCCATCAAACAAAGGCGCCCCCGGGCGGCGGGCGACCGGGGGCGCAGGATCAATCCGCAATCGCTCAGCCGGCTTTTTCGGCCGGCTGCCACTTCAGATCGAGCTCGCGGGCGGCGCGCACGTCGTCGAGGCGGCGCACCGGCTGCGTGTGCGGGGCACCGCGCACGACCTCGGGGGTCTTGCGCGCTTCCTCGCGGATCTTCACCAGCGCTTCCACGAAGGCGTCGAGCTCGTCGACGGATTCGGTCTCGGTCGGCTCGATCAGCCAGCACTCCGGTACCAGCAGCGGGAAATAGGTGGTGGGCGAGTGGATGCCGTAGTCGAGCAGGCGCTTGGCAAAGTCCATGGCGGTGACACCGAGCTCCTTGGCTTCCTTGGCAAAGGTGATGATGAACTCGTGCGAGGCGCGGCGCTCCGGATAGGCGAGCTGGAAGCCTTCGGCCTGCAGGCGCGCCATCAGGTAGTTGGCGGCCAGCGAGGAATACTCGCCGACGCGCAGCAGGCCTTCGCGGCCGAGCGCGGCGCCGTAGTAATAAGCACGCAGCAGCACGCCGGCGTTGCCCATGAAGGCGGACAGGCGGCCGATGCTCTGCGGCAGCTCGTCCGGGCCGATCCAGTAATAGCTGCCGTCGCTCTTCCTGCCGGCAATCGGGGTCGGCAGGAAGGGCAGCAGGCGCTCGGACACGCCCACGGGACCGGCGCCGGGACCGCCGCCACCGTGCGGCGTGGCAAAGGTCTTGTGCAGGTTCATGTGCAGCACGTCAAAGCCCATGTCGCCCGGACGCACCTTGCCGAGAATGGCGTTGAGGTTGGCGCCGTCGTAATAGAGCAGGCCGCCGGCCTCGTGCACGGCCTTGGCAATCGCCTCGATCTGCTGCTCGAACACGCCGCAGGTGGAGGGATTGGTCATCATCAGGCCCGCGGTCTGCGGACCGACGGCGGCTTTCAAGGCCTCGAGGTCGACGTCGCCGTTGGCCAGCACCGGAATCTCGCGCACCTTGTAGCCGCACATCACGGCGGTGGCGGGGTTGGTGCCGTGCGCCGTGGACGGAATCAGCATCTCGGTGCGCTCGTGGTCCTCGCGCGACTCGTGGTAGGCGCGGATCATGGCGACGCCGGCGAACTCGCCCTGGGCGCCGGCGGCCGGCGTCAGCGAGACGCCTTTCATGCCGGTCACTTCGCGCAGCGCTTCCTGCAGGTCGTAGAGGCAGGCCAGGTAGCCCTGCGAATGCGACAGCGGCGCCAGCGGATGACGCGCCAGGAAGCCCGGCAGCATGGCGGCCTTGTGGGCGCCGCGCGGGTTGTACTTCATGGTGCAGGAACCCAGCGGATAGAACTGGGTGTCGATGCTGAAGTTCTTGCGCGACAGGTTGGTGTAGTGGCGCACCACCTGCAGCTCGGAGACTTCCGGCAGCACGGCGCGGGTCTTGCGGCGCAGGTTGTCGGGCACATCGTTGAGGTCATGGCGCACGCGCGGCGCCTGCGAGGTGGCGAAGCGGCCCTTGGCGGAGCGGTCAAAGATCAGTGTCATTTGCTCAGGTCTCCAGCAGGGCCTTGTCGAGGGCCTTCACGTAACGGTCGATGTCGGCGGCGGTCTTGGTTTCGGTGGCGCAGACCAGCATTGCCTCGCCGAGCTCCGGATACCAGGGCGAGAGGTCGAGGCCGCCAATGATGCCGTTGGCCGCCATATGCGCGAGCACCGGCGCGACCGGCTTGCCCAGGCGCAGCACCTTCTCGTGGAAGACCGGGCGGCTGAACGGGCGCGAGATGCCGCCCAGGCGGCTGGTGCCCTGCACCAGCTCACGGATGTTGTGGTGCGAGGCCAGCGCCACGCGCTCCAGGCCCTCGGCGCCGAGCAGGCTCAGGTAGATGGTCGCGGCCGTCATGGCCAGGCCCTGGTTGGTGCAGATATTGGACGTGGCCTTGGCACGGCGGATGTGCTGCTCGCGCGCCTGCAGCGTAAGCGCGAAGCCGGTCTTGCCTTCCAGGTCGACGGTGCGGCCGATGAGGCGGCCCGGCATCTGGCGCACGAACTCCATCTTGCAGCAGACAAAGCCGACGTAGGGGCCGCCGGACGAGAGCGGGATGCCGAAGGGCTGCGCCTCGCCCACCACGATATCGGCGCCGGTCTGGCCCCATTCGCCAGGCGCGGAGAAGATCGCCAGCGCCATCGGGTTGACGCAGGCGATGACCAGCATGTTCTGCGAGTGCGCCCAGTCGGTGAGCGCATCCACTTCTTCCAGCACGCCGAAGAAGTTGGGCTGCGGGATCACCAGCGCGGTGAAGTCGCGGTCCTCGTAACGACCAAGTGCGGCCGGGTCGACATGGCCGCCGGCCTTGTTGTAGTCGAGCTCGACGACCTCGATGCCCTGCATGGTGACGATGGCCTTGAGCGCGTCGCGGTAGAGCGGATTGACGCCGCGCGGCACCAGCACGCGCCGGCTCTTCGACTTCTTGTTGGCGCGCACCGCCATCAGCACCGCCTCGGCGAGGCCGGAGGCGCCGTCGTAGACGGAGGCGTTGCAGACATCCATGCCGGTGACGTTGGCCATCATCGACTGGAACTCATAGATGACCTGCAGCGTGCCCTGCGAGGCTTCCGCCTGGTAGGGCGTGTAGGCGGTCAGGAACTCGCCACGCGAAGCCATCTCCCATACCACGGCCGGGATGTGGTGCTCATAGGCGCCAGCACCCAGGAAGCAGAGCTCGGCCTCGTCGGCGGCAGCGCGCTCGCGCATGGCGCGCGTCACTTCCATCTCGGTCTGGCCGGCGGGAATGCCGGACAGGGTGTTGCCACGCAGGTGCGCCGGGATTTCATCGAACAGCGCCTCGATGGAGGGCGCCCCGATGGCGTCCAGCATCTTGCGCACATCGTCTTCGGTATGAGGAATGAATGGCATGGTCTACTCGGTCTCGCGACGTAACGAAGGTAGGTCGGGCTTGCGTCCGATGCCCCGGAGGACAGCCCTGCGGAGGACTGCCAGCGGGTTTCCCGCAGAGCGCTGCTGCCCGGTACAGGACAGCAGGCCAGCGGGTGGCGCGGTGCCGGGGAAACGCGGCCGTCGTTTGCCGGGCACAAGCCCGACTCGCGGCAACGGCAGGGCGGGCTTGCGCCCGACCCGCCACCCGCGGCCCCGGTCACGCCGGAGGCGCGCCCGCGAGGGCGTGCCTCCGGCACGGCACTCAGTGGCCTTCAGCGGCCACCTGGGCGTCGTAATCCTCGGCGGACAGCAGGTCGTCCAGCTCCACCGGATCACTCATGCGGATCTTGTACATCCAGCCGTCATGATAGGGGTCGGTATTGACCGTCTCGGGCGCATCCACCAGCGCCTCGTTGATGGCAATGATCTCGCCGGACACCGGAGCGTAGATGTCAGAGGCGGCCTTCACCGACTCCACCACGCCAGCCTCGTCGGCGGCGGCGACGACGTCACCGACTTCCGGCAGCTCGACGAACACGAGATCACCCAGGGCTTCCTGGGCATGATCGGAAATGCCGACGGTGGCGACATCGCCTTCCACGCGGACCCATTCATGGGTGGGGGCGTACTTCAGTTCAGTGGGCGTCTTGCTCATGGTGCTGGCCTCGGGCGACTCGCGCCGTCAATCGTTAGTCAAAAAAATTCAGTCGCGGCAGGCCGGGCGGATGCCCGAGCTGCCGTGAAAAACAGAATCAGTACAGCGCTTGGCCGTTGCGCACGAAGGGCGCGCGCACGACACGGGCCGGCAGGCGCTTGCCGCGAATCTCCACCTCGACACGGTCCGCCGTGCCGGCGGGAAGGCGGGCAAAGGCGATGGCACGCTGCAGCGTCGGCGAGAACGTGCCGGAGGTGGTCTCGCCCTCACCGTCGGCGCTGAACACCTTCATGTGCGAGCGCAGCACGCCCTTGTCCTCGAGGATGAGGCCGACCAGGCGCTGCTTCACGCCGGCCGCCTTCTCGGCCAGCAGTGCATCCTTGCCGATGAAGTCGTGGTCCCAGGCGATGGTCCAGGCCATGTTCGCCACCAGCGGCGACACGGCTTCGTCCATGTCGTTGCCGTACAGGTTCATGCCAGCCTCCAGGCGCAGGGTGTCGCGCGCGCCCAGGCCGCAGGGCTTGACGCCGGCAGCGAGCAGCTCGCGCCAGAAGGCGCCGGCCTCGGCGTTGGGCAGCAGGATTTCCAGGCCGTCCTCGCCGGTATAGCCGGTGCGGGCGAGGAACCAGTCGCCGGCGGGGGCACCCTGGAACACGTCCAGTCCATTGATGAGCTCCGCCTGGGCGGGCTTCAGTGTCGCCACCCTGGCCCGCGCCTCGGGCCCCTGCACCGCGATCATGGTCAGGTCCTCGCGCTCGCGCAGGACGACGCGGAAGCCGGCGGCCTGCGCCTGCATCCAGGCCAGGTCCTTGTCGCGGGTGCCGCAGTTCACCACCACCCGCCACAGCTCGGGATTGTCGGCGGTGGGCGCGTAGACGATGAGGTCGTCGATGACGCCGCCCTGCGCGTTGAGCATGCCGGAATACAGCGCCTTGCCCGGCAACTGGAGGCGATCGACGTCATTGGCCAGCAGGCGGCGCAGGTAGGCGCGGGCATCCGGACCGGTCAGCTCCAGGAAGGTCATGTGCGAGACGTCGAACATGCCGGCGCCGCGGCGCACGGCGTGATGCTCTTCCAGCACGGAGTCGTACTGCACCGGCATGTCCCAGCCGCCGAAGTCGACGATACGGGCCTGGAGGGCCTGGTGTTCCGGGAAAAGTGCGGTCTGGCGGCCCATGGCGATACTCCGGCGAGGGGAAGGGCGAGCGGGAAAGGCGGGCATTTTACACGTTCAGGGGGGCCGGCTCCACGCGACATGTCCGGTCAGTTCATCCCGGCACATCACCCGGCCCCCGATTCCGCTCCCCGGGCGCGCTGCCGGCCCCCATCGCAGCGGCGCCCTGGCCTGCGGACACCGGCTTGCCAGCCCGTCCCCGGCGCGCCAAGCTAGACGCCGCCGCCCGCGGACGCCGTCCAGGGCGGCCAAAAACAATCACCGGGGAGCCCCGCGCCGCCCCGTCCCGGTCCCCGCTTGCCAAGGCCCTGCCGCATGACCTCCGTAGCCCTGCCCCTGGTCGATGGCGTCCAGGTCGTCGTCCCCGACTCCCTCGACCTCATTACTCCCTATGTACTGCGCGAGCAGCTGGACTGGTTCGAGGACGAGCTCCGCTTCCTGCGCGGCCTGCTCCAGCCCGGCCAGCAGGTCATCGACATCGGCGCCAATTACGGCGTCTACGCCCTGTCGATGGCGAAGGCGGTCGGTGCCGGCGGCCGCGTCTGGGCCTTCGAGCCCGCCACGAGTACCGCCGACTTCCTGGCGCGCGGGATCGCCGCCAACGGCTTCGACCATGTCGTGCTGGAGCGCAGCGCCCTCTCCAGCGCCAGCGGCAGCGCCCGCCTCAGCCTGCATGACAACGCCGAGCTCAACGAGCTGGTCCGGGACGACAGCGCCGCCGGCGGCGCCACCGAGACGGTCCCCCTGACCACCCTGGATGATTGCCTGGACCGCTTTGGCTGGCAGGACATCGACGTCATGAAGATCGACGCCGAAGGCGAGGAGACCAATATCCTCAAGGGCGGCGCGCGCTTCTTTGCCCGTCTCTCGCCGCTGGTGGTCTACGAAGTGAAGGCGGGCCAGGACCTGCACCTGGAGCTGGTGTCGGCCTTTGCCGACCTGGGCTACCGGTCCTATCGCCTGGTGCCGGGGCTGGGCCTGCTGACGCCCTTCCTGCCGGGCGACACCCCCGACGGTTACCTGCTCAACCTGTTCTGCTGCAAGCCGGACCGTGCCGCCCGCCTCACCGCGGCCGGCGTGCTGGTGGAGGCGCCCGCCGCCACCCCGTTGCCGGCCGCCCGCCACCACTGGCGCGAAGCCCTGGCGACGCAACCTTTCGCCACGGCCTTCGCCGACGCCTGGTCGCGGCCGGGGGCGGACAGTGCCGTGGCCACCGCCCTGTCCCTTTACGCCATGAGCCGCGACTCCGCCCTGCCGGCGCCCGAGCGCCTGGCGGCGCTGACGGCCAGCCTGCGGCACTGGCAGGAACTGTGCGCCCGGGATCCGCGCCACCTGCGCCTGCTGAGCCTGGCCCGGGTGGCACGCGAGGCCGGGGCGCGCAGCCTTGCCGTCCGCGCGCTCAGCCAGCAGGCGGGACTGATCGTGCAGCAAAAACGCGCCGAGGCCGGCGAGCCCTTCCTGCCGGCCTCGGCGCGCTTCGAGGCGATCGCGCCGGGTGCGGCCAGCGGCAACTGGATCCTGGGGTCGGTGCTGGAGGCGCTGGAGCTGCAGTCTGCCTTCTCCTCGTTCTACACCGGGGCGGCGGCACGGCAGCGCCTGGAGGCCATTGTCCAGCTCGGCTTCGCCAGCCCGGAAATGCAGCGCCGCCTGGACTTGCTGCGGCAGCGCCTGCCGGCCTGAGGCGCGCCCGGACAGGGCGGGGCAGTGGCTCCGGCCAGGCCCATCCGCCGCCGCGCCGGGCGCGCAGGCGATCGGCCTGCACGTAGAACAGGACCGGGCGCCTCTCCCGCGGTTAACCGGCGGCGTCGCCGGAAATGCCCCGGCCCGCCGCCGTCAGGGCCGGACCACGCCCAGCCGCGCCAGTTGGCGGTCATGGCGGCGTGACAGCAGGAGCAGCGCCGTACTCGCCCCGATGAGGCACATGAACATGTCCCACTGCGTGTCCCACACATCGCCCTGGGTGCCCAGGAAGGAATCGGCCGCCTCCTCCGACACCAGCGCCACCGCCCATTCGATAAGCTCATAGAACGCGCTGAAGGCCAGGGTGATGGAGATCACGACGGTCACCAGCCAGCGCCCGGGCTTCACCACGCCCTTGCGCAGCAGGATCTCGCGCGCCAGCACCGCCGGCTCGAAGCCCTGCATGAAGTGGCCGAGGCGATCGTAGTGGTTGCGCTCGAAGCCCAGCAGGTCCTGCACCCAGAAGCCGGCCGGCACCCGCGCATAGGTGTAGTGTCCGCCCACCATCAGCAGCAGCGCATGCCAGAAGATGAGCCAGTACAGCAGCGAGGTGAGCGGGAAGCTGCGCGCCGTGCCGATCAGCAGGGGCAGCGCAATCAGCACCGGCAGCACCTCGAGGAACCAGGTCGCGTAATCGTGGGGGCGGATGGCCGTGAGGCCGAGGACCAGCAGCGTCCCCAGCAGCAGCGTCCATTGCAGGCGCATCGATTCCTTTTCCATATCCTGTCTCCCGGGTCGGTGCGGTCGTAGGGCGGCGCTCAGGGCGCCGCGTCGATGGTAAAGCCTGCCGGTGGCAAGCCGCCGGCGAAACGTTCGCGCATGTGGCGAAAGGCGCTCTCCATGCGCCGGGCCTGGCCCGGCATGTCGAAGGGCGCCGCCGTCAGGCGCGCCACGGCCAGGTGCTCGCGCAGGCGCTGCAGGCGCGCGCGATCGTGGAACAGCGCAATGGCGGTGGCCTCGTAGGCGGCCGGGTCCGGCATGATGAGCTCGTCCAGGCCGCAGGCGGCCAGCAGGCTGGCGCCGACCCGGTTCTGGAAGGCGGCGCCGCGGCAGGACAGCGCCGGCACCCCCATCCACAGCGACTCGGCCATGGTGGTATGGGCGCCGTAGTAGCGCGTATCCAGGAAGAGGTCCGGTACTCCCTGCCGGCGCAGGTACTCCTCCTGCGCAACGCGCGGCAGGAAGACCAGGCGCGCCGGATCGATGCCCGCCCCCTCCGCCTGCGGGCGCAAGTGGTCAGCAACGTGGCGGTCGTCCTTGAACAGCAGCAGGCTGCCCGGCGTGGCCGCCAGGATGCGCATCCAGCAGGCAAAGTCGGCCGGATCGATCTTGTAGGGATTGTTCAGGGCCGAGTAGAGGAAGGCCTCGGCGGGCAGGCCGAGGGCGGCACGCGGCAAGGGTGCCGGCGGCTCGGCATCGTCATGTCCGTAGACAAAGTAGCTGGCGGGCAGGCGCACCTCGGCCTCGGTACACCAGTCCGCCTCGGGCGGGCTCACCACCGGATCGGTCACGATGTAATCCAGCCACGGCGCACCGCTGCTGAAGGGCGCGCCCAGGAAGCTGACCTGCACCGGCGCCGGACGGTGCGCCAGCACGCCGGGACGGCCGCCATCGTTGTACACCGCCAGGTCCACCAGCACATCAAAGTCCATCTCGCGCAGGCGCGCGGCAATGCCGGCATCGTCGAGGTCGCTGAGGTCATGCACGCTGACGCCGGGCAGGGCGGCATAGCGCTCCGGCATGCCGCTGGCGCGATCCGAGGCGAGCTGGCGCACGGCAATCACATGCACCTCGAGCGCCGCCGGATCATGCGCGGCGACAAATCCGCGCATGATCTTCGCCACCACATGCTCCCCCAGGTGCGGCAGCACATAGCCGACGCGCAGTCGCGCCGGCACGGGCGAGGCGGCGTGCGGGAACGGCGTGATGCCGGCGCCGGTCGCCGTCGCCGCCAGCCCCGCCAGGCGCCGGCGCGTGGCGGTGTCGAGCGGGACAATGCCGGCGTTGTGCGAGAGCCGGGACGGATCGGCGCTGCCGGGCCGCTCGATGACGTCGCGATAGACGGCCTCGAAACGGGCGCGGTGCTCCCAGTTGCACTCCTTCTGCTCCTGATGCGCCGACATCAGGAAAACCGGACGCGGATCGATCTCGCCTTCGCTGCCGGGCACACGGCTGGCGCGGGTGCCATTGTGGATGTCCTGCCAGCGCACGGGGTCATGCTCGCGCAGGCGCGCCAGCGCAGCCGTGGCGGCGTCGAGGCGGCCGCACATGATCAGCGTCTGCGCCAGGGTCTTCAGGCAATTCATGTCGGCCGGCAACCGCCGGCAGGCTTCTTCCAGGCAGGGCAGCGCCGCCTCGTAGCGCTCGCGCCCGAACTCGGCCATGCCGAGCAGGACCCAACCCTCGTCGCGCGCCGGGGCCTCCTCGACCAGCACGCGCAGGTCGGCCGCCGCCTCGTCGTAGCGCGACAACGCAATCAGCAGGAAGCCGCGCTGCAACAGCGCGGCCACCAGGCGCGGCGAACGCGCCAGCACGCGGCCGAGCTCCTGCAACGCCAGGGTGGGCTGGCCCCGCTTCCACAGCACGAGGGCGTAGTCGACCCGCAGGCGCTCGTCGTCGACTTTCTTCAGCGTCCTTGAATACAGCGCCTCGGCCTTGTCGAACCAGCCACGCTGCACATAGAGCGAACCCAGTGCCGCGGCGGCGGCCAGTTCCCCGGGATTTTTCGCCAGCACGTCGCTGAAGGCGGCAATGGCCGTCGCGATGTCGCCCGCGCGCAGGGCGCAGCGTCCGAGCAGCAGATCACGCTCCGGCCCCGGGCCGGCCGACTCCTTGAGCACTTTCATGGCACCGGCGGCGTTGCCGGCGCGCAGCAGGGATTCAGCGAGGACCAGGGCAGACATGGTTCAACGAAACTCCGGAGGCAGCAGGCAGGCAGGCATCATCAGTCGGCTCAGGCGGCCGGCGGCGGAGCGGCGCGCGCCAGCGCCGGCAGGTCGCCGGCCAGGCCCATGGCCACGCGCGCGAACTCCTGCTTCACCGGCAGCAGGGCATTGGCCCCGGACAGGCCGAGGTTGCGCACCAGCACCAGGGCCGGGTGTTCGCTGCCGAACAGCTTCTTGAACGCGGTCATGCTGTTCAGGATCAGGGTGTTGTGGGCGCGCCGGCGGCGCGAATAGCGCGCCAGCACATCCTCGCCCCACCAGGGAATGCCGCGTGCCCGGGCCCGCAGGATCTCTTCGGCCAGCACCGCGGCATCCAGCAGGCCGAGGTTGACGCCCTGCCCCGCCAGCGGATGGATGGCATGGGCGGCATCGCCGACCAGGGCGAGGCCGTCGCCGGTATAGCGATCCGAATGCACGGCACGCAGCGGAAAGCTGTAGCGGGCATCGCAGCCGGTAATGGCGCCCAGGGCGTGCTCGCAGGCAAAGCCCAGCTCACGGCAGAAGGCGGCATCGTCCAGCGCCAGCAGGCGCTGCGCCTCGGCCTCGTCCTGGGACCAGACGATGGAACACTGCCGGGTGCCGCCGTCCGCGGCGCGCAGCGGCAGCAGGGCCAGCGGGCCGGTGGCGGCAAAGCGCTGGCGGGCGGTCTCGCCATGCGGCTGTTCCGTGTAGACGGTGGCGACGATGGCGCGCTGCCCGTAGTCGTGCTCGCGCACATCGATGCCCGCCAGGCGGCGCACCGCAGAGCGCGCCCCGTCGGCGCCGATGACCAGGCGCGCCGCCAGCTGCTCGCCGTCGGCCAGCGTCAGTCGCCAGCCTTCCGGCAGTTTTTCCAGCGCCTTGAGCTCGGCCGGAAGGCGCAGGCTGACCTGTGGCGCCGCCCGCGCCGCCTCCGTCAACGACCACTGCAGCAAGCGGTTTTCCACCATGACGCCGAGGTGGGACTCGCCCAGCTCGCGCGCGCTGAACTCGATGCGTCCGGTGCCATTGCCGTCCCAGACTTCCATGTTCGTGTAGGGACAAGCGCGCAGGGCGGCAATCGCCTCCCAGGCGCCGACATGGCGGATCAGGTTTTCCGAGGCGCGGGTCAGCGCCGAGACGCGCGGCTCGAAAGGATCGTCGCGCTCGGGCGCGCCCACGCCGCCACGCTCGAGCAACTCGATGGCCAGGCCGGACTCGCGCAGCAGCGCAGCCAGCAGCGAGCCGACCATCCCGGCGCCCACGATGACGATGTCGGTTTGCTTCATGTTCATCACCTCCGCCCCCCGGGGACGGCCTCGCAGTTGGCGGGCATCGCGCGGGCCGCGATCCCGCCCGGCACCGGAACGGTCTCGCGGCGAACGCCGCTCCGGCGGCCGGAATTTTCAGCCGGCATTATCGGTTCAGGCCCATGGCGTAACGCGCCACGGGCTGCTTGGCAAAGGGCAGCAGGTCGAACAGCACGAGGCCGGCGTTGCGCGCCCAGGTCAGGCCCGGGGTGGCATTGGAAAACCCGCGCACGATGCCGTCGGAAAAACGGATGACGTTGAGCTGGTCATCAATGCGCGCCGCCTCGTAGTCCTGGAGCAGCGCAAAATCGCCGAGGTCACGGCCGTCGCGGTGCGCGGCCAGCAGGCGCTCGGTCAGCGCCAGGCAGTCGCGCAGGCAGAGGTTGAAGCCCTGACCGGCCACCGGGTGCAGCGTATGGGCGGCGTTGCCGAGGATGACCGCGCGCGGCAGCGCCTGGGTCTTGGCCAGGGTCAGAGCCAGCGGATAGGCAAAGCGCGGCGCCGTCTTCACGAAGCGGCCGGCGCGGCGGCCGAAGGCGGCCTGGAATTTTTGCAGGAAGTCTTCGTCGCTGCACTCGATGAGCGGCTGCTCCTGCCCCGCGGGCAGGGTCCACACCACGGCGCGGCGCTCGTTGCCGGGCAAGGGCAGCACCGCGATGGGGCCATGCTCGGTAAAGCGCTCGAAGGCGATATGGTCGTGCGGCAGGTGGGTGGCCACGGTCGTCACCAGCGCGACCTGCTGGTAGGGCGTGGTCTCGGCGGCGACGCCGAGCAGGGCGCGGCAGGGCGACTGTGCGCCGTCCGCCGCCACCACCACCGGCGTGGTGAAGACCAGCGTCTCGCCGTCGCGGGTGGCGGTGACGGTGGCGACATCGCGGCCAGTGTCGATGGCGGTGACGGTGGCGCCGTCGACCAGGGTCACGTTGGGACAGGCGCGCAGCGCGCGCAGCAGCACCAGGCCGAGCCAGGCGTTCTCGATGACCTGGCCGAAGCTCTCCACGTTTTCCTCGTCCGCCTTGAGGCGGGCCATGCCGAAGTGGCCGCGCTCGGAGATATGGATCTGCAGGATGGGGCTGGCGTGGCCCTGCAGCGACTCCCACAGCCCTAGCTCGCGGTAGGTGGCCACGGTCCGGCGCGACAGCGCGGTGTTGCGCGCATCGAAGCTGGGGCGATAGGGCAGCGGCGCGTCCGGCGCCAGCACCGGGAAGCGGATGGCCTCGACCAGGGTAATGCGCAGGCCGGGGGCGCGGGCCAGCAGCAGGGCCAGGGTAATGCCGACCATGCCGCCGCCGATGATGAGGACGTCGGTCGCCGGGGCGGCCGGGGATGTCGAAGCGGTCACAACGCTGCCCTCAAAACGGGAAGGGGGCCTCGCCGCCGCGCGACCGCCCCCTATACTCGGGGCAACCATATTACCCGGTCCTGCCATGAGATACCTGCCCCTCGCGCTTGCCCTTGTGCTCTGTCCCGCCCCGGGCCTGGCGGCTGACGCCGCCACTGTCGCGCCGGGCGCCGCCGTCCCGGCCCCGGCCCCGGGCCCGGCTGCCGCAGCGGCTGATGCCGATGCCGCGATCCAGGAGGCGCCCCCGACCTGGGTCTACCTGGTGGCGCGGGCCAAGCTGGCCGATGCCGACCTGACGCAGGCCAGCTTCCTGCGCCACCCCGCCATGAACTCGCTGGCGGCCTGCGAGGCCGAGCGCAGCGCCGTCCTCATGTCCAACTCCCGCCACTTCAGCCACTACGACTTCAAGTCCGCGGGCGGGACCGGCTATCGCATGGACTTCCGCTGCGTGGAAGGCAGCCAGTACCTGGCCGCCTGGCGCAAGGGCGAGCGCCTGAACCGCTATTACCGGGTCCGGACCAGCGACGGCAAGCTCGAGCTGGAGGTCCACGACACCTTCTTCGCCTGTCGCCGGGCGCTGCGCCAGAGCACCCGCGAGGAAAGCATCGACCACTTCTGCACCCAGGCCTCGCAGGCCATCACCGCGCCGCCGGTGCTGCCGCCGGACAGCGACGCCGACGCCGCGGCAGTGCCGGCCCCGGCCGCCGCGCCTGCCACCCCATGAAAAAGCCCCGCCATGCGGCAATGCCGGTAAGTTAAGGCGCCTTCGGGCGCCTTGATCATTTGCGAAGGGGATGATCCGTGCGCTGGAAGCCGCCATCAGCGGCAGCCTGAAAGCTCAGGCTCATAAAGACAAATGCCACTCAGTCGCTTAACTAAGGGGCATTGCCGCCATGCGGGGCTTTTTCATGCTTCCACTGCATGCCGCCACGGCACGGCGACGCGCCCTCAGCGCGCCATCAGCGCCTCGATGTCGGCCACCGCCTTGGGCACGCCGTGGGTCAGCACCTCGCTGCCGGTCTTCGTGACCAGCACATCGTCCTCGATGCGCACGCCGATGCCGCGCCACTTCGGGTCCACGGTGGCGCAGTCCGGCGCGATGTAGAGGCCGGGCTCCACCGTCATCACCATGCCCGGCTCGAGCTCGCGCCACTGGTTGTCCACCTTGTAGTCGCCGACGTCGTGCACGTCCATGCCCAGCCAGTGCCCGGTGCGGTGCATGAAGAACTGGCGATAGCTTTCATTCGCGATGCACTCCTCCTTGCTGCCCGTGAGCAGGCCCAGGGCCAGCAGGCCCTCGGTGAGCACGTTCACCACGATCTCGTGCGGCGTGTTCCAGTGCGCGCCCGGCTTGACGGACGCAATGGCGGCGAGCTGCGAGTCCAGCACCAGCTGGTAGATGGCCTTCTGCTCGGGGGAAAAGCGGCCGTTGACCGGGAAGGTGCGGGTGATGTCGGCGGCGTAGTGGTCGAGCTCGCCGCCGGCGTCGATCAGCACCAGGTCGCCGTCGCGCATGACCTGGCTGTTCTCCACGTAGTGCAGGATGCAGGCGTTGGCGCCGGAGCCGACGATGGTGTTGTAGGCGGGCGCGGCGCAGCCGTTCTTCAGGAATTCATGCATGAGCTCGGCCTCGAGCTCGTACTCGGTCATGCCGGGCTTCGCCGCCTGCATGGCGCGGACATGGGCACGCGCCGAGAGGGCGGCGGCGCGGCGCATCACCTTGAGCTCTTCTGACGACTTGAACAGGCGCAGGTCGTGCAGCAGGTGGTCCAGCATCATGAACTCGCCCGGCGCATGCAGGCCGGAGCGCGCCTTGGCGCGAATGGAGTTGACCCAGCCCATGAGGCGCTGGTCGAACAGCGGCTGCGCGCCCATGGACACGTAGACGCGTTCGCGGCCCTCGATGAGGCCGGGGATGATCTCGTCAATGTCGGTGATGGGGAAGGCGTCCGAGGCGCCGAAGTCGGCGACGGCGCCCTCGGGACCGGCGCGGTAGCCGTTCCAGATCTCCATCTCGCGGTCGCGCTCGCGGCAGAACAGCACGTACTCGCCCTGGGGACGGCCGGGAATCAGGCAGATCACCGCTTCCGGCTCGGGAAAGCCCGACAGGTAAAAGAAGTCGGAGTCCTGGCGATAGCGGTACTCGGTATCGCGGTTGCGCTTGTAGTGCGGCGCCGCGGGCAGGATGGCGATGGAGTTGGGCTCCATCATGTTCATCAGGGCCTGGCGGCGGCGGGCGAACTCGGTGGCGGGCAGGAGGGACATGGGACCTCAGTGCAGGGTAGGGGCGTCGGGATCGGCCTCGTCGGGGCGGCGATGCTCCTCGGGCGGGGCCAGCTCCTCGAAGAGGTGGATGACGGCCATGCGCACGAACTCATAGAGCTCGGCATAGGCGCCCTCGTCGGAGTCGTCATTGTCCTGGGCGGTACCGTCGACATTGGAGACGTGGACGATGTCCTGCAGGGTCTCGCGGAGGGACTCGTCCTGCAGGCGGGTGTCCTCGGGGCGGACGGCGGTGCCGAAGCCGACCAGGAAGCCCTGGCACCACTCGGCCAGGGCGTTGACCCGGGTGGCCAGGTCCTCGTCGTCGTCCGGCAGCAGGGGCAGGAAGACCAGCTCGGAGTCGCCCAGGTCCTCCAGGGTCTTGAGCTGGAGCTGCCAGAGGCCGGCCATGAGCTCGTCGCTGAAGGTGGAATTGGCCTCGGCATGGGCCTCCAGGACCTTCTGCAGCATGCTGCGGTTGAGGCGGGCGCCGCCGGCCAGCAGGCCGGCCAGGAGGCCGTGGAGCTCGGAAGCGGAGCAGTCGGCATTGAGCCGGGACAAGGCCTGGGCCAGTTCTTCCAGGGAGGGGACTGAGGCGACGGGATGCATGGGATGAAGTCCGATTGACCCTTTCACAAGTGAAAATCTATAGTACCCGGCATAATGCCCCCCGGCCATCCGTCGCGAAACCTCCATGCTCGATAATGAATTGAAGATCCTGAGCGCCCGCATCGACAGCCTTGCTGAGCTGTCCTCGCGCCTGCTGGCCGAGAACCGCAAGCTGCGCGCGCAGGAGTCCAGCCTGCTGGCCGAGCGCGACGAGCTGCAGCGCAAGAACGAGCTGGCCAAGGCCCGCGTCGAAGCCATCATCCTTCGCCTGAAGGCGCTCGAGGCCCAGGAATGAGCAACGAAACCAGTACGCTCGAAGTCTTCATCCTCGACAAGTCCTACCGGGTCAGCAGCCCGGAAAGCGAGCAGGACAGCCTGCGCGCCTCGGCCACCTACCTGGACCGCAAGATGCGCGAGATCCGCGGCGGCGGAAAGATCATCGGCCTGGAGCGCATTGCGGTGATTGCCGCGCTCAACATCACCCACGAGCTGCTCAGCACCTCGCGCCAGGTGGAGTCGGGCGGCGACAGCAAGGCCGAGCTGGCCCGCCTGATCGCCCGCGTCGAGAAGACGCTGGATAGCCTGCAGGCCGACGCCTGAGGCGCGCCATCGCCCGATGCGCTGAAATCCACTGCACAAGGGCCGGACGCCTCGCGTCCTTTTTACAAACCCTTCATCATTTGGCAGGTGTGTGACGAAAGGCCTTTGGTATACTGGCCACGTGTTCCCGGGGATGTGCGCCAGCTGGTCCAGTCCCCTGAGCCGATTTCATCATACTGGGATGTTTGCGTTGCTGTTGTGTGCATGTCCGCCCGCCGGAAAGCCTTATTCAGTGACCGAGCCTCCCCCTTGAACCTCTGGGTTCAAGGGTTACGATCGGCAGCGGCATCCCGGAGAGCACACTTCCTTCATGTCCTCCCTCCCCGCCCCTCTTCCTGATCGCGCCAGCCTGCGCCGGCAGCTTCGTGCCGCCCGCCGCGCGCTGACGCCGCAGGCGCAAGCCATGGCCGCCCGCCACCTCGCCCGCCGCCTGGCCCGCCTTCCCGCCCTGAAGTCCGCGCGCCGCATTGCCCTGTACTGGCCGATGGACGGCGAGATCGACCCGCGTCCGCTGCGCGCGCGCCTGCCCGGCGCCACCTTCTACCTGCCCGTGCTGCAGGCCTGGCCGCCGGCGACCCTGCGTTTCGCGCGCTGGACACCGGGGCAGCGCCTGGCCTGCAACCGTTTCGGCATTCCCGAGCCGCGCGGCGGTGCCTGCCGCGGCGCCCGTGCCCTGGACGCGGTGGTGATGCCGCTGACCGGCTTCGATGCCCGCGGCAACCGCCTGGGCATGGGCGGCGGCTTTTATGACCGTACCCTGGCCTTCGCCCGCGCCGGCGGCCGCCGCCCCTGGCGCGTGGGCGTGGCGCACGCCTGCCAGCAGGTGGCGGTACTGCCGGTGGCGGTCTGGGATGTGGCCCCGCACCTGATCGTCACTGACCGCGCCACCCTGCGGCCGCAGCGCTAGGCACCGCCTTCAGGCCGGCTATCGCCTCAGCGCAGCGACAGCACCGCCCAGCCCTGGCTGGCGGCATGGGCGCGCAGGGCCTCGTCGGGATCGACGGCGACGGGATGGGCGACATGCTCCAGCAGCGGGATGTCGTTGCGCGAATCGGAATAGAACCAGGCCCCCGCCACGCTCTCGCCGGTGTCCGCCAGCCACTGCTGCAGGCGGGTGATCTTGCCGTGCTGGTAGCAGGGCACGCCCTTCACCTTCCCGGTATAGCGCCCGTCCACCACCTCGGGGTCGGTGGCGATAAGGTCGCTCACCCCCAGTTCGGCGGCGATGGGGCCGGTGATGAAGCTGTTGGTGGCGGTGATGATGACCAGGCGGTGACCCTGCTCGCGGTGCGCCTGCAGCAGCTCCCGGCCCTTGGGCAGGATCATGGCGGCCACCTGCTCGGCCATGAATTCGCGGTGCCAGGCGGCCAGCGTCGCCGGGGTTTCCCGGGCCAGCACGGCAAAGACGAACTCGCTGTAGGCGATGATGTCGAGCTGGCCGCGGCAGTAGTCGGCGTAGAAGCGGTCATTCTCGGCCCGGTAATGGTCGCCGTCGACCCGGCCCCGGCGGACCAGGAACTCGCCCCAGGCATGGTCGGAGTCGCCCGCCAGCAGGGTGTTGTCGAGATCGAAGATGGCAAGGGTCATGACCGGGCTCCGGAGGCACAAAGGCGGGCATGATAGCGACTTCGGGCATAAAAATCCGGGCGCGGCGCTTGCCCCGGGCAGGGTGGGTAGAGTATTTATAAAACAAAGACTTGGACGCCCAAGTTCCGCCACTTTCTTGAGACGCCGCCGTGATCGATGCCGATGGCTTCCGCCCCAACGTGGGCATCATCCTCGCCAATGGCCAGGGCGAGGTCCTGTGGGCCCGCCGCACCGGCCATGAGGCCTGGCAGTTCCCGCAGGGCGGGATCAGCGACAACGAGTCGCCCGAAGAAGCCATGTTCCGCGAATTGTGGGAAGAGGTTGGCCTCGAGCAACCGGATGTGCGCATCATCGCGCAGACCCGCGGCTGGCTGCGCTACCGCCTGCCGCGCCGCTTCGTGCGCCAGGACAACAACCCGGTCTGCATCGGCCAGAAGCAGAAATGGTTCCTGCTGCAGATGCTCTCCGACGACGCCCGTGTCTCCCTGAGCTGCACCCATCCGCCCGAATTCGACGGCTGGCGCTGGGTCAGCTACTGGTATCCGCTCAACCAGGTCGTGTCCTTCAAGCGCGACGTGTACCGCAAGGCCCTGACCGAACTCGCGCCGCGCCTGCCGTTGCGGCAGTCCGGCACCTAGGGCGCGGTCGCCGCGCCGAAGCTCCGCCGCAGGCCTGCCTGCAGGCGGGGCTTCAGCCGCGGGCGCCGGGCCCGGCCACAACGTTCGCCGCCGGCCGGCGCCCGTGCGTCAACCTGACCTGCCGGCAAGCCAGGGCGCGGTCCGGCGACAGCCCGACCGCAATGATCGGCGCGCAACCCGGCGGTACTGACCGGACCCGGGCCAGGCGTGCAAATGAGTCGGGCTAAAGCCCGACCTACAATTGTTTTTTTGCTGCGGGATTCCGCGGGGAAAGCTCCATGCTGCCAATGCTGGAAAAGCTGCGCAAGATCGTACAGGACGTGGATTCCGCGCCGAATTTCGCGGCGGCGCTGGACACCATGGTCCGCAGCGTGCGCGAGACCACGGGCACCGAGGTCTGCTCCGTCTACCTGGTCGACGACAAGAGCCAGCGCTACCTGCTGGTGGCGAGCGAGGGCCTGAGCGCGGATGCGGTCGGCAACGTCTCGCTCGGCCTCAACGAGGGCCTGGTCGGCTACTGTGGCGCGCGCGAGGAACCCATCAACCTCGACAATGCTTCCGCCCACCCCAAGTATCACTACCTGCCCGAGACCGGCGAGGAGCAGTACAACTCCTTCCTCGGCGTGCCCATCATGCATCGCCGCAAGGTCCTCGGCGTGCTGGTCGTGCAGCAGCGCGAGAAGCGCAAGTTCGACGAGGCGGAAGAAGCCTTCCTGGTGACGCTGTCGGCGCAGCTCTCCGGCGTGGTCGCCCACGCCAAGGCCGTGGGCGCCTTCGACGCGCTGCGTGCCGCGCAGCCGCGCGCCAATGTCACGCGCATGTTCAACGGCATCTCCGGCGCCAGCGGCATCGCCCTTGGCCGCGCCATCGTGATGTATCCGCCCGCCGACATCGACTCGGTGCCGGACCGCGTCGCCGAAGACCCCGACGCCGAGATCGAGCAGCTGCAGAAGGCCATCGAAGCGGTGCGCGGCGACATGCGCGCGCTCGACAAGAAGATGGAAGGCTCGCTGCTCGACGAGGAGCGCGCGCTGTTCGAGGCCTATCTGCGCATGCTCGACGACAGCGCGCTGGGCGCCGAGATCATCGAGCGCATCCGTGCCGGCAACTGGGCGCAGGGCGCCCTGCGCGAGGTCATCGAGCAGCACATGCAGGCCTTTGCCAGCATGGAGGACGCCTACCTGCGCGAGCGCATGGCCGACGTACGTGACCTCGGCCTGCGTATCCTGGCCCACCTGCAGCAGCAGGAGGAAGGCGCCGGCGTGCGCGAGATCCCCGAGCATTCCATCCTGATCGGCGAGGAGATCACCACCGCCATGCTGGTGGAGCTGCCGCTGGAACGCATCGCCGGCATCGTCACCGTGCTCGGCGCCGCCAACTCGCACATGGCCATCGTCGCGCGCGCGCTGGGCATTCCCACCGTGCTCGGCGTCGCCGACCTGCCGGTGACCTCGCTCGACGACACCGAGATGATCGTCGATGCCTACCAGGGCCGCATCTACCTGCAGCCCTCGCGCCAGCTCCGCTCGCGCTACAAGGACATCATCAAGGAAGAGCAGCAGCTGGTGGCCGGACTCGAGGCCTACCGCGACCGCCCGGCGCAGACGCCCGACGGCCACCGCCTCTCGCTCTACGTGAACACCGGCCTCATGGCCGACGTGGCGCGCGCCAAGGACCGCGGCGCCGAAGGCGTCGGCCTCTACCGCTCGGAAATCCCCTTCATGCTGCGCGAGCGCTTTCCCGGCGAGGAAGAGCAGCGCGCCATCTACCGCCAGCAGCTCGAGGCCTTTGCGCCGCGCCCGGTCACCATGCGCACGCTGGACATCGGCGGCGACAAGGACCTGCCCTACTTCCCGATCAAGGAAGACAACCCGGCGCTGGGCTGGCGCGGCATCCGCATCACCCTCGACCACCCGGAAATCTTCATGGTGCAGATCCGCGCCATGCTGAAGGCCGCCATCGGCCTCGACAACCTGCAGGTCATGCTGCCCATGATCTCCTCGGTGTTCGAGGTGGAAGAGGCGCAGCACCTGATTCACCGCGCGGTGATGGAGGTACAGGAAGAGGAAGGCGTGCCCATCGCCACGCCGCGCGTCGGCGTCATGGTGGAAGTGCCGGCGACGGTGCTGCAGATCGCCGACATGGCGCAGCTGGTGGACTTTGTCTCGGTGGGTTCCAACGACCTCACCCAGTACATGCTGGCGGTGGACCGCAACAATGCGCGCGTCGCCGACATCTACACGCCCTATCACCCCTCGGTGCTGCGCGCGCTGCAGATCGTGGTGTCGGAAGTGCACCGCGTCGGCAAGCCGGTGGGCATCTGCGGCGAGATGGCGGGCGACCCCGGCACCGCGGTGCTGCTCATGGCCATGGGCTTCGACTCGCTGTCCATGAGCGCCAGCAACCTGCTCAAGATCCGCAAGGTGATCTGCAACACGCCCTATGCCCAGGCGCGCGGGTTGCTGGAGCAGGTGATGCAGGTGGACAACGCGGCGGTGATCCGCTCGCTGGTGGAGTTCGAGCTGGAAGACCTGGGACTGATCGACCTGATCCGCCCGAGCAAGAAGAACCTGTAGGTCGGTCTTCAGCTCGACAGCAGCGCCGGATTCACCGCCGTTGTCGGGCTGAAGACCGACCTGCAATCGTTCAATCGCTCATGCGCTCTTGTCGGCGTGGGCGCCCCCAGCGGAAGCCCGACCGGCAGGGAGTCGCGGCATCGGCCAGGGAAGCGGCCGCATCAAGGGGAATCGGCGGGCGGGCGCGCGCTTATTTGCGTGACACCGCCGGCTCACCCTTGATGTAGAAGCGCAGCGGCCATTGCGCCGCCTCGCCGGCATAGTCCACGCCCACCCGCGCCACTGCGGCGACATGCTCGTCGCCCACCGCCACGCCCCTCTCGATCCAGAGCTCGTCCGAGCGCAGCGACAGGCCGTTTTGTGCCCGCCCCACCTGCAGGGCACGGCAGAGCCGGCCCGGCCCGCTCAGCCACTGCGCCGGCTTGAGTCGTGGAAAGGCCTCCCGCCAGCGCTCCAGCCCCTGCTCCCCCGCCAGCGCCCGGATGAGCACGGCCTCGGGCTCGCCGGCACCGCGGGTGACCGCGTTCAGGCAGTGATGCATGCCGTAGATGAGATAGACATAGGCGACACCGCCAGCGGCATACATGGTGGCGGTGCGCGGAGTTTGGCGGCCGCCAAAGGTGTGGCAGGCGGGGTCGCGCTTGCCCAGGTAGGCCTCGGTCTCGACGATGCGGCCGCTGAGCAGGGTGCCGTCCTCCAGGCGCCGGCACAGGCGCATGCCGAGCAGCTCGCGCGCCACCACCGCCGTGTCGCGCCGGTAGAACGCCAGCGGCAGGGGGCGCTGGCTCACGGGGTGTCCGCCCCGGGGGGCGTGGCGCTCGCGTCCCGGTCAAACTCGAAATCGGCGCGCTCGCCCGGCCCCTCCGGCGTAAAGGCCTGCTCCACGAAGCGGATACGCTCCCGCCCAAGCAGCAGCACCGTGGAGGAACGGGTGCCGTAGCCCGGCGAGCGGATAAAGGGCGTCGCCAGCAGGCGCTCCAGCGTCAGGCCGACGCCGGTATCAGGCAGGTCCTCGTCGGGAACGGCGGCATCGTCAGCCAGCAACCCCATCAGCCCGTCCACGGTCGGCGCGGAGAGATGCGCGCGCACGGCGTCGCGCGCCCGCGCCACCTTGGGCCAGGGCGAGTCCAGCAGGTGGTTGCTGAGGCCGTAGACCCCGGGCGGCAACTCGGTGGGCGGGGTGCCGCGGTTGCTGGCCACGACCAGCGTATCGGCATCGCCGACCAGCAGGTTGAAACCGCTGTAGTCCTCGGCCGCAGCCATCACCCGCCGGGCGTAGGCCATCGGCTCCTCATCCGATAGCAGGTACTCACTTACCAGCAAACCCCTAGAGCGCGAGCCCTTGGCGGCCGCCGGCTCACGAAAATTGGTGAGGGCGGCAAAGCGCCCGGTACGCGTCACTCCCATCCAGGTGCCGCCGGCGGCGAGGTCGCGGCCGGCCAGGACGGCTGGCGCCTCGGGCCAGAAGCGGGCGGGCGCGGTGGCGCGGGCATGGAACTCGTCGCGGTTGGCGGCAACGAGGAGGGGGTAGTCAGGGTGGACCTGCCAGGCCAGGGCAATCAGGCACATGCGGGATGGAGCTCCCCGGGGGTAAAGGATTGGATAGCGGGTTGGGCCGTGGCGCGGGGCTGGCGGGTGGCCGCGGCTGAGGCCGGACCAAAGGGACCCCTTGAGTACCCCTCCTGCCGCCGCTCCCCGCACTGCAGCCGCATTCCCCTCGCCGGCTTGGGCGTGTGAGAATGCCGACCTTGTTTTTAGCAGATATCGGACGTCCCGTGCTGACCTATCCCCAGATCGATCCCATCGCCATCCACCTCGGCTCCGGCGGCATCCACTGGTACGGCCTCATGTACCTCTGCGGCTTCGCCGCCGGCTACGGCCTGGCGCGCTGGCGCGCCCGCGCCTCCCACGGCCTGTGGACCGCCGACATGATCGGCGACATCATCTTCTACGTGGCCATGGGCGTAATCCTCGGCGGCCGCCTCGGCTATGTCGTTTTCTACGGCTTCGACCGCCTGCTGGCCGACCCGCTCTGGGCCTTGCGCCTGTGGGAAGGCGGCATGAGCTTCCACGGCGGCCTGCTCGGCGTGATCGTGGCCATGGTCGTGTTCACCCGCCAGTACCAGAAGAACTGGTTCGACGTCATGGACTTCGTGGCGCCGCTGGTGCCGCCCGGCATCTTCTTCGGCCGCATCGGCAACTTCATCGGTGGCGAGCTCTGGGGCCGCCCGGTGAGCAACCCCGACTTCCCCCTGGCCATGGTGTTCCCGCACGTGGACAGCCTCGCCCGCCATCCCTCCCAGCTCTACGAGGCCGTGCTCGAGGGCCTGCTGCTGTTCGTGCTGCTGTGGTGGTACTCCAGCAAGCCGCGCCCGCGCATGGCGGTGGCCTCGCTGTTCCTGGTCGGCTATGGCCTGGCCCGCTTCACCGTGGAATTCTTCCGCCAGCCCGACGCCGACAAGGGCTTCATCCTGTTTGACTGGATGACCATGGGGCAGATCCTGACCCTGCCCATGATCGGCCTCGGCCTCGTGCTGCTCGCCGTCGCCTACGCCCGCCACCCCGCCGGAGCGCCCGCCAAATGAAGCAATACCTCGATTTCATGCGCCATGTGCGCGAGCACGGCACCTTCAAGGCCGACCGCACCGGCACCGGCACCTACTCCGTGTTCGGCTACCAGATGCGCTTCGACCTGGCCCAGGGTTTTCCGGCGCTGACCACCAAGAAGCTGCACCTGAAATCCATCATCCACGAGCTGCTGTGGTTCCTGAAGGGCGACACCAATATCCGCTACCTCAAGGAAAACGGCGTCTCCATCTGGGACGAGTGGGCCGATGCGGAAGGCAACCTCGGCCCCGTGTACGGCTACCAGTGGCGCTCCTGGCCGGCCGCGGACGGCCGCCACATCGACCAGATCACGCAGGTGATCGAGCAGATCAAGGCGACGCCGGATTCGCGCCGCCTCATCGTGTCGGCCTGGAACGTGGGCGAGATCCAGAACATGGCGCTGCCGCCCTGCCACGCCTTCTTCCAGTTCTACGTCGCCGACGGCAAGTTGTCCTGCCAGCTCTACCAGCGTAGCGCCGACATCTTCCTCGGCGTGCCCTTCAACATCGCCAGCTATGCCCTGCTGACGCTGATGGTGGCGCAGGCCTGCGACCTCGCGCCGGGCGAGTTCATCTGGACCGGCGGCGACTGCCACCTGTACAGCAACCACCTGGAGCAGGCCGACCTGCAGCTCTCGCGCGCGCCGCTGCCGCTGCCCACGATGAAGATCAATCCGGCGGTGAAGGACCTGTTTGCCTTCACCTTCGAGGACTTCACCCTGGAAGGCTACGAGCACCATCCGCACATCAAGGCGCCGGTGGCGGTGTAGGTCGGGCTTCAGGCGGAGGCGCCCAACCCGGCAACCTCAATCCAGGCCGGGTGAAGTCCGCGAATTTCAGTGTAGGTCGGGCTTTAGCCCGACAGCAGCAGTCGGGCTGGGCGCCCCCGGCTAAACCCCGACCTACAAGACGGCATGAACATGAACGAAGAAGTGGAACCTGTGTTGTCGCTGATTGCCGCGGTTGCCGACAATGGCTGCATCGGCATCGACAACAAGCTGCCCTGGTACCTGCCCGACGACCTCAAGTACTTCAAGGCGGTGACCTCGGGCAAGCCCGTGATCATGGGTCGCAGCACCTTCGAGTCACTGGGCCGGCCGCTGCCCAACCGCACCAACATCGTCATCACCCGCAACGCCGGCTACGGCGCGCCCGAGGGCGTGCGCGTGGTGCATTCGCTGGACGAGGCCATCCGCGTCGGCAAGGCGGTGGCGCATATCGCCGGCAACGACGAGGTGGTCATCATCGGCGGCGCGCAGATCTATGCCGAGGCGCTGCCGAAGGTGCAGCGCATGTACCTGACGGAAGTCCGGAAAACCGTGGCCGGGGATGCCTTCTTTCCGGCCTGGAACCGGGCAGAGTGGCGCGAGGTGACGAGCCAGGCCCACCATTACGAACCGGCGCAGGTCGACTATCGCTTCGTGGTCTACGAGCGCGCTTAAGCAGGCACGCGCCACCCCAAAGAAAGCCTCACCAAAACAACAAGCCCCGCGGGGCCGCTCCAGGAGTCGCTGATGTATGCGCTGATCATTTCCGTGTTCGTGCTGGGCTATCTCATGATCGCCTTTGAACACAAGCTGGGGGTCGACAAGGCCGCCGCCGCCCTGCTGACGGCGGTCCTCACCTGGACGCTGCTGGTGCTGGGCGCCGACACCCTGCTGCCGGCGGCGGCCGGCAATGGCGTCCACACCGTCGTCCATGACCTGCGCGAGCACCTGGGCGAGATCTCGGAGATCCTGTTCTTCCTGATGGGTGCCATGGTCATCGTGGAGCTGATCGACGCCCACGAAGGCTTCTCCATCATCACCAGCCGCATCACCACCACGCGCAAGGTCACGCTGCTCTGGCTGATCGGCTTCATCACCTTCTTCCTGTCCGCCGTGCTGGACAACCTGACCACCACCATCGTCATGGTGTCACTGCTGCGCCGCCTGATCGCCGAGCCCAAGGAGCGCTGGTTCTACGCCGGCATCGTGGTCATTGCCGCCAATGCCGGCGGTGCCTGGTCGCCCATCGGCGACGTCACCACCACCATGCTCTGGATCGGCAACCAGATCTCCGCCACCGGCATCGTGGCCTCGCTGTTCCTGCCCAGCCTGGTCTGCCTGCTGGTGCCGCTGATCGTGCTCAGCTTCGTGCTCAAGGGCGACGCGCGCCGGCCCGACCATGTCGAGGAGGCGCCGGAAAGCCGCCGCAACCCGACCACGGCCTCCGAACGCAACCTGGTGTTCGCGCTGGGCATCGCTGCGCTGCTGTTCGTGCCGGTGTTCAAGACCGTCACCCACCTGCCGCCCTATATGGGCATCCTGTTCGGCCTGTCGGTGCTGTGGTTCGCCACCGAGATCGTGCACCGCTCCAAGAACGCCGAAGACAAGCACCCGCTGTCGGTGGCCGGCGTGCTGCGCCGCATCGACATCCCGAGCGTGCTGTTCTTCCTCGGCATCCTGCTGGCGGTCTCCAGCCTGGCCACCGCCGGCCACCTGACCCAGTTCGCCGGTCTGCTGCGCGAAGGCCTGGGCGACGTCTACGCCATCAACATCGCCATCGGCCTGCTGTCTGCGGTGGTGGACAACGTGCCGCTGGTCGCGGGCGCCATGAAGATGTACCCGCTGGTGACCCCCGAAATGCTCGCCGCTGATCCGGCGCAGGCCGCCTGGCTGAGCCGCTTCCTCACCGACGGCGACTTCTGGGAACTGCTGGCCTTCTGCGCCGGCACCGGCGGCAGCTGCCTCATCATCGGCTCGGCGGCCGGCGTCGCCGCCATGGGCATGGAGCGCATCAATTTCTTCTGGTACCTGAAGAACATCAGCGCGCTGGCATTGATGGGCTACCTGGGTGGCGTGCTGGCCTACTGGCTGCAACACAGCGCCTTCTGACGCTGAGCGCCGCGCCCGCCACTGAAAAAGCCCGCGTCAGCGGGCTTTTTCATGGAGCACAGCCAGGGCCAGGGCCATGCGTTGGCGTTGGCGTTGGCGTTGGCGTTGGCGTTGGCGTTGGCGTTGGCGTTGG
>JAZKHS010000069.1:11426-14602 GCA_040385265.1 Pseudomonadota bacterium | reverse complement strand
GGTGCGGGTGCGGGTGCGGGTGCGGCTGATTGAGAGGGGAGCGGGCGCCGGGCCTGTTGCGCCTGCCGTCCGCGCCCCGGCTCACGGCACCGGCGCTTGCCGCGCGGGCGACAGGACCGGATGACATCGAACCTGGCCTTGCCCGATACTGCCCTGTCCCTTTTTATCGCACGCCGGGCCCTGGACCGGGCCTGCGCTGTCCGCAGGAGCGCCACTCATGAACAGACCGGTGCTGGCCTTGCTGCTGCTCGCCCAGGGCCCCGCCTTTGGCGAGGAACACGTCGACCTCTGGCCGGTGCATATGGTGCCCACGGCCAAGCTCCTGGGGCTCAGCGGGCAGCCCAAGGTGGTGAAGCTGTTCGACGGGATTGCCAATCAATCCGGGATCAGCAAGACCTACAAGTTCCACCGGAACGGCCAGTTGCAGCATCAGGTCTCGGGCGACGGGGGACGCAACATCCTGGTCAAGCATGGCAGGGACGGCGTGATCCAGGCGGTGATCGACTCGTCCCTCGACAATGGCAGCACCGATAACGCCGAGACCTATCGCCCCCAGAAGTACGACGCAAATCGGCGAGTGACGGTCATTACCAGTGAAAGCCGGGAAGGCAATGGCACCACCTTCCGGGTGAACGGCATTGGCGTCAGGCTCCTCACCTACACCGGAAATATCCACACCGAAGACCGCTACTACAAGGCGGGCGACCAGATAGGTTCGGGCCACCGGACGCGCACCGAGTACGATGCCGGCGGGAACGTGGTTGCCCAGTGCTGGGGTGGCGCGATCGGCCAGCCCTGCGACCGCGACGGGACCATCATGGAGTACGGCCCTTACGGCATGACCCGCTACAAGGCCGGTGCGGTCGAGACGCTCTACCGGTATGAGAAGGGCTTGCTGGTCTCCACCGTGCGCAGCGAGCCCGCCCTGTCCACGACGCTGGAGGCGGTCAACTACGGCGCCTACCGCGTGGATGCCTGCGGCAACTGGGTCGAGCGGGAAATCATGCCGGTGCCGCCCCAGCAGGTGGGAGGCAGGGAGCGGCGGGAAATTACCTATCATGAGGATTGCGATACGTCGCGTTAGGCAATGGCCGGCGGACAGGTCTCGCCGGGCCCGGGCCGCGGCCTGGATACCCCGCGCGCCCATCACGGAAGGAGAAACAGCATGAGCCCCAAGAACACGATCTGTCTCTGGTATGACGGCACCGCGCTGGAGGCGGCGACCTTCTACGCCAACACCTTTCCGGACAGCGCGGTGGGCGCGGTCTATCGCGCGCCCGGCGACTTCCCAGACGGCCGGCAGGGCGACATCCTGACGGTGGAATTCACGGTGATCGGCATTCCCTGCATCGGCCTGAATGGCGGGCCGGCGTTCCGCCACAGCGAAGCGTTCTCGTTCCAGGTGGCCACCGACGACCAGGCGGAAACCGACCGCCTGTGGCAGGCGATCGTCGACAACGGCGGCGAAGCCAGCGCCTGCGGCTGGTGCCGGGACAAGTGGGGGCTGTCGTGGCAGATCACGCCGCGCGCGCTCATGGAGGCGATTACCGACCCGGACCCTGCCGCCGCCAAACGCGCCTTCGAGGCGATGATGGAGATGGGCAAGATCGACATTGCGGCGATAGAGGCCGCCCGGCGCGGCTGACGCCCGCGGGCCGGCGCGCTGGCTGCAGGCGCGACCGGAAGTTATCATCCAGCCGCGGGACATCCTCGAGGGCGGCATCACGCTGATCGAGGAACGCGCGCTGCAGGAACTGGCGCTGGGAGCCGGCGCCCGCCAGGCCAGGGTCTGGGTCGGGCATGAACTCACGAAGGATGAGGTAGAGGCCTTCCGCTTTTAAGACGGTGCCGGGCCTCGCGTACTGCCTCGGCGCTTATGGCCGGCAGCGCGGCGCCGGCAGCATGGGTACTCAAGGATTTTTAACCGGAAAGGAACGCTCTATGTACGCACGCGCCGCACTCCTGCTGGTGGCCATGGCCGCCCCGCATGCCCTCGCAGAGGGCATCTACACCTGGAAGGACGACAAGGGCCGGGTGCACTTCAGTGACCAGTCGCTGTCGCCCAAGGCGCGTGCCATCGCGCCCGCCGTGGCGCCGGCCAGCGCCATCAATGCCCGGGACCTGGTGGGCAGCTGGGGCATGGAAGCCAGCCGCAATGGCGTAGTGATGCGCACCACCTTCACGTTGGCGGCGAACGGGACGTTCGCCGGCAGCGCCACCGCCAACGGCAACCCGCTGATGACATATGCCGGCAAGTGGACGCTGGCGGGCGACCGCCTGGAGTGGCTGTACACCGAGACCAGCGTGCCCTTCCCGGAAGAGGCGAAGAAGGATGCCGACCGCATCCTGTCGGTGTCGCCGGCCAGGATCGAGGTCCTGTCGCTGCGCAGCGGGGAAAAGCGCACGCTGCTGCGGCTGTAGGAGCCGCGCTTCTTTCGCGCTGGCTTCACTTCTCGCCCGCGCCTCACCCGCGTTTCCTCGCGCTTCCGTCGTGCGGGGCGGCGCCCACCGGGTCCGGGTCCGTCCGGGCCGGGCTGCTCTGGGCTGCTCTGGGCTGCTCTGGGCTGCTCTGGGCTGCCCTGGGCTGCTCTGGGCCAGGGCGAGGTGGAGGCCGTCCGTCGCCACTGGCTTACACTTGCTGCCTGGGACAAGGCGACCGGGAGATGACCGCCATGGAAGAGTCAACGTGGAATGCCGCGGGCCGGATGCGCCTGCTGCTGCAGGGCGACCAGCTCACCTTCCTGGTGCCGGCGGAGGGCGATGCCGCGACCGGGGTCAGCGGCTCGCTGGCCGGGACCCGGAGGGCGCTGGCGCGGGGCAAGCTGAGCGCTCCCCACCTGGAAGACGCGATTGCCGAGGTCGAGGACCTGATCATGCCGCTGCTGCGGGCCCTGCCGGCACGCACCGCGCTGGAGGCGCACGGGCCGGAGCTGGCGGAGGTGTTCCATCTGCTGGGGGCCTGCGATGGCGCCGTGGTGCCGCTCGCTGCCGTGGAGTCGCTGTTCGATCAGCTGGTCGCCGTCACCAGCGGCTCGCCGGTGGCCTGGCGTCACGCCGTGCCGCCCGCCACGGTCGCGCCAGGGCTGCTGCTGCTGAGGGAAGTCATGCACCACGGCGGCTTCCGCTCGGTCTTCTGGTTGCTGCAGATGGAGTAGTGGCGGCCACCGCTTGGGGCA
>JAZKHS010000069.1:7933-11326 GCA_040385265.1 Pseudomonadota bacterium | reverse complement strand
CTCGGCAAGGAGACTGCCCATGTCGGCAGGGGACTGGAAAAGCCTGTACCAGGCCTGCGTGGACGGGGACCTGGGGCTGGTGAAGTACCACCTCAGCGAGGGCGTGAACCCGAACTACCAGCATCCGGAGATTCTCTGCACGCCACTGGTGGCGAGCCTGGTGCACGGTCACCGCGAGGTCGCGCGGTCGCTGCTGCAGCACGGGGCCGACCCCGGCCTGCGCTCGGAGTTTGATGGCCTGACGCCGCTGCAGGCGGCGCGCCGGCATGGCCTGGACGACCTGCGCGAGCAGCTGCTGGCGTTGGGTGCGACCGAGCCGCCACGGCCGTTCTGGCGGCGGCTGTTCAGGGCCGGCTGAGCGGCCGGCAACCTCCACGCGCCCATGCAGCGGCGCCACAATGCCTTCGAGATTGCTGTCGAGAATGCCGTCGGGGTAGCGGGATGGCCGGTCGGCCGCTTGGCAATTGGCGGAGCGCCTGGCGACGGCGGGATAAGCGGTGACCCCATACCGGACGAATGGCGCGGGCCGCCGCCCTGCTGCCGGCCCGGGGGCGGCAATCTGGCGGGGACGTTCTACGCTTAGGGAACGGTAGGGATGACGCGCCGGGCCGTGTGCTGCGAGCGCACCGGCACAACCACCGTTTTGCCTGGGGGACGAGCACATGCGGATAGAAAGCCGGGACAACCATTTTGAAATCGACCTCTCCATTGCAGAGGACCATTCCCTGCCCAGCCTGGAGGATGCCTACCTGTCGCTGGACTTCAGCTCGCACGGATTTTCCGGCGCCAATGAGCTGTGGGTGGCCTCGCGCGACCTGGTCGCCTTTTGCCAGGCGCTGGTGACGCTGGAGCAGACGCGGCAGGGCGAGGCCTTGCTGCGGGCGGCCGACCCACGCGAGCTGCAGCTGCGCATTTATGCCATCGGGCCGGGCGAGCCGCTGGCCATCGAGGGCACCACCGGCTACAGCATCTCGGCGCCGCACGGCGCGTTCTGGCATGAGGCGCGCTTCGGCTTCGAGTTTGCGCACCACCACCTGTCGGCGGCGATCCGCCTGCCCTGGGTGCAGGCGCATGCCGCCTGATCGGCCTCCGGGCGGGTGACGAAGCCCCCTGGCCCTGCGGCGCCACCGCCCGGCGCCGTCGCGGCCGGCGGTGGCGCCTTGCCACTACGTCGCCTCCCCGCCTGCCGCACCCCTTCTTGACGGTCCCGGCGCCGGGTTAGTATCCGCACCATGGCCGGCAAAGCCGGCCCCATCCCCGCTTGACCTCCATGGAACGGACAATGAAGACCCTTATCACCGCCCTTGTGGCCGCCCTCGCCTTGACCCTCACTGCCTGCGGCAAGCCCGTCCCCGCCGAGAAGAGCGCCTATGTCGGCGAATGGCAGGACAAGACCATGTACCTGCTGATCACGCAGGACGGCAGCGTGCGCTACAAACGCCTGAAAGGGGGCGGCACAACGTCGGTCGAAGGACCGCTCAAGGGTTTCAAGGGAAATGACTTCGAGGTGGGGATCGGTCCCATGAGTACCACCTTCGTGGTCAACCAGCCGCCCCACCAGCAGGCGGGCAACTGGACGATGGTCGTCGACGGCGTCGCGCTGACGCGCACGGCGCTGTAAGGCGCGAACACGCCCTGCCGTACGGCACCGCTTGCACAACCGCCAAGGCCGCGCATGGATTTCCCCGAACCGCCGCTGATGGATCTCGCCACCTCGACGTCGTTCGCCTGCCCCTGTTGCCGGCAGCGCATTGCCACCTGGGTGGTGTCGCCACGCTTCACCTGCCCAAGTTGCGAGGCGCCGCTCACGGCCAACAAGCGCCAGGCGTTTCACCGCGGCCTGGCGGCCGGCACCTTCGTCTACCTGGTGCTGACGGCGCTGCTTTACCTGCTGGCGACACGGCTGCCGGTCCTCGCCGTTTTCGTCCATCTGGCCGGCTTCATCATCGCTTTCTACCTCGGCTACTTTGCTTACCGCCGCGCGGTGCGCATCACCCGTTTGCCGGGTTAGCGCCTGGCGCGCCGTGGCGGCGGCGATTGACCCGCCGCCCGACGGCGCCGGCGTTGCGGTCAACTCCCCCCGGTTTCGGCCACGGCATACTCGCCCTGCCCCGGCGCCGCCCGCCCCTCGTTTGGCATGAACGCGGACCGCCCTGGCACCCCCATCAAAAGGAGGTGAGCCCGATGAACGCCGAGACCCGTCTGCCGTCCGAGCAGCGCATCAATCCCGAGGACGCCGCGCGCAGCCAGCGCATCCGCCAGGGCATCCTGGAGGCCGGCAACGCGCTGCGCGCCCGCCATCCCTGGCTGGAGCGGCAGCAGAACGCCATCGGCATGGGCATCTTCCTGGTGAGCGCCGCCGCCATTGTCGCCACCGCCGTAGCGTATTTTGCCGGTGCCCTGCCCTGGTGGGGCGTGATCCCGGTCGCCGCCTTTTTCATGTCGCTGCTGCATGAGCTTGAGCACGACCTGATCCACTCCATGTACTTCCGGAAGAAGAAGCGCTGGAACGATCTCATGCTGGCCGGGGTGTGGCTGTTCCGGCCCAGCACGATCAACCCCTTCGTGCGCCGCCGCCTGCATATCCATCACCACAAGGTGTCCGGGACGGAATCGGACCTGGAAGAGCGCGGCATCACCAATGGCGAGCCCTGGGGCCTCAAGCGCCTGCTCATGACCGGTGACAACATGCTGGCGGTGTTCCTGCGTCCGCTGGCCACGCGCAAGATGGTGAAGGCGTTTATCCGGGCCCAGGGCGATATCCCGGCGGCGGAGAAGCACCGAATTGCCCGCGAGAACGTGCTGGGCTATTTCCCGCTCGGCAACCTGAACTACCTGATCTGGCATGGCTTTATCGTCTACCACTCGGCGGTGTTCCTGCTGGGCCTGGCGGGGGTGACGTGGGCGCTGCCGGCCACGGCCGAGGGCGTGCTGGCGTTCGTGAATTTCTTTGCGGTGACGATCTCGGCGCCGAACGCGCTGCGCACCTTCTGCCTGCACTTTGTCAGTTCCAACATGCATTACTACGGGGATGTGCAGAAGGGGAACATCGTGCAGCAGTGCCAGGTGTGGACGACGCCGTGGGCGATTCCGCTGCACCTGTTCTGCTTCAATTTTGCCGGCACCCATGCCATCCACCATTTCGTGGTGCGCGACCCGTTCTATATCCGGCAGTGGATCGCGCCGGGGCTGTACCCCTTGCTGCGGGAAAACGGCGTGCGCTTCAATGACTTCGGCACCTTCCGGCGCGCCAACCGCATGGCGGCCGCGGCGTCGGCAGGCGCGGCCGTGGAGCCCTCCGTGGCGTGATGCCCGGCCGCCGTTCGCCGGCCGCGGCGTGAGCCCTGGCCCGGTCTCGCATAAAAAAAGCCCGCAATCGCGGGCTTTTTTTAT
>JAZKHS010000069.1:0-7923 GCA_040385265.1 Pseudomonadota bacterium | reverse complement strand
GACCGGCCGCTGATGCAAGGCCGGCTGTTTTAGCGAGACCGGACTTTGGCGAGACCGGTGGCTGACGCGTCCGGCCGCGCGCTCAGAGCTTGCCGACCAGGTTGATGAAGACGCCCTGGCTGTCGTAGCTGAGGTCGGTCAGGTCGTCGGAGAAGGACGTGAAGTTGTAGCCGGCGCCCAGCTTCACGTGATCGTTGAGGTGACGGTAGACCGCCGCCAGCATGCCGCTCTTCGAATCGCCCGCATCCGGCAGGTCGAGCTGGCGCGCCTCCAGCACCGCATCCCAGTGCCGAAGCACATGCCAGTCGGCACGCACGATGGCGAGCTGTGCCCGGCTCTGGAAGAACTCGGGGTTGAGGCGGTCCTGGCTGACCTCGCCCAGGCGGTAGGCCAGCTTGCCGCCGACGCTCCAGCGCGGGGTCAGGTCATAGACGGTATCCAGCGAGAGCACGTGGCTTTTCTGGATGTACTCGGCCGCAGTGTTGGCGATGGTCACCTGGTCCGAGGACGGCAGGTTGTAGAAGTAGGTGTACTTCAGCAGCGCGTTGAGGCGGTCGTGTTCCACCGGGCGGTAGCCATAGCCGGCCACGGCTTCCAGGAAGCGGCCGTCGTAGAACTCGCCCAGCGAGCTCTGGCTGTCGGAGTAGTTGAACTTGCCGATCAGGCGCCAGTCCGGCGCGACCTGGTATTTCACGCTGTTGCGGGTGAGCCAGGTGCTGCGCTCGGACTGCGTCAGGTCGGGGTTCTCGATATTGTCCTGGCGCAGCTCGAGGGTGCTGGCGAAGGTCACGGCCGGCGCCTTGTAGCCGAGCTTGAAGCCCAGGGCCTGGCGTTCGCGCTCGGCACCGGTGAGGGGATCGCGCAGGGTGCCGAGATCGAGGCTGGCGCCGTAGTTCCAGCGGTCGTTCGGCGCGATGTCGATGCCGGTGGCGTGCATGAGGCCGGTGGGCACGTCGCCGTGGGTGTAGCGCTCCTCCAAGTAGACGCTGGTGGTGTCGGACCAGCGGCTGCGCACGCCGGAGCCGAGGTTGCCGCGACGGGCGCGCAGGCCGTTGTCGCTGCGCTCGTTCTCCAGGGCGTAGTTGAGGTAGACGTTGCTGCGGTCGGTGGCCTGGTAGTCCAGGCCGGCCCGGGCGCCCTCGCCCAAGTCGCCGGCGGAGAGCTCGCCGGTGGTGCGCAGGCGGTCGGTGGCGCGCCAGGCGCCGCCGGCGCCGACGCGGCCGTTGTCGTCCTGGTTGCCGCTGGCCTCAACCGTCTGCTGCACGAAGCCGTAGGCGCTCCAGCGCGCACGGGTGTCGTAGTCGGCGCGGACGACGGCGTCGGTGCGCTCGCCTTCCACCTGGGTCAGTGGCACCAGCAGTGAATTGTCGTCGCGGCTTTCCTGGCGCACGCCGGCAGAGACCTGCCACTGCTCGGTGACGCGGACGGCCGCGTTGAGCTCGGTCGCTTCGGTAGACAGGCCCTGTACCTGCTCTCGGCTGTCGAACTTGGCCTTGAGCTCGGTGCGTTCGCCCACCGGCAAGGTCGCGGCCAGGCCCAGGGTCTCGGTTTCCTTGTCGGTGATGAGGCCCGGCGCGACATAGCCGGCTTCCAGCACCTGCTGGTAGACCGTGACGCTGCCGCGGCCGCCGTCGATCACATCGCCCAGGCCGACGCTGGCCTCGACGCGATGGGCAGCGGCGGAGAGGTCCTCGGCCTCACCCGGCAGGGCGCCGTTGGCGGCGGCGTTGAAGGCAAAGCCGCCGTCGTCGGAGAGCAGCGCGCTGCTGCCGGCGCCTTCGCTTTGCGAGAGCTCGGCGCGCAACCAGGTCTGCGGGCTCTTGCGCAGGGTGATGTCGGCGCCGCTCAGGTTGCTGGCGTTGCCGGCCTCGCTGCTGTCGCTGGTGGTCAGGCCGACCTTGAGCAGGTCGCCGAACCAGTAGTGGACGCGGCCGCCGTGACTGAGGCTGCCGAGCTCGTCATAGCCGGTGGAGTATTCGTAGCGGCTGACCAGCCAGACCTCGTTGCCGCCAAACTCGCTGGCCACCAGCAGGCCATCGGCGCTGACCGGGGACAGCGGCGCGTTCAGCATGACGCGGCCTTGCAGGTAGTCGATGTCGTAGTCCAGGGCCGGGGCCAGGTCGCGGGTGGCGAGCACGAAGCCGGAGACCTTGTCGCGCACTTCCACGCGCAGGCGCTCGGAGCCCTGCAGCAGGTCCTGGTGGCGCAGGTAATAGAGCGAGCCGCCGGTGCCGCGGAATTCGTCGCGGCCGGCCAGGGTGCCGGGGTCGGCGACATAGGCATCGACCAGCAGCTTCTTCTCGCCGAAGCTGGTGCTGGCGTCGCCGGTGTAGTGCAGGTTGCCGCCGTAGAGGTTGCGGTCCACCTGGGTCAGCGTGGTGTCGGTGTAGGCGAGGCGCATATTGCCCCAGAGGCCGAAGTCGTCGCCGTTGCGCAGCTTGACGTAGAACTTGCCGAGCGTGGGCGCGGCCTCCTCCACGGTGCTGTCGTCACCGAAGGTGGGATAGGCGTAGTCGGGATCGATGCGGCGGAACAGGGCGTCCGGCGACTTCTGCATGAAGTTGCTGAACAGGTCTTCCACCGGGCCTTCGAGCGTGTCGGCGCTGGCGGTCAGGTTCCAGCCCTGACCGAACTTGCCTTGCGTGAAGAAGGCCAGGCGGCCGTCGACGGCGAGGTCGTTGTCGTAATGGGCGCTGTCGTTGGTGACAAGCTCGGCGGGGCCGGTGGTATCCGACGTCGAGGCGGTGATGTCCGCCAGGCCGACATAGAACCAGTCGCTCTTCTCCAGCTCCAGGTCGCGCAGGAAGAGCTCGCCGTTGCCGGCCTCGTCCAGCACCGCGACTTCCACGGTGTGCAGGCCGGAGGGCAGGATTTCTTCCACGGCGAACTCGCCGGAGCCGGCGACCGGCACGGCGCGGCCGGCGACAAAGACGTGGCGGTCGGCGGGAATGCCGCTGCCCTGGACGCGGATGGTGCCGCCCGCGAGCTTGATGTCCTGGCGCGCCAGGCGGTTCTCGCCATGGCCGACCAGCAGCTCCTTGTCCGGGTCGGCGGACAGGGTGCTGGCCTCGAGGCGGTCGACCAGCCACAGCGATTGCGGCGCGGTTTCGTCGTAGCGGTCGTCCTTGCCGTAGGCGCGCACCACGTAGACCAGCTCGCGGCCGGTGGCAGCGGGCGCGGGCAGATCAACCTGCCAGTCGGCGCGGTCGCCGGTGACCGGCAACACCGCCAGCGGCGTGCCGCGCAGGGACTGGCCGGCGTCGAAGACACGCACTTCGGCGCGGCTGATAAAGGCCGGATAATTACTGTAGAGGCGAAACTGCACGCGGTTGTCGGCACCGTCGGTGGCGGCATTGTCGGCGTGGGCCACGCTGGCCGGCCAGGCGGTGACGTTGAGGCGCGGCTTCAGCAACAGGTTGTCGTAGCGAAACTGCACGTCGGCTTTCGCCAGGGCGACGTCGGTGCAGCGCTGCACGTCGGCGTTGGCCTTGTCCGGGTCGTCGATGGGGCGGCCATCGACGGTGATGCGCATCAGGTTCAGGTCATAGGGATTGGCCGGGGTTTCCTCGCGGGTCAGCGGCTGGATGGCAAGGGACTCCAGGTCATCGCGCACCGCAGGCTCGTCGTAGACCACCTGCACTTCCACGCGCGAGTCGGTCGCGGCCAGGAAGCCGGCGTTGACCACATCGTCGCTCTGCACATAACCCCTGCCCTCCACTTCCACCTGGGCGGCGGAAAGGCCCAGGCGCGGGCGCACGAGTTCCATGGCACGACGGGCGCGGGCGGTGGCGAGGCCGATGTCGTCGCCATAGACCATGGCGGTGCGGCGATCCAGGCGCTCGGTGGCGACATAGCCGCGGAAACGCAGGCGGACATTGGCCTTGCCCTGCACTTCGGCGAGCACGGTGCGCAGGCGCTCGACATCGGCGTCCGTGGCCTGGGGGGCGCCATCCACGACGGGCAGCGGGCTCAGCGGGCCGGTGGGCGATTCGTGGACGCGGGTGACGCGCTCGGGCGCGGCTTCCGACGGGCAGAGCTGGGGCGTGTCGGGCAGTTCCTTGAGGACGTCGTCGTACCAGAACTCGACCTCGATGCGACGGTTCAGGGCGCGGCCGGCCTCGGCGTCATTGGCGGCCAGCGGGAGGGCGGCGCCGCGGCCGTCGCTGTCGACCATGGCCGAGGGCAGCTTGAGCGCGTCCTGCAGGGCCAGGGCGACGCGGCGGGCGCGCGCCTTGCTGAGGCCCTGGTGGTCGGCGTAGATGCGCGCATCACGCTCGTCCAGCGCCAGGTTGTCGGTGTGGCCGACCAGCTTGACCACCACGTTCTGCTTGCCGGCGAGGTTTTCCAGCGCCTGCAGCACCTGGGCGCGGAACTCCTCGGACAGCACGGCGCTGTCGCCGGCAAAGTGCAGCGGCGGCACCAGGTTCTTGACGCGGGTGCGGCGGGAATGGCCTTCCTTGTAGCTGAGCTGGCAGACGGTCTCGACGCGGCAGACCTTGATGCGGTTGAGCTTTTCGGTGACGACCACCTGCTTGTCCACGGTCTTCTCGCCGACTTCGTCATACCACACCTGCACTTCCACGCGGCGGTTGCGCGCCTTGCCGGCATCGCTGGCGTTGCTGGCGCGGGGCTGGCTCTCGCCGACGCCGTCATAGGAGATGGATTCCGCGGGCAGCTTCAGTGCCTTCTGGAAGAGCTCGGCGGCGCTGCCGGCGCGTTCGCGCGAGAGGCCGACGTTGTCGCCGTAGCGGGCGGCCAGCGCCGGACGCAGGCGGGCATTGTCGGAGTGGCCGACAAAGTGCAGGCGCACGTTGCGGCGATCCTTCATGCGCGCGAGCACGTCGCGCAGCATCTGCACATAACCGGGCGGGATGGTGGCATCGCCGGAGCCGTACTGGATGGGCGGCACCACGTTGGGCAGCTTGACCGTGGTGATGACGTCTTCCTGCACCTGCTGTGTCTCGATGCGGTCGCCACGGTTCTGGCCGTAGAGGGCCTCGTCCTGCATCCAGCGCTGCAGCGGGGTGTAGAGCGGCAGCTCGCGCTCGACCGCCTCGCCGAGCGGCGCGATGTCGCGTACCAGGGGCGATTGCCCGGAGCGCTGGGACACAGGAGCCGGAGAGGCGTTGGCGTTGCTGTCGGTGTTGCCGGCGGCATATGCGCGGGTGGCATCGCTGGCGCCTCCACTGCCGGTGGTGCTCGCCCCTGCACTGGAGCCTGCGCTTCCGGCGACATTGACGCTGGCGCTATCGGTGGTTGGTGTGGGGGTGGCCGTCGCGGCCCAGCCCGGGTTGGCGGCAAGGCCGGCCGCCGCGGCGAGGGCAAGGGATTTCAGCATGAGGACCAGGGGCCGCAAGGGCACAGCAGGGAAGGCGCGCGCAGTCGCGCGCCGGGAAGGGGAACGGACGGAGCAGCGGCTCACGGGGGAGCGGCTCATTTCGCGATCCTCCGCGCCACCGGCGCTCCGGTGCGCCAGAAGACCTCGGTTTCGATGGCAAGCTCATACGGGTTGCCGGCACGCGCCCATTCCGCGGCAAGCAGCTGCCGCACCGCCTTCAGCCGGCTTTGCACCAGGGCCTCGTCCTCGGCTTCCGCCAAATAGGCCAGGCGCAGCACCGCAGGGGCGCGCGTCAGCGTCTCCAGCAGCAGCGGCAGGCGCGTCGCCCACTGCGGCCGCAGCGTGGTGGCGCCCGGCTCGAACACGCCGTTGGCCAGGTCCAGGCGCACCACCTTGTGCAGCGCCGCACCAAAGTTGAACTTGATCATCTTGCCGCGGGTGACGCGCAGGACCTCGGGGTTGGCCGTGGTCACGCGGTAGCCGCTGGGCAGGCTGCGGTCATCCAGCTTGACGATGAAGTTGCTGCCGCGGTTCTCGTCCGGCACCACCGCACAGGTGAGGTGGAAGCGGCCGTGGGCATCGGTGGTGATGAGCAGGCCGCGCGCCGTCGCCAGGCGCACGCCCGGCAAGCCGGCCTCGCCCTTGTCCTGGACGCCGTTCAGGTTGGCGTCGTCGTAGACCTTGCCGATGACGTCGGTGCAGTCGAAGGTCGGGTCCGGCACCACGCGCACGGTGGCTTGGGCCTCGCCCGAGGCGGCGCCGCCGGTGATGGTGCTGAACACCTGGGCGCGGTTGACGTAATCGCCCTCGCCCACTCCGGCGCCCACCACCATCAGCAGCTTCAGCACGTGCTCCTGGCTGGCGGCCAGGGTGACGCCGTCCCAGGCCAGCTCGCGGCCGTTGCTGACCGGTTCCAGCGCGACGCCGTCCAGGCGGGCGGAGCCGGCCACGTACTTGAAGCCGGCGGGGAAGCGGTCCGCCACGCGCATGTCGGTGAGCGGCACCGGCAGCGGATTCCGCACGCGGATCACGTAGGGCACGATCTGGCCGCGGCTGACGTTCACCAGCGCCGAGGTCTTGCTGATGGCCAGCGTGTTGTCCAGGCGCGGGTCCAGCGGCAGGTGGTTGTTGAACACCTGGCTGCTGCCCGGCACCGCGGCGGCGCTGAAGGCCAGGTGCAGGTAGTGGCGGGTGCCGGCACCGGAGGCGATGCCCGCGGCGGGCGCCTGCGCGCCGGTCTGGGCTTCGCAGGCCTGCGCCGTCGCCGGCACCGCGTCATCAATGCCGCCCGGGCAGGACGGCACGTCGAAGGCGGCAGTGGCGGCGCTGGTGGTGGCCGGCAGCAGCTGCGAGGGACCGGCGACATAGCCCGCCGGTGCGACGACCTGCAGCAGGTAGTTGCCGCCCGACGCGCAGGAGGCATCGCTGAAGTTCAGCTCGAACTTGTAGTAGGCGGCCGCCAGCGTGACCTGGTCCTGCTGCGCCGGGTCGGTAAAGCAGCTGGCCGCCACGGGGACGCCGCTGCCGGCAGCCACCAGGGTCAGGGTCGCGCCCGCCACCGGGGTGCGCAGCACGGCGTCGTAGACCACGCCGTTGGGCGTGATGGGCAGGTTGAGGCCCGGCACGCTGCTGCCGTCACCGCCCGTGATGCCGCTGATGCGCTGCTGCCCGTTGGTGAAGACCGAGTCGGCAAGGCCGAGCGAGGCCGTGGCCGCCCCCGCGCCGGGCGCCAGGAAGCGCACTTCGTAGCCGTCGGCGGCGACCGTGACCGGAGCCAGGCCGGCAAAGCCGTAGTGGCCGCCGGTATCGGTGCGGGTGCTGCCGAGCAGGGTGCCGGCGCGATAGAGCTGCACGGTCCAGTCGACCAGGTTGGTCTCGCCGCTGTCGGCGATGCGGTCAAAGTTGGCGTCGTGCCAGGCCTGGCCGCTCAGGGTGGCGGTGCCGGGCATGGCGCCGATGGCGATGCTGGCCGCGCTGCTGGCCGTCTGCGCCGGCGTGCTCCAGCTCACCTCGCCGGTGTTGGTCAGGACCGTGCCCGCCGCCACGCCGGCGGCGATCTGCACGCGGAAACGCAGCACGGTGCTGGCGCCCGTGGCCAGGGTGCCGCGAACGCTGCCGTAGTCGGCGCTGATCACGTTGCCGCTGACGCTGACGCCGGCGCTGCTGCCGTCCAGCAGCGCGCTGCCGGCCACGTAGCTGGCGTTGCCGCCCAGCGCGGCGAGATCGTCGCGCAGCAGGACCTGGGTGGCGGGCACGGTGCCGGTATTGGTCACCTGCACGCTGTAGTCGAGGAAGCCGCCGGCCATGGCCGCGCCGCCGCCGACCACGGTCACCGATTTGACGATGCCAAGCTGCTGCGTGGCGCCGACGATGATGGTGGTGGGCTGGTCGCCGTTGGTGTCGATGCCGTCCTGGTCGGTGGGCTCCAGTGCCTGCTCGTTGCTGGCCACGAAGCCCTGGTTGCTGATGACGGTATCGGCGGGCACGGCGGCCGCGATCTGCACGTCGAACACCACCACGGCGCTGGCATTGCCGGCGATGGTGCCGCTGGCGGCGCCGGCGGAGTTGACCGCCAGGCCCGCGAC
>JAZKHS010000068.1:0-12795 GCA_040385265.1 Pseudomonadota bacterium | reverse complement strand
CTCGGTGACCAGGATGGCGACCGGCTTGGTGGTGAGCACGTCCAGCGCCCCGTCGATGGTGCGGCGCCAGATCACGTCGTGGGCCGGCACCAGCACTTCCTTCACGGCCTCGTAGGTGGCCACGTCCTGGTCCAGCACCAGGCAGGTCAGGCGCGGTTCGCGGACCGGCGCCAGCGCCGGGTTGGCGATCGCGGCGGCGGCCACTTCCGCCCCGGCTTCCAGGCTGAGCGCCACCTGCACGGCCTGGGCGATGGTGTCGCGCAGTTCCTTGGGACCCCAGGGCTTGTTGATGTAGCGGAAGATCTCGCCCTCGTTCACCGCGTCCAGCGCGGAGTCGGCGTCGGCATAGCCGGTGAGCAGGATGCGGATGGTGTCGGGTGCGATCGCGCGCGCCTGGCGCAGCAGCTCGGTCCCGGTCATCACCGGCATGCGCTGGTCCGAGATCAGCACATGGATTTTCTCGCGCTGCAGGATGGCCAGCGCCTCGTGGCCGTCGCTGGTGGCAAAGACCTGGTAGTGCATGCGCAGCAGCATGCCGAGCGAGCGCAGGATGCGCTCCTCGTCATCGACCAGCAGGATGCGGGGCTTGGTGTCGGCAAGGCGGACGGGAATATCCATGGCGGGCTCCTGGAGCGGTGGTTCAGGCGGTGGCGGCGCGCGGTGTCACCACCTCGGCGGCAGGGGGGATAGGCGCGGCAGCAGCAGTTGCCGGACTGTCATTCACGGCAGCAGCCGTCGCCGTGGAGGCCCCGCCGGGCAGGGCGGCGGCCGCTGCAAGAGCCGACGCCGGGGTGACATGTGCAGAGAAAGCGGCGGCAGGCCGGGCTGCAACGGCGAGGGTGCTGCCGGCGGCGGCCGTTTCGGGACGCGCAGCGGCACTGGCACCGGCGGCCAGCCGCGGCAGTTCGATCACGAAGCGGGTGCCGCGGCCGGGTTGCGAGGCGACGCGGATACGGCCGCCGTGTTGCTGGATGATCTGGTAGGAAATGGACAGGCCGAGCCCGGTGCCTTCGCCCACCGGCTTGGTGGTGAAGAAGGGGTCGAAGATCTTCGCCATCACCTCCGGCGGCATGCCCTTGCCGGTGTCCTGCACCGACAGGCAGACCACGCGGTCCTCGGTCCAGGTGCGGATGAGGATGCGGCCCTGCTCGCCGATGGCCTGGGCGGCGTTGGTGAGCAGGTTGAGCAACACCTGGTTGATCTGCGAGGGCGCGCAGGAGACGGCGGGAATCTCGCCCAGCTGGCGGATCACCTCGATGCGGTGCTTCAGTGTGTTGCGCGCGATCAGCAGCGCCGACTCCACGCAGTCATTGAGCGAGACATTGGCGGTGGGCGCCTGGTCCAGGCGGCTGAAATTCCGGAGGCCGGATACCAGCTCGCCGATCTGGCCCAGGCCATAGAGGGTGTCGGCCACCATGGTGCCCTGATCCTCCAGCAGCTGCCCGGCATCGATGGCCTGCTCCAGGTCCTCGATGGCGCCGAGCGCCGCCGCCACCGCGGCGGCATCGGCCCCGGGCGCGAGCAGGGCGGTGGCCAGCGCGCGGTGGGCGCGCAGCAGCTCGCCGAACTGCCCGCCGAATTCGCCCAGCATCTCGACGTTGTTGCGCACATAGCCCAGCGGCGTGTTGATCTCGTGGGCGACGCCCGCGACCATCTGCCCCAGCGAGGCCATTTTTTCCGACTGGATCAGCGCCGCCTGCGAGCGCTTGAGCTCGCGATAGGCGCGCGCCAGGTCCTGCGATTGCTGCAGCGACTGCCGTTCCATTGCGCCCAGCAGCGGCAGCACGGCGCCGACGCCAAGATAGCGGCCGTCGCGGGTGACGACAAAATCCTCGCTGATGGGCTGGCGCATATGGGTGGTGAGGTATTGCGCCGCCTCCGCCAGCGGTGTCACCACCTCCACCGCGAGGAAGTCGGGATTCATGAAGTCGGCAATCGGGCGCTTGCCGTAGAGCTCGCGGCCGAATTTCTTCATGAGGATGGCGTTCAACTGGTAACGGCTGATGACGCCGACAGGGCGGTCGTCGTCCACCACGGGCGCGGAGAGGACCTGGGCATACGCCGGGCCCAGGATGGCGTCCGCGACCTGGTCGACGGTAGCGTCCGGCCGGAAGGCCGGGACGGGAAGTGCGAGGGCCTGGATGGCGGTGGACATGAACGTTTCCTGCAGCGAGACAAGCCCTGGCACGGAGCGTCCGGTGACGCCTGGTGCGGAGGAGGGGCCTTTGGAGGAAACGCTAGGCCAACGGTGTGACACCGGTGTGACGGTGCCTTGAAGATGCGCGCGGCCGGAGAGCGGCACAGCCAGGCGAGGAAGGGTTCACTTCAGGAAGGGGAGGCCCAGAAAAAGCAAAGCCCGCAGGGGGTGTGCGGGCTTTGCGTGTCACGATCAACATCCGTGTTGTCGCGTCCTTGCGGTGGCACCAGCGGGCGTCCTGCCCATCCCTGTGCCGAAGTGACAGGGTCAGTGTGCCGTAGCGACGGGAAAGCGACTGTAGGAAATCGTCCCGGGTCCGCGTGGGCAATCAGCGGCAACAAGGCGGAGCGCGCTCCACGCCCGGGCCGCCATGCCCGGCCTTAGCCGCGGTTGCCGCCCCCGCTGCTGCCACTGCTGCCGCCGCCGCGGCCGCCATGCGAGGCCTCACCGCCCTTGCGACCGGCCTCACGGGCCTCCTCGCTGGTGAACTCGTGTGCGGTGCCCTTTTCATGCGCGGCCTGGCCGCCCTTGCGGCCGGCCTCACGCGCTTCCTCGCTGGTGAATTCGTGCGCGGTGCCGCGTTCATGCGCCACCTGGCCACCCTTGCGGCCGGCCTCACGGGCCTCCTCGCTGGTGAACTCGTGCGCCGTACCCTTTTCATGCGCGGCCTGGCCGCCCTTGCTGGCGATCTCGCGCTGCTTGTCCTTGTCCATGGAGGCGAAGCCGCGCGTGTCGCGGCCGCTCTCGCGCGAGCTCGTGTCACGCGAGCCCGTGTCGCGTCCGCTGTCGCGCGAACCCGTGTCGCGCGAACCCGAATCCCGGTTGCTAGCCATGATGATCTCCTGTTCTGCTGAGAAGAATTTCCTGTCTTCTAGGAAATTAGTGTTACTGCAGTCTAGTAACACTTCCTGAGCTGGCCGCCGCGTTGATTCGGTGTTAGGTTGAAGTACTGTTACTGAATGATGCCGGCAATGGACGCCAGCCAGTCGCCTCCCTCTTTGGAGGGAGGCGACTCCCGCAGGGCTGCCGCTCCCACTGCTACAGTGGTGCAGCAATGAAACGTGCCTCTCACACGCCGTCGCCCGACGACCCGCGCAAACCCTCGCCTGACGATTACGATCGCCTCCAGCGCGCCCTGCGCGAGAGTGAGCGGCGCTACAGCGCCCTGTTCCGCAACCGCCTCCATGCCATCGCCCATTGCCATGCCCTGGTGGATGAGCAGGGCCGGCCCGCCGACTACGTCATCGATGAGGTCAACGAGGCCTATGAGGCCATCGCCGGCCTGTCGCGCGGCGCCGTCGAGGGGCGCCGGGTCACGGACGTCTTCCCCGGCATCCGCGCGCTGGACTTCGATTTCATCGGCGAGTTCGGGCGCATTGCCCTGGAGGGCGGCGAGGGCAGGTTCGAGATGCATTTCCCGCCACTGGGCAAATGGTTCTCCATTTATGCCTATGCCGTCGAGTCGCCCGCCTTCACCATCATTTTCACCGACATCAGCGCGCAGAAGCAGGCCGAGGCGGCCTTGCGCGAGAGCGAGCGCCGCTACAGCGCCATGTTCAACAACCGCACCCACGCCATGGCGCACTGCCGCATCATCACGGATGCCGACGGCCAGGCGATGGACTATGTCCAGGAGTCGGTGAACGAGGCCGCCGCCCGCATCATGGGGCGCTCGCGCGAGGAGCTCGAGGGCCGGCTCGCCAGCGAGCTTTTCGACGGCATGGACCAGGTGCGCTTTGACTTCATCCGCGAGTTCGGGCGGGTGGCGCTGACCGGCGCCGAGGCCAGCTTCGAAGTCGACTTCACGCCGACCGGGCAGTGGTTCCTGGTCTATGCCTACAGCCCGGCCCCCGACGAGTTCACGGTGATGTTCTCGGACATCAGCGCGCAGAAGCAGCAGGAGCTCGCGCACAAGCGCCTGCTCGCCGAGCTGCAGGCGGCCAAGGACCGCGCCGACCGCGACCGCGGCCAGCTTGAGGCGGTATTCCAGTCCATCGAGGAGGGAATTGCCGTCTTTGACATGGCCGGCAACCTCATCATGCTCAATGCCGCGCTGGCGCATATCAACGGCTTTGCCAGCGCCGACGAGATGAAGTTGAACCTCGTGGACTATGCCCGGTTCTATTCGCTGTACCGCGATGACGGCAGCGAAGTGGCGGCGGCGGATTGGCCGGCCGCGCGCGCGCTGCGCGGCGAAGCCTTCCATGAGTACGAGCTCGTCGGCGTGCGCCGCGACACCGGCCAGCGCTGGGACTTCAGCTTCAGTGGCGGGCCCGTGCTCGATGCCGAGGGGCGGCAGGTGCTCGCGGTGATGGTCGAGCGTGACATCGGCGAGGGCAAGCAACTGGTGCGCGCGGTGCAGGAGGCGCAGCAGCGCCTGGAAGTGCGCGTGGCGGAGCGCACCGTCGAGCTGATGGCGGCCCGCGACGAACTCGATGCCGCGCGCCAGGTGGCGGAGGCGGCCAGCCGCGCCAAGAGCGATTTCCTCGCCACCATGAGCCACGAGATCCGCACGCCGCTGAATGGCGTCATCGGTTTCAACGGCCTGCTGCTGGACAGCCCGCTCAGCGTGGAGCAGCGTCACTATGCCGAATTGGCGCGGCAGTCCGGCGAAGCCCTGCTGCACCTGCTCAACGACTTCCTGGATTTTTCCAAGATCGAGTCCGGCCGCCTGGCGCTGGAGCCGGTCGACTTCGATCCGCGCCAGGCGGCGGAGCATGCGCTGTCGCTGGTGCGGCCGATCGCCGAGCAGAAGCAGCTGGCGCTGCGCAGCCGCCTGCAGGCGCCGGCGCTGGTGCGCGGCGACGCCGGCCGGCTGCGGCAGATCCTGCTCAACCTGCTGTCCAATGCCGTCAAGTTCACCGCGCAGGGGCAGGTCCGCCTCTCCTGCGCGGAACTGCGGCGCGAGGGCCGCCTGGTCTGGCTGCGCTTCGAAGTGGCGGATACCGGCATCGGCATCGAGCCGGACGTGCAGTCGCGCCTGTTCCGGCCCTTCACCCAGGCCGATGCCAGCACCACCCGCCGCTTTGGCGGCACCGGGCTCGGCCTCGCCATCTGCAAGCGGTTGGCCGAGGCCATGGGCGGCCGCGTCACGCTGGAGAGCACGCCCGGGCAGGGCTCGGTGTTCAGCGTCGACCTGCCCTTCGAGTGGGTGGCGGATACGGTGCCGCTGGCCGCGCCGACGCCGGGTATCAATCCGGCCGCCGCGGGGCGGGAGCGGTTTTCCGCGCGCGTGCTGGTGGCCGAGGACAATCCCGTGAGCCAGATGGTGGCGACCGAGATGCTGAAGCGCATGGGCTGCACGGTCGATGTGGTCGGCAATGGCCGCGAGGCGGTGGACGCGCTGCGGGCGCGACCCTATGACCTGGTGCTGATGGATTGCGAGATGCCGGTACTGAACGGCTTTGATGCCACCCGCCAATTGCGCGCGCAGGAAAAAAGCGGCGAGCGCGTACCGGTGATCGCCATGACCGCCGCCGCCCTCAAGGGTGACCGCGAGCGCTGCCTGGCGGCGGGCATGGACGACTTCCTGCCGAAGCCGATGCGGCTGCAGGATTTGCGCGCGCGGGTGGAGTACTGGTTGCGGCAGCGGCCGCCGGCGCCACGCTAGCCCGGGCGCACTGCCCCGTCGCGCAGGGCGCCTTAGCCGGTGGCGGCCTGACGCTCGGCCACCAGCCGGTGCAGGCCGCAGAGCACGGCTTCGCGCGAGTCGGCTTCGCGCAATTGCTCGTGCAGCGCCGCCTCCATGAAGTGGCACCAGCCCCGGGAGCGGAGCCCGAGCTGGTTGGCCACTTCGTTGATCACCGCCAGCGTGGCGTCGCGATCGTCGAGGTGGAAGAGGCCGTCGTCCAGGCTGGGGCGCAGCGGACGGTCGGGTGCGGCGACCGCGTCGGCGTAGCGGTATTTCAGGTGACGGACACTGTAGGGGCAGGTAGTCATGGCGGCCTCGGACGGCACGGCGGCGCAGGCAGGCGCCGCCCTCAGTATGTGCCCTGGCATGGCGGTGGGGCGGTAATCTCGTAAGCAGGTGTAACCAGTGTGTGCATCGCTTGTCTGCAGTGCGCCTTTCGCACGCCGGAGCGGGGCAGGCGCGCACAGGCCGCGGCCTACGGATGAGCTAGGCTTGCGGGACCGGCAAGCCGCAAGGGCTTCCGCGCCATCGGCTATCCCGCGCTGCCATGTGAGGTCGAGGTGAGGTGGAGGTGAGGTCGAGGCCATCTGCGCGCGCTACGGCTTGCCCTGTAACGCCGGCGCCGCTGGCCGCCCGAGGCGGGCCAGTCGCCTGCACTGCAGCACGGGCGGCCGGGGCGGTAAACCAGACGGCCTTCCCCCTGCCCTTTTGCCGGGCGGCAGGCCTACAATCAGGCCATCCTTGCGGCCCGGCATCCGGGCGGCGCAGCGCCTGCCGGTGCTGTTCAATTTCGCTGCATTCATCCAGGAGGCGGCTTGCGCGCCACGACTTTCCTGCTTACGGCCATCCTTTGCGCCACGGCGCTGCCGCTCACGGCCCTTGCCGACCCTGATCCGGCCCCGGCCCCTGCTCCGGCAGGCGCCGAGGCGGCCCCGGCGGACGCTGACGCGGCGAGCGCCGCCGAGACGGACCCGCTCCAGCATATCCATTCCCTGGCCGAGCTCGAGGCCTTGGGTGAGACCGGCAATGTGCCGGCCCAGCGCAAGCTCGGTGCGCTGTATGCCAATGCCCAGTTTCCCGGCTACGACCTGGCGCGGGCCGCGGAGTGGTTCCGCCGCGCCGCCCTGCAGGGCGACGCCGATGCACAGTTCTCGCTGGGCGTGATGCATGAGAACGGCCAGGGCGTCGGCCGCGACCTGGCCGAGGCACGGCGCTGGTACCTGCTGGCGGCGGCCCAGGGCAGCGCCTTTGCGCAGACCAACCTGGGTTTTCTCTACGGCAGTGGCCGCCTGGGCACGCCGGACTATGGCCAGGCCTTCCGCTGGTACCTGGCCGCCGCCGAACAGGGCCAGGCGCTGGCGCAGGCCAATGTGGCGCTGTTCTACGCGCTCGGGCAGGGGGTGGCGCAGGACCCGGCGCGGGCGCTGCACTGGTACCAGAGCGCCGCCGAGCAGGGCAACCCCACCGCGCAGCTCAGCGTGGGCGCCGCCTATGAAAAGGGCCAGGGCGTCGAGCGCGACCCGGCGCGCGCGGCGTGGTGGTACTTCAATGCCGCGCAGCAGGGAGAGGCGCTGGCCGCGCTCAACCTGGGCGTGATGTACCGCAGCGGCCAAGGCGTGAAGCGCGACCCCGAGCAGGCCCGCTACTGGTTGCGCCAGGCCGCCGAAGCCGGCAACGCCCTCGGCCAGTTCAACCTGGCCGTCATGCAGGTGCTGGGCGAGGGCGCGCCGGCGGACGCGGCACAGGCCGCCACCGGCTTCCGCCGCGCGGCGCAGCAGGGGCTGCCGGCGGCGGAAGCCCAACTGGGCTATGCCTACCTGACCGGGCGCGGCGTCCGCCGTGACGAGCTGGCGGCCCTGCACTGGTTGCGCCGGGCCGCCAGCCACGGGGACGCCAGCGCGCTCGGCAACCTGGCCGACCTTGCCGAACACGGCCGTGCCGGGCCGCGGGACCCGGTGCTGGCCTGCATGCTCTACAGCGCCGCCAGCCTCGCCGGCCAGCACGGTGCGCTCAAGGAGCGCCGCCGCCTGCTGGCCGGGCTGGACCCGGCCCAGGCCAACGAAGCCAATCTCCTGTTCATGCTGTGGCGGCCAGGCGCGCCCCTGCCGCAGCGCAGCGTCACCGGCGCCCGCTAGGCGCGCGCCGGGGAGCGCCGCGCGGCGCGTCTCAGTGCGCGGCGCCGGGGCGTGCGCCCGTGGCGCTGGCGCCCGGCATCTTCACCGCCATGCGCCGGCATTCCACGGCGCAGCGCTGGCAGGCGCGGGCGCAGTCCTGGCAGTGGGCCTGGGGGTGCTTGGCGCATTCCTCGCCGCAGGCTTCGCAGATTTCCTCGCAGAACTTGCACAGGTAGGCGGCCAGCTCGCTGCCGCGCGCCATGAAGGCGGCGGCCAGGCGGCAGGTCTCGGCGCAGTCGATGTCGAGGGCGATGCAGCGCGCCATGGCCTGGACATCGGTTTCGCGCAGGCACTCGGCCAGGCAGTGGTCACAGGCGATGGCGCAGGCCTGGCAGGCCTCGATGCAGCTGTCGTAACGGGGGGCGTCCATGATGCTCTCCTGGGGGAAAGCGTTTCAGTGTAGTCGCCGCCCTATGGTTCAATCGGTGAAAACAAGAAAGCGCCGGTGATCGTTGTGTTTGTCTTCAAGCTCCTGCTCGTGCTGCTGGCCGTGTATGCACTGGTGGTCGGGCGCACGCTGCTGCGCCTGCGCAGCTTCCGCTTCCAGCCCCCCACCCTGCGCTACAGCGGACTCGACGAGATCGCGGCCGGCCCCCGCGCCATCCTCGAGCAGCCGCGGCCCTGGCTGCTGGCCCAGGGCTTTCGCCAGGTGGCCTGGCTGCAGGGCGAGGAAATGATCCGCCTTCCCGGGCAAGGCCCGGGCTCGCCAAAATCCTTCTTTCTCAGCCGCGATGGCCGCCTGCGTTGCACCGTGCTGGTGTCGCCGCTGCCGCGCCACGGCATTCCCTATCTGCTGCGCTTTGGCAGCACGCTGCTCGACGGCACCGAGCTGGTGACCGTGAACTGTGCCGGTCCCCTGCCGGCGCCGGCCGACATGGTGGTGAGCGACGGCTATTTTCCGCACGACGACGAGCAACTGGCGCTGCACCTGGCCAAGACCGGCGGACGCGAGTGCCGGGCCTTCCGCAACTTCGACGAACTGCTGGAGCAGCACAACCGGGTGGGCGAGCGCCTGTTCCACTGGTGGCAGCGTCATCAGCTGGTTCGCCATGGCGGCGAGTGGCGCCTGTCCTGGCCGGGCGCCCTGCGTTTCTTTGCCATGCTGCTGCGGCACCAGCGCCGCCTGAAGCAGGTGCCGGCGCCCTCGCGCGACCTGCGCGCCGCGGCCCTGGCCGCGCTGGCCGCGAGCCCGCCGACGCGGCAGACGCGCGCCGCCGGCATCGTGTCCGCGCCGGTCTCCGCCGCCAATGCTGCGGCGCGAGCTTCTTCCGCAGCGTCGGGGGTCGTGCGGGGTGCCGCGGCACCGGCCACGGTCCCTCTCGCGGCAACCGGCCTGGCCACCGCCACCGCCACCGCCACCGCCGCTGGCTCTGGCTCTGGCGCCTCTATTGCCACCGCCGATGCGCCGGCGGCCACGGCACTGCTGCCGGCCACGGCGCCGTCGCCGCTCCTGGCCTCCCCCGAGGCGGCGCAGCGCCATGCCGAGGCGGGCATGCTGGCGCAGTGGCTGGACACCGAGGCCGCGGCGGCGGGCAACGCGCCGCATAAATGGCGCAACTTCGCGCTGACGGCGCTGGCCTTTATTGGCTTCGGCTATTTCTTTTTCGATGGTGGCTGGAGCTTCATTATCGCGCTCATGCTCGTGCTATTGGTGCACGAGCTCGGCCACTACGCCGCCATGCGCGCCTTCGGCTATCGCGACCTCAGCATCTTCTTCCTGCCCCTGCTGGGCGCGGCCGCGACCGGCCGCAAGGACACGGCGCCGCCCTGGCAGCAACTGGTCATCCTGCTGGCGGGCCCGGTGCCCGGCCTGTTGCTCGCGCTGGCGGGCGGCCTCGCCTATTTTGCCGCCGTGGGCAGCGCCGGCGCGGCGACGCTGCCGCCCTGGGCGCTGTCCTTCGCCCTCGAGTGCATCGTCATCGCGCTGGTGGTCAACGCGCTCAACCTGTTGCCCATCATGCCGCTCGATGGCGGCCGCATTGCCGAGCTGTTGTTCTTTGCGCGCTATCCCCGCGCCAGTTTTGTTTTCTTTGGCGTCGGCGTCGCCGCCCTGGGCGCCGGGGCACTGGCCTTCAGCGATCCGGTGCTGGGCGTGCTGGCGGTGGTGCTGGCGCTGAGCCTGCCCTTCCAGTGGCGCCTGGCGCGGGTGTCGCGCACCCTGCGCCCGCACTTCGGCCAGTGCCCGCAGCGCGAAGGCGCGCTGATCCTGCTCGCGGACGCCTTCGGGCAGGGCGAGGCCCGGGCCTGGCCGCCGCTGACGCGGCTGCACATCACGCGCTCCCTGCTGCCCCGCCTGCAGGGCGGCCTGCCCGACCTGCGCACCTGGCTGCTCGGCAGCGTGGTTTACCTGGGCTTGCTGGCGGCGCCGCTGCTGACGCTGCTGGCGGTGGCGCCCGAGGCGCTGAGCGCGCCGGGCAGCGCCGCCATGCGGCTGTTCGCCGACAATTCCCTGCAGCAGACGATCACGCGCCAGGAAGAGCGTCTGGCCCAGGCCACCACGCCCGAGGAAAAACTGCGCGCCAATCTCTCGCTCTACCACCTGCTCAGCGCACCGCAGCAGGACGCAGCCGCGCAGGCGCGCGCCGAGGCCTACCTGGACGCCGCCTGGCAGCTGTTGCCGCCGGCGCGTCCGCTGGCGGCGGGACCGTCGGCGCTGGGCGTGATGATGAGTTATGTGCAGCGCCGCTTTGAGCGCGACCCGGTCGCCGGGCTGGCGCTGCATGCCGAGTTGCAGCTGACGCTGGAGAAAAGCGCGAAGCCCTGGGAGGTGGCGCGCTGGATCGGCCTGCGCGACGGCCTGCTGCTGACGCAGCCGGCACCGCTGCCGGCGCGCATCGCCAACCGCGAGCAGGAAGTGGCGCTCTGGGAGCAGGCCCTGGCGGCCTTGCCGGCGACGCCCGCGGCGGCGGTCGCGGCCGGCGCCAGCGCCGCCGACATCGACGCGCAAATGGACCTGCACCAGGTGCGCAGCGGCCTCGTGTTTGCGCGCGATGCCCTGGCCGACCTGCACTACCGCGCGCAGCAGCCGGCGCCGGCCATCGCCCTGCTGCGCGCCAACCGCCAGCAGGCGCGGGCCTGGTTTGGCGACGAATTCCGCTACCTGCGCGACCGCACGTTGTCGCGCCTGGCCTGGGCCTGCATTGTTGCCGGCACGCCGGCGGAGGCGGAGCCGCTGTTCTCGTCCTATGTGCCGGCGCCCGCGCCCTTCGAGGAGTTCGAGGACGATCCCTGGTCCAGCCCCGTGCCGGAGCAGGCGCTGGGCTGGGTGGCGCTGGCCACGCAGCGGCCGGCCGATGCCGTGCCCATCTTTGCGCGGCTGTCCGAGTCGGTGCGCGAGAATGATCCGGAGCTGGTCAACTCGGCACTGGTGGCGGCGGTGGACCTGGATCTGCTGATCGCGCAGCAACGCGCGGGGCTGACGGCGCCGGCGGCGGCGACGGCGCAGCAACTGCGGCAGGTGGTGGCGGGCATGCCGGGCGGCGAGCGCTACCTGGCCGGCATGCTGGAGGGCGCCATCGGCGATCCCGGCAACCTGGCGGCGCTGCGCGCCCGCGCCCACCGTGACGCCCTGCGCGCGCTCGGCTACGCGCTGCCGGCGAAAGCGTCGGAATAAGCGTCGGAGCAAGCGTCGGAGCAAGCGTCGGAGCAAGCGTCGGAGTAAGCGCGCTACGGCGGACAGGCATGGCGGTCACCGGCGAGTGACGCATTCTGAATGCAATGCAATGCAATGCACTGCACTGCACTGCACTGCACTGCACTGCACTGCAACGCAATTCAATGCGAAGCGGTGCGATGCAGTGCGAAGCGGTGCGTGATGCGATGGAATGGAATGGAATGCGATGCAGTGCGAAGCGGTGCGATGCGACTGGGCCGCGGCCGGCGTCGCCGCGCGCGTCGCCGCTCAGGCGGCCGGCTTCACGCCCACCATCATCACGTTGAAGCTGGCGCCGTCCCATTCGCGCAGGCTGCCGAAGTCGCGCTCCAGCACCGTCACCGCGAAGCCGGCCGCCGCCAGCGTCGCGCGCACCTCGGCGATGCCGATAGCGGTCATGGCATGGCGGTCCTGCCAGCACTGCAGGCCGGCGCTGTCCTCGCGCTCGATGCGGACCTCCAGGTCCAGGGTCTCGCCCGCGCCGGCATAGCGCCAACCTGAGCGGAAACGGAAGCGGGCGTCGCCGTCCTGCAACTCGCTCACCGCATCACGCGTGCCGATGCCGGCCTTGTCCACCACGTCGAACAGCAGCACGCCGCCGGGGCGCAGCGCGGCAAAGGCGCGGCGCAGGGTCTCGCGCAGGGCGGCCTGCGGGTGACTGTAGTGGATGGAGTACAGGAAGCAGGTGATGAGGTCGAAGCGGCCGGGGGTGTCAAAGCCGGCGAGGTCGCAGCACAGCCAGTCGGCGTCCGGGCAGCGGAGTGCGGCCTGGTCCAGCATGGCCTGGCTGTTGTCCAGGCCGGTGCCGGCAAAGCCGCGCGCCGCCATCTGCGCCAGGTGCTGGCCGGTGCCGCAGGCCAGGTCCAGGTAGGCGTGGCCGTCGCTGTGGCCGAAGGTGCGGGCGACGCGCGCGGCAAAGTCGGCCTGCGCGGCGTAGTCGACGTCCAGGCAGAAGCGGTCGTAGTAGCCGGAGAGATCGGCGTAGAGGGGGGAGAGGGCGGTCATGGCGGGGATTGTACCGGCTTCCTGGCCCCGGACGGCTCCCGGCCCCGTGGTCCTTACGCGGCCAGTCCGGGCTTCATTCTGGCAACGGCAACGGCAACGGCAACGGCAACGGCAACGGCAACGGCAACGGCAACGG
>JAZKHS010000067.1:0-36613 GCA_040385265.1 Pseudomonadota bacterium | reverse complement strand
CGGGTCGGCAGCAAGCAATGGTCGGGAGGAACGCACCAGAGAGCAGTGACAGCCTGGTCGGCAGGCAGCCGCAAGGGGAGGAACAACGCCGCAGGGAACGGACTCAGCACCGCGGCTGTGCTCGCGCTGAGCGGCCGGGACGCCGGGTCCGGCCGCCTCAGAGGCCCTGTTGCTTGGCCCGGACCCAGAGCGCCTCCATCTCGTCCAGACTGGCCGACGCCAGGGCGCGGCCCTGCGCCGTCAGTGTGTCCTCGATGTAGCCGAAGCGGCGCTCGAACTTGAGGTTGCAGCGCTTGAGCGCCATCTCGCAGTCCAGCTCCATGTGCCGCGCCAGGTTGACCACGCAAAACAGCAGGTCGCCCAGCTCGTCCTCGCGTGCGCCCTGGTCGGCGCGGTCCAGCTCGGCCTCCACCTCGTCCAGCTCCTCGCGGAGCTTGGCAATCACCGCGCGCGGATCGTTCCAGTCAAAACCGACCTTGCTGGCTTTTTTCTGCAGCTTCTCGGCGCGGGCCAGCGCCGGCAGGCCGCTGCCGACGCCGTCGAGCAGCCGCGCCGGGCGCTCTCCGCGCGCCGCCTTTTCCTCGGCCTTGATGCGGTCCCAGTTGGCCGACACCTCGGCGCTGGGAATGGCGGCGGTATCGCCGTCCAGGCGACCGCCGGGAAAGACATGCGGATGCCGGCGGATCAGCTTGTCGGCAATGCCGCGGGCAACCGCATCGAAATCGAACAGCTGCTGTTCCCGCGCCATCTGCGCATGGAAGACGACCTGCAGCAGCAGGTCGCCCAGCTCCTCCTCCAGGTTGCGCATGTCGCCGCGGGCGATGGCGTCAGCGACCTCATGCGCCTCTTCGAGCGTATAGGGGGCGATGCTGGCGAAGTCCTGCTCCAGGTCCCAGGGACAGCCCCGCTCCGGATCGCGCAGGCGCGCCATGATGGCCAGCAGCTTGTCGAGGTTGTTGCTCATGTTCCCTTCCTTCTCCTGGATGCCACCGGGACGGCCTGCGCGCTGCGACGCAGGGAGTCCACGCCGTCGTCGGGCTGAAGCCCGACCTGCCATCAGTGCGTGCTGCGCCGGGCCTCGATCACATTGGGTTGCTGCTCGATCTTGGCCAGCAGGCGGCCGAGAGCGGTGAGCGAGGCCACCTCCACGGTTATGAGCATGGTGGCGGTGCCGTCCTGCTTGTCCGAGCGCGTTTGCACGCCGGTGACGTTGACATGCTCGTTGGCGAGTACGCCGGTGATGTCGCGCAGCAGGCCGGTGCGGTCCCAGGCGCGGATATGGATTTCCACCGGGTAGACCTCGGCCTCGGCCAGGTTCCACTGCACGTCGACCACGCGCGCCGGTTCTTCCGCCTCCAGGCGCAGGATCTCGGGGCAGCCGCGGCTGTGCACGGAGACGCCGCGGCCCTGGGTCACGTAGCCGACGATGGGCTCGCCGGGGATCGGCTGGCAACAGCCGGCCATGTGCGTGAGCAGGTTGCCGACGCCCTCGATTATGACCGGGGAACCACCGACCTGGTGGCGCGGCCGCTGCACCACCTCTTCGGGCAGCAATTCCTGCTGGGCGCCCTGGCCGCCGCGCTGCCCCAGCAACTGGATGAGCTGGCTGATGCGGATGTCGCCGGCGCCGATGCCCGCCAGCACGTCCTCACCGGTGCGCACATTGAGGCGCGGCGCCAGCTGGTCGAGCTCGTCGCGGTCAAGGGCGAGGGCCAGGCGCGCCAGTTCCCGCTCCAGGGCCGCGCGGCCCTCGGCGAGGTTCTTGTCGCGGTCCTGCATCTTGAACCAGTGCCGGACCTTGGCCTGGGCACGCGAGGTATTGAGCACGCCGAGCGAGGCCGACAGCCAGTCGCGGCTGGGCGTGCCGCCCTTGGCCGTCATGATCTCGACCTGCTCCCCGGTCTGCAGCCGGTAGCTGAGCGGCACGATGCGGCCGTTGACCTTGGCGCCGCGACAGGCATGGCCGATCTGGGTATGCACGTGGTAGGCGAAATCCAGCGGCGTCGCGCCCGAGGGCATGTCGATGACGTGGCCGTCGCGGGTAAACACGTAGATGCGCTCGTCGTGGATGGCGTGGTTGAGCTGCTCGGCAAAGTCCTCGAGCTGGGAGTCGCCCATGTCCTCCTGCCACTCCAGCACCTGGCGCAGCCAGGCGATCTTGCTTTCATAGCCGGCATCCTTGCCCATGCCCTTGGCGGCCTGGACGCCTTCCTTGTAGACCCAGTGCGCGCAGACGCCGAGCTCGGCCTCCTCGTGCATGGAAAAGGTGCGGATCTGCACCTCCATGGGGCGACCCTGGGGGCCGATCACGGCGGTGTGCAAGGAGCGGTAGCCGTTTTCCTTGGGGGTGGCGATATAGTCATCGAACTCGCGCGGGATATGCTTCCAGAGCGAGTGCACCACCCCCAGCGCGGCATAGCAGTCGCGCACCTCGGGCACCAGGATGCGCACCGCGCGCACGTCGTAGACCTCGTTGAAGGAAATGCCCTTGCGCTGCATCTTGCGCCAGATGGAATAGATGTGTTTGGCGCGGCCGGTGACATCGGCGTTCATGCCCATGCGCCCCAGCATGTCCTTCAGGGTCTTGATGACGTTCTGGATGTACTCGTCGCGCTGCAGCCGCTTCTCGTCCAGCAGCTGCGCGATCTGCTTGTAGGCCTCGGGCTCCAGGTAGCGGAAGGACAGGTCCTCCAGCTCCCACTTGATGTGGCCGATGCCGAGGCGGTGCGCCAGGGGCGCGTAGATGTCGAAGATTTCGCGCGCCACGCGCAGGCGGCGCTCGGGACTGGCGTCCTTGACCTCGCGGATGGCGAAGGTACGTTCCGCCAGCTTGATCAGGGCCACGCGCACGTCATCGATCATGGCCACCAGCATGCGGCGCACGTTGTCGAGCTGCTGCTGGGCCGGGCCGAACTCGGTGCGGCCGGGATTGATGACCTGGCTGATCGCCGCCATGCGCAGCACGCCGTCGATCAGGTGGGCGATGTCGTGGCCGAATTCCTTCTCGATCACGGCCTGGCTGACCTTGCCCTCGCGCACGCTGCGGTAGAGCACGGCGGCGATCAGGGACTCCTGGTCGAGCTTGAGGTCGGCCAGGATGTCGGCCATGGCCAGGCCGGTGAGGAAGCTGGAGGTGCGCGCCGACCAGGCATGGGTGGCATCACCGGCCTCGCGGTCAAGGTGGTCGGCAAAATTGCAGGCGCGCTTGATCTCGTTGACGTCATGCAGCTCCACGCGCGACTGCAACCGCACCAGCCAGGCGTCGAGGTCGACCTGCCCGTCGGGCGAGCAGGGGTAGTCTTCGCGAACCTTGACCATGGACGTTACACCACCAGCGTTGTTTTACTTCTTTTCAAAAACCGCGATCGACTCGACGTGGGTCGTGTGCGGGAACATGTCCATCACGCCGGCCAGGGTCAGCCGGTAGCCGCTTTCCTTTAGCAAGCCGGCGTCACGTGCCAGCGTAGCTGGATTGCAGGACACATACACGACACGTTTCGCGCCGAACTTCGGCAGGTAACGCACCACCTCTTCCGCGCCGCTGCGCGGCGGGTCGATCAGCAGGCGCGCGAAGCCCTGCCGGGCCCAGGGCTGCTGGGAGAAATCCGCGGTCAGGTCCTGGGCATGAAACTGCACATTGGCCAGCCCGTTGCGGCGGGCATTCTCCATGCCGCGGTCGGCCATGGCCTGGCTGCCTTCCACGCCGATCACCTCGCCGGCGCGGGTGGCCAGCGGCAGCGTGAAGTTGCCGAGGCCGGAGAACAGGTCCAGCACGCGCTCGCCTGGCTGCGGATCCAGCAAATCCAGTGCCAGCTTCACCATGCGCCGGTTGATGCCGGCATTGACCTGGGTGAAGTCCATGGGATGGAAGGCCAGTTCCAGGCCGAAATCGGCCAGCGCATAGTGCAGGCGGTCCTCGCCCTGCTCCGGCCACACCCGGTGCACGCTGCCGGGGCCGGCCGGCTGCAGGTACAACTGCCAGTCGCGCTCACGGGAAAACGCCACCAGCGCCGCCACGTCTTCCGGCGGCAAGGGTTCCATGTGGCGGAACACCAGGGCCACCTCGGTGTCGCCCGCGGCCACCTCGATCTGCGGGATGTGGTCGAACTTCACCAGGCCGCGGATCACTTCGCGCAACGCCCGCAACTGGCTGGAGATGCGCGTATCGAGCACGCTGCAGTCCTGGATGTCGGCCAGGAGGCTGGACTGCTTCTCGCGGAAGCCGACCAGCAGCGCCCCCTTCTTGATCACGTACCTCACGCCGAGGCGGGCCTTGCGCCGGTAGGCGGCTTCCGGATCCACCAGCGGCTCCAGCCAGGCGTCAGGCTCGAGGCCGCCAAAGTGCCGCAGCTGTTCCGCCAGCACGCCCTGCTTGAAGGCGATCTGCGCCGGGCGTGACAGGTGCTGCAGCGAGCAGCCCCCGCAGATGCTGAAGTGCGCGCAGGGCGGCTCGACACGGTCGGCGGAAGCGGAGGCGGAAGCGGAGGCGGAGGCGGACACTACCGCAATCGTACGCAGCTCGTCGTATTTCTTGTGTGTCGCGACATAGCTGGCGCGCACCGTTTCGCCGGGCAGCGCGCCCTCGACAAAGAGGCGCTTGCCGTCCAGTCGCGACATGCCGCGGCCCTCGTGGCTGAGGCCGTCGATCAGGAGCTCGACCGGCGGGCGGGCCCGCATTTTTTCGCGTCGTGACATGTGCAATCCACTCGGGCCCCGGCGCATGCCGGGGCAGTTGGCAAAAAGGAGGCCGGTGGCTCAGGCCACGGGCAGGGGGGCGGCCGGCGTGTTGCGCTGCCAGGCGGCCAGGAACTCCAGGAAGTGCGGCTTGGCCTCGCGTTCCAGCAGTCCCCGCGTCAAGGCCAGCTCGGCCTCGTACATCTCGGCGCTGATCTGGCCACGCATGAGCTGGAAGCGCAGGTAGACCAACCAGGTATTGAGCACATCGGTCTCGCAGTAGTTGCGGATGCCGGCAATGTCCCCGTCCTGGTAGGCATCCCACACCTTGGCCCCGCTCATGCCCATCTTGCCGGGAAAGCCCAGCAGGCTGGCGATCTGGTCCAGCGGCTGCACCGCGCGCGCCTGGTAGCCGGCCAGGATGTCCATCAGGTCGGTGTGGCGCAGGTGGAAGCGGCCCAGGTAATTATTGAACTTGAAGTCGCGGTCGTCCTCGCCCAGGTCCCAGTAACGCGGCGCCGCCACACCGTGGCGGAGCGCGCGGTAATGCAGCACCGGCAGGTCGAAGCCGCCGCCGTTCCAGGACACCAGCGTCGGCGTGTACCGCTCGATGCCGCTGAAGAAGCGCGTGATCAGGTCCTTCTCGTCCGCGGACTCGTCGCCCAGCGACCACACCTTGAGGCCGTCGCGGGTGCGCAGCACGCCGGAGATGCACACCACCCGCTGCAGGTGATGGCGCAGGAAGTCGGAGCCCCCGGTTTCCTGGCGACGGATGTTGAACAGCGCGTTGGCGGTGTCCTTGTCGCTGAGGCCATCCAGCCCGTAGATGCGCTGGCCGCCCTCGATGTCGGGCACGGTCTCGATATCAAAGACGAAGATATTGTTCATTGGCTGCCATCCCTGAAGACGCCGGTGGAGAGGTAACGGTCGCCGCGGTCGCAGACGATGGCCACGATCACCGCGTTCTCGACCCGCTTGGCGAGCTCGAGCGCGGCCCACACCGAGGCGCCGGAGGAAACCCCGCAGAAGATGCCTTCCTCGCGCGCCAGGCGGCGCATGGTGGCCTCGGCGTCGGCCTGGGGCACGTCCACGACCTCGTCCACGCGCTCGCGCTCGAAGATCGTCGGCAGATAGGCCTCGGGCCAGCGCCGGATACCGGGAATCTGCGCACACGGTCCCGGCTGCAGACCGATGATGCGGATCCCGGGATTCTGCTCCTTGAGGTAGCGCGAGCAGCCCATGATGGTGCCCGTGGTGCCCATGGAGCTGATGAAATGGGTGACGGTGCCGGCGGTCTGGCGCCAGATCTCGGGGCCGGTGCCGCGGTAGTGGGCCAGCGGGTTGTCGCCGTTGCCGAACTGGTTGAGGACGCGGCCGCGTCCTTCCGCCTGCAGGCGCAGGGCGAGGTCGCGCGCCCCTTCCATGCCCTCCTCCGGAGTCACCGAGACCAGCTCGGCGCCGTAGGCGGCCATGGCATCACGGCGCTCCTGGCTCTGGTTGGCGGGCATGATGAGGATCATGCGATAGCCCATGATGGCGGCCGCCATGGCCAGCGCGATGCCGGTGTTGCCGCTGGTGGCCTCGATCAGGGTGTCGCCGGGACGGATGTCGCCACGCGCCTCGGCCTCCTGGATCATGCTGAGCGCGGGACGGTCCTTGACCGAGCCGGCCGGGTTGTTGCCCTCGAGCTTGACCAGCACCGTGCTGGAGCTCGCCCCCGGCAGGCGCTGCAGGCGCACCAGCGGGGTGTTGCCAACGGTGTCGGCGATGGTGGGGTAGACGGGCATGACGGACTCGGCCAGGGCAGCGGCAGGGGGAGCGATTGTAAGGGATGCCATCCCGGGGCGGTACCGGCATGCCGGGTGGCCGGTTATAGTTCCCCGACTGTCGCCAACGGACCTGCCGATGAAACCCTGGAGCCTGCAAAGCCGCCTGATTGCCCTCGTGCTGCTGCCGACCGCGCTGCTGCTGCTGGCGCTGGGCGTCGGCGTGGTGCTGACCCACTTCCATAACCTGGAAACGGTCGAGGACCAGCGCGGCCTGCTGCTGCTGGAAAAATACCGCCTGGCACTGGGCCATCTGCCCGCCGCGCCCGCCTCCCGCCTGGACAGCGTCACCGCCCATGCCCTTGAGGAGCCTGGCCTGCGCTCCCTCAGCCTGCTCGGCGGCAACGGCACCCCCCTGCTCCGCGGCGGCCCCACCCCCAACGAACTGGAGGCGGGCCAGGCGCTGCGCCTGGACCATCACTCGCCGCCGCGGCGCTACCTCACGCCGGCCGGCACCTGGCTCTACGTGGCACCTCTGGACAGCCGCGTCGCGCTCCCCGGCCAGGCCCCGCAGACGGCATGGCTGCTGCTGGAGATGAGCACCAGCGAAATGACCATCCGCAAATACGAGGCCCTGTTCCTGGTCAGCTCCCTCTGCCTGCTGGTCACCGGCGCCCTGGCCCTGCTGCTGGCACGGCTGGTGCGGCGCTCGCTGGCCCCGGTTGCGGACATGACCGGACGCCTGCAGGAGATCGACAGCGAGCACCTCGACCGACGCCTGCTCACCGACGCCAGCGGTGACCTGCTGGCCCTGGAAACCGAGCTCAACGCCCTGCTCGACCGCCTCGCCGCTGACACCGAGGAGCTCAAGAGCTCCATGATCCAGGCCAACGAGGACCTGCGCGAAACCATGGAAGCCATGGAGGTGCAGAACATCGAGCTGACCCTGGCGCGCAAGGAGGCCGTGGAAGGCAACCGCATCAAGTCCGAGTTCCTGGCCAACATCTCGCACGAGATCCGCACCCCGCTGAACGGCATCATGGGCTTCGCCAAGCTGCTGCAGAAGACCCAGCTCTCGCCGCGCCAGCTCGACTACATCAAGACCATCCAGAAATCCGCCGACAACCTGCTCGCCATCATCAACGACGTGCTCGACCTGTCCAAGATCGAGGCCGGCAAACTGGTGCTGGACCACATCCCGCTGGATATCGAGGAGGTCGTCTTCGAGGTGCTGGGCATGCTGGCCCCGCTGGCCGAGGAAAAGGACCTGGAGCAGGTCGCCTTCCTCTACGACGACGTGCCGCGCCACCTCATGGGCGACCCGCTGCGCCTGAAGCAGATCCTCACCAACCTGGTGAACAACGCCATCAAGTTCACGCCCAAGGGCGAGATCACGGTGCGCTGCATGCTGGAGAACCAGTCCGAGCGCCATGCCATCCTGCGCATCAGCGTCACCGACACCGGCATCGGGCTGTCCGACTCGGCGCGTACCGACCTCTTCCGCGCCTTCAGCCAGGGAGATCCCTCCACTACCCGCCGCTTCGGCGGCACCGGCCTCGGGCTGGTCATCTCCAAGCACCTGGTCGAGCAGATGCAGGGTGAAATCAATTTCGAGAGCACCGAGGGCCAGGGTTCCACCTTCTGGTTCACCTTCCGCGCCGAGATCGACAGCTACTCGCAATCCGGCTTTACCGGCGAGCAGCTGCACCACCGCCGCATCCTGGTCGCCGAACCGCAGCCCGTCACCCGGCAGTTCCTCCTCAACGCCCTGCTGCACTGGGGCGCCGAGGCGACCGCCGCCGACAGCCTCGAGTCGCTGCACGCCATCTTGCGCGACGACCCGGCGCCCGAAGCGCTGGTGGTCAACCTGGCCCTGCTGGGCGCACGCGAAGGCCTGGGCTCGCTGCAGCTCGATGAACTGCGGCGCCAGGTCAACGGCCCCATCCTGCTGCTCTCGCGCAGTTCCGATGCGGCGCAGGAGCAGGCCAATTACCAGGACAACCAGGTCAACGTCATCAGCAAGCCGGTGCCGCCGCGCGAGCTTTACCAACGCCTGACCGCCATGTTCGGCGCGCTCTCCCAGCAGCCCGCGCAACTGGCCCTGCTGCCGTCGCGCCGGCAAGCCTTGCTGCGCGTGCTGGCGGTCGATGACAACCCCGCCAACCTCAAGCTGGTGTGCACGCTGCTGGCCGATCTGCAGGTCGAAGTGGCCGCGGCGTCGGACGGCTATGAGGCCATTCGGCTGTGCAAGGAGATTGCCTTCGACCTGGTGTACATGGACATCCAGATGCCGGGGCTATCCGGACTCGAGGCCACGCGCGCAATCCGCGAGCACGAATCCGCCAGCGGCGCGCGCAAGCGCCTGCCCATCGTGGCCCTCACGGCGCATGCCATGGCCAATGAGCGCGAAGCCCTGCTCAAGAGCGGCATGGATGACTACCTGACGAAGCCGGTGCAGGAAAGCCAGCTGGCGCACATGCTGGCCAAGTGGACCGGCACCGACCCGCGCGGCCAGGCCGCCACCGCGCCCCTGCCGTCTGCCGAGCCCTTCCTGGCGGCAGGCAACCAGGTGGTGAACTGGCAGGAAGGGCTCAAGCTGGCTGCCGGCAAGGCCGATCTGGCGCGCGACATGCTCATCATGCTTTTCAACAGTCTCGAGGAAGAGCGAAGCCGGATCGCCGCCGCCGCCGAGGCTGATGACATGGAAGCCCTGCTGGGCCATGTCCACTACCTGCACGGCGCCACCCGCTACTGCGGTGTGCCCGGGCTGCGCAATGCCGCCCAGGTGCTGGAAACCGACATCAAGTCCATGCTCAGCCTGCATGAGGCCGCGCGGCGCGAGGGCCGCAACGATACGTCCCCGTCCACTGCGCTCTGCCGCGAGGCGGTGGACATGCTGCTGCGCTGCATCGACGAGCTTGTCCACTGGCGCGACCACAACCCGCTGCCCTGCTGAAGGCGCCAGCCATGCCGGGTCCGGCGCCAACGGCTGGTGCCGGGTGCCACTCCCGGTCGCGCCCTGGCACCGCGTCCCGCCGTTGCCCCCGTTGTCCGCGCGCCGTCAGCTGCCGAGGCCGGACGCCAGCGTCCGTAACCGGGAGAGAGCGTTGCCCGGCTCTCCTGCTGTTCCCGCCGTGGCGCTCAACTGTCCTCCCTTGGTGTCCCCTGATCTGCGCTGCCCCCGACGTCGGTTCCTTCCGTCAGCGCACCTCGCCGTCAACCCGCCAGATTCCCGCGTCGCACCGGCGGGGAGCCCTTCGCCGCCGCGCCACCGCCCTTGTCATCACGGTCAATCCGCCCTTCGGGGGGCATGGCATAGTCGCTGCGATATCGCCCCGTCCAACAGGAGTACAAGGGATGAATGCCAACCAGGTACAAGGCCTCGGCCTCAATGTGCTGAACCGGTTTGCGCAAAGCGACTGGCCTGACCGGCTCGGCGTGCGCAAGTCCATCGAAAGGCTGCTTTATGCCGGCACCCGCACCGGCTTCCAGCTGGCCGGCGCCGTCACGCGCCCGTTCGGCCAGGGTGGCGGCAAGCTCGCGCAGAAGCAGCGCCTGCCGGCCACGGCCAAGGGAGTCTTCGACCTCAGCCTCTCAGACGAACAACAGATGATGCGCGACACCCTGCAGCGTTTCGCCAGGGAAGTGCTGCGCCCGGCCGCGGCCGCCGCCGATCATGACGCCGCCTTCCCTGCCGACGTGCGCCAGGCCGCGCTTGAGCTCGGACTGAACTTCTATGCCGTGCCGGAAGCCCTGGGGGGCATGGCCGCCGAGCAGGCCGTGGTCAGCAACGTGCTGATGGCGGAAGACCTGGGCTATGGCGACTTCTCCCTGGGCGCCGCCCTCCTTGCCAGCATGGGCGTGGCCAATGCGCTGACGCGCTGGGGCAGCCAGGCCCAGCAGGAGCAGTACCTGGCGTCCTTCGCGGAAGAGACGCCGCCGCTGGCCGCCTTCGCCGTCAACGAGGCCCGCGCCGGATTCGATCCGAATGTGCTCGCGACGCGCGCCCATCGCGCCGGCGACCACTTTGTGCTGAGTGGCGAGAAGACCCTGGTGCTGCTGGGCCGCGACGCCGAACTGCTGCTGGTGGCCGCCGACCTCGACGGCGTGCCGGCTGTCTTCATCGTCGAGGGCGGCAGCGAAGGCCTCGCCTTCCAGGAGGACCCCGCCATGGGCCTGCGCGCCGCGACCACCGTGAAGCTGCGCCTGGACAAGGTGCAGGCGCAGCAGCTCGGCGACGGCGACTTTGACTACCAGGCTTTCCTGGACCTGGGTTCGCTGGCCTGGTGCGGCCTCGCCGTGGGCACCTGCCAGGCGGTCATGGATTACGTGGTGCAGTATGCCAACGAGCGCGTCGCCTTTGGCGAGCCCATCTCGCACCGCCAGAGCGTGGCCTTCATGATCGCCGACATGGCGATCGAGATCGACGCCATGCGCCTGCTGCTGTGGAACGCGGCGGCGCTGGCCGAGGCCGGCAAGCCCTTCCACCGCGAGGCCTACCTGGCGCGTCTGCTCACCGCCGAGAAGTGCATGAAGATCGGCAATGACGGCGTGCAGATCGTCGGCGGCCACGGCTTTACCAAGGAACACCCGGTCGAGCGCTGGTACCGCGACCTGCGCAGCGTGGCCGTCATGCACGCCGGCCTGCACGCCTGATGACTGGTGCCGCTCCCGCGCGGAGCGGCCTGGCGCCGGGGCTTGCGCCGCGGCGTCCCGACCTAGAAAAGGACACTGGAAATGAATCTCGAGAATCCGAAAAAATTCCGCACGCTGGTGGACCAGGCGCATGAAGTCGCCCTGAACTTCTTCCGCCCCATCTCGCGCAAGTACGACAAGGCCGAGCATGCCTATCCCAAGGAACTGGACATGCTGGCTGCCCTGCTGGACGGCTTCAACGACGGCGCCGCCGAGGCCGCCGGCGCCTCCACCGCCAGCAAGCGCGGCAAGGCCGACGATGGCAGCGTGAAAAATGGCGCCAACATGTCCACCGCGCTCGGCATCATCGAGCTGTGCTACGGCGATACCGGCTTGCTGCTCAGCATGCCGCGCCAGGGCCTCGGCAACTCCGCCATCGCCGCCGTCGCCAATGACGAGCAGATGGAGCGCTTCCGCGGCAAGTGGGCGGCCATGGCCATCACCGAGCCCGGCTGCGGCTCCGACTCCGCCGCCATCCGCACCACCGCGACCAAAGACGGCGAGCACTATGTGCTGAACGGGGAAAAGATCTATGTGACCTCGGGCGCGCGCGCCGACTGCGTCGTGGTCTGGGCCACGCTGGACAGGAACCTCGGCCGCGCCGCCATCAAGAGCTTCGTGGTGGAGCGCGGCACGCCCGGCATGGAAGTGGCCCGCCTGGAGCACAAGCTGGGCATCAAGGCCTCCGACACCGCTGCCATCAACTTCACGGACTGCCGCGTGCCCGCCGCCAACCTGCTGGGCAATCCCGAGATCGACGTCGCCAAGGGCTTTGCCGGGGTCATGGAAACCTTCGACAACACCCGCCCGCTGGTGGCCGCCATGGCCGTCGGTTGCGCCAAGGCCTCGCTGGAGCGCATCAAGGAGCTGTTCGCGGACCAACTCGACGCCGACTACCGCACGCCGCCGCTCAACGCCTCCCATATCGAGGCCACGATCCGGCGCCTGGAGGCGGAATGGGAGGCGGCCCGCCTGCTCACGCTCAAGGCGTGCTGGATGGCCGACAACCGCCAGCCGAACTCGAAGGAGGCCTCCATCGCCAAGGCCAAGGCCGGGCGCGTCGGCAGCGAGATCACGCTCAAGTGCGTGGAGCTGGCCGCCAGCCTGGGCTACGGCGAGGACGAACTGCTGGAAAAGTGGGCGCGTGACTCCAAGATCCTCGACATCTTCGAGGGCACCCAGCAAATCCAGCAGCTCATCATTGCCCGTCGCGTCCTCGGCAAGAGTTCGTCCGAACTGAAGTAGGACCCTGCCGCGCCGCCTGGTGCGGCCTTCCCCTGCGCCGGCCACAAGGGCGATGCATCTGCATCGCCCTTGTGATTTGTGAGGTCAATCACGGCTGGCCGGCTCCGCACCTTTCTTTTTTTGTGATAGGTTTGTATACCCCCTTATGGATACCACCCGAAAGGGTGGCGTGACAGAGCGGATACAAATCAAGGACAGCACAGAGAGGGACCTCATGCGTGCACCCCACCCCTTGCAGGGCCTGCCCCTGCTCGGCCGATTGCCGGCCGATGCCCGGGACGAGTTGCGCCTGCTGCTGGAGGCCGCGGCAAGCGCCCAGGAAAGGCGCCACCAGGCCGCGCTTGCCCTCGCCCTGCAGCACGTGCCGGCACTGCTGCGCGGCACCGTGCGCAACCTGCTGGCCGACTGAGCCCGTCATGCCCGCCTTGCGCCAGACGGCCGAACGCCATCGACTCGCACGCCTGCTCGAGGTGCCCCTGGAACGGGTGGACTTCCTCGCCTCACTCGACAGCAGCGAGCTGGCCAGCCTGTACGAGGCCTGCCGCCGCGCCCTGGGCGATGCCCACCGGCCACTCTTCCGCCGCCTCGCGCGCAGCAGCCGGCTACTGCCGGCCGCCCTTACCGCCTGGATTGCCGAGCACACCCTGGGGCCGCTGCTGGCGGCGCGGATCGCCGGCGAAATGTCGGTTCCCGCCACCCTGGCGCTCTGCCAGCACCTGTCCCCTGCCTTCATGGCCGAGGTGACGCTGCACATGGAGCTGGAGCGCCTGGACGATGTCGCCCTGGCGCTGCCCCTGGAGGATATCCACGCCGTGGCCCACGAACTGCTGGCCCGCGGCGAGTACATGATGCTGGGCGAGCTGGTCGATCGCATGCCGGCCGGCATTGTGGAGGCGGTGATCAAGGAAGTCCGCGCCACCGAGGGCATGCTGCGGACCTCCCTGTTCATCCGGGAACCTGCCCGCCTGATGGCCTTGCTTGGGCAATTGCCGCCCGCTGCCATCGGCGGCCTGGTCCGGGCCGCCGCCGATCCGGCGCAGGGGCTGATGCCGCACGGCTTGTTCCTGCTGCAGCGGGTTACCCCGGCCTGGCAGCGCCGCCTGGTCGACACCGCCCTGGTCGAGGGCAAGGAGCTGCTGACCAACTGCATCCGGGAAGTACAGCGCCTCGGCCTGTGGGCCAGCGCCGTGCCCCTGGTGGCGCTGATGGACAGCGCGGCGCGGCGCCAGCTGCTGGCACTGCCGGTATGGTCGGAGGACGCCGCCCTGCTCGCGGACGCCCTGCGCCAGGCGGCAGACCCGGGGCTGCGGCCGCACATCCTGGGTTTGCTGGCGGAGTTGTCGCCCGCGGCGCGGGAACAGGCGCTGGCCATGCTGGCGCAGGCCAATGCCGGCCCGCCGCCGGCCTGAACGACTCAGGCCCGCTGCTTGCGCTTGCGGTATTCGACGGGGGTTTCGTTGGTCCAGCGCTTGAACGCGCGGTAGAAAGTGCTGGGCTCGGAAAAGCCGGTGAGATAGACGATCTGCTCGATCGGCTCGCTGGTGCGGGCCAGCAGGCGGCGTGCCAGGCGCGAGCGGTAATCGGCCAGGATCTGGTTGAAGCTGGTATTGGCTTCGGCCAGCTGGCTGCGCAGGCGCCGCGGCGGGATGTCGAGGCGACGCGCCACCGACTCCAGGCTGGTGTCCCCGCTCTCCAGGGTCTCGCCGATGGCGCGCTTCACTTCCGATACGAGGTCGAAGCGCTGCAGCTCGGCCAGCTGCTCCTGGGCAATCTGCTCGTGCAGGCGCAACAGCCGCGGCTCGGCATGCCAGATTCGGTGGCCCAGCACGTCCTTGTTGAAGTACATGCGGTACTCGCCGCAGCCCAGCGTGACGTCGCAGCCGTAGATGCGACGGTATTCCTCGGGCGAGGCGCCCTCGGAGTGCTCGGTGTGGATGGCCAGGGCCTGGAACTGGCCGTCGGTGACGAACTTGAAGAACTTGATCATGCCCGCCGCCAGGCACTCGGTGAAATGACGCGGCGCCTTGCGGTCGGTGATGGTGGCCAGGTAGCAGCTGTCGCCATCGATCACCAGCTCGCCGCTCAGCGCGTCACTGAGCAGGCGATGGAAGTTCATGGTGCGCTTGAGGCCTTCGCCGAAGGTCGGGCTGGAGGTAAGCAGGTATTCCAGGACCTGGCCGCGATAGAGCGGCATGTGCTCGCCGAGGTGCAGGCCGATGTGGGGATCGCCGGCAATTTCCTCGGCCGCCTGCCAGAACGCGTTCTGGGCATGACTGGGCGTGCGCGCGAAATTGGAATCCTCGAGACGGCTGAGCGCCACTCCCGCCTTGAGCAGGATCTGGTCGGCCGGCAGGCCGGCGTTGAGCATGCCCTGGTAGGCCAGGCGCAGGAATATATGTGCGTCGGTGCGTTCAGCCATGCTGGAAAACGAACTCCACCCTCTGGATACGAGGCTGCGGGGCGTTCTGGCCCAAAAGACAGTTTCCGCCGTCACGGCGGTCAATGGGCCAGACAATAACCGATTGTCGCCCCCCTGTCACAACACCTCTAGGCGCAATACGTCGAAGGCCGGAGTTTCATACGGGTGGCTGGCCTTGAGCGCGGCCACCGCCGCCGCCAACTGGCCGGCGGGGCAGACCAGCTCGACGCGATACTCGTCCACGACGGCCAGCTCGCCCGGCTCCCCGAGATAGGGGTCGCTGCCCGGCAGCGGCCGGAACTGTCCCTGTCCCTTCACCTGCCAGGCACAACGGTCATAGTTGCCAATGCGCCCGGCCCCGGCCGCGAACAGGGCCTCCTTCACCACCCCGAGATGGGTCTCGGGAACAAAGAAAACGATCTTGTACATGGCATGCCTCCTTGGCCTTGAGCCCGCACGGCGGCGCCGGCCACTGGTCCGGCGCCACGCAGCCGCCGCTGCAGCGCGGCCCGCCGGCGGTGACCGCCGCCCGCGCCGGCCGGCGCCTTGCCTCAGCCCGCGAAGACGCGGGCGTTGCGGAACAGGCGCATCCAGGAGCCGTCCTCGGTCCAGTCGTCCGGGCGCCAGCTGTGCTGCACGGCGCGGAACACGCGCTCGGGATGCGGCATCAGCAAGGTGACGCGGCCATCGCGGGTGGTGACGCCGGTGATGCCGCCCGGCGAGCCGTTGGGGTTGAGCGGATAGCTCTCGGTGGGCTGGCCGGCGTGGTTGACGTAACCCAGCGCCACCAGGCCACTGCCTGCAAGCGCCGAGAGACGTGCCGATGTGTCGCTGACGCGGCCTTCGCCGTGCGCCACCGCGATCGGCATGCGCGAGCCGGCCATGCCGGCCAGCAGCACCGAGGGCGAGTCCTTTACTTCCACCATCACCGTGCGCGCCTCGAACTGCTCGCTGGTGTTGCGCATGAAGCGCGGCCAGTGGTCGGCGCCCGGCACCAGGTCTTTCAGCTGCGACATCATCTGGCAGCCGTTGCAGACGCCCAGCGCGAAGGTCTCGTTGCGCGCGAAGTAGGCGGCGAACTCGTCGCGGGCGCGTGCATTGAACAGCACCGACTTGGCCCAGCCGCCGCCGGCGCCCAGCACGTCGCCGTAGGAGAAGCCACCGCAGGCCACCAGGCCCTGGAAGTCCTTGAGCGAGACGCGGCCGGCAATGATGTCGCTCATGTGCACGTCGACGGCGCGGAAGCCGGCGCGGTCGAACGCCGCGGCCATCTCGATCTGGCCATTCACGCCCTGCTCGCGCAGCACGGCGATCGCCGGACGCAGGCCCTTGGCGATATAGGGCGCCGCCACATCCTCGTTCACATTATAGGTGAGTGCGACCGAGAGGCCGTGGTCGTCGGCATCTTCAAGGCGCGCGAATTCCTGGTCGGCGCAATCGGCGTTGTCGCGCAGCGCCTGGATGCGGTAGCTGGTTTCCGCCCAGGTCTTCTGCAAGGAGGCGCGGCTGGCGCCGAAGACCTCGTGGCCACCGGCGCGGATGGCGACATGGTCGTTGCCCGCCAGCGTGCCGATGACGCTGACGCCGGTGACGAGCGCGGGACCGAAGGCGGCCTTGACCGCCTCCACGTCAGCGCGGCGCACCTGCAGCACCGCGCCCAGCTCTTCGTTGAACAGCGCGGGCAGCAACTCGGCCTGGGGCAGTTCCAGGCTCACGCCGCTGCGGCCGGCAAAGGCCATCTCGCAGACCGCGGCAAAAAGGCCGCCGTCGCTGCGGTCGTGGTAGGCCAGCAGCTTGCCGTCGGCATTGAGGCGCTGCACGCCATTGAAGAAATCGCGCAGCAACAGCGGATCGTCCAGATCCGGCGCCACGTCGCCGATGGCGTTATAGACCTGCGCCAGCGCCGAGGCGCCCAGGCGGTTCTGGCCAAGGCCCAGGTCGACCAGCACCAGCACGGTGTCGCCGGCGTCAGTGCGCAGCTGCGGCGTCAGGGTCTGGCGGATGTCGGTGACCGGCGCAAAGGCGGTGATGATCAGCGACAGCGGCGCGGTCACCGCCTTCTTCTCGCCGGCGTCGTCCCATACCGTGCGCATGGACAGGGAGTCCTTGCCCACCGGAATGGCGATGCCGAGCGCCGGGCATAGCTCCATGCCCACGGTGCGCACCGCGTCAAACAGGTTCTCGTCTTCCTTGCCGTAACCGGCGGCGGCCATCCAGTTCGCCGAGAGCTTGATGTCGCCAAGGCTGGCGACGCGGCTGGCGGCGAGGTTGGTGAGGGCCTCGCCCACGGCCATGCGCGCTGAGGCGGCGGCATCGATCAGCGCCAGCGGCGTGCGCTCGCCCATGGCCATGGCTTCGCCGGTAGAGGCCTGGAAGCCGGTGGCGGTGACGGCGCAATCGGCCACCGGCACCTGCCAGGGACCGACCATCTGCTCGCGCGCGACCAGGCCGGTGATGGAGCGGTCGCCGATGGTGATGAGGAAGGCCTTGCTGGCCACGGTGGGCAGGCGCAGCACGCGCTCGGCGGCCTCGGCCAGGGTCACGCCCTGCAGGTCAAAAGGCTGCTGCGCCAGTGCCGTGCGCGTCACGGTGCGGGTCATGCGCGGCGTCTTGCCGAGCAGCACCTGCATGGGCATGTCGACCGGGGCGTTGCCGAAGTGGGGGTCTTCCACCGTGAGCTGCTGCACGGCGGTGGCCTCGCCCAGCACCGCATAGAGGCAGCGCTCGCGTTCGCAGATGGCCTCGAATTCGGCCAGGCGATGCGGCGACACCGCCAGCACATAGCGCTCCTGCGCCTCGTTGCACCACACCTCGACCGGACGCATGCCCGGCTCCAGGTTGGGGATGGCGCGCAGGTTCAGCTTCGCGCCCAGGTCGTGCTCGTGCACGAGCTCGGGCATGGCGTTGGAGAGGCCGCCGGCGCCGACGTCATGCACGGAGACGATGGGGTTGTGGTCGCCCATGGCCCAACACACGTCGATGACTTCCTGGCAGCGGCGCTCCATTTCCGGGTTGTCGCGCTGCACCGAGGCGAAGTCCAGGCTCTCGGCGCTCTGGCCGGAGGCGACCGAGGAGGCGGCGCCGCCACCGAGGCCGATCAGCAGCGCGGGGCCGCCCAGCACGATGAGCTTGTCGCCCGGGGAAATCGCGTTCTTCTGCACATGGCCGCCGCGGATGTTGCCGTAGCCGCCGGCGATCATGATCGGCTTGTGATAGCCGCGCACTTCCTCGCCATTCAAGCCGTTCACGCTCATTTCAAAGGAGCGGAAGTAGCCGCAGAGGGCGGGACGGCCGAACTCGTTGTTGAAAGCGGCGCCGCCGAGCGGACCCTCGACCATGATGTCGAGCGCGGAGACGATGCGGCCGGGCTTGCCGTAGTCGCGCTCCCAGGGCTGCACGAAGCCGGGGATCTTCAGGTTGGAGACGGTGAAGCCGGTGAGGCCGGCCTTGGGCTTGCCGCCGCGGCCGGTGGCGCCCTCGTCGCGGATCTCGCCGCCGGAGCCGGTGGAGGCGCCGGGAAAGGGCGAGATGGCGGTGGGATGGTTGTGCGTCTCCACCTTCATCAGGATGTGCACGTCTTCCTGGCTGTAGCCGTACTGGTGGCCGGCCGGGTTCGGGAAGAAGCGCGCGGCCGGGTGGCCGCTGATGACGGCGGCGTTGTCCTTGTAGGCGGACAGGATGTTGGCCGGCGCCTGCGCGTAGGTGTTCTTGATCATCTGGAACAGGGAACGGTCCTGGTCCTTGCCGTCGATGACCCAGTCGGCGTTGAAGATCTTGTGGCGGCAGTGCTCGGAGTTGGCCTGCGCGAACATCATGAGCTCGACGTCGGTGGGATTGCGGCCAATGGCACGGAAGCTTTCCACCAGGTAGTCGATCTCGTCGTCGGAGAGGGCGAAGCCCTGCGCGCGGTTGGCGGCCGCCAGTGCCTCGCGGCCGCCGCCCAGGATGTCGACGCTGGCCAGCGGCCGCGGCGCCTCGGCGCGGAACAGCACGGCGGCGTCCTCGACGCGGGCCAGCACGGCCTGGGTCATGCGGTCATGCAGGCGACCGGCGATGAGGGCGCGCTGCGCCGCGCTGAAGGGGCCGCCCTCTATATAGAAAGCCGTGGCGCGCTCGATGCGGTGGACACCGGCGAGGCCGCAGTTGCGCGCAATGTCGGTGGCCTTCGAGGACCAGGGCGAGATGGTGCCGGGGCGCGGCACCACCAGGAACAGTTCACCGGCGTCACTGCCTGCGAAGGCATCCCCGTATTCCAGCAGCGCCGCGAGGCGGTCATGGGCGTCGCCCGCGGCGACCTCGCCATCGACCAGGTGCAGGAAGCGGGCCTCCAGGGTCTTCACCTCCGGCAGCAGGGCCTGCAGGCTGCGCAGCAGACGGTTCTGTCGGAAGGAGGAAAGCGCCAGGGAGCCAGGCAGGATCAGCATGTCGGGTCTCTCGAATGGGGAGATAAGGGGGGCTTCCGGGCTAGTCATCCGCTGAACGGCTGGTCACGCGACGACTGGTTTCGGGGGGGCCGGAAAAGGCCGCAATCATACTGGAATCGGGGGTTCCGGGACACCGGCAGGTGCCCGCAAGCCGTCGCCGCGCCCCCGGATTGTCAGACAGCGCTGGCAGGTTTTAGGAGATCAGCTATAGACAGAGTGTGACGGGGTCGATAAATTTCGCCCAACCTAGCGACAAACGCCTGTACTTAAGGGCAGTAAAAACGCGTTGGTGAGCCCACTGGCTACCGAAACACCCCCAAGGGTAAACGCTAAAACGGTCGATGCAGTTCTTGTAGTCATCGATTGATAAACGGTAAACCGACAGAGGTACTCAGGCATGTCCAGCGTCATCAAGGCGTTGCACGCAAAGCCCCTGCGCACGCGCTTCAGGCCGCGCCACATCATTCGTGGCAGCCTGCTCGGCGCCCTGCTCTTCGCGCTCTTCCAGCTGCAGCCCAATACCACCGCCCTGCAGCAGGTGCAGCAGAGCGGCGAGCTGGTCGTGACCGGCATCAGCGGCCCCACCACCTTCCACAGCTCCTCCAACGGCACCCGCGGCCTGCAGTACGAGCTGGCCAAGCGCTTCGCCGACGAGCTCGGCGTGCGCCTGGTGCTCGAGGACGGCGGCAGCACCCAGGCCGTCCTCGAAGCCATCCGCCAGAACCAGACCGACATCGCCATCACCGGCCTCGCCTCCGACGACACCCGCCTGACCCGCCTGCGCACCGCCAGCCCCTATATGGCCGTCAGCGAGCAACTGGTGCAACGCGTCGACCGCCCCCTGCCGACCAACTTCGACGCCCTCGGCGCCTCCCGCATCGGCGCCCTCGCCGGCTCCACCGAGGCCGCGCGCCTGAAGACCCTCACCCGCTACCGCCCGGACATCCAGGTCATCGAGTTCGAGGACGTCGACCCGCTGGCCCTGATCGAACGCGTCGAGAACGGCGAGCTGGACTACGCCGCCCTCAACTCCAGCGAGTTCGATGCCCGCCGCGCCCTCTTCCCCCAGGTCGGCGTCGCCCTCAACCTGCAGGACTACAGCGAACTGGCCTGGGCCTTCCTCAAGACCCGCGACCGCAGCCTCTATAATGCCGCCCAGGCCTTCCTGGCCCGCAAGCAGGCCGACGGCACCCTGGGCCGCCTGGTGGCCTTCTACAGCCAGGGCGACACCTTCAACCCTTACTCCCTGCGCGCCTTCCACCGCGACGTCGCCGAGCGCCTGCCGCGCTTCCGCCCGATGTTCGAGGCCCAGGCCCGCCAGCACGGCATGGACTGGCACCTGCTGGCCGCCATCGGCTACCAGGAGTCGCACTGGAACACCGCCGCCGTCTCCCCCACCGGGGTGCAGGGCATCATGATGCTGACCAACGACACCGCCAGCTACTTCGGCGTCCAGGACCGCACCAATGCCCACCAGAGCATCCGCGGCGGCGCCGAGCTCTTCAAGTTCCTGCAGCGCAACCTGGCCGACGTGCCCGAGCCTGACCGTACCTGGATGGCGCTGGCCGGCTACAACATGGGCCCGGTCTATATCGAGCGCGCCCGGGCCCGCGCCGCCCGCGCCGGCGACGACAACACCAAGTGGCTGGTCGTCAGCCAGCACCTGCGCGAAATGGGCGAGGACGCCCGCGCCCAGGGCCGCACCCTGCAGGTCGGCCAGGCGCTGCACTATGTGCAGCAGGTGCGCCGCTACTACGACGCCCTGGTGCTGGCGACCGCCGCCGCCAACGACGGCCGCGTGGCCTACAACGCCAACCCGCGTGACCGCGTGCAGTAAGCCCCGCGGCGCCGCCTTCCGGACCCAATAGCCCCGCCCTGGCGGGGCTTTTTGTTGTATAAGGCAACGATGTCATTGCCGCAGGCACGCCCCATGCCCCTGAGCCCCGCCCGCCCCCCGGCCGGCGCCGCCGCCCTGCCCGCCGGCCCTGCCCCTTCCCCTGCCCGCCACGCCGACCCGACATGACCGATACCCGCCAGATCCAGCTCTGGGTAGACGCCGACGCCTGCCCCAATCCCATCAAGGACATCCTGTTCCGCGCCGCGGAAAAGCGGCAGGTGACCTGCACCCTGGTGGCCAACCGCCACATCCCGGTGCCCCAGGTGCCCTGGCTCAAGTCGCTGCAGGTGCCCGCCGGCTTCGATGTCGCCGACGACCGCATCGTGGAGCTGATCCTGCCGGGCGACCTGGTGATCACCGCCGACATCCCGCTGGCGGCCAAGGTGGTGGAGAAGAAGGCGTTTGCGCTGAATCCGCGCGGGACCTTTTATTCGGAGGAGAACATCCGCCAGCGCCTGACCATGCGCAATTTCATGGAGGAGCTGCGCTCGAGCGGGGTGCAGGTGGGCGGGCCGGCGAGCTTCAGCCAGCAGGACAAGATGGCGTTTGCGAATGCGCTGGACCGGTTTTTGACGCAACACATCCGGCCTCATCAGTTGTAGTGCAAGCGCTGACGAGACACAGGATGCGGCCCTGGATGCATCAACACGTCGAGTCCCTACCGTTCGCGCCCCGCCTCCTGGAAGGCCCCCTTTACCGGGGACAAGAGGTAGTCGATCACGCGACGGGTGCCCAGCTTGATCTCGGCTGAAACCTGCATGCCAGGCGTTAGCCTGTGCCTTGCCTCTCCGGCCACCAGCATCTGCTGAGACAGATGAATCACAGAGCGATACGCAAGTAACGGTGCCCCATCCCGTCCCTCTGACTCCCTCCCCTCATGACCACTCGACAGTGGACTGGCATCCGCGCTGAGATGAGCCACCGTGCCATCCACCATGCCGTATTTCTGAAAACTGTATGACAGCAGCTTGAGCTTCACAGGCTGGCCTTGACCCACAAATCCAGCGTCTTCATTGCTCACCCAGACCTCTGCCACCAGATTGCCTGTCTGCGGCACCACCGTCATCAGCACGGTACCCGCGCCCACCACCGTGCCGATCGTGTGCGTGGATACATCCTTGACGATGCCGTCGTAGGGGGCACTCAACTCCAGGCGATCACTGCGCGTCTGCTGCTTGGCCAGCTCCTGCCCCAGCTTCTCGTAGGCGACGGCCGCCTCGGACCGCTCCGCCTGCAACCGGCGCCGGTAGTCCGCGATAATTTGATCCAGCCGGCGCCGCGACTGGGTAATCACGGCATGCGCCGCCTGAATGGCATGCTCCTGCGCGCGCAAGCTCTGCTCGGCCTCAATCCGCTCCCGCTGCCTCTGCACCTGATCCACCTTGCTGACATAACCTTTCTCCGCCAGGCGGGTATACGCCACCTCCTGCTCCTGGTAAGTCGGCAGTAGTTGTTGCAGCTTGGAACGGACCTCCTCGGCGGCCGCCAACTCCTCTTGTGCCTGGTTCAGACGACTTTGCTCCTGGGCGACCGCCGCCGCCTGCGTTTGCCGATTGCTGTGGTACTGAGCCAGGGCCTGCTGATAAATCGCGGGGGAGACAATTTCCGGCTTCGGCCTCAGCCCACTGCCAGCCAACTCGGCATCAATCCGCCGCAGCTGCCATTGACGGGCCTGGTACTCGGCGACGAGGGCGCGACCATCCGCATCCGTCAGCGCCGCATCCATGCGCATGAGCACCTGCCCCCGGCGGACCGCATCGCCCTCCCTGACCAGAATCTCCCGCAGGATGCCCGGCTCGGCGGGTTGCACGATCTTCAGGTACTCCGCCGGGACCAGCTTGCCGTGGGCCACCGCCACCACATCCACCCTGCCTACGCAGGCGCCTGCCAGCACAAGGCCGAGGAAACCGGCCAATGCCCACAGCACCTTGCGGCCAAGGGGGTTGGGCGGCTGCTGCTGGAGCGCGATCAAGGAGGGGTGGAAGTCCCGCCAGCTGCCAGCCTGTGCCGGATCGGGGCGCGTAGCTCCTTTTCGCATCGACATCATGAACTCCTACAGTGGCGGCAGCAGGGCTGCCGCCACAGCTCTCCTAGCTCGCCCGCCAACCACTCATAAGCTGCGCGGCATCCGGAGGCATCCCGCTGGCCAGGGAACCGGCAGCGGAAAAATCCAGGCTATCCCCGGACGTTCCCAGCCAACCGAGCGTCGCCGTCAGTGCCTGCTGGTGAGGAGCAGCGCCGGGGACAGCCCCGGCCTCTCCCTCCCCGTGACCCTGAAGCCTGAACTGAACCATTGCGTGAGCCGATGCCCATGCACTCAGCCCATTTGCCTGCGATCCCGCTTTAACCGTGACGTCAGGCGTCACTTCGTCGGGAGGCAACAGGAACCCGGATTGCAGGGCGTCCTGTATCTGCGAAGTAGTCAGCAGCGTGACCGCAGGGCTGCTGTCCTCCGCGCCACCTGACGCGGTCGCCTGCCCGGGATTGCCGGGGCTGGTGCCGGGGCCATCATTCTGGCTGGTCCCATGCCCCGGCGGCGCCGCATCCTCGCCGTTGCCCACCCCTTCGTTACCTCGCCCGCCCACGCCGCCACTTCCGCCGCCGCCCGGCCCCCCGCCGCCATGGGCGGCGCGTGCCACGTCCAGCGTGAAGGTGGTATCGGCCTGCGCACCGGACAGGTCCGTCACCGCAAGCCGCAGTTCATAGACGCCCCGGGCTGTCGGCGTCCCCGACAGGGTGAGGGTGCTGGCGTCAAACGACAGCCAGGCTGGCAGCGGCTCTCCCGTCGCCAGAGAAACCGCATACTGCAGCCGATCATTTTGGTCGACATCGGTGAACGTTCCCGGCGCAAACCAGGCCTGGAAAAGCTCGCCGGCCGTGGCCACCTGGCCCGCAACAGCGGACTGGAGGACTGGCGCATCGTTGGTGCCCGCTATGCGCAGGGTCAGATTAGCGGTCGCCTGCGCAGCACCCGCGCCATCGCCATCGGCAACGACATACTGGAAGCTTTCCGCGAGGACCTCACCGGCGGCCAGGGCCTGGAGGGCCGTGCTGCCCTGCGCGATCCGGAACTGGAAGGCACCATCCTGCGCCACTGTCAGGGTGCCATGGCCCATCTCGTAAACGCCGGCATTGATCAAGCGAAGGGCATCCCCATCAGGATCACTGTCATTGCTCAGGACATTGCCGCTGATCAGGTCGGGCCCGTCCTCAAGGCCGCTGGCCACATCGTCCTGCAGTGCCGGGGCGCGGTTTCGCACCATATCCGCCAGCCAGACTTGCGTCGCGCCATCATCGAAGCTGATCGCCTCGATACGATCGGAATTAGCCACCCAGTCACGTAGCCGGACACTGCCGCCCTCCGCAACATTCAGAAGCAGGTCGCTGCCCTGCACCGCCGCCGTCACGTCCTCCAGGGCAAGGCCGGAAAAGAGAATCGAGTCAGCGCCGGCACTGTCGACGAGGACGTCAGCGCCATCCCCGCGGGCATAAAAGTATTGATCGTCACCGACCCCGCCATCGAGAAAGTCCGATCCACTGCCTCCCGCCAGCAGATCGTTGCCGGCCTCGCCCTGCAGGGCGTCATCGCCCTCATCGCCCCACAGCGAATCATTGCCATCGCCGCCATTGACGGAGTCATTCCCGCTGAGCGCCGAGACAACGTCATCACCAGCAAAACCATTTATCCTGTCCTGGTAGCGCGTGCCGAACAGCAGGTTGTCACTGCCGTCACCGGCAATGCGGAACCCGATCCGCTCCATAAGCTGGGTTGTCGTCCAGGTCCCGTCCGAGAAGCTGAAGTACTCGATGCCGACCTCGCTGGCCTGCGAGAAGGGCGTGAAGCCCTCGATATGGATCTCATCGCCCGCGACACCATCGGTTATCAGCAAGGAGCCCAGGCCCAGTGTCACGTCGCTTGAGGCAATGCCGTTCAGCTGCAGGATGTCGGAGCCGGCGCTGTCTTCAATGCGAACGACGCCCTGCCCCGGCAGGTAGCGATAGGTGTCGTTGCCTTCTCCACCGGACAGGAAATCCTCACCGCCATTCGAGCCGCCACCCACCAGTACGTCGTTGCCGGCGCCGCCCTGGAGGTGATCACTGCCCGCGCCACCATAGAGCAGATCGTTGCCCTCATCGCCGAAGAGGGCATCGTCGCCCCCATCACCCACGAGTTGGTCATCCCCGGCCCCGCCGACCAGGATGTCTGCGCCACCGGTGCCGAGATCACCCCAGTCCCCCCAAAGCCGGTCATTACCCTCCCCGCCCAAAACTACATCGTCGCCAGCCCCACCGGCAGCCTCGTCAATCTCGGCACCGCCATCCAGGTAGTCGGCGCCGTCTCCCCCGCGGAGGAAGTCATTCCCGGCGCCGCCGCTGAGGGAATCGTTACCTCCCGAGCCCAACAGCCAGTCGCTGCCTTCGCCACCAAACAGACGGTCATCCCCCCCATTGCCATCCAACTGGTCGTCCCCGATACCACCATCCATGACGTCAGCGCCGCCCTGAACGGCAGAGTTGTCGTCGCCGACCATCAGGTCTGCACCTGACCCGCCGTACAGGACGTCATTGCCGCTGCCTCCGCGCAGGCTGTCGTTATCGGCGCCACCATCGAGCCAGTCGTTGCCGGCACCGCCTTCCAGGTAGTCCGCGCCGGCGTCGCCAAACAGCCTGTCGTGTCCGGCCGCCCCGGTGTCCAGCGCCAGCGCCATGCCGGTGGCATCCGTAAAGCTCAGGGGGTCGTCGCCCCACAACTGGTCATCGTCCAGGCCACCATGGAGCTCATCATCTCCACCGTTGCCGTAGAGCACGTCATTGCCCGATCCGCCCTCGAGGCGGTCATTGCCGTGAAGCGCCAAGGCCAGGTCGACATAGCCGGTCAGCGACTGCCCACGCATCACCGTTCCCCGCTCCAGGCCCAGGTAGCCGTCATCGATATCCCCTTGCCCGAACCACACTTGCATGTTCGCGTCATAGAAGGCCGTTGAATTAACGCGGTCTCCCATAAGGATGTCGTTGCCTTCGCCGCCGATCACCGTGTCATTGCCGACCTCGCCCACCAACTGGTCATCACCGGCGCCGCCCTCCAGCAGGTCGGCATAATCAGGTTCATGCAGGGCAGGGCCGGTGTGCAGCGTGTCTTCGCTGATGAGAAACAGGCGGTCGGCCGCGTAAGCACCCAAAGAGTGGCCAAGCTGCGCATAATCCGATTCCTTGATGTACGCCAGAGCCCAGTAGGAGTCACCCCACAGGGTGTCATTCCCGTCACCGCCACTCAGGGCGTCTCCCCCCCAGTCACCGGCCGCGTTGTCGTCGCCTGACCCGGCAACAATATCGTCTATTCCCTCTCCCCCACTGATGAAGTCGCTTCCGCCGCCTCCCATCAGCAGGTTGTGATCTGTCGCGCCGTCTCCGTCATAGACAATATCCAGAAAAACTGCATTGCCCTGCGCATCCCAACCGTAGACCCCGGGTGCATCCCAAGAGAACGAGTCGACTGTCCGGCCACCATCTACATAGCGGAAACCCACCGCATAAAGCCGGTCATCGTCGTCACCGCCGTCGATGGTATCGGCGCCTGAGTCGCCGTAGAGGATATCGTTGCCACCTCTGCCGACAATCAGGTCATCGCCGCCCATGCCGTGGATGTCGTCGTAAGTGAACACCGTCGATGCGCCATAGGGCCGTGTCGCGTAGGAGTACCCGGAAAGCACATCATTACTATCGGACCCCTGAAAAACCTGTGAGTTGCCGTTAAAGCTGCCATAGCTGCGGAGATTGTCCGCGTCATAGATGATCGGACCGGAAGCCAGTGTGCTCCAGGCTGCAAAGTGGTTACGCCACGGATAGGCGGAAAGTTGCGGGATAAGATCAGTACTGATTCCAGTACCATCCGGATTCTGCTCTTTATGCTCTGCATTCGCCGCCTGAAAAAGCTCAGCAGCTGTTGCATCCGTCAGCACGAAGCCATCGGAAGACGGGACAACGGAGCGATATCCTTCCAGGGTAATGCCAAAGTCATGAGCTTCACTCCAGCCCTCCAGGAAAATAGTGTCACCCGATCCACCCGCCACCGACACCAGCAGCCCGTCCAAGCCCTTCCTGTAGGTATTACCCTGGCTGTCCCGATAGAATCCGGACGCTGCCGTCGTTTCCCTGGCGACAAACTGCGTGGCGCCGTTCATCTGTAGCACATCCTCGCCTGGCATGCCGGCAGAGCCATCCTGCAGTACCTGGTCATGCCCGTCCCCGGCATTGAAGACATAGGTATCTGCGCCAGAGCCACCAACCAGCACATCATTGCCGGCCCCGCCCTCCAACACATCGTCATCCTCGCCGCCCAGCAGCGTGTCGTGGCCGTCACCTCCCGCCAGGCGGTCCTCTCCCCTTCCCCCCAGAAGGCTGTCGTCTTCCCCGCCCCCATTGATCACATCATTGTCGAATCCGCCATCAATGAAGTCATTGCCACCGGCACCAGACAGGATATCGACGCCGGCCAGGCCATAGAGATGATCATCTCCGGCACCGCTGACGTGGGAGTCGTCCGCGCTGCCGCCGAAATAGTACTGATCGGTAGCTGAACCATAGGAAAGCTCCTTGCGTGCCGCCGGATTCCACTCATTGATCATGCGAACATCGTTGCCGCGCCACTGCTCCCAGGCACTGGCGAGGAAGCCACCCTCGCCCCCGACATTCTCTTCCATGAGGGCGACATGCATCCTGGCGAAGCTCTCCCAGAAGCCGTCCTGCCCATGGGCTTCAAGGAACCAGGCGGGCGCATCCAGCCGGAACTGCTCGACCGCCAGCGATGGGTCAGCAACGATGTCCGCCAGAGCCGCCTCGGCGCCACCGCTCGGGCTGGCCAGGGCAAAAGCCGATCCGCTGAGAAGGGCGTGCCGGATCAACTGCCCATCTGCGGATTGCATTGCGGCAAGGCTCGTCACCGCCAGGGGGGAAAGGTCGGCGAGGTTGACGATCCTGGCCTCATATCCCTCCCCGCCGGATGCATCCGTCTCTGTCTTTGTCAGCAGTGAAAAGATGGCTTCCTGCAGCGATGCCTCATTTCCGCTCTCAAAGGCGCCCACGCCGGCAGCCGCTCCCAAGAGCTTGATGAGATAGGCAACGGCGCCGTCCCGGTCCCTGGTCTCATCCGCATCCATGGCCTCCAGAACGTTGTTGGCTGTTTCCAGCGACAGGTTCGCGTCAAGCGAGCCCAGCAAGTGGGCCACCAGGAGCGCATCGCACAGCGGCGCCATGCCATGACCCAGGACATCGCCAAAGGGCCCGTTAAAGTCCGTGTTGACTGGCTGGAAGCGGCCGCCATAGATTCCCGTGGCGGCCACCAACTCGGGGTTCTCGTCCGTGAAGTAGTTGGTCATGGGCGCCTGGACGCTCAGCGGAGTGGCGCCTGCCGCCTGCCTGAACAGATTAATGACAGAGATGCTGCCACCAATATTGAATATTCCGGCTCCGTTGAAGGTATTCGAATAAGAGATGTCATTGGCAAAGAACAGTTGCGCCATGGTTGCCAGGAATCCGCCCAGCGAGTGTCCCGTCCCGGTGATCTCCATGCCTTCACCCGCATGATCGGCCTTGAATTCTTCAAAGAACCGTTTCATGACCAACATCTGGTAGTTAATCCCCAATGTCGCGAGATCACGATCAGCAGCACCATCTGCACCGACCACGGCGCTAGTTTCCGTTCCGCGCTGTGCAAATATGTAGTGATTAGTGCCAGACTCGTTAAATATGACGCCTTGGTAGCCGGCCTCGCTATCGTCACTGGTCATGGCGTCAGCGACGGTGAATCGCCTGGCGAAATACTCCGCCATAGATACGGTCATGGCCGACTGTCTTTTATCGTCGCTTAACGCTTTAACAAAATCGTCGTACTGGATATCTTTAGTTAAAACTGCATAAGCTGCACGCGCAGCCATGGCGTGATAGAAAGCGCTTCGAATTTCCATATTCATCATGCAACTTCCTTATATTTTCTCTATTTTGATGTCCACAAAGATTTCTGCGGATTCACCCAATTCCTCTTGCCAAAGAAGAATGAAGGCGGCGTAGACTTCCTTCCCGTTCCCCTCATACCATCCCTATCAGCGCCCCAAAAATATACGCTTCCATTTTCAGCAGCCGCCGCGCCCACAGACGCCATGTAGATATCTACAATTTTGGCGCCATCCTTAAATCCTTTTTTCTCGACGGGCGTCGCGGTGTCGGAGCCAGGAGGAGGCCCTAAGACCGCCGCCCCCCACTCCCAAACGCCTCCACTCTCATCAAGCGCCATAACTGCCATGCCGTCAGCGGAAATTTTCTCTACATAAGGCAGACCTTTTGCTTTCACCCATCTATTCGGTCGACCTCTAAAGTCGCCTTGTGCAAGTTGACCCGCATTATTGAACCCAGAGGAAAAAACATCCCCATTTCGCATTAGCAAGCAGGTAAGACCGTAGCCAAAGGAAACATCTCTAACGCCGGAAATTGTTACGCTACCTATCTCCTCTACCTCTTTCCTTGAGTCAAAGGCGACATATCTTCCCCGGTTGTTCCCCCATAGATATGCAGTTCCATTCATTGTCAACAGTGCGGAATTGCTAACCCCAGCAATAACTCTCACGGCATTATTTATGCGCCCTACCACCAGTGGTTCGATATGCTTTTCCACCAAACTACTGCCGATCCCGAGCTTGCTTGATTCATTTTTCCCAAATGCGTACACGACTCCATCTTTATCGATGGCAAGAGAGTGAGCGGCTCCTGCCGCCACGCTGATAATTCCCTGCAATCCCGGCACCATGGCTGGCGTGGCCGAGAAATTTCGCTCCGTCGGATAGCCGAGCTGACCATACTCGTTGTCCCCCCAACTCCAGACGGTGCCATCCTTGCGCAGCGCCAGGAAATGCGACCCCAGGCCTGACACCTCGATGAAATCCGTCATGCCGGCAATCGGTGCCGGGCTGAGTTGCTGCCGACCGGTCGACCCATTCCCCAGCGCGCCACTGACACCCACTCCCCAACTCCACAGCGTGCCATCGTCCTTGAGGCCCACCACCACGCTATGCCCGATGGCCAGCCGGTTCGGCTCGCGCATCACCGGCATCAGCTCGCGAACGACCGAGGTTTCCCGGTCCTTCGTCTCGCCGGGCCATTCCATGCCGCATGACGCCAGAACCCCGGCAAGTAGCATCACCCCAAAAATCCGTCTCAAGCAGTGCATCCCTCCCCCCCCGCATCGCTTCCGATGCACTCAACCCGATCCGGCAGCAGCCCCCTGGGCAGCTGATGGGTAATGAACAAAATAGTGGCCCGGCCCTTCAGCCGGTTGACCGTGTCGGCGATCTGCGCCGCCGTCTCCATATCCAGGCTGGCCGTCGCCTCATCGAAAATCAGCAGGCGCGGCTTCTTGAGCAGCGCCCGGGCAATGGCCAGGCGCTGGCGCTGTCCGCCAGACAGGCCCACGCCATGTTCGCCAAGAATCGTCTGATAGCCCTGGGGAAGATGCTCGATGGTGTCGTGGATGCCGGCCTGGCGGCAGGCCGCCTGAATGTCTTCAAACCCGGCATGCGCGCGGGCTGCACTCAGGTTGTCGTAGACCGTACCGGAAAACAGGACCGTTTCCTGAGGCACAACTCCCAATTGGGCGCGCAATTCATTGCTGCTGAAATGCCGGATGTCGCGGCCGTCCAGCAGGACGGCGCCGCTGGTGGGCAAATAGAAGCCCTGCAGCAGCTTGGCCAGAGTGCTCTTGCCGCTGCCGCTCGGCCCCATCAGCACCGTCAGCTGGCCTGGCGCCAGGGCAAGATTCAGGCCTTCATAAAGAAAGGGTTGCTGGCCGGAATAGCGGAAGCCCAGCCCCCGGAACTCCACCCGTGCCAGGCCGTGATGGGCGCGTTGCGGGACAAGGCCATGCGGCTCGGCCGGCAAATCCATGATGTCGCCCAGTCGGCGCACCGCCAGGCTGGCCTGCCGGAACTCCTGCCACAACCCCGCCAAACGCAGCAGCGGCTGGCTCACTCGGCCTGCGAACATCTGGAAGGCGACCAACATACCAATGGTGAAGCCGGCGTGACGCATCACGATCAGCGCGCCCACCAGCAACACCGCGAGCGTCATCACCTGCTCCAGCGTATTTGCGGTCACGCCGTAGCCGTTCGCCAACTGCCGCGTGCGAAAGCTGGCTTGCAGATAGGTGGCCAGATAGTCGCCGTAGCGCCGCTCCAGCACCGGCTCCATTTGCAGTGACTTTACCGTTGCCATGCCTGCCAGATACTCCGTCAGGAAGGCCTGGTTGCGGGCTCCATATCTGAATTGATCGGCCAGGCGCACATCCAGCAAGGGCCTGACCATCACACTCAGCAGGACGACGAGACTCATCACGCCGACGACGATCAGGGACAACTGCCAGCTGTAGAAGAACATCACTGCCAGGCAAATCAGAAGGAAAGGCAAGTCCAGTACCAGGGCGATGGCAGCGCCGGTGAGGAACTCGCGGATGGTGTCCAGGCCCTGCAGCCGCGCTACCAGGGTGCCGGTTGCCCGCTGCTCGAAGCAGGGCATGGGCAGACGAAACAGGTGCCGGAAGACTTGTGCCCCGAGCACCGCGTCCACGCGGTTGCCGGTGTGCAGGATCAGGTACTGCCGCAGCGCGGTCATGGCCGCCGAGAACAGCATGAATAGCACCAGGGCCGCACCAACCACCGCCAGGGTGCTGGTGGCCTGATGCACCACCACCTTGTCGATGATGATCTGTGTGCACAGGGGCGTGACCAGCCCCACCACCTGCAAGGCCAGCGACGCCAGCAGGACATCTCGCCAGATGGTCTTGTGGCGCAGCAATTCGGGCACGAACCAGTGGAAGCCGAAGGCGCGGGGCGGGGCGTACGCTGCGGCAGAGGGATTGCCGTCATCGTCCACCCGCGCATCCCGGGCAGCCGTGTCCGGCCCCACCAGGTGAATGTCCGGCTCGATGTGCGACTCCATGTCCGCCAGCAGCAGGGTCTGCGGCTCCACCGATCCTGTGCGGAAATAGAGCAGACGCTCCTTGTCCGCGTGCACCAGCAGGACCGGGGTACGAGCGCCAGGTGATGCCGCGGGTGAGGCGGACGGATCGTTGGCGGCCGCCTTCAGATAGGCCAATGCCGGCGCGGGCAAGGCGCCGAGGAGGTCAGCGCTTAGCCGGACCGAGCCCACTTTGAGCCCGAGCGCCTGGGCGGCCCGCCGGAAGGTGTCCAGGTCATAGGGTGGCGGGAATTCCTGCAGGACCAGCCGCTCATCAAAGGGAACCCGATGCAGGTTGCACAGGCTCCCCAGCAGCCAAATAGCCTCTTCCCTGGAAAACGGGGTGCTCACTCAATATACATCCTTGTATGCGCGCCTTTACGGCGGCAGCAAATTACCGAACGCACACGTTATGCAGGAGGGTATAGCTGTGTAAATAGGCTGTTTGCGCCAACCCTCCGAGGGATCCGCCACTCCCTACATTAACGGCGGGAGTCCGCGAGCGATCGTGCCGGCAGTGCTACCACTTCCAGACCCGCTCTTCGATCAAGACTTCATCCCCGGCGGCCAGGACAGCCGCGCCTAAAAACGAAGAAGCCGGCAATTGCCGGCTTCCTTAATGGGGGTGCCGCCAGGACCGACCTCACTTCCGCGGCAAGAACGCCGGCTTTTCCTTCTTGAAGTTAGCCTGCACCGCAATCTTCTGGTTCTTGCCCATGAGCAGGCCGAGCTGGATCCAGGATTCGCGCGAGAAGGCGCGGCGCACGCCGGCTACCCAGGTCTCGTGGAAGAGCTGCTTGGTCGCCGCAATGGAGTCGGGCGAGCGGGTCTTGAGTTCCTCCACCAGGGCCAGGGCCGCGGTCAGCGGGTCCGCATGCAACTCGGTGACCAGGTTGAGGCGGTGCGCCTCCTCGCCGGAAAACATGCGGCCGGTCATCGTCAGCAGCTTGGCCTGGTCCATGGGCATCAGCTCGCGCAGGGTGACGGTGCCGGACATGTCCGGGATCATGCCCCACTTGGCCTCGAGGATGGCGAACTCGCAGTCGGGCGTGCTGAAGCGGAAGTCGGCGGCCAGCGCGATCTGCAGGCCGCCGCCATAGCAGTAGCCATGCAGCACGGCGATCACCGGCACCGGCAGGCGGCGCCAGCACCAGGCCACTTCCTGGAAGAGGTTGGTGGTCTTCACGCCGTACTTGAGGAAGCCACGCACCATGCGCCCGGGCTGCTTGGTGAACGAGGGGAAATCGAGGCCGCTGCAGAAGGCCTTGCCCTCGCCCTGCAGGATCACGGCGCGGATGGACTTGTCCTCGGCAATGCGGCCGGCGGTGTCGACCAGCGCGGTGATCATCTCCCAGTCCAGGGCGTTGTACTTGTCGCTGCGCACCAGGGTGACATAGGCGACTTCATCGCGGATCTCGAGGCGGACGCGCTCGCTCATGCTTCAGGCTCCCTTGCGGTGGCGGATCCCGGGGCGGGACCCGTGTCCGCGCCCTCGGACGCGGTGGTTATCGTGATCAGGCCAGCGGCGGCGGTGGCGACCCGCCGTCGCCGGCCGCCTCGCTGGCGGCGCCAGTGGCCGTGGCGAGGGCGGTGGTCGCGGCCGCCGTGGCGGCGACGCCCTGCCCCTTCTGCTCGGCGCGGCGCCGGCGAAAGAAGGCGGACAGCATGTCTCCGGCCGCCTCGGCCAGCAAGCCCCCCTGCCAGGCAAAGACGTGGTTGTAGTAGCCGCTCTCCAGCTGCCGGCGCGCGCTCTGCAGGGAACCCGCCTTGGGCTCGCTCGCGGCGAACACCACGCGCGCCACGCGGGCATGCACCAGGGCGCCGACGCACATGGTGCAGGGCTCCAGGGTGACATAGACGGTGGCGCCTTCCAGGCGGTAGTTGCCGGCGCGGGTAGCGGCGTCACGCAGCGCCAGCACCTCGGCATGCGCGGTCGGGTCGTGGCGGCTGACCGGGGCATTGAAGCCGGTGCCGATCACGACGCCATTGGCCACCACGACGGCGCCGACCGGCACCTCGCCCAGCGCCTCGCCGGACCGCGCCAGCTCCAGGGCGCGCTGCATGAAGGCGGCGTCGTCCGGGGTGAAGTCGGGATCGGCGGCGGGCGCGGCCGGCAGGCCGGTGCTCACAGCGGGGTGTCCGGGTAGATGTCGAGCAGGGGCCGCGCCGCCCCCGACTTCAGGTACAGGCGCAGGTTGTTCACGGCGTCCAGGGCCTGCTGCAGCAAGCGCTCGAAGTGGCGCTGCTCGGCCTCGAAGTCGGTGGCGCGGTAGCCGTCCAGGTAGGTGACGCGCAGTTGCATCAGGCCGTACTCGCCCATCAGGGGCAGGCGCGACCAGTGGTCCAGGGCGCGCGGGGCGTCCAGGGCGCGCAGCGCCTCCAGCACCGGCGCGAGCTGCGCCGGCCAGTGCGGCAGCGAATGCCGGATGAAGAACAGCGACAGCTCCAGGACGGCGGCGTCGGCGTTCTCGATGCGGGCTTGGGTGCTCATGGTCAGCGGTTCCGGGGCAGGTCCCGGGCGAGGCCGCTCATTCCCACTCGATGGTCGCGGGCGGCTTGCCGGAGACGTCGTAGACCACGCGCGAGACGCCCGCGATCTCGTTGATGATGCGGTTGCTGACCTTGCCCAGCAGTTCATAGGGCAGGTGCGCCCAGTGCGCGGTCATGAAGTCGATGGTCTGCACCGCGCGCAGCGAGATCACCCACTGGTAGCGGCGGCCGTCGCCGACCACGCCCACCGACTTCACCGGCAGGAACACGGCGAAGGCCTGCGAAGTCTGGTGGTACCAGTCGGCCTTGTGCAGTTCTTCCAGGAAGATGGCGTCGGCCTCGCGCAGGATGTCGGCGTATTCCTTCTTCACTTCGCCGAGGATGCGCACGCCCAGGCCCGGGCCCGGGAAGGGATGGCGGTAGACCATGTCGTAGGGCAGGCCGAGCTCGAGGCCGATCTTGCGCACCTCGTCCTTGAACAGCTCGCGCAGCGGCTCGACCAGCTTCATCTTCATGTTTTCCGGCAGGCCGCCGACATTGTGGTGCGACTTGATGACATGGGCCTTGCCGGTCTTGCTGGCGGCGGACTCGATGACGTCCGGGTAGATGGTGCCCTGTGCCAGCCAGTTCACGCCACCGGCGGCAAGCTTGCCGGACTCGCGATCGAAGATGTCGATGAAGGTGTTGCCGATGATCTTGCGCTTCTTCTCGGGATCGGACTCACCGGTGAGCTTGCCGAGGAACTCGGCCTCGGCGTCGACGCGGATCACGCGCACGCCCATGTTGCGGGCGAACATGGCCATGACCTGGTCGCCCTCGCCCTTGCGCAGCAGGCCGTTGTCGACGAACACGCAGGTGAGCTTGTCGCCGATGGCCTTGTGCAGGAGCGCCGCCACCACGGAGGAGTCGACGCCGCCGGAGAGGCCGAGCAGGACCTGGTCGTCACCGACTTGGGCGCGGATGCGCGCGATGGAATCGGCGACGATATTGGCCGGGGTCCACAGCGCCTCGCAGCCGCAGATCTGGCGCAGGAAGCGCTCGAGGATGCGGCCGCCCTGGTGGGTGTGGGTGACCTCGGGGTGGAACTGCAGGCCGTAGAAATGCTTGTCCTCGCAGGCCATGGCGGCGATGGGGCAGCTGGCGGTGCCGGCAATCACGCGGAAGCCTTCCGGCAGCGCGGTGACCTTGTCGCCGTGGCTCATCCACACGTCGAGAATGGGACGACCGAGGCTGTCGATGCGGTCCTCGATGCCTTCCAGCAGCGGCGAACGGCCGGACACCTTGATCGGCTCTTCCGCGTTGTTCTCGGAGAGGGACACTTCGGCATAGCCGAACTCGCGCATCTCGGAGGACTCGACGCGGCCACCCAGCTGCTGCGCCATGGTCTGCATGCCATAGCAGATGCCGAGCACGGGCACACCGAGCTCGAACACGGCCTGCGGCGCGCGCGGGGTGTCGGCCAGGGTCACGGTTTCCGGGCCGCCGGAGAGGATGATGCCACGCGGGTTGAAGGCGCGGATCTCGTCCTCGCTCATGTCGAAGGCGCGCAGCTCGCAATACACGCCGATCTCGCGCACGCGGCGGGCGATCAGCTGCGAGTACTGGGAACCGAAATCCAGGATCAGGATGCGGTGGGCATGGATGTCGTGCTGGCTCATCGTCGGTCTTCCGGAAAATGCGAACGGGGCACAGGCCCCGTCGCGAATGCAAAAATGTCTGTTACTGCCGTGCCGGCGGTTCGTCGCCGTTGCCCGCCGCCTTGCGCTCGTTCTCCTGCAGGACGGCAAGCAGCTTGACCAGTCCGGCATGGGTCACCACCACGATGAGCGCGGCGATGCTCAGCGCCGCCCACCAGTAATGCCGGAACAGCTCGATCATCGATCAGTCCGCCCTGCGCCGGCGCCCGCCGCGAACAGGCCTCAGCCCACGCGGTAGTTGGGCGCTTCCTTGGTGATGGTCACGTCGTGCACATGCGATTCCTTCATGCCGGCCGAGGTGATCT
>JAZKHS010000066.1:0-44989 GCA_040385265.1 Pseudomonadota bacterium | reverse complement strand
GCCCCTGCCGGCCCGCCCCCATGCACATCGATCCCGCCGCCCACAGCGCCTCGCACAACTACAAGCTGCTGACCAATATCGTGGTGCCCCGGCCCATCGCCTGGGTCACCTCCTGCGATGTCGACGGCCTGGTCAACCTGGCCCCGTTCAGCTTCTTCAACGCCATCGGCGCCGACCCGGTGCTGCTGATGATCAGCGTGGCGCACAACGCCGACGGCAGCCTCAAGCACACCGGCCGCAACATCGTCGAGCGTGGCGAGTTCGTGGTGAACCTGGTGACGGAAGAGCTGATGGACGCCATGAACATCTCGGCCGCCGAGTTCCCCGACCACGAAAGCGAACTGGTCGCCGCCGGCCTGGCGCCGGCGGCCTCGGCACGGGTGGCGGTGCCGCGCGTGGCGGCGGCGAAGGCCGCGCTGGAGTGCCGGCTGCACAGCACCCTGCCCTTCGGCAACTTCACCGTGATCGTGGGCGAGGTGGTGATGTTCCATGTCGACGATGCGCTGATGGGCGAGAAGGACCGCATCCACGATTTCTTCCCGGTGGGCCGCATGGGCTCGCCGTCCTGGTACTGCCGCACCGACAGCCGCTTCGAGGCGCCGCGCGTCAGCTATGCCGACCTGAAGCCGCGGCCGGACTGAGGCCAGCCGCTCTGCCTGGCATCGTTCCCCGCTGGGCACGGCCAGGGCCGGCGCGCCACCGCCGGGGCGGCTCCGGGCAAGGCGCCAGCTCGCTGGTTCGCTGGTTCGCTGGTTCGCTGGTTCGCTGGTTCGCTGGTTCGCTGGTTCGCTAGATCTTGTCCAGCACGCCCAGCATGTCGGCCAGCAGGGCCAGCACCGACAGCACAAAAAATCCCTGCGCCCGTCGGCGAACCGTGGCGGCAAACGGCTTCAGGCGTTCGGCCATTTCCTCGCGGCTGGACGGCCCCGCGGCCAGCGTCCGCGACAGCACCTGGCGCAGCTCGTAAACCACCGAGGCGCCCAGCAGCAGGACGCCGGGAAACACCAGCGGGAACAACACCCGCGGCCCCGCGGTCAGCGCCGCAAACAGCTGCCAGCTGCCCGCCCCCACCAACGCAATCATGACCCAGCCCAGTACACGGTCCAGCTGTCGCGACTGCGCCGGCGTCAACTGCAGCGTCTCGCCGCCAGCGCGCGCCGGATCGTGCAGCGGCAACGGCAGGCGCCAGCCACTGCCGGGCGTCTCTCCCTGGGGCTGCAGCGTGAGCTCCAGGCGCAGGGGCAAGGGGCTCGAGGGCCGTGGCGGCACCAGGCCCATGCCCTGCCAAAGGGTGCCGCGCGGGCCGGGACCGGCGCCGCCCTGCACCGGCGCTTCCGCCAGCGTCTTGCCGCTGCCGCCCTTGGCCAGCACCTCGACCCAGCGCAACTGGGCCTCCAGCGATAGGCTGCGCGCCCAGTCGCGATCGAATTCCACCGCCAGTTGCAGCGACTGCCCCGGCAGCACCGCCGGCAGCGCGGCCAGCGTCGGCGCGCCAAAGCGCTGCCGCAGCGAACGTCCGCGCCACCACTGCCGCGCCATCCACAGGCCGACGCCGAAGAACAGCGCATAGAACGGCAGCAGGAAATACAGGGCACTGCTGCCCCAGGCGCCGCGCAGCATGAAAAAAGCGTGCACCGCCGTGAAGGCGTTCCAGAACAGCACGAACAGCAGCGGCGGTGCGCCCGTCGCAACGCGGGGAGTCACATTCATCGGCGGGGCCGGCGCGGGGCGCGCTGCTCGTGGAGGGGCATGACGGTTTACCGGGGCTTGCGCGTGCCTTTCGGGGTCGCCGGCGCGCCCTTGCCGGCGTCCTTGGCGGCACGCGCCTCGCGAGCCGCGGTGCGCGCCTTGAAGGCCAGCTTGCGCGCCGCCTTTTTCTCGTCTTCCTCGCGCTGCTTCTCGTCGAGGATGCGCTGCACCACGATGCGCTCGGACTCGGCCTCCGCGGGCGCTTCCAGGGTGATGCGGCCAATGGTGGCGCTGCGGAATTCGTTCAGCACCACGCTGCAGATCTTGTGCAGGTCGACGCGGCCACCGCCGGTCAGGCAGCCGCGCGCGCGCCCCACCATCTCCAGGAACTCCACCTCGGTCTCGGGCAGCGTCTCGAGCTTGAAGCGCTGCTTGAGCAATTCCGGATAGCGCTTGAAGAAAAAGGCGACGCCCCAGAACACGATGTCGTCGTGATCGATGGCGGTGTCCTTGATGGCGCCGGTGAGCGCGAGGCGGTAGCCGCTGGCCGGATTGTGGATCTTGGGCCAGAGGATGCCGGGGGTATCGATCAGCACCAGGCCGTTGTCGAGGTCGATGCGCTGCTGGCCCTGGGTGATGGCGGGCTCGTTGCCGGTCTTGGCGATGCTGCGCCCGGCGAGCGTATTGATCAGCGTGGACTTGCCGACGTTGGGAATGCCGGTGATGAGTGCGGTGATGTTGCCGAGCGCGTCGCTGCGTCCGGCCATGAGGCGGCGGCTGGCGCCCACCAGGCCCAGGATCTGCTGCGGCTGCTCGGTGGTGACGGCGATCGCCTTCACGCCGGGCTGGGCGTCAAAGAACGCCAGCCACTGCGCGGTGAGCTCCGGGTCGGCGAGGTCGGACTTGGTCAGCACCTTGAGGCTGGGCTTGCCGGCGCGGAACTCCTCGATCACGGGGTTGGAGGAGCTGTAGGGAATGCGCGCATCCAGCACCTCGATGACCAGGTCGACGCGGGGAAGGATGTCGCGGATGTCCTTGATGGCCTTGGCCATATGGCCGGGAAACCAGTTGATGCTGCTCATGGGGAGGGTCTGTAGGGTCTGAACGGCGATTGTACCCGTGATTGGCACCGGGATGGCCGCCCCGCGCCCGCTGGCACACGCCGCCTGAAGATCCGCCCCATCGGCCCTGCCGGGCCACCGCGCTGGACGCCGGGTGCCCGGGAAGCGCTGGCGCCCTGCCGCCGGCGCGAGCGGACCGCCGCCTCCGCTCGGAAGACCCGGGTCGCGGGCAGAAACCGTCAGGGAGCCGGCGGGTCGCCGGCGCGGGCCATCCTTGCATGCCGCGCGACATCACCGGGGGAAGAGGCTGTGGTGTCGCTCCCTGACGGGGGTGGTCCGGGGGAGGACCGCCGGGCTTCCTGCGCCGGCTCCAGAACTCTAGCAGTGCCTCAGGCGTCCGCCAGGCACCGGGGCGGCCACCGGACCAGCGGCGGCGTCAGGGCGCCAGCGCCCCGGCGCGCTTCAGCTCCTGCAGCAGGGTCCGGGCAAAGCTGTTGATGCCGGCCTCGATGCTGGCGGGGTCGACGGTGGCCGTCTGCGCCTGCCACACCGGCGCCTCACGCCCGACCTGGTAAAGCGAGCTGCGCACGTAGTATTCGGTCGAGGTGGCGTAATAGCCGGGCTGGTGGATGACATCGTAGTGGTAGCCGATCCAGGCCGGATAGCCGCCGTGATACGGCGGGGCCGCGAACAGCGCCGGCTGGAAGCTGGTGCTGGGCGGCACGTAGTATTTCTTCTCCGCGGCGTGCAGGTAGTTGATGAGCAGGACGCCGTCGGCGCCCGTGGCCCGGACCTGGTCGGCGATACGGGCGCGCGCGGCCGGGTCGCGCAGCTCCTGTTCGGTGAAGTGGCGGCGACCGGCGCTGGCGCGCAGGCCCTCGCCCTCCAGGCGGCTGACCAGCACGGCCTCCAGCTGCACCGCAATCGCATCCAGCGGCGTCAGCGCAATCACATACAGGTGGCGGAACTGCGGTCGCGGCGCGTCCAGCGGCAGCTGCCAGCTGGACACCGCGCGGGTGGAGGCACAGCCGCCCAGCAAGGTGGCCACTGCCAGCAGCAGGAGGGTGAGGCAACGGGTCATGGCAGGCTCCGGGGCAAAAGGGGGTGCCGTCCTGGCACCGCCTTTTACCATAGCCAGATTACCCGCCGCCTGCACCCCTGCCCCGGCCCCGGCTTGACCGGCTCGACAGTTTCAGCCGTCCCTCCGTATCAGCGACCCGCAGGTGGCTGCCTCCGCTGGCCTAGGCCGACTCCTGCAGGCGGTACTTCCGCATCAGCCTCTCGCGCTGGCCCGGCGCAAAATTGATGCGTGCCGCATCGCGGTTCACCGCCGCCAGCAGGCGCGGATTCATCACGCGGAACCAGAGCGGCGGCACATACGCCAGCAGGAACATGCCGAAGTAGCCCACCGGCAGCGTCGGCAGCTCGGGGAAGTCGCGCAGCGACTGGTAGGAGCGCGTCGGATGCGCATGGTGGTCGGAGTGGCGCTGCAGGTGAAACAGCGCCAGGTTGGAGGCGATGTGGTTGCTGTTCCAGGAGTGGTGCGGCTGCGTCTGCTCGTAGCGGCCGTTGGCCAGCTTCTGGCGCACCAGGCCGTAGTGCTCGATGTAGTTGGCCGAGGTGAGCTGGAAGGCGCCCCAGAAGGCGATGGCCACGAGCAGCGGCAGGGTGGCCGCGCCGAACACCGCGACCAGCGTGCCGTACAGCGCCAGCGTCAGCAGGCCGGCCTGGACGATCTCATTGTCCAGGGACCATTCGGACTTGCCGGCCCGCGCCAGGCGCTCGGCCTCGAGGTCCCCGGCGCGGAAAAGGGCGCCCGGCATTTCGCGGAAGACAAAGGTCCAGATGCTCTCGCCCATGCGCGAGGACGCCGGGTCTTCCGGGGTCGCGACATGGCGGTGATGGCCGCGGTTGTGCTCCACGCTGAAGTGGCCGTAGCCGCCCAGCGCCAGCGTCAGCAGCGCCAGCTTGCGGTCGATCCACGCCTTCTTGTGCCCCAGCTCGTGACCGAGGTTCAGGCCAAAGCCCAGGATATTGCCGGTGGCGATGATCACCGCCAGCGTCAGGTACCAGGGCAGCTCATGGGTGGCCAGGAAGCCCACGTTGAAGATGAAGCTGATCCACAGCATGGGCACCACGGCCCAGGTGATATAGCGATAGTAGTTGTCGGCCTCGAGCGCCGGCACCGCCGACTCGGGCGGATTGCTGCGGTCCTCGCCGAACAGGCGGTCCAGCACCGGGATGCCGAAATAGAAGAAGGCGAGGAAGGCCCAGAGCCATACGGTCTGGCCGGTCTGCAGGTACAGGAAGGGTCCGGCGGGCGCGGCCAGCGGGGCCGCCACGGACAGCAGCCAGGCGTAGCGCTTGCGGTCGTAGTACTCGCCCGCCTCGGCGACGCGGGAATTCAGGGTGGAGGTGGTCATCGGCAGTTCCTCATGTCTCGCGCCCAATGCACGGCGCCTGGGGATGACACGAGCATCCGCCCATCCCCCGATGGAAATAACCGCCAGAGGTGGCATCTATTCGTCATTTGGTGACAGACTCGGTGCATGAACCCGGGCAGGGAAGGCCGCACCGGGGCCGGACATCCGCTCCCCGGCCCACCCCTTCCCCGCAAGGCCCGCCCGGCTTATCCAGGATCGCCATGACCCTCCCCGCGCTCACCCCCGAGACCTGGCTGCAGCCCGCGATCCACCCCGTGTATGCGCGCCTGCTCTGCGCCGAACTGCGCCGCCGCGGCTTCAGCGAGGTGCAGATCACCGCCGGTACCCGCCTGGACTGGGCCACCTTGCACAGCGACAACCGCTTCCTGAGCTTCGAGCAGTTCCGCCGCCTGGTGCTGCATGCGCTGGCGCTGAGCGACTGCCCCTGGCTGGGCATCGAGGTCGGCATCCATGCCCAACTGTCGCTGCATGGCGCCCTGGGGCAGGCGGTGGCGGCGAGCAGCAGCGTGGCGCAGGCGCTGGCGCTCTGTAAGCGCTACATGCCCTTGCGCCAGCGCATGATCGGGGTACGCGTGGAAACCGAGGCGGGCGTCGCGATGGTCGCGGAAGAATTCCTGGTGGTGCCGGAGCTGCGCGAGTTCATGCTGGGCTACCTCACCGCCACCCTGCTGCGCCTGCTGGAGGCGGTGACGGGCCAGCCGCTGCGCGATGAACTGGCCCTGGAATGGCCCTTCCCGGCGCCCGCCTGGGCCGCCGAATACCAGCGCCTGGCGTCGCGCAACCGCTTCGGCCATGACGAGATGCGCGGGCTCATGGATCCGGACCTGCTGGCGCGCGGCAACCTCGCGGCCGACGCCGAGGCGCTGCGCGTGGCCGAGCGCGAATGCGAACGGCAGCTGAAGATACAGGAGCAGGGCGGCACGCTGACGCAGCGCATCCAGTCGCGGCTGGCGCAGTGCCACGGGCAGTACCCCTCGCTTCTGGACATGGCCGGACTGGAACACATGTCTTCGCGCACGCTGATCCGCCACTTGCGCGAAGAAGGCACCACCTACCAGCAGCTGCTGGACACGGTGCGCGAAGAGCTGGCCTGCTGGCTGCTGGTGCAGACGGAACTGCCGGTGGAGGCCATCGCCGCGCGCCTGGGCTACGAGGACACCTCCAACTTCAGCCGCACTTTCCGGCGCTGGGTGGGCATGACGCCGAGCGAGTTCCGGCGCGAGCGCGCCAGGCCGGCGTAGCAGGACGTCGGGCGCCAACCCGGACTGAAACTGGCTCTGGCTCTGGAGCTGGAGCTGGAGCATATTGCCGGTGGCGATGGCTTTGGACAGACTGCGACGGGGCGTCCTGCTGCCAGTTCCCGGCGCCGACATCCGGCCCATCCGGCTCCGGCTCCGGCTTCCCTGAGAGCTCCGACGCAGAACCCCGCCGTGACAAGGCGCGGGGCGCCTCCCGGACAAAGTTCGAATGGCGCGGTGAGCCGGCGCGGAGCACTTCTCCGGCAAGCCGCGAAATACCCCTTCGACAAGGACAGTGACAATGCAGGCAATGAACTTCAGGGGCCGCTGGGTCCTGGTCACCGGCGCCTCCTCCGGCCTCGGCGAGGAAATGGCACGGCAACTCGCGCGCGAGGGCGCTCACCTGATCCTGGTGGCGCGCCGCCTGGAGCGCCTCGCGGTGCTTAAGGCCGAGCTGGAGCAGGCGCACGGCAGCCATTGCGTCACCCTGGCCGCGGACCTGTCCCGCGCCGAGGACGTGGAACGCGTCTACCGCGAGGCCACGCAGGCGGGCGAGGTGTATGCCGTGATCCTCAATGCCGGCATCACCCACTTTGGTCCCCACCTGGACCTGGCGTGGCAGCAGGTGAGCGACCTCATCGCCACCAACGTGACCGGCGTGGTGCACCTCGCGCACCGTTTCCTGCCCGACCTCCTCGCACGCGGCCAGGGCGGCGGCGTGCTGCTGGTGGGCAGCATGGCCGGCCTCATGCCGACGCCGTTCCAGACCGCCTACTCCGGCAGCAAGGCCTTCCTCAGCCACTTCGGGCAGGCGCTGGCGCAGGAACTGCGCGGCCGCAATGTCTCGGTCACCGTGTTCTGCCCGGGCGGCATCGACACCGCCATGACCCGCGACAGCAAGCTCAGCTATTTCAGCAACACGCCCTTCCTGCAGACGGTGCAGGCCTGCGCCGCCGACGGCCTGGCCGCGCTGCGCCGGCGCCAGACCCTGTTCGTGCCCGGCGGCCTCAACCGCCTGCAGGTGTTCATGGCCCGCTTCGCGCCACGCGGCCTGGTGGCCCGCGTCGCCCACGACGCCTACCGCCGCGCGCTCGACAAGGCCTGACGGCAAGCAGGGTTCCTCGGGCCATTCCCGTCGCAAAAAAAGAGCGCCCGCAGGCGCTATTTTTTATTTTCGCGGAGAGAGCCGCGCTTACAGGCCGGCGCTCTTCAGGCGGTTGCCGTGCTGGCGGAACACGGCCACCGGATCGGTGCCGAAGATGTCACGCAAGCCGAAGAACTGGTTGACCTGATCGAAGTGGTTCATCTTGTAATCGTCACGGATCACCTGGCCGACGTGGCTGGAGCAGCGCCCCACCATGCCGTCGTTGGGCGCGCCGAGGAAGGTCCGCGAGGTGATGCCGAAGAGGATGTCCACCGGTTCCAGCGCATGGGTCTTCACGCTGGTGCTGCCCCAGGAGTAATAACGCACACCGTTCACCAGCGGTGCGCCCTGGCCGACATGCCCTGCGGGAAGCGCCCGCCAGCGCTTCGCCCCACTTCAGGGGGGGGCGACCGATGGCGGCAGCCCCGGAAGGACGCTCCCGGACACCGGCGGCCACGACCGGCTACCCCGGTTGCGATATCCCTGCCGCTGCTCTGTCTGCGCCAGTCGCCGCCCGCGCCACCGGGGCTGCAAAAAGCCCCCCCGAATCAGCTACAACCTTTGCCATAGATTACCCATGGACCTTCCGCATGCGCTCACATCCCCGCGTCGCCCCCGCCCTCTGCCTGCTCGCCGTCAGCCTCCTCGCCGGCTGCGCGCGCGAGGTGCCCGTTGCCGCCGATGCCGACGCCGACGGCTTCTCCGCCCCCACCGCCGCCACCCTGGCGGCGCAGCAGGCGGCGGCCAAGTCGCTGCCGGCCGATGACGCCCTGGATCGCGAGGAAGCGTCCCGCGGCCTGATCGCGCGCGAGGCGTCGATGAAGATTGCCGCGGCCGACGGCGCCGTCGCCTACGACGGCGATGCCTACGGCTTCCTCAAGGGCGAGGCGCCCGGCAGCGTGCACCCCGCGCTCTGGCGCCAGGCCGTGCTCAACAACACCCCCGGCCTCTACAAGGTGGCCGAGGGCGTCTACCAGCTGCGCGGCTATGACCTCGCGGTGATGAGCCTCATCGAGGGCCAGAACGGCTGGATCGTGGTGGACCCGCTCACCGCGCAGGAGGCCGCCGCCAAGGCGCTGGCCTTTGCCCGCCAGCACCTCGGCAACAAGCCGGTGCACACCGTCATCTTCACGCACAGCCATGTCGATCATTTCGGTGGCGCCCTCGCCGTGGCCTCGCCGGCCGATGTCGCCAGCGGCAAGGTGCAGGTGCTGGCGCCGGCCGGCTTCCTGGAAGAGGCCACCAGCGAGAACGTGCTGGCCGGCCCCGCCATGGGCCGCCGCGCCATCTACATGTACGGCCGCGATCTGCCGCGCAGCCCGCGCGGCAAGGTGGACAACGGTCTCGGCAAGGAGCCGGCCATGGGCACCATCGGCATCCTGCCGCCGACGCAGCTGGTGGACCGCACGCCGCAGGCCATGACCATCGACGGCGTCGACTTCATCTTCCAGTTCACGCCCGGTTCGGAAGCGCCGGCGGAAATGACCTTCTATTTGCCCAAGCAGAAGGCCTTCTGCGGCGCCGAGGTCACCAGCCGCACCCTGCACAACCTGTACACCCTGCGCGGCGCCAAGGTGCGTGATGCGCGGCGCTGGGCCGGCTACCAGGACGAGGCGATGGACCGCTTCCCCGACAGCGAGGTGATGTTCTTCAGCCACCACTGGCCGGTGTGGGGCAAGGAGCGCATCGCGTTGATGCTGAGCCAGCAGCGCGACACCTACCGCTACATCCACGACCAGACCCTGCGCCTGGCCAACCAGGGCCACGGCCCGCGCGAGATCGCCGAGCAACTGACGCTGCCCGCTGCCTTGCAGACGCACTACTGGAACCGCGGCTATTACGGCACGCTCAAGCACAACGTGAAGGCGGTGTACCAGATGTACTTCGGCTGGTACGACGGCAACCCCGCCAACCTGGACCCGCTGCCGCGCGTGGAAGGCGCGAAGCAGTACGTGGCCTTCATGGGCGGCAGCGCCGAGGTGCTGAAGAAAGCGCAGGCCTCGTATGCCAAGGGCGACTACCGCTGGGTGGCGGAAGTGCTGAACCACGTGGTGGCGGCGGAACCGAAGAATGCCCAGGCCAAGGCGCTGCTGGCGCAGGCCTATGACCAGCTCGGCTATGCCAGCGAATCCTCGGCCTGGCGCAACGTCTACCTGACGGCGGCCTGGGAGCTGCGCAAGGGGCCGCCGGAAAAGGGCGTGAACATTGCCGCGGCGGTGACGCTGCTGGAGAACACGGCGCCCGAGCAGTTCGTGCAGATGTTCCAGGTCGGCCTCAACGGGCCCAAAGCCGCCGATAAAAAGATGGTGCTGAACCTGACCTTCCGCGATCTCAAGCAGAACTGGGTGCTGCGCCTGGAAAACAGCGTGCTGCAGGCGCGGCCGGCGCCGCCCGCGAAGGATGCCAGCGCCACCTTGTCGCTGACGCGGCCGATGCTGGTGAAGGTGATCACGCAGCAGGCCGGCCTTGCGGACCTGGTGGGCTCATCCGACCTCAGCATCGATGGCAGCCTGCTCGACCTGGTGACGTTCTTCTCGCTGATCGACAAGCCCGACCCGGTGTTTCCGATCGTGCTGCCGAAGGAGTAAGACACGCCGGATCGCCCTCCATGCCCCGCCTGGCGCGTGGCATCGTCACTGCCGCCGGTTCAGATGCCCTCTTCCGCGTCCGCCGGGAAGAGATCCAGGAATTCCTGCATTGCCTCGGCGTCCGCCTGATCGATCTCCTCGCGCCTGCCGTCCTTGCGCGTGACGGTGAGCGGCCCATCCAGGTTGCCGGCCACCCATTCACCCTCAAAACGGTCGCCCCGCGCCGAGACATAGGTCTGCCTGCCGTTCATGACGTCGTCGCTGAAGTGCCCGATGAGGCGCAGGCCATTGGTGAAGCGGATTTCCGCCGGCCCCTGCATGCGTCCTCCCTGGAAATGCGCCTTGAGCGTCGAGCCATCGCGCCCCGTTCCCTGCGCATTCCCCTCGGCCATGCCTGCCACGAAGGGCCCCTTGAGGCGACTGCCGTTGCGATACTCCACCTCGCCGAGGCCCTGCGGCTTGCCGTCCAGGAAGAGGCCCCGGTGGCAGACAATGGGGGCGGGCGCGGGATAGCACAGCGTCCCCTGGCCCTCGAAGCGCCCGTTGCGGAAGCCGCCCTGGTAGCGCATGCCGTCAGGCGCGGTGGCACTGCCCTGGCCTTCAGGCTGGCCGGCCTTCCAGTCGCCCTCGGTGCGATGCCCCGTCGCCTCCACCAGCACCCCTTTTCCCTCGCGCTGGCCGCGCACGAAATCGCCTTCGTACCAGCCGCCGCCCGTGAAGGTGAGCTTGCCCTTGCCATGGTAGAGGCCATGCAGGAACTGGCCCTCATAATGACTGCCGTTGGCGTGCCGGACCTGGCCGGCGCCCTGCAGGTGCTCCCCCTGCCATAAGCCTTCGTAGCGAGCGCCGTCAGCGGAGAGCAAGACCCCGGGGCCGGCGCGACTGCCATTACGGAATTCGCCCTCGAAAGTGCCCTGGTCGGCAAAGAAAATCTTGCCGCGGCCATCGAAGTTGCCACGCTTGAAGCTTCCTTCGTAGTGACCGCCGTCGGGAAGGCGCAGCACGCCGGCCCCCTCCAGAAAGTTGCGCACGAACACGCCTTCGTAGCGCTCGCCATTGGCGCCGGTAAGCACCCCCCGGCCCTCGCGCTGACCCAGCTTGAGGGGCCCTTCGTAGACGGCGCCGTCACCGTAGCGCAGGCGCCCCTGCCCGGAGAGCTGGCCGTTCTCGAAGTTGCCCTCGTAGCGGCTGCCGTCGGCGCCCTCGAGCACCCCGGTTCCGCTCACCAGGCCATGGCGGAATTCGCCGCGCAGCACATCGCCCTGCGGCGACGTCTCCACGCCCTTGCCGTGGCGGCGGCCCGTCCGGAAGCCGCCGGTGTAGCTGCCGCCGTCCGCCATCCTGAGCGTCCCCTCGCCATGCGGCAACGCGTTCAGGGAATCGCCCTCGTAGACGCTGCCGTCGAGCAACTCCAGGCGAATGCGCCCTACCGGCTTGCCGCCCTCAAAGTTGCCGCTCAGGGTGCCGCGGGTCGACGAGATCGCGCGACCCGGACCGGAGTTGACGTCATCCCTGAACTCTCCTTCGAAGCGGTTACCGGTCTCGAGGGAGATGACCACGAAATGACCATTCATGCGCCCCTGCACCAAGCGGCCTTCGATGCGCTGGATGACCTTGCCGCCGCTGACCCACTCCAGCACGCCATCGCCCTCCGCGTAACCGTCCCGGCAGGGGCCGGTCCAACGCGCGACCTCATCGGGCAGCGGCTGCGGATTGTTGACGCGACAGCCAGTCTTGCCTTGCGGCTCGACGAAGACGGCTGCCGCGGGCCCGGCCAGGCAAAAAAGGGCAGCACAGAGGACGGCGCGACGCATGCGGAAGGTTCCTTGCGGTGGAGATTCCAGGGGGCTGGCGCGGCGCCAGGATAGGACGACACCAGCCAGCGCACGACTCTAGCAACCCGCCACCCCGGCGGGAATCCGCAATAGCCGCAAGGCGATGCTCAGTGCAGCACTTCCAGCACCGAGTACCCGGGAAAGCGGCCATAGCTGCGCACCTGCGCGTCCGGTGCCGCCAGCATCGCGATCATCTCCAGCTCCGGCTCGGAATACATCTTGCGCAAGGACAGGATGCCGTCGTGCAGGAAGCCCCGGTGCGGGTTCAGCAGCGCCATCGCCGGCACGATGCCCCAGACGTGCGGGCTGCGCATGACGTCGATGCCGACAAAGGCGTGGCGCGCCTTGCGGCTGGCCTGCTCCACCACGCGCGCCAGCTGGCCCGGGCGGAAGTGATGCAGGGTCTGAGTCAGGAAAATCAGGTCGAACTCATCGTCCGCCACGCTGTCCATGGCAAAGGCGTTGATGTTGCGGAAGCCCACGTCAAGGCCGGCGGCGGCTGCCTTGCGGTTGCCCTCGGCCACATGCGCATCCAGGTAATCGGAACCCCGCACGCTCACGGGCAGGCCGGCCGCGCGCGCCTTGCGCGCCAGCTCCAGCGTGAAATCGCCGGCGCCGGAGGCCAGCTCCAGGACGCGCACCGGGCGACCTTCCTGCGCGTGGACCCGGTCGATCAGGGGCCTGAGGATGGCGAGAAAGCGGTCGTAGGCATGCAGGCGGCGGTTGAGGCGGTCGAGGCCGGCCACGATCGCCACCTTGTCGGCATCCGCGCAATCCTCGCGATCCAGGTATTCGGGCGCGTCACTGCGCAGCGCGCGGTCGAGGCGCACCGCCAGGCGCGTGGCCAGGCCGCGCTGCGGCGCCGCCTGCCGTTGTGCCTCACGCAGGCGCGCGATGAGGCGGTCAGCGCGCGACTCCAGCGCGTCGTCCGAGGTGCGGGCCTGCGCCAGCAGTTCGGGTATCAGGTCGTGGTTGAGCGCGCGCAGCTGGAACATGGCCGGCCTCCGGGACGCGGTGTCGTCAGGAACGTATCCGTAACGGTGACAGATCAGGGCGCCGCGAAGTGCGCGGCAATGGCGGCCGACCAGCGCTCGTCGTGCGCCGTCGCCATCGCGGCGAAGGGCCAGGTAATGATGGCCAGCAGGCCGGTGGCATATTCGCGATGACGCAGGCGGGTGCGCCCCGGCCCCAGCGGCGTCAGCTCCAGGGAATGCCGGATGCAGGAGCCGAGGCCGCCACCGCCCCACTCCAGCCGCCGTGGCGTGCTCTCGTACACCACGCAGGGCAGCGGCAGGCCAGGGCCTGGGGCGTCCATCACCATGACAAAGCGCGTGCCGGGCACGCAGGCGCCACGGCCCCGCCGTATTAGCGCGCGCAGCCCCGGTGTCCACTCGGGCCAGCGATCGATGTCCGACAGCAGCAGGTAGAGCGTGTCGGCGTCGGTCGCCACCTCGATCTCCTGGTCGATCCAGGTGCGGCGGGGTGGCAGCGTGAACAGCCCGGGCATGGGGCAGACTCCTTGAGGGCGGCGAGAAGGCGGCGCACGCGCAGATGCAGATGCAGATGCAGATGCAGATGCAGATGCTCCAACAGTGCAGCATGGCGCGGCAGCTGCTGCTGCTGCTGCTGCTGCTGCTGCTGCTGCTGCTGCTGCTGCTGCTGCTGTCACCGGGAGTGTGCCCTGCGGAGACGCCAGACCGCCAGCCGGCTGGCCTCAACAGAAAGCAAATCGGAAACCACTGGCTACACGGTAAGCAAGTACCCACATGCTGTCGCAGGACCGGGCCGATCCTCCCGGTCATCGGCTGGCCTGCGCCTCGCATCGACTGCCGATTCGCTGCGCGCCCGGCCTGCGCATAATCGGGATGTCGAGTCGGTCCGGTGGCGGGCCCGGGTTGCCCTGCCACCACGTCACCGGGTCGCCGCCAGCGTCCCGCATGAGCGCTGGCGGCGGCCGGGCCGCTCGCGTCACCGCCCTGCCCGCCCCACGGTCGCCGCCCTCCCGCTCACCGCTCCTCTCGCCCCGCGGGGCCCATTCCGGCGCAGGCCACTCCAGCCACAGCGCTGCATCGACCTCGGCGCCAACCCGTCCCGATCCGCCGCCCTGGTCCTGGTCCTGGTCCTGGTCCTGGTCCTGGTCCTGGTCCTGGTCCTGGTCCCCGTAGCGTATTTCCACGCATTGCCGCCGCGTGCCGGCTTCCGCTACAACACACCGCGCCGCTGCCCACGGCCCACACCCCCCCTGCCACCGCGGCCGCCGCCATTGCTGGCCGCCGGGGGAGACTGCTGCCCACCCGGAACAAGGGCGACCACGCCCACGACAAGGAGCCCTGCCTTGAAGCCATCCCTTTTGCTTCGCCCCACCCTGCTCGCCCTCATGCTGGCCAGCGCCGGCCAGGCCGGCGCCGAAGAGCCCCGCTTCTTCCTCGGCATCGGCGCCGGCAACGTCAACTACGGCTTTGACAGCGAGCTGTGCTCCACCCAGCTCGGCGCCAACTGCGAGATCGACAACCAGGACCGCGGCCTCAAGCTCTTTGCCGGCGCCTATATCACCCCCACGCTGATGGTGGAGGCCAGCATGTACGACTTCGGCGCACTGCAAGGCACCGTGCCCTCCATGGGCGTGACGGTCACCGAAGAGCAGACCGCCTTTGCCGCGGCCCTGGGCGGCATCCTGCCCCTCAGCGAGCACTTCGCCTTGACCGCCAAGGCCGGCGTCTTCAGCACCGTGCTGGAATCCACCGCCAGCGGCCCCGGCGGCACCATCACGATCTCGGACGATGCCCGCAACCTGATGCTGGGCGGCGGCGTACGCCTGAACGCCAGCGCCAATGTCGGCCTGCGCGTGGAGTACGAGTTCTTCAACGCCGCCGGCGACAGCGAGACCGACATCAGCATGGCCACCGCCAGCGTGGTCGTGGCCTTCTGAGTCCGCCGCGCCGCCCATGAAAAAGCCCCGCACATGGCGGGGCTTTTTCATGGCGCGCGGGCGCTCAGACGCTGGGCAGCGGCGCCCGCGTCTCGCGGCCAAGGCCGCCCTGCAGGCGCGCATCCTTTTCCGTCCACAGCTCGTGCAGCCAGGCCTGCACCGCGGCGCGATGCGCCGGGTCGCTGCCGTAGTCGCCATCGAGCAGGTGCTCGGGCACCGGGCGCACCGCCACGTGCAACCGGACGTCGGCCTGCTCGCCGCAGAGCCAGCTCCAGGCCAGCGCGCGCCGCGTCGGCGCGTATTCCACGGTGACGTCGACGACGCCGGCAAACTGGTCGCCCATGGCATTCAGCGTGTAGGCGACGCCACCAGCCTTGGGCTTGAGCAGGCGAGCATAGGGCGAGCCGGTGGCAGCCTGCTTCTCCACGCTGAAGCGGGTGCCTTCCAGGAAGTTCACCACGGTGACCGGCACTTCGCGGTAAAGCTCGCAGGCGCGGCGCGTGGTGGCGAGATCGGCGGCGGCGGCCTTGCGCGTCATGAACGGAAAATCCATGGCCCAGCACACCACGCCGACAATGGGCACGTACATGAGATCGCGCTTGAGGAAGAAGCGGGCGAAGGGCGTGCGCTGATGGAAGACATCGAAGAGCATCAGGATATCGGCCCAGCTCTGGTGGTTGGCCACCAGCAGGTAGCTCTTCTTCGGATCCAGGTCGCCCTCGAGGTCGACCTCCCAGTTGACGCGGTGCAGCAGGCGCAGCAGCAGCACGTTGGTCGCCACCCAGTTGGTCGCCAGGCGCACGCAGTAGCGCGAGGCCAGGCGCTGCAGGCCATGGATGGGCACGCAGCGCAGCAGCACGCCGGGCAGCATCATGAGGAACCAGAAGGTGATGCTGACGATCAGGCTCAGCAGGGTGACAACACCCGTGAACCAGGCAGGGAAGACAGCCGCGATCATGGTTTCCATTCCTCCGGGCAGGTCGGACGGGAGGGCCCGGGGGCAGGCGCGCCCGGGCCGGTCAGGTCCGTCGCCAGGGCAGCCCCGGCGGACGGATGGGGTAACGGCGGATTATTGGCCATCCCGCCCCGGGACCAAGCGGTCATGTCGGACAAGAAATGACCGAAAAGTACCAGCCTCAGTTCGGGGACAGCTTCTGTACCGACCAGGACGTAAAGCGCTGCAGCAGGCCGGCGTCGCGCACGGCGCAACGCGGATCGGTGACCTGCAGGGAGTGGATGACATAGCGCGGAATGGGCAGCTCCTCGCAGCCCCGGCCCTGCTCGCAGATCATGTCGAACTCCGGCTTGGCGGCCAAGTGGCAGGCAAAGCAGTTCTTGTCGAAGCGGTTGTTGACCTCGGCAAAGCCGCGCCTGCGGATCTGGCTGCCTTTTCCGCTCACGTCCAGCTCGAAGAACTCCCAGTCCTTGGTCACCGGGCTGAAGCCGGACTCGCGCTTGACCATGACCTCGGTGGGCACCAGCTGCACCACCGAGCCCGGCGGATAGACGCCGCCCTGGGGGTTGCGGGCCACGGCCAGGGTGGCCGGGAGGTTGCCGGCCAGGTTGTCGACGAAGAAACCGCGCACCGGCGTCATCTCGGTCAGGCACTTGAAGGACTGCGCGCTGATGTCGATGCGGGCCGGTGCCGCGCCGGCCGCCGCGGCCAGCAGCGTGGTCGCCGCCGAGGCGTCGGTCGGGGCGTCGGCGGCCGGGGCCGCGACCGGCAGGCTGCAGGCCAGGACGGCGACGAGGGTGGGCAGGTGGAAGGCGGGACGGGGCATGGCAGGATCCGGGCGGGAAAGTGCCGCCATTCTGGGTGGCTTGCCGGCGCTCGTGCAACTGCACAGGTCGGCCGCCGCCCGCCGATTGCCAGCGCAGGGCCCCCGGGGGACACTCGGTCCCGCCCCGCCACAACAAGAACAACGCAGGACGCCCATGACCGCCGCCCCCTCCCCGTCGCGCCAGCCCGTAGTCGCCGGCGTCGCCAGCATGGTCGGCACCACCATCGAGTGGTACGACTTTTTCCTCTACGGCACCGCCGCCGCGCTGATCTTCAACAAGATCTTCTTTCCCGCCTTCGACCCGCTCACCGGCACCCTCGCCGCCTTCGGCACCTATGCCGTGGGCTTCCTGGCGCGGCCGCTGGGCGCGGTGGTGTTCGGCCACTACGGCGACCGCGTCGGGCGCAAGAGCATGCTGCTCGCCACCTTGCTGCTGATGGGCATTCCCACCACGCTGATCGGCCTTATCCCCACCTATGAATCCATCGGCTACGGTGCCGCCGTGCTGCTGGTGCTGATGCGCTTCCTGCAGGGCATGGCGGTGGGCGGGGAATGGGGCGGCGCCGCGCTGATGGCGGTGGAGCACGCCCCGCCCGGCCGTCGCGCCTTCTTCGGCTCGCTGCCGCAGGCCGGCGTCGGCGCCGGCCTCATCCTGTCCTCGCTGGCCATGGGCGCGGTGGCGCAACTGCCCGAGGAAGACCTGCTCAGCTGGGGCTGGCGCCTGCCCTTCCTGGCCAGCGTCCTGCTGCTGGGGGTGGGCGCCTTCATCCGCTTCAAGGTGCAGGAATCGCCCGCCTTCGCGGCCCTGCAGGCGCACGGCCGCCAGGTGGAGATGCCGGTGCTGGAGGTGATCCGCCAACACCCGCGCGTGGTGCTGACCGCCGCCGGCGCGCGCATGGCGGAGACCACCTGGTTCTATACCGTGGTCACCTTCTCCCTGACCTACATCACGCAGCAGCTGGGCATGGCGCGGGCCGACGCCCTCGACGCCATCGTCATCGGCGCGGTGGTGTCGCTGTTCACCATCCCGCTGGCTGGCTGGGTCTGCGACCAGGTTGGCGCGCGGCGCGTGTTCATGGCCGGCGCCGCGCTGATCTGCGGCGGCGGCTTTGCCTTCTTCGCGCTGCTGGCCACGCAGTCGCCGGCACTGCTGGTGCTGGCCATGGCGCTCGCCATCGGCGGCGTCTTCCCGCTGGTGTATGCGCCGCAGTCGGCGCTGTTCTCGGCACAGTTCCCGCCCGAGCTGCGCTACAGCGGCATCTCGGTGTCGGTGCAACTGGCCGGTGCGCTCGCCGGCGGCGCCGCGCCCCTGGTCGCCACCGCCCTGCTCAAGGCCGGTGACGGCGATCCCTGGCTGATCAGCATTTACCTGTTGCTGCTGGGGCTGCTGGCGCTGTTCTGCGGCTCCCTGCTGAAGCAGGAGCACTGAGCGCAGCGGACCGGATCATGGCCGGAGCGGATACAGCGCCGCCCGCCTACTCCTTGCGGAAGACGCCCAGGAGTTTCTTGCCGAGGAAGGCCAGGCCGAACAGCACCAGCACGAAGCCTTTCTTGAGGAACAGCAGCACCGGCGCCAGCCAGCCGGCCTTGGCCGCAACACCACCTGCGACCAGGGCCGCCAGGCCATACTCGGAGCTGCGGTCGGTGCTCTCGTTATAGTCGGCATAGCGATGACCCGGCGTGAACTCGGCCACTGCCAACATGCCGTCGAGGGCGGGGCGGATGGCCGCCAGCTGGTCCATGCCCGCGACCGCATTCAGCACCAGCACCCCTTCCCGGCCCAACACGCGAATGTTGTAGTTGAGGGTGTTCTGCTGTGCGTCACCGAAGCGCAGCTCCTTGGCCCAGTGCAGGCGATTGTGGGCGGCATCGTAGTAAGGCTTGCTGGCCCAGCCGACAAGGTGCACGGGCTTCGCGCCCGCCTTCTCGCGCGCCGCATTCGTTTCCGTCATGTCCTTCTTCATGTCGGCGAGCAGGTCATCGTAATCAATCGTGGTGGCGTCGCTGTCATTGACGTGCCCGCTGTCGTCGTACTCCACGATCACCCCCCAGCCCCCTTCCTGCAGCGGGCTGAGGGCGGCGGGCAGAATCATGCCCTGCGTGCCCTGGCCATCGGGATTGCCCCAGGCGTCTTCCAGTACGCGGCGGGTATCCTCTGGCGACAGGTAGCGATATTTGTTGCCCAGGTTGAGCACTGCCTTGCCGTTGGGCAAGGTGACCAGGCCGCCCTGGTAGTGCAGGGAGGCCTCGAAGGCGGCGGCATCGCCGCTTTCCGCCGCGCCGGCCGCGGATGACAGCAGGAGGACGGGCAATAGCAGCGACAGGACGGCAGCGTGTGGGCGCAGCGGGAACATGGCGAACTCCATTTCAGGCAGGAAAGACAAGCATCCCTGGCCAGGCGCCAAGGAGCCTCCAATCTAGCGAGGGCCGGCAGCGCTGCCTATGCGTAGGAACCGCAGTTCCCTGCCCCCCCCTGTCGCCCGCGCCGGCAATTGCGTAATGTCGGCATGTTCGCCTGCACACGAGGAAATTCCATGCCCATGTTCCGTCCCGTCACGCACCGCCTTGGCAGCGTCGCTCTCCTCGCGGCCCTCGCCGGCTGCGGCGGCGGCAGCGCCCCCAGCGGCGAGGCCCTCGCCACGGGCGTGCTCAGCGACAGCCCGGTCGAGGGCGTGCAATACCTGCGCAATGGCGTCGCCGCCGGCAGCACCGACATCCTGGGGCAGTTCCGCTACATGACCGGCGAGAGCCTCGAGTTCCGCATCGGCGCTCTCTCGCTGGGCACGGTGACCGGCACCGGCAGCGCCATGACGGTGACGCCGCTGCAACTGGTGCAGGGTCTCAGCCTCACCGAGGCGGCGCGCGCCCACCGCGTCACCAACCTGCTGGTGCTGCTGCAAAGCCTGGACGACGACGGCGACCCCGACAACGGCATCCGCATCCCGGCCGCGGCCATCGCCGCGCTGGATACCAATGCCGAGGCGGCGACGCTGGACCTGAATGCCGATCCCGCCGTCTTTTTCGCCGACACCGACCTCGACGCCATTGTCACCGCCATCAATGCCGTCGACCCGACACCCCTGGCCGCCAAGCCGGCCTCGGTCGCGGCGGCGCTGGACCATTTCGAGACGCAGTTCCTGTCCAGCCTGGCCGGTTCCTGGCTGGGCTCCATCGACAACAATGCCGCCGCCTTCCGCTTTCGCAACAACGGCAACTACCTGATGGGCGAAGTGGGCGTCGCCGGTGGCGGCGGCACTTCCGGCCTCGAGCTCGGCAGCATCGACTGGGATCCGGCCAGCGGCTTTGTCACGGTCGCCACGCCGGTACCGGACACCAACGGCGGCTGGGGCCTGAGCTACATCAGCGCCGTGGCGCTGCCGAACCGCGTCCAGCTCACCCTCGATGGCGACGAGCTGGTGGTGACGGAGCGCAACGCCAGCACTGGCGCCGCCCTCCCCAGCTTCCGCATTCCGCGCCACTACGATTCCGCCAGCGCCCTGACCGGCACCTGGGCCAAGGACAGCGCCTACGCGCTGACGGCCCTGCACCTGTTCATGCGCAGCGACGGGCTGGTGATGGCGGTGAATCCCGCTGCCGACAAGAGCCTGCTCGGGCGCACCGCCAGCGGCTGCGCCCAGCCCGGCGTCGAGTTCGGCAATTACAGCCAGGGCACCGGCTTCCTGATCTTCAGCGGCATCAGCCTTTACGACACGGACGGCTGCGGCGGCCTGCATGACGCGAATCTGGCCCCGGATTACCTGGGCAACAACCTGCACGTCAGCCCGGTACTGTCCGGCACCAACTACGCCGTCTCGATGGGCTGGAGCTGGAGCACCACGGCCGGCACCCAGGCTGCCACGCTCTATCGGGCCAGCAATTCGGTTCCGCCCCCCTGAGCGATGCGGTCTGGCGAAACCGGCGCCATCAGCGCCGCGCCCCCAACAAAAAGCCCCGCATCGCGGCAATGCCACTTAGTTAAGCGACTAAGTGGCATTTTCTTTATGGGCTAGAGCCTTCGGGTCGCCGTGAACGGAGGCTTCCAGGGTGCGATCACGCCCTCCGCAAAAGACTAAGGCGCCCGAAGGCGCCTTAACTTAACGGCATTGCCGCATCGCGGGGCTTTTTGTTTCAGGTGCTTTCAGGGTCGGTCGGCGGCCTTGCCGCGGCCATCGCCCTCACGCCGGCCCGTGTCCCTGGCGACAGGGCGCGTGACGCGGCATGAGAGGCGCGGCGTGACGGAGCGGCCATGACGGCCATTGCCAGGGCGCGAACGCCGGGCTCACGCCTTGCCGGCGGCCGCCTCCAGCAATTCGCGCGGCACTTCGTGGCGCAGCATGAGGGCGCATTGCTCGGAGAGCGGATTGAACACGATCAGCGCCTCCTGCTTCGCCAGCGCCCGGCGCGCGCGCTCGACGCGCGTGGGCAGCGGCGTGTCGTCGCCGTTGTCGGTGCCGTCGCGGGTGACGAAATCCTCCAGCAGGCGGGTCAGGGTCTCGGGCTCGAGCATCTCGGGCGGAATGATCATGGGACCTCGTGGCGATCAGGAAAGGCGCAGGGGCGCGCCACCGGGCGGCCTTACCAGCTACCGGTGTTGGGCATGGACGCCCAGGGTTCCGCCGGCGGCAACGGCGCGCCGGCCTGCAGCAGCTCGATGGAAATATGGTCGGGCGAACGCACGAAGGCCATGTGGCCATCGCGCGGCGGGCGCAGGAGGGTGACACCGTGGTCCTGCAGGCGGCGGCAGGCGGCATAGATGTCGTCGACCTGGTAGGCGAGGTGGCCAAAGTTGCGGCCGCCGGTGTAGGCCTCGGGATCCCAGTTATGGGTGAGCTCGACCTCGGCGCCGGCATCGCCGGGGGCTGCCAGGTAGACCAGGGTAAAGCGGCCCTGCGGATAGTCGCGCTGGCGCACCACCTCAAGGCCCAGGGCGTCGCGATAAAACTGCAGCGAAGCCTCGAGGTCGGTCACGCGCACCATGGTGTGCAGGTATTTCATGTCGGTCTCCCGAAGACAAAGGCAGGAAGCAGATGGTAGAGAAGAGGCGCGGCAGCGGCAGCGCACCCCGGGGACGCACCGCGGACACTGCTGCGAGCCCCCGGCCCGGCAGTGGCGCGCCGGCGATCCGGCGGCGGCAAGGCCAGCCGCCTCAGGACGACGAGGGCGCGCCGGCCAGGGCCGCGCGGCGATGCCGCCAGCTCCAGCGCTGCAGCACTTCCAGGCGCTTGACCAGGCGCCAGGTCAGCACGAACAGGGACAGGTAGCCGACATAGGCGGCCAGCATCCAGTAATTGCCCTGGCGCCAGTCGCTGACCAGCAGCGGCCGGCTCAGCTCGACGATGGCCATGACCTTGCAGACGTTGGCGCCGATCAGCACCGCCCACCACCAGGTCACCAGCCAGCGCTCGGCGCGGTGGGCATGGCTGTCGGGCGTGCTCAGCTGCCACAGCTCTTTCATCAGGCGCAGCACGAACAGCAGGTTGCCCCAGATGCGCAGGTGGATGGCGAGGGAATTGCGCATGCTGCGCCGGCGCGTGCCCTCGAGGGCCTGCAGGTTGCGGAAGGCGAGGAACAGCCAGCACACGCAAAAGAACAGGATGAAAAACAGGGTCAGGCCGATCTGCACCACGCGCAGGATGTCGGCATGGTGCAGGGTGCGCTCCAGCCGCGGCGCCAGATGCGCGAGCGCGAGGTCACCGGGCAGGCCGGTGAGCAGGGCGTTGGCGTAGAAGGCATGCAGCAGGGCCGTCACCGTCATCACCGCGGGCGGCAGCAGCAGCCAGCCGACCCAGCGGTTGACCTGGGCGAGGTCGGCGAAAGTATAGCGGTCGCTCATCGCATCCTCCGGCCGCGGCACAGGCCGCCACCGGGCCTCCGGGGAAAGTGGCGAGGAGTATACCCCTGCCGGCCGCCGGCGGCGCCCGCCCTTCGACCGGAAAGAAAGCGGCCTCCCCCCGTTGCCTGGCCGGGGGCGCCGGGTAAGCTTGGCGGAGGCCCCGCCCCATCCCGCCGGGCAAAGGACTGACCGATGTTCGAAGTTGCCGAAACCGGCCACCGCGTTTCCGCCGAGGAATATGCCCGGCGCGAGCCGCGCCTGCGCGACGCCCTGCTGGCCGCGCAGTACCGCTTGCTGGAGCAGGCCGCCTTCCCGGTGCTGATCCTGGTGGCCGGCGTCGACGGCGCCGGCAAGGGCGAGACCGTCAACCTGCTCAACGAGTGGCTGGACCCGCGCCACATCAACACCCGCGGCTTTGCCGCCCCCACCCCGCACGAACTGCAGTACCCGCCCATGCGCCGCTACTGGCGGGCGCTGCCGCCGCGCGGACAGATCGGCGTGCTGCTCGGCTCCTGGTACACCGGCCCAGTGGTCCTGCGCGTGAAAGGCACGCTGACGCCGCCCGCCTTCCGCCGCCAGGTCGACGATATCGTCCGCTTCGAACGCATGCTCGCCACCGAGGGCGTGCTGCTGATCAAGCTCTGGCTGCACCTGTCCAAGCGCGACCAGCGCCGCCGCCTCAACGAGCTCGAGCGGGATCCGCTCACGCGCTGGCGCGTGAGCGAGGCGGACTGGGACAACTTCAAGCACTACGACCGCTTCTGGGAAGTGTCCGCGGCCGCCCTGGCAGACACCAGCACGCCCCATGCGCCCTGGCACATCCTGGATGGCAGCGATCCGCGCACGCGCAGCCTCGCCGCCGGCCAGCTCCTGCTCGACGCCATCGAGGCCCGCCTGGCCCAGGCCACCGACACCGCCAGGCCCCGGGCGCGGGCGAAGGTGCTCGCCACCCCGCCCGCGCCCTTGCCCGCCGCCCCCGACCTGCTGGCCGCGCTGGACTACGACGCCCATATCGGCCGCGCCGCCTACGAGCAGCAGCTCGAGCAGTGGCAGGGTCGCCTCAACCGCCTGCTGCGCGACCCGCGCTTCGCCGGCCATTCGCTGGTGCTGGTCTTCGAGGGGCAGGATGCCGCCGGCAAGGGCGGCGCCATCCGCCGCATCACCAGCGCGCTCGACGCGCGCCAGTACCAGGTGATCCCGATTGCCGCGCCCACCGCCGAGGAACGCGCCCAGCCCTGGCTCTGGCGCTTCTGGCGCAAGCTGCCGCGACAGGGCCATGTCGCCATCTTCGACCGCTCCTGGTATGGCCGCGTGCTGGTGGAACGCGTGGAGAAGCTGTGCACGCCGGCGGACTGGAGCCGTGCCTACGACGAGATCAATGACTTCGAGCGCGAACTCACCGACCACGGCGCCGTGGTGGTGAAGTTCTTCCTGGCCATTTCCAAGGCCGAGCAGCTCAAGCGCTTCCGCGAACGCGCCAGCGTCACCTTCCAGAACTACAAGCTGACGCCCGAGGACTGGCGCAACCGCCGCCAGTGGAACGCCTACCACGCCGCCATCAACGACATGGTGGCGCAGACGTCCACCGCCGAGGCGGCCTGGACGCTGGTTTCCGCCAACGATGTCGAGCACGCCCGCATCGTGGTGCTGCGCACGGCATGCGAGCGCCTGCAGGAAGTGATCGCCCGCCCCGCGCGCCGCTAGGCGCCTCCCGCGCCGGCGTCGGCATTGGCGCTCCGGCCGCCCCCTCATCCTGAGTGCGGGTTTCTTGTTACGAATTCGCCTCATTGCTTGCGCTTGGCGGGAAGTGATCCTTAATGAATGGCCTGACGACGGAATGCGTTTCTCGTCACCTTTCCCGTTTTATTGTCCTTCCCGACGTCAACGACAGATGAGGTCCAGCTATGACCAGTCTCGCTGAAAACCGCGAACAGCATATCCAGCGCTTCCATGAGCAGATGGAGGCCTGGCAGCAGGAAATGAACCGCGTGCGCTCGCTCGCCTTCTCCGCCAACTCCTATATCCAGGGCGAGATGAACAAGCTCGTCGCCCAGCTCGACAAGGGACTGGCACAGCTCACGCAGAAACTGGTCGAGGTCGCCGAGACCGGCGACAAGCGTGTCTACACCGCCCTCGAGAGCATGGAGTCGGCCTGGGGCTCGCTGAAGTCCACCATCGGCGACGTCTCCCATCGCCTGCGCAGCAAGGGCGAGGACGCCGGCGAGCAGATTCGCGAAGGCGCCGAAGAGGCCCGCGACACTATCCGCAACAAGGTCGACCAGGGCGTCAACCAGGCCAAGCAGGCGGCCAATCGGGGCCGGCAGGCCGTCCGCGACACCATGGAGCAGGGCCGCGACACGGCCCGCGACATCGCCGACCAGGGCCGCGAGGCCTTGCGCGAAGGCAAGGAAGCGCTGCGCGAGACGGCCGAGGATGCCAGCCGTGCCGCGCAGTCGGCGACCGGCAGCCGGCGCGGCAGCAGCGGCCAGGGCGGCCAGACCGAGGAGACCGTGGTGGTGTCGCGCACCTCGAACCCGCCGCAGCAGCAGCACTGAGCCTCGCTATCTGCAGGTGAGCCGGCCTTCGCCCAAAAGACAAGACGCCCCGCACCTGCGGGGCGTCTTGCATAGGGCGACTCGCCCTCTTGTCTGGGCGCGTCTCGCAACGGCTCCAGCGGCCGCTGCCGTGGGACCCCGCGCAACGGCCGCCGCCGCCACGTCCTTCATCAAAAAGTGCGGGCGGCGCCGCGCAGGCGTAAGCGCGGCCGCGCCCTCCGGCTAGTCAGCGGCCGGCGCGAAGGGCGACAGGCGACGCGCGGCCTTTTCCATGCGCAGCGGCAGGTAGCGCGGCAGCCCGGCCTGGAAGGGCGGGTAGTCCTCGCCCTGGATCAACGGCAGCAGGTAGGCCCGGCAACGCGCCGTGATGCCATAGCCATCGCGCGAGATGAAGTTGCGCGGCAGCGTCACCTCGCGCGCCGCCACCCGCGCGAGCGGTGCCGGCGCAATCTCGAAGCGTACGCGACGGGCGCCGGTCACGCGCCGCAGCCCCGCCATCACCCGGTCCTCGCCGGCCAGCGCCAGTTCCACCGCGGCCTCGCCGCAGCGGAAGGCGGCGTCCACGTCCACCGTCGAGGCGATATGGCGCGCCGAGCGCTGCAGGTAGTCGCTGACCGAGTAGTGGCAGCGCACGCCCAGGCGGCAATGGATGAGGTCGGCCAGATAGGGCGCGGCTTTGCCGGTGTGCACGTTGAGGCGGTCCTTGCCGTGCGCATCCGCCGCCGTGTCCGGGCCTTGCGCCTGCAGCGCCGGGTTGTGGATGGCCAGGCCCTCGGCGGTGACGATGACGCAATAGCCTTCGCGCGCCAGCGTGGCCTCCACCTTCGCCAGGAAGCCGGCCTCGTCAAAGGGCACTTCCGGGAACAGGATCAGGTGCGGCGCGCCCTGGCCGTCGCCGTCCTGCGCCAGGGCGCTCGCCGCGGCGATCCAGCCGGCGTGGCGGCCCATCACTTCCATCACGAACACCTGCGTGCTGGTGCGACGCATCGACGCCACGTCCAGCGCGGCCTCGCGCACGCTGACGGCGGTGTACTTGGCCACGGAACCGAAGCCGGGGGCAAAGTCGGTGCCGGCCATGTCATTGTCCACGGTCTTGGGAATATGGATCACCGACAGCGGATAACCCGCCGCCCTGGCCGCCGAGGCCATGTGCAGCGCGGTGCCGGCAGAACCGCCGCCGCCGTTGTAGAGGAACCAGCGGATGTCGTGCGCGCGCAGCACGTCGATCAGGCGCGCATAGTTCTGCGGATGCGAGGCCGGCGTGCCGAGCGGGTAGCGGCTGGAGCCGAAGGCGGAGCCCGGCAGGCGGCGCAGCGCCTCGACCGCGGAGGCCGGTTCGCGCGAGAGGTCGAAGAGGCTCTCCTCGAGCAGGCCAAGGATGCCGTTCTCGCCGGCGTAGACATGGCCGATGGCATCGCGGTGGCGGCGTGCGGCCGCCAGCACGCCGGCGGCGCTGGCATTGATGACGGCGGTGACGCCGCCGGACTGGGCATAAAACAGGTTGGGACGGCGGGGCATGGCAACTCGCTGGACTGGACGGGGGCGCGGACGGCCGCACGGCGCCGGGCAATGCCGCCAATCTAGCAGGCGGCGCCGGGGCCGGGAATCGCGGGCGCCGGGGCGGCCTGCCATGCCCGCCGCGGCCCGGCGATGCGGTCGGCGACCGCCCCGGCTTCGCGTCCGTCTCATCGGTTTCGCCAACGCCCCGCGTGACCCGCCCCCAACTGCCTGGCCGCCTGACCGCCGGAGGCCAGAATCCGTCCGAATCCGGCCCCCGCCAATCTGGACTTCGGCCAGCCCCTGTCGCACCGTGGACGCCACTTCATCGGCCCCAGAACAAGAATTCCATGACCTCCGACAAGACCGTCCACGCCTTTACCGACGACATCCTCGGCGACCTCGACGCCACCGGCCTCGCCGCCCTGCTGCGCCGCGGCGCCGTGTCCCGGCGCGAAGTGGCCGAGGCCGCCATCGCCCGGGCCCGCCGCCTGCAGCCGCTGATCAACGCCATCGAACTGGAAACCTACGAGGCCGCGCTCAAGGCCAGCGAGCAGGCGTCGTCCACCGGGCTCTTCGCCGGCGTCCCCACCTTCATCAAGGACAACACCGACCTGCAGGGACTGCCCACGCGCCAGGGCTCCGCCGCCATCCCCGCGCGCCCCATGGCGGCCACCGGGGCCTTTGCCCGCCAGTACCTGTCCACCGGCGTCACCGTGATCGGCAAGAGTTCGCTGCCGGAGTTCGGCTTCAACGCCAGCACCGAGTTCGCCGGCCGCGCGCCCACGCGCAATCCCTGGCACACCGATTTTTCCTCCGGCGCCTCCTCGGGCGGGTCGGCCGCGCTGGTCGCCGCCGGCGTCGTGCCGATTGCCCACGCCAACGACGGCGGCGGCTCCATCCGCATTCCCGCCGCCGCCTGCGGCCTCGTCGGCCTCAAGCCCACGCGCGGCCGCCATCTCGACGCCGAGAGCGTGCGCGCGCTGCCGGTGAACATCGTGTCCGAAGGCGTGGTCACGCGCTCGGTGCGCGACACCGCCAACTTCCTCTACGGCATCGAGCAGTACTGGCGCAACCCGAAGCTGCCACCGGTGGGACGCGTGGAAGGACCCGGCGCGCGTCGTCTGCGCATCGGCCTGGTGGTGGATTCCTTTACCGGCCCCAGCGATGCCGAGACCCGTGCCACCGTGCTCGCCACCGCCCGGCTGCTGCAGTCGCTGGGCCACGAGATCGTCGAGATCCCGCTGCCCATCGGCGAACAGTTCGCCGAGGACTTTTCGATTTACTGGGGCATGCTCTCCTTCCTGGTTTCCACCTTCGGCACCAAGGTGATCCATCCCGACTTTGACAAGCGCAAGCTCGACAACCTGTCGCGGGGCCTGGCCGCGCTCTACCGCAAGAACATGCTGAAGACGCCCTTCGTGATCTACCGCCTGAAGAAGCTGTGGACACTTTATGCGCGCGCCTTCGACGACCTCGACGTGATCCTCTCTCCCGTCCTGGCGCACACCACGCCCGAGCTTGGTCACCTGTCGCCCACGCAGGACTTCGACGAGCTGTTCGCGCGCCTCACCCGCTACGTCAGCTTCACGCCACTCAACAATGCCGCCGGCGGTCCTGCCCTCTCGCTGCCCATGGGCGCCACGACGCGGGGCCTGCCCATTGCGGTGCATCTGTCCGCCAATCACGGTGACGAGCGCACGCTGCTGGAGCTGGCCTTCGAACTGGAAGCGGCACAGCCCTTCCGCCGCATCCAGGACTTCGCGCCCGCCCGGGCGTAACGCGCGCCCGATGCGGTACTGCTGAAGCAAAACGCCCCGTCAGTGCGGGGCGTTTTTCATGGAAGCGGCGTCAATTGCCCAGCAGGTTATTGAAAAAACGCTGCACGCCATTGCGCTGCGCGCGGCTGGCGGCACGCAGCTCATCCCGCAGCGCCAGCAGCGCCGGATCCTCCGGGCGGGCCTCCAGCCCCCGCTCCACATGGTCACGGGCCGTGCCGAGCTGGCCGGCCTCGCGCGCGCTGCGGGCCAGGCGGGCGTAGCGGACGGCCACTTCCTGCAAGCCCTCCTGCGCCGACTCGTTGCCGGGCTCCCGCGCCAGCACCAGCTGGTAATAGAACACCGCGCTGTCGCCCTCGGGCTGGCTCATCTGGTCCTGGGCCAGCCGGACGTCGGCCAGCTCCAGCCATTCCGCCACCTGGGGATCGCGCTGCCACCAGTGCCAGCCGCCCGCGCCAGCGAGCACGAGGCTCGTGAGCAGCGCCATGGTCGCCAGGCGACGCCGCAATGGCGCCGGGAGGGAGCCGAAGCGAGAGCGAACCGCAAGGCCGCCGAGTGCCGCCCGGAGGTCGCGCCAGCTGTGCGGCGCCGACGCGGCCGCGACCATCACCGTCGCCTCGCCGGTACCGGCGCCCGCCTCGGCGGAAACGCTTCCGGGCAAGGCCGCGAGCAGCGACGCGGCGCTGGCAAAGCGCTGGCCGGGGTCCTTGGCGAGCAATCGCTCCAGCACCGGCTGCCAGTGCGCCTGCGCCGCCGGCAAGCGCGGCGGCGGCTGCTGCAACTGACGCAGCACGGTCGCGGCGTAGTCTTCGCCACGGAAGGGGTTGGTGCCGGTGAGCATTTCCGCCAGCACCACGCCCAGGCTGTAGAGGTCACTGCGCGCATCCAGCGGCTGCGCGCGAATCTGCTCGGGGCTGCTGTAGGCGGGACTGCCCACCACCATGCCGGCCTGGGTCAGGTCGGTGTCGACATCGGCCGCCTTGGCAATGCCGAAGTCGGTGAGCACGGCGTCGCCATTGGCGCGGAACAGGATGTTGGCGGGCTTGATGTCGCGGTGCACGATGCCCCGGGCATGAACCGCGCCCAGGCCCTCGGCGAGCTGGCGCAGGATGCGCAGCACTGCAGCCTCCGCCAGGCCCGTGCGCAGATGGCGGCGCAGATCGCCGCCCGGCAGCAACTCCATCGTGAGATACGGCCTGCCATCGTCGAGCCGGCCGACGTCGTAAATATGTACGATGCCGGGATGACTGAGGGCGGCCACCAACCGCGCCTCGCGCTGGAACCGCTCGGCCAGCGCGGCATCGCCGGCCTTCATGACCTTCACCGCCACCTCCCGGCCCAGGGATTCCTGGGTGGCGGCAAAGACCTCGGCCATGCCGCCCGCTTCCAGCGGACGCACCAGGGTGTAACCGGTCAGGCCGGCAGGCAGCGCAGGGGCAAGGAGATCGGTACGGGTCATGGGCTCGACGCAGGCAGTGGGGAAAAGGGCCGGCGCCACGGCGCCTGACCCGCTCCTAGGATGCCACCGGCGCCGCGGGCAAATCGTGACCGAGCAGACAGACCGGCAAGTCCGTGGCGGGCGGCCGCCAGATGCGACACGCGCTGAAACAAATAGATTATTGTCGGGGTCGCGTTCCGGCCCTAGTGTGCGCAGCGGGGCCCCAAGCCCCCGCCCTCCCCGCACCTGAACCGGATCTATCATGGATGATTTCGACAACCGGAGCGTTGTCTCACTCGAGCCCGCCTCCGCCGACACCTTCACTGCCCCCCGCGATGAACCCGACCGTGCGCCGCGCCCGACGTCGCGCCTGCGCGAGCTGATTTCGCGCCGCGCCCTCAACGGCTGGTCCATCGCCGGCATCAAGCCCGACTTCATCAACCGCACCGAAGGCCTGTGGCGCTTCCTGCACGACCGCTATTTCCGCGTCGAGACCACGGGCTGGGAGCGCCTGCCCGACGGTCCCGTCATCCTGGTCGGCGTGCACGCCGGCACCTGGCTGACCATGGATGCGTGGATGCTGGGCACGGCCTGGTGGTTCAAGTTCGGCGACCGCCGCTGGCTGCACTGCACCTGCCACGACGTGCTCATGGCCATGCCCGGCCTCGGCAAGCTGTTCCGCCAGATCGGCGTCATCCCCGCCTCGCGCGAGTCGGTCACCGCGGCGCTCGATGCCGGCCACAGCGTGGTGATCTGGCCGGGCGGCGAGATCGACTGCATGCGCTCCTGGGCGCGTCGCGGCGAGGTCGAGCTGGCCGGCCGCCGCGGCTTCATCCGCCAGGCCATCCGCTCCGGCGTGCCCATCGTGCCGGTGGCCACCGTCGGCGGCGCCGACACCGTGTTCGTGCTGTCCGAGGGGCGCTGGCTGGCCGAGAAGCTGCAGCTCAAGCGCTTCCTGCGCAGCGAGATGGCGCCCATCGTCGCCGGCCTGCCCTTTGGCATCTGGCTCGAGGTCTTCCCCTCGCACATCCCGCTGCCCTCCAAGATCCGCTACGAGTTCCTCGAGCCCATCAAGGTGGATATCGACCCCCGCCGCGAGCACGACGCGGCCTATATCGAGCAGATCTACCAGGACGTCGAGGCGCGCCTGCAGGCCGGCGTCGACAAGCTGATGGCGGAGCGCAAGTACCCCATCCTCGGCTAGGCCGTGATCCCGTCCCTCTGCCCGGCCACCGCCGGGGGAGGGACGGACCTCCCGCCCCCGGGAAAGCCCCGCCCCGCTCTGCCTCTCCCCTGACCGGGCCTGCTACCATCGCCGGCAGAGGCCCTTCCATGCCAAACACCGCTGACATCTTCTGCACCATCATCGACAACTACGGCGACATTGGCGTCTGCTGGCGCCTGGCGCGGCAACTGGCCGGCGAACACGGCCTGGAGGTCACCCTCTGGGTCGACGACCTCGCCACCTTCGCCCGCCTCGCCCCGGCGCTCGACCCGCAGCAGGCGGAGCAGCGCCTGGGCGCACTCCGCGTCCGCCACTGGCCGGGCGCGATTCCCGATCCCCGGCCCGCCGACCTCGTCATCGAGGGCTTTGGCTGTCGCCTGCCGGCCGGCTTCCTGGCCGCCATGAAGGCGCGCCCGGCGCCGCCCGTCTGGATCAACCTGGAGTACCTGAGCGCAGAGGACTGGGTGGAGGACTGCCACAGCCTGGCGTCGGTGCACCCGGCCACCGGCCTGGTCCAGACCTTCTGGTTCCCCGGCTTCAGCGAACGCACCGGCGGCCTGCTGCGCGAGGCCGGCCTGCTGCAGGCGCGCGACCGCTTCCGGGCCGATCCGGTGGAGCAAGCCGGGTTCTGGGAGCGCATCGGCGTTCCCGAGGCGCTGCAGATCGCCCCCCGCGCCAGCCTCTTCGCCTATGACAACGCCGCCGTGCCGGGACTGCTCAGCGCCTTCGCCGAGGCCCCCGAGCCCTGGCTGCTGCTGGTGCCCGAGGGCCGCGCCCTGGCCCAGGTCCAGGCCTGGGCCGGCCAGGCGCTGCAGGCCGGCGACCGTCATGTGCGAGGCCAGCTGACCCTGGTGGTACTGCCGCTGCTGGCCACGGACGACTACGACCGCCTGCTCTTCGGCTGCCAGCTCAACGCCGTGCGCGGCGAGGACTCCTTCGTGCGCGCGCAATGGGCCGGCACCCCCCTGCTCTGGCATATCTATCCGCAAGAGGAGGACGCGCACTGGGTCAAGCTGGAGGCCTTCATGGCCCGGGTGGAAGACGGGGTCGGCATGCCCGCCCTGTGGGCGGAGGCACAGCGCGCCTGGAACCGGGGCGATCCCGACCCGGCGCTGTGGCGGGCCCTGCTGGCCGACCTGCCGGTGCTGGCCGGCCCGGCCCGCGCCTGGGCCGACCGCCTGGGCCGGGCCGAGGATTTGGCGGCGAAACTGATGCACTTTTGCTCAGGGCGGGTAGAATAGCGCCCCTTCGAGCCGCCATCCCGAGGCCCACGGTCCTGCGATAGCGCCTGAGAACCCTCTCTCAAAGACACTACGAGAAACACTATGAAAACCGCCCAGGAATGCCGTGCCGGCCAAGTGATCATGATCGGCACCGCGCCCATGGTCATCCTCAAGGCCGAATACAACAAGTCCGGCCGCAACTCGGCCGTCGTGAAGATGAAGATGAAGAACCTGCTGACCGGCCAGGCGCAGGAAACCGTCTACAAGGCCGACGACAAGTTCGAGCCGGTCATGCTGGAGAAGGTCAACGCCACCTACTCCTACTTCGCCGACCCCATGTATGTGTTCATGGATTCCGAGTTCAACCAGTTTGAAATCGAAAAGGAAAACCTGGGCGATGCCATCCAGTTCATGGAAGAAGGCATGGACGACATCTGCGAAGTGACGCTGTACGAAGGCAAGGCCATCTCCCTCGAAATGCCCACCATCATCGTGCGTGAAGTCGCCTACACCGAGCCGGCCGCCAAGGGCGACACCTCCGGCAAGGTCATGAAGACTGCGCGCCTGAACAACGGCTTCGAGCTGCAGGTCGCCGCCTTCATCGACATCGGCGAGAAGATCGAAATCGACACCCGCACCTTCGAGTTCAAGAAGCGCGCGAACTGATCGATCCCGGATCAAAAAAAGCCCCGCACACCGCGGGGTTTTTTTATGGCGCGGCCGCGGCGGATTGGGCGATGGCGCGGAACATCGCCACGTGCTGCATGATGGGCACGTAATCGTCGGCCGTGTAGCGATGGTTGCCGGAGGTCTTCACGATGACCGTGCGCGTCGCCGGCGACACATAGATGAACTGGTTGTAGACGCCGATACCCATGAAATCGCCGTTGCCCTGCGGCGGAATCCACCACTGGTAGCCATAGCCCAGGCCATGCTCGTCCTGCTGCCCGGGCTGCACCTGCAGATGCGGCGCATCGGCCCGCACCGAATCGGCGATCCAGGCCGCCGGCACCACTTGGCGGCCGTCCACCCTGCCCTTGTCCAGGTAGAGCTGGCCAAAGCGCGCGTAGTCGCGCAGCACGGCATTGAAGCCGCCAAAGCCCATGACCATGCCCTCGCTGTCCACCAGCCAGTGCGCGGCATGCTCGGCGCCCATCGGCTGCCACAGCTTTTCCTGCATGTAGTCGGCAACGCGGCGGCCGGTGGCGCCTTCCAGCACCATCGCCAGCACTTGCGTGTCAAAGCTGGAGTAATGGCGCACGGTGCCGGGGGCATGCGCCCGCTTCAGCTTTTGCGCATAGGCATTGAAAGAGCCGCCGAGCACCAGCGTGTGCGCCAGCCTCACCACGTCGGCCTGCGGATTGTCATAGTTCTCGTCGAAGGCGACGCCGGAGGACATCTGCAGCACATCGCGCAGCGGCACCCCTTCATACGCCGTGCCCTTGAGCGCCGGCGCATAGCGCTCCACCGGATCGCTCACGCTGGCGATGCGGCCTTCTGCCTGCGCGATGCCGAGCATGGCGGAGATGGTGGACTTGGCCAGCGACCAGGAAATGTGTACGCCGCCGGCGTCCTGGCCGCGCCAGTACTGCTCGTAAACCGCCTGGCCGTCCTGCAGCACGATGAGGCCGTCGGTACCGGTTGCCTCGAGATAGGCGGGCAACCCCTCCACCCGGCCAAAGGCGGTGAACTGCGCCGGCAACGCCAGCGCCGGGCCGGCCGGCAGCGCGCGCGGGGTGGCGGCGGGCGGCACCGGCACTGACGGAAACGTGTCGGTCATGTGCGTGAAGTTGTGCACGATGCGGTCGGCCTCGAAGAGCGTCGCCGCCTTGTGCGCGCGCTTGAGCACCGGATACAGGCCGAGGCCGGCCACCACGACCGTGGCCAGCAGCAGGGTGACCAGGACGCGGCGATGGCGCGACAGGAAGGAAGGCGTCGACATGGGAGGACTCCGGCGGACAGGTGCGGCCCCGGTCGGGGCCGCGTGCGAAAAAGGAAGCGTCGGCCTTACTCGGCGAGCTTGAGGTAGCTGGTATCCGGATTGAGCAGGGGCTTGTCGTCGCGTATCTCGTCCAGGGGCGCGCCCACCTCGGCCATGCTCATGCCGGTGAGGTCGACCTGCACCGGCACCACCAGCGGACGTTCGTCGTCGTTCAGGACCTCGGTGTTGGGCGGGGCCATGCTGAGGCTGGAGATATCCACCTGCACCGGCGCGGGACGTGCCAGCTCCTGCGGCGACACCAGGTTGCCGCTGGCGGCGGACAGCGAGATGGCACTGACATCCGGGGCGGGCGGCGGCGGCGGCAGCGGATCGCTGAGACGGCTGCCGACCGGCTTGACGTCCCAACTGCCGGCCGCAGCGGCGGGTGCCGGGGCGGCGGCCGGCGCCGGCTCGCGCGCCAGGGCCGCCAGGCGCTCAGCCATGGAGCCGGGCGCGGGCGCCGCGGTCGCAGCAACCGGTGCGGGGGCCACGACAGCGGGCTGCGCCGGGGCTGTCGGTGGCACGGGCCGCGTGGCCGCCCCCGTCGTCACCGCTCCCCCTGCCGTCACGGGACTGCCGGGCGCCGGCCGTGGCATGGCAGGCGCGGCGACCGCCCCCGCTGCCGCAACTGCCGGGGCCGGGCCGGAAGCGCCCGCCACCGGCTGGCCCTGCGCATCCACCTGCACCAGGCGGGTTTCCGCGCCGGCCTGCTTCATGCGCGCGCGCAACTGCATGGCGGCGGCACGGTCTATGCCCTTCTTGAGGGCGACCGGCTGGCCGGAGAACAGCTTGTCCAGCACCGCTTCGCTGGCGCCAAAGAGCTTGCCGACATTGGCGCGTACGGCGGCCGGATCGGCACGGCCGACCAGTTCGCCGGCAAAGACCACATTGAAGAGTTCCGCCATCTTGTCATTATTCCGGGACGGGAGTGCCCCGACTCTAGCAGCCTGCCCGTCACGCCGGAACCGCCGTGGCGGCCGGCGGCGGCCGGGGGCCGACGACCACACGCCCACCGCCCGCAGGGGGCCGTCGCGTCCGCCCGCCGGGGAGGCGACCCCCGCTGGCGCCGGTCGCGCCGTCCCCAGGCCCCGCAGAGGCGGCCGCGTGCAAAAGGGCAACCTGCTGCTGCGCCTGGAGAACGATGACCGCAACGCGCAACTGGCCCAGGCCCGCGCCCAGGTCAGCACCGACGCCTGCAACGCCCCGCCTCGCCCCCATCACCTCCCTGCGCGCGGAGTAAGGGACCGGCCCTGCGGAGTTAACCCGGGCCGCCTCAGCCGTTACACTATCGGACCCCCGCGGCCCTGCCGCCCCTGCCCCCGGAGCCCCTCCATGCTGGAATCCCTGCAGGCCTTCCTGTTTGCCAACGAAAACGCCTGGATGCTGCAACTCTTCGGCGTCATCCTGGCCACCGCCGTCATCGCCCTGCTGGTGACCACCACCCTGGGCTGGATGCAGCGCCACCTGGAACGCACCCCCACCCTGTGGGATGACGCTGCCTTCATCGCCGCGCGCAAGCCGCTGCAGGTGCTGGTCTGGGTGCTGGGCCTCAATATCGCCAGCCACCTCATCGTCAACGCCACCGACTCCGAGGTCTTCCGCCACGCCGACCGCGTGCGCGAGGTCCTGCTCATCCTCATCCTGGGCTGGTTCCTGCTGCGCCTGGTGCGCGAGGCCGAGCGCGCCATGCTGGGCATCCCCTCGGCAGAGGGACGCCTGGACGCCACCAGCGCGCGCGCCATCGCCAAGCTGCTGCGCATCGCCATCCTCATCACCGCCGCACTCATGCTCCTGCAGAAGCTCGGCTACTCCATCTCCGGAGTACTCGCCTTCGGCGGCATCGGCGGCATTGCCGTCGGCTTTGCCGCCAAGGACCTGCTCGCCAACTTCTTCGGCGGCCTCATGATCTACCTGGACCGGCCCTTCAGCATCGGCGACGCCGTGCGCTCGCCCGACCGCAATATCGAGGGCACCGTGGAGTACATCGGCTGGCGCCAGACCATCATCCGCACCCCGGAGATGCGCCCGCTCTACGTGCCCAACTCCACCTTCGCCTCGATTGCCGTGGAAAACCCCTCGCGCATGACGCACCGCCGGCTGCAGCAGGCCATCGGCCTCCGCTATGACGACTGGCGCCATCTGCCGGCACTGGTGGAGCAGATCCGCGCGATGTTGCAGACGCACGACGGCATCGACCCGGAGCAGACGCTGATCGTGAACTTCGAGCGCTTTGGTGAATCCACGCTCGACATCGGCCTGCTGGCCTATACCCGCGCCTGCGACCTGCCGGGCTTCAGCGCAATCCGCCAGGACGTGTACTTCCGCATCCTCGAGATCGTCGACGCCGCCGGCGCCGAGATCGCCTTTCCCACCCGTACCCTGCACCTGGCCGCGGCGCCCGCAGGCACGCCCCTGCCCTGAGCCTCTGCCTCTGCCTCTGCCTCTGCCTCTGCATTGGCATTGGCATTGGCATTGGCATTGGCATTGGCGGTGGCGGTGGCGGTGGCCGTTGCCGTGACGGTGGCAGGTCCCCAGCACTCCGCGCAGCTATCCCGCGGCTGAAGCCCAGCCTCCCGCGCCATCAGCGCCCTGCCGCCGGCGTTTCGTTTCTTTCACGTGTCCGGCCTTGCAAAGCCGGCGCCGCGGCCTTTGCTTTGCTAGTCAGCCGCTGCCGCCGAGCCCGCCATGAAGGAAACCTTGCAGGACCTGCTCACGACCGAGGGGCACTGGCTGCTGCCGGTCTTCCTCATCGTGCTCGCCACCGCCGCCAGCGCCGCGCTCCTGCGCCGCGGCCTGACGCTGCTCGGCGAGCGCCTGGCGCGCACGCATACGCCCTGGGATGACGCCGCCCTCGCCGCGGCCGACAAGCCGCTGCTGGCGCTGGCCTGGGTGCTCGGCCTCAATGCCGCCGCCAGCTTCGTGGCCACCCGCACCGACGCCGGCGTGCTCGCCTACGCCAGCCCCCTGCGCGAGCTCCTGCTCATCGTCATCCTGGCGTGGTTCCTGCTGCGCTTCGTCAATGCCGGCGAGGAGCGGCTGCTGCATCCCGCCGGCGTCCACCATCCGATCGACCTCACCACCACGCGTGCCGTGGCCAAGGTGCTGCGCATCAGCATCCTCATCACGGCGACGCTGATCCTGCTGCAAAAGCTCGGCTATTCAGTGTCGGGCGTGCTGGCCTTCGGCGGCATCGGCGGCATTGCCGTCGGCTTTGCCGCCAAGGACCTGCTCGCCAACTTCTTTGGCGGCCTCATGATCTTCCTGGACCGGCCCTTCAGCATCGGCGACTGGATTCGCTCACCCGACCGCGAGCTGGAGGGCACGGTGGAGTACATCGGCTGGCGCCTCACGCGCATCCAGACCGCCGAGCTGCGGCCGCTCTATGTGCCCAACTCCACCTTCGCCTCGATTGCCGTGGAGAATGTGTCGCGCATGACACACCGCCGCCTCAACCACGCCATCCGCCTGCGCCTGGAGGACTGGCGGCGGCTGCCGCGGCTGGTCGAGCGCCTGCGCGGGATGCTGGCGACGCACCCCGACCTCGACCCGGAACAGGCGCAGATGGCAAGCTTCACGGAATTCGGCGAGTCGGCACTGGAGATCAAGCTGCATGCCTTCACGCGCACGACCGACTGGGCGGCCTTCCAGCACATCCGCGAGGATGTGTTCCTGCGCGCGCTGGCGCTGATTGCCGAGGAAGGCGCCGAGGTGGCGGTGCCGACACGCACGGTGCATGTCGAGTCGGCGTTGCCGCCGGAACAACGAGCCGCCGCGCCACGGCATCCACCCGCGCCGCACTAGCCGGCCCGCGGGGACGCCCCCGCCGCCGCGACTACAGCCGGCGCAGCGGCGGCTCGCGCAGCATCACCGCCTGCTCTTCCAGCTCGGCGACGTGCTGCAGCCAGTAGGCCTCGGTATTGAACCAGGGAAAGGCACGCGGAAAGGCGGGGTCTTCCCAGCGCAACGCCAGCCAGCCGGCATAGTGCGCCATGCGCAGCGCGCGCAGCGGCTCGATGAAGGCCAGCTCGCGGTTGTCGAAGGGACAGAATGTTTCGTAGCCGTCGAGCAGTTCGCCCAGTTGCAGCTCCTGCTCGTGGCGGGCGCCGGACAGCAGCATCCACAGGTCCTGCACCGCGGGGGCCGACTGGCAGTCATCAAAATCGACTACCCAGGGGCCGTCGTCACGCGTCCACAGGATATTGCCGGGATGGCAGTCACCCTGGGTGCGGATCAGGCGGGCACCGGCCAGGCCGGCGGCAGCGATGCCCTCGCCCAGCGCGGCGATGGCGCGCTCGTAGCGCGGCAGCAAGGAGCGCGGCAGGAAGTCACCCTGCAGCACGACTTGCGCCGGCAACGTCAGGAAACGCTCGACCGTGAGGGCCGGGCGGGTGCTGAAGGCGGCCTCGCGCGCCACCGCGTGCAGGCGACCCAGCAGCATGCCGATGCGGTGCAACTGGTCGAGGTCACCGGCCTCGGGCGCCATGCCGCCCTTGCGCGTGAACAACGCAAAGCGGAAGCCCTCGAAGCTGAACAGGGTCTCGCCGGCGGCATCCGCCAGCGGCGCCACCACCGGCAACTCGGCGGCGGCAAGCTGGCGCGTGAAGGCATGCTCCTCGCGCAACTGCGCATCGCTCCAGCGCCCCGGCCGATAGAACTTGGCCACGAGCGGCGTCGCCTCCTCGATGCCGACCTGGTAGACGCGGTTCTCGTAGCTGTTGAGCGCCAGCACGCGCAGGTCGGAGAGGCGCCCGGTGCTTTCCACGGCGCGGATGACAAGATCAGGGGAGAGGTCGGCGTAAGCCTGCAGGGATTGCATGGATCGGTCCGGCGGGCAGAGGGCTGGCGCGCATCATGCCACAGCCAGCCCGGCGCGACTCAGTCGTCCTCCCCCTCATCGTCTCGCCTCGCCTCCGCCCGGGCCCCGGCATCGCCGGCGTCCGCCAGGGGGAGGCGGCTCGCGGTGGCCGCTACCGCCTCCGGGGCCTCCGGACCGCCACGCAGGAAGCTGGCCGGGCTCCAGGCATAGCCCCAGAATCCGGCCAGCACGCCCGCGAGCAGCAGCGCCACCAGTGGCCGGCTGCGCGCAATGCCCTCGCCGGGCTGGCCGCGCTTGAAGCCGCTCAGCATGGCGCCCACCAGGTTCTCGCGGTGGCGCAGGCTGCTGAAGATGACGCCCGCCACATGCAGGCCCACCACGCCCAGCAGGGTCGTGGCCAGCGCCTCATGCACCTCCTCGAACGCCTCGCCACCGATTTCCTGCCAGTAGAGCACGCCGGTCACCGCGGTGGCGGCCCCGAGCAGGAGCAACAGCAGCACCGCGACCGCGCCCGCCGGATTATGGCCGATGTAGTGCTCGGGCTCTGCCGACGCCAGCGAGCGCAGGTAGCGCCACACCTTTGCCGGCCCGGCAAGAAAGCTGCCGAAGCGGGCATGGCGCGTCCCGGCCACCCCCCACAGCAGGCGAAACCCGATCAGGCCGAGCAGGGTAAGGCCGAAGCTCATATGCCAGAGCGCCAGACGCTCGCTTTCCGCCGTCAGCCAGGCGCCGGCAAAAGAGCCCGCCAGCGTCCAGTGGAAGAGGCGTGTCGGCCAGTCCCACACCAGGATGCGCGTGGCGCCTTCCGCTGCCGTTTGCCGCGGGGTCGTCTTCATCGCCGGCCTCCCGGCACGCGGATCTCGCGCTCGCTGAAGCGGCCGCTGGCGGCATCGCCATGGCAGGCCGCGCAATTCGCCGGCGAACCCACCTCCTTGCGCGTCCACACACCAGGAGGCAGCTCTTCACTATGCTCGTGCCGGAACCAGGGCATCTGGCTGATGCGCAGCAAGGGCTTGCCGTCCTGGCCGGCGGCAGCGCGCCCCTGCTTGCCGGTGCCGGCATGGGCGGTCAGGAAGCGGCGGAGCGCGGCCTCCTCGTCGGCGGCCAGGCTGGCATCACTGCCGAAGTGATGGCCCAGGCCATCCATCACGGCCGTCCAGGACGCCGCCGGCAGCAAGCCGGGATGATAGGCCAGGTGACAACTGCCGCATTCCTGCTGCCACAACTGGTTTTGCAGTGGCGGCAGGCGCGGGCCATCGGCCAGGGCGAGACCGGCCAGCGGCAGCAGCAGCGCCAGCCAGGCGCCATGACATTTACGGAACGGATTCATTACACACCTCGATTCAATGCGGGACTGCGTCTATGCGGGGCTGCGGAACACGGCCTCACTTCAGCGACATCAGGTAGGCCAGGACATCGCCTTTTTCCTGCGCCGTGCACTCCCGCTCCAGCACGTCGCGGCAATTGCGCCGGAACCATTTCTCGACCTTGGCGGCCTGCGTGAAGCGCTCGGGATTGGCGGCGGGCGCCAGCGGCTTGATGGCCTTGCCGGTGACGTCATGACGGCCCGCCTGGCGCGGGTCACGGGTATGGCAGCTGGCGCAACTCCACTCGCCGCCGTGCGGAGACTGGAAAAAGCGCTGGCCGCGCGCGGCATCGAAGGGCTGGAAGGCGCCGGCCTGCCGCGCGGCAGCGGCATAGCCGGCCTGGAGGTCGGCGGGAGCCGCCAGGGTGGCGGCGGGGCCCAGCAGGGCGAGGGCAAGCAGCAGGTGTCGCATGGCGTTTCCCCAACAAGTTGAGAGGTCACGCCCAGCTTAGGAGATCAATCCCCCGATTAAATTAACGCCGCCTTAGGTGCGCCGCAGGCGATAGCGCAAAGCGAAAGCGTTCTCATTCTTCCATGAGTTCAAAGCTGCGCTTTACCGGATTGGTCTTCTCCGCATCCGGGCGCAGCGGCGGCGCCACGTCATCGGGGATGTCCTGATCGCCGAGCAGCGTGGCCAGCAGCAGGCGCGCCGTCGCCTCATCCACGCCGGGCCCGCGCAGGGCATTGATGAAGGGGCGGCGGCCGTGGCGCTGCGCCAGCGCCCCCAACTGGTCCGGCGCCGGCGCCCGCGCAGTGGCCGACTGCAGCAGCGCCAGCAGACGCGCCTGCGCGGCTTCATGCAGGGCACGCCGCTCCTGCTCCAGCTCGCGCAGCAGGGCCTGGCGGCGAGCATCCAGGACGCCCATGGCCGCTTGCTCCGCCTCCGTCACGGCCCGCGCCGGCGTGGTGGCGACCTCGGCCGCGCGCCAGGCGCTCAGCGCCTGCAGCGCAGCCTGCAACTCAACGTCGCTGGTGACCGGATCGATGCGCTTCATCCAGAAACCATCGGCACGCTCGGGCGAGGGCTGTTCCCCGAGCAGGGCCAGCGGCGGCGCCACCACGGTATTCCAGGACATGCCCAGCACAGGCACCGCGAAACCGTCCACCGTGCTGTGGTAGCCGGCCTTGAGGGTGGGCAGCATCAGCTCCACCGCGGGCAGGGCCGTCACCCCGCCGAGGCCGACCGCGACGCCGGTGGGCACGCCCAGGCCCACGCGCAGCGCACTGGCGCCCGTGGCCTCGAGCAAGGCCCAGGGATAGGCAAACCACCAGCCGAACACCCGCTTGTCCACGCGCTCGCTGGCCGTGCCGAAGGAATCCACCCAGGTGCGGCCGGTGCCGACGAAGGCGAACTCCCGGATGATGTCGCGGCGGGCAAAGCGAAAGGTGTCACGACTGTGTTTGCGGGCGTTGCGGTAGAGCGCGGGGTCGCCGTACTCCTTGAGGTCCTGCCCCGCGGCACGCCAGCCCTCGGCCGCGTTCTGCGCAGGAACGACATAGCCGGGCACGATCCAGACGTTGTAACGCGCGCCATCGCGACCGCTGATCTCGCCGCGCGAGATCAGCTCGCCCTTCTGCCGGGCATCGAGAAAATATTCCGCATGAGCGGGCAGGCTGAGGGTGGAGGCAAGGCCGAGGGCCAGCAGGGCGCGACGCATGGGCAATCCTGATCAAGGGGCTATTTCCCAATGATGCGCCATCCGGAAGCAAAAAAAAGGCCCCGTCCGGGGCCCAAAAGGAGTGCGGTTAAACGCGGCCATGACCGGCGTACCGGCCACGGCCGCTCTCGCTGCCCTGATGATCCTGCTGCCTCAGGCGGCGGAGGCGGCGGCCTTCTCCGCCGGCACCGAGCTGCGGATCAGGTGGTCGAAGGCGCCGAGCGCGGCCTTGGCGCCCTCGCCCATGGCGATGATGATCTGCTTGTAGGGCACCGTGGTGGCATCGCCGGCGGCAAACACGCCCGGCAGTGAAGTCTGGCCGCGGGCGTCGATCTCGATCTCGCCGCGCGGCGACAGCGCTACCGAGCCCTTCAGCCAGTCGGTATTGGGCAGCAGGCCGATCTGCACGAACACGCCCTCCAGCTCCACGCGATGCACCTCGCCGCTGCCGCGATCCTTGTAGGAGAGCGCATTCACCTTCTGGCCGTCGCCGTGCACCTCGGTGGTCAGCGCCGACACGATCACGGTAACGTTGGGCAGGCTGCGCAGCTTCTGCTGCAGCACGGCATCGGCGCGCAGCTTGCCGTCGAACTCCACCAGGGTGACATGCGCCACCACGCCGGCGAGGTCGATGGCCGCTTCCACGCCGGAGTTGCCGCCGCCAATCACCGCCACGCGCTTGCCCTTGAACAGGGGACCGTCGCAGTGCGGGCAGTAGGCGACGCCGCGACCGCGGTATTCCTGCTCGCCGGGCACGTTCATCTCGCGCCAGCGCGCCCCGGTGGCCACGATCACGCTCTTGCTGCGCAGCAGGGCGCCGCTGGCGGTGCGGATCTCGACCAGGCCGAGGTCCTCGTTCAGCGCGAGCGCCGCGGCGCGCTGGTTGTTCATGATGTCGACGTCATAGGCGCGGACATGCTGCTCCAGGCCGGCGGCCAGCTTCGGGCCTTCGGTTTCCTTGACCGAGATGAAGTTCTCGATGGAGAGCGTGTCCAGCACCTGGCCGCCGAAACGCTCGGACAGCACGCCGGTGCGGATGCCCTTGCGCGCGGCGTAGATGGCGGCGGCGGCGCCGGCGGGGCCACCGCCGACCACCAGCACATCAAAGTCTTCCTTGGCCGACAGCTTGACCGCGTCGCGCTCGGCGGCGCCGGTGTCGACCTTGGCGAGGATTTCCTCCAGCGTCATGCGGCCCTGGCCGAAGGGGGCGCCATTCAGGTAGACCGAGGGCACCGCCATGATCTGGCGTTCGTTCACCTCGTCCTGGAAAAGGGCACCGTCGATCATGGTTGCGCGGATGCCGGGGTTGAGCGCGGCCATCAGGTTGAGCGCCTGCACCACGTCCGGGCAGTTGTGGCAGGACAGCGAGACATAGGTCTCGAATTCCAGGCCGGCGGGCAGCGCGCGGATCTGCTCGATCACCTCGGCCTCGACCTTGGGCGGATAACCGCTGACCTGCAGCAGCGCCAGCACCAGCGAGGTGAACTCGTGGCCGAGCGGAATGCCGGCGAAGGTGACGCGGGCCGCTTCGCCCTGGCGGGCAATGGCGAAGGACGGCGCGCGCGCGGCGGCGGCGTCCTCACGCACGGAAATTTTGGCGCTGAGCGCGGCGATCTCGTCTACCAGCTCGCGCAGCTCCTGCGACTTGGCGCCGGCATCGGTGGCCAGCACGAGCTCGATGGGAGCGACCAGGCGTTCAAGGTAGCCCCGCAACTGGGCCTTCAGGGTGGCGTCGAGCATGATGAATCCTCTTTGCTAGCGTTTCATTCTTTGGAGGCCGCGGGGCTTGTGGCCCCGGGCCGCGTTGCGCCTGGTAAGGCGCTGGGCTTGCCACCCCCGGCAGCGCCGGTAGCGAACCTCCGCCCGGTGCGGAAGCGGGAGGCTGGCGCCGGTGCGATTGCGAAGCCCGCTACCGGCGCCGCCGGGGTGGCGATGGGTGCAGGCGAGCCTGCACCCGGTGCTGCGTCAGATCTTGCCGACCAGGTCCAGCGACGGCTTCAGGGTCTCGGCGCCTTCCTGCCACTTGGCGGGGCAGACTTCGCCCGGGTGGGAGGCGACGTACTGGGCGGCCTTGACCTTGCGCAGCAGCTCGGAGGCGTCACGGCCGATGCCGTTGTCGTGGATCTCGCAGAGCTTGATCTGGCCTTCGGGGTTGATGACGAAGGTGCCGCGCAACGCCAGGCCTTCTTCCTCGATCATCACTTCGAAGTTGCGGGTGATGCTGCCGGTGGGGTCGCCGATCATCACGTAGTTGACCTTCTTGATGGCGTCGGAGGTGTCGTGCCAGGCCTTGTGCGCGAAGTGGGTGTCGGTGGAGACGCTGTAGATCTCCACGCCCAGCTTCTGGAACTCGGCATAGCTGTTGGCCAGGTCTTCCAGCTCGGTGGGGCAGACGAAGGTGAAGTCGGCCGGGTAGAAGACCACGACGGACCACTTGCCCTTCAGGGTCTGGTCGGTGACTTCGATGAACTTGCCGTTCTGGAAGGCATTGGCCTTGAAGGGCTTCACGGTGGTGTTGATCAGGTTGCTCATGGCGTTCTCCTCAGGGATATCAGTCGGGGGTGACTGCTTGAGGGAGGATGCTAGGCAAGTACTGAAATTTTGATAAATTGATTTAGCTTTGTCTTTTTATAGCCGTTTCCTATTGATGAGCTGGACCTGCACCTGCAGCGCCCTCCCCGGGCCGCCCGATCGAACGGCGCGCCAGTCATGCCGTCCTGCAGGACTCCAGCCGCCCCGCCACGGCCTGCCCTGGCCTGGTTCGATCGGGTACAGCGAAAGCCCCCATCGCCTCAACCCCTAGCCCTCAGCTCTCAGCCCCTGGCGGCTGGCGGTGGGCGGTGGGCGGTGGGCGGTGGGCGGTGGGCGGTGGGCGGTGGGCGGTGGGCATAAATCATCACATTACAAGAA
>JAZKHS010000065.1:0-13521 GCA_040385265.1 Pseudomonadota bacterium | reverse complement strand
ACCGCCACCGCCACCGCCACCGCCACCGCCACCGCCACCGCCACCGCCACCGCCAGTGCCAGTGCCAGTGCCAGTGCCCACGCCCACGCTGCTCCGCAGACGCCAGCCCTGCTGGTATCATGCGTGCCGCCCGGACCGGAAGCCGGTCCCTGACAAGGAGAAGTGGCGTGCTGGCAAACCTGGTCCCGACCGGAGTCCGCGTGTGCGCGGTCGCCTTCCTTCTTCCCGGACTGGCCGCCACGGCCCAGGCCGGGCAGCTGCCTGCCTGCCCCACGCCGACCGGCCCTGCCGTGCAGATGATCCGTGATGCCAACGGCGTCACGGGCGAGTTCATGGCCTTGTGCGGCGACCGCGTGCTGGTGACCTCCGGCGCCAGCGCCCGCGTGGTCGACACCGTCACCGGCGCCACCGTGCACGAATTCGCGGAGTCCGGCGCGAGCCCCCTCGGCTACCTGCGCGGCCGCAACGCCATGTACTACCAGGGCGCCGGCTATCCCCTGACCCGCCTTTTCGAATACGACCTCGACACCGGCGAGAAGCGGGAATTCCTGCTGCCGCGGCCGGTGTACGCCGTGGTGGCGGCGGTGGGCAACCATTTCGTGGTCAGCACGGCCATCAGCGAATACAAGCAGTTCGAGGGCTTCTACACGCGCTACCAGATGGAAATCTTCGATCCGGGCCAGGGCACCCTGATGCCGGTGGTGGGCGGCGACTTCGGCATTCCCGCCAACTGCAGCTATTTCCTGTACTGCGGCTTCTCCAAGGAAGCCGACCGCGGCGTGGGCTTCCCGTTGGGCAATCATTTCGTCGCCGGCCTCAACGAGGGGGGCGGCACCTGGCGAGCCTGGGGCACCTACACCCTGGATCCGGTGTCGCTGGCCATCCGTTTCAATGGCAGCATTCCCGTGCAGCACCTGATCCTGAAATGGCTGTCGGTCACGCCGGATGGCGGCCGGGTGATGGAGATGTGCGGGGGCAGCGTCCCTCATTACTGCTACGCGGATGTGCCCCTCGGCGACGGCAGTGACGTGCTGCAGTCCAATACCTACTTCGAGCAGCCGCGGGAGATCAGCCCCGACGGCCAGTACCTGCTGGGGGCCGATGGCGGGTACGGTCTCTCGCGGCGCAGCGCGCCCACCACCTACCTTGACCCCTTCGCGGGCTTTGCCAACGAGAACCGGCAGGCGCCGACCTGGGCGACGTTCTCGCCGGACGGACGCTACCTCATCGGCCCCTACTGGGATGGCGCCGAGAGCCGCTACAAGCTGCTCTACCAGCCCTTGCCGACCCCGGGACCGGTGTCGTCCGCCGTGCAATTGCCGCCCGAGGTCCTCACCGGTCCCGTTGCCACCGCGGCCTACTTCCCCACCGCGCCGGTCGCGCGTCACTACAACGCCAACGGGCAGGCGCGCACCGTGACCACGGTGTCGGCCATCGACACGCCGGCGGGGCGCGAGGTTCTCGTCACCTCCACGGCGGGCCGCTTCACCTATCGGGTGGATGACACGGGCGTGTATCTGGCGCGCCTGGAGATTCCGGATGCCCAGGTCGCCGGAGCCACGGTGCAGGTGCTGCAGGAATTCAGTCCCGCCATCCCGGTGCTGCCGGCGACGGCCGAGGTGGGCAGCACCGTGACGACCTCGGGGCTGGTGCGCGTGAGCGCCGCCGGCTATGGCGAGGTCAACGTGCCCTATGAGGCCGTCATGGCGGTGGAAGGGCGCACTCGGGAAATGGTGGCGGGCAGCCTGCGCCCGCTGCTGCAGGTCTACACGCAGTATCACTTCCAGGGCACGCTGGCCGAGGTGCCCTTTGCCGTGCTTTCGGAGGAGCGCCAGTGGTATGCCGAGGACCTCGGCATGGTGCGCAGCACCGCGCTGTCTCCCACGCCGGCAGAGGACGGCCAGGTGCTGGTCAGTACCTATGCCTCGCAGTCCGCGGCCGGCGGCGAGGGCGGGGGCGGCGGCGGCGCGGCGGGTCCCTGGCTGCTGCTCGGCCTGGTCGCGCTGTGGCGCTGGCGCCGACGCAGGACATAACAGTGCTGCGCTAGCGGCTGCCGGCCGCGATAAAAAAAGCCCCGCCGTAGCGGGGCTTTCCGGTGGCGCCCGGGCGCGGCCGGCTCAGCGTCCGGCGGCGGCCGGCGCGACCGGCATGGCTGCCGGCGCCGCGCCCTGCATCACCTGCTTCAGCACCGGCAACATCTTCAGTCCGCCAATCGCCTGCGCCGTGACCACGCCGCCCATCATCGCGCCCACCACGCCGCAGGAGAGGATGTCCTGGCCGGTGAGCCAGAGCCCGGGGATCTTCGTGCGCGGCGTCAGCCAGCTTTGCGCAAAGCGCTTCGGATCGTGGTTGAGGCCGTAGAGCTCGCCGCGTTCATAGGCGTTGAAGTGCTGCGTCGACAGCGGCGTGCTGATCTCCCAGTAGTCGATCTTGCCGCGCAGCTGCGGCAGTTTCTCGAACATTGCCTCCAGCAGGCGCTCGCCCAGTTCCTGCTTCAGCGCGTCGTAGTCGGCGCCGCGCTTGCCCCAGGTGCTGCCGCTCCACTGCGCGAACCACTCGAAAGGCGCTGGCGCCACCACCTCGATGGTGGAGGTGCCGGGATGCCGGCGCGCGTAGTCGGGGTCCTTGGCGGACGGGAAGGACACGTACACCACCGGGATGGGCGCCGAGCGGTCCTGTTCAAAGCGGGCCACGGCGCCCTCGTAGTCGGCGTCCGGGTAGATCCAGAAATTGGTCTTGGGCAGGCCGAGTTCTTCCGCGCTGCCCTTGAGGCCTATATAGAGCCCGAGATGCGCGCTGCTCGGCGTCACGTTCTGCAGCAGCTGGTCGTAGCCGGTCTTGCGCACGACGTCTTGGGGCAGCAGGCGCTGGAAGGTGTTCATGACGCCGGCCGAGGAGATGATGCAGGGCGCGTCGATGCGGTGGCCGTCGTCCATGAGCACGCCGCGCGCCTTGCCATTCTCGACGATGATTTCCTTGACGCGGGCATAGGTGAAGACTTCGCCGCCGGTGGCCTGGATGCGCGGGATGATGGTCTCGGCGATGCGCCAGCTGCCGCCGACGGGATAGAAGCCGCCGTGCATGTAGTGGCGCGCGATCAGCGCGTGGATGATGAACGACGACTGCGCCGGCGGCAGGCCGAGGTCGCCCCACTGGCCGGTGAGCACGGCGATCAGTGTCTGGTTTTGCGTGAGTTCTTCCAGCACCTCGCGCGTGCTGCGGCGGAAATGCTTGGGCAGCAGGCGCTTCAGCAGCGGCTGCGCCAGCTTCAGCTGCCAGGGCTTGAGCAGGCGCGCCACCGTGTAGAGCTGCATGTTGCTGCCGACTTCCGACAGCAGCTTCAGGTAGCGGTCGATGGCCGCCTGCTCGGCGGGGAAATGCTTGATCAGGTTGGCGCGGAAGTCGTCCTTGCCGGCGACGGCCTCGAAGACCTCGTCGCCGATGAAGAAACGGTCATAGGCCTTGTCCATGGGTGCCCAGTCCAGCTGTCCGCCGCTGAGCCAGTCCATGAACTTGCGCGCCATCGTGGGCGCGCCCATGTCGCCGATGTAGTGCAGGCCGACGTCCCACTCGTAGCCGTTGCGCTCGTAGCTGTGGGTGTAGCCGCCGGCGGTGTAGTGCTGCTCGAGCACTGCCACCTTCCAGCCCATGGCCGAGAGCAGCGCCGCCGAGGTCAGGCCGCCGGGCCCCGAGCCGATGACGAGGGCGTCGTAGGGGCCGTTGAGGCGGTTGGCGCGGTAGCGCTTGCCAATGCGAAGGGTGCTGGGCTTGAGGGCGGCCATGGCAGGGACTCCTTTCCGGGAGGGGGGGTGGGAGGGCGGCGGGGTGCCGGCCTCCGGAGGACTTCACGCTATGCAAAAAATTGCATATAGTCAATTCGGCCGGTCGGCTGAGGCCGGCGCCAATCCCGCGCCTTCGGGGGGGGGCCGCCGAGGCCGCGGGTTAGCCTTGGCCCGCCCAGGCCCAGGCCCAGGCCCAGGTCCAGGCCCAGGCCCAGGCCCAGGTCCAGGTCCAAGCCCAAGCCCAAGCCCAAGCCCAAGCCCAAGCCCAAGCCCAAGCCGAGGTCCAGGTCCAGGTCCAGGTGGCCCCGGTGGCCGTCGGGGCGGGTGTGAGGTACGGTGCGGCGCTGCCGACTCCTGCCGACTCCTGCCGACTCCTGCCGCGGCCAGCGCGGCGCGCGGCCCTGTTTCCAACGTGAAGGTGAAACCATGTCCCTGAAGATGGCGGTGCTGGGCCTGCTCGATGTGGAGCCGGGCTCGGGCTATGCGCTGCTGCAGCGCTTCCGCAATTCGCTGGGCTTTTTCTGGCAGACCACCCACCAGCAACTCTACAAGGAGCTGCATGCCCTGCATGCCGATGGGCTGGTGGAGTGCGAAGCGGTGGCCCAGGACAGCCGGCCGGACAAGAAGGTCTATACGCTCACGGCCAAGGGCGGCGAGGCCCTGGATCACCTGCTGGCCGCGGCCGCGGCGCCGGCGAAGATTCGCGACCCCTTGCTGGTGAAGCTGTTCGCCGGCCGCCGCCTGACGCCGGAACAGTTGTGCGCGGAGCTGGATGCGCATCAGAAAGAGCACGAGCAGACCCTGGCCACCTACCGTCTGCTGCAGCAGTCCCTGGCGGTGCTGCCGTCAAAGCGCCGTGCCCGCTACCGGCATCCGGAGCTGACGCTGCGCCTGGGGATCCGCTTTGAAGAGGCCTGGCTGGCCTGGTGCGAGGAAGTGAAAGCGGAGCTGTAAGTCGGTCCCGGCCGAGTGTGTGCCGGCCCAGGCCCACCTGCCGGCGCCGGCCGACCACCGCAAGGCCGCCGCAGGGCCCGCGGTCAGGCCAGTGCTGACAGCAAGGCCTGCAGCCAGCCCAGCTACCTTCATCCAGGGCCAGGGCCGCCGGCGCAGCCCGCGGCCGCGGTCAGGCCAGCGGCCGCAGCAGCTCCTCCAGGTCGCTGGTGTCAAAGCCCGGTCCCTTCTCCTCGCGCTCGCCGTAGATGCCCTGCGCCAGCGCAGCCTTGCGCGCCTGCAGCGCCAGGATCTTTTCTTCCACCGTGCCCTCGGTCAGCAGCTTGTAGACGAATACCGGCTTATCCTGGCCGATGCGGTGGGCGCGGTCGGTGGCCTGCTGCTCGACGGCGGGATTCCACCACGGGTCGTAGTGGATCACGGTGTCGGCCGCGGTGAGGTTGAGGCCGGTGCCGCCGGCCTTGAGGCTGATCAGGAAGAGCGGCACCTCGCCGTCCTGGAAGCGCTGTACCGGCGTGGCGCGGTCGCGGGTCTGCCCGGTGAGCTTGACGTAGGGCAGGGCGCGCGCGTCGAGCTCGGCCTCGATCAGCGCCAGCATGCTGGTGAACTGCGAGAACAGCAGCACGCGCCGGCCTTCCTCCAGCAGCTCCGGCAACAGGTCCATGAGCAGCTCGAGCTTGGCCGAGCCCTTCACCTGGCGCGCGCTTTCCAGCGCCAGCAGGCGCGGGTCGCAGCACACCTGGCGCAGCTTGAGCAGGGCGTCGAGGATCATGATGCGGCTGCGGGCAAAGCCGCGGCGGTCGATCTCGGCGCGCAGTTTTTTATCCATGCTGAGGCGAATCGATTCGTAGAGGTCGCGCTGCGCGCCGTCCAGGCTGACGCTGCGCAGGATTTCGGTCTTGGGTGGCAGCTCGGTGGCCACCTGTTCCTTGCGCCGGCGGAGCAGGAAGGGCGCCACGCGCCGCGCCAGGGCGGCGCGGCGGTCGACGTCGCCGGCCTGCTCGATGGGCTGCCGGAAAAGCTTGTTGAAGCGCGTCTGCGAGCCCAGCAGGCCCGGCATGAGGATGTTGAAGAGCGACCACAGCTCGCCCAGGTGGTTTTCCATGGGCGTGCCGGTCAGCGCCAGGCGGTGCCGGGCCTGGAGCTGCTGCACCAGCAGTGTGGCCTTGGCCTTGGGGTTCTTCAGCACCTGGGCCTCGTCCAGGATGACGTAGTGGAATTTCTGCGCCTGCAGCGCCTCCGCATCGCGCACCAGCAAGGGATAGGTGGTGAGCACGATGTCGTGCTCCGCGATCGCGTCCATGTGCCGGCGCCGGTCGGACCCGTGCAGCAGCAGCACGCGCAACTGCGGCGCAAAGCGCGCCGCCTCGCGCCGCCAGTTGTGCATGAGGCTGGTGGGGGCCAGCACCAGGCAGGGGCGATCGAGGCGGCCGGCCTGCTTTTCCAGCAGCAGGTGCGCCAGCGCCTGCACGGTCTTGCCGAGGCCCATGTCGTCGGCCAGCACGCCGTTGAGCCCGTGGTCGCGCAGGAACTGCAGCCAGTCGAGCCCCGTCTGCTGGTAGGGGCGCAACTCGGCGCCAAAATCCGTCGGCGGCGCCACTGCCGGCAGGCCCTGGAAATCGCGCAGGCGCGCGCCGAGCGCGCGCAGCGCCGCGGCGCCTTCCCAGGGCAGCGGCAAATCGGGCAGGCGCGCGCTGTCCTGGCGGGACAGACGCAGGCGACCGCTGGGCTCCAGCGCGCCCGGGTCGAACAACTCGACCAGCGTGGCGAGCAGGGGGCGCAGCCGCGCCATGGGCAGGCGCAGCACGCCCTGCCCGGTGCTGACCGCCAGCGTCTCGCTGTCGGCGAGCAGGGGCAGTTCCGCGAGCTCGGCGGCGGGCAGGCGCGCCAGCGCCGCGGTCAGCAGCGGCAGCAGGTTCAGGCGCTGGCCGTTGACGATGACGCCGAGCTCGAGGTCAAACCAGGCGCTGCCGCCCTCCATGTCATCGAGCTCGCCGTACCAGTTCTCGATCTCCAGGGCCTGGAATTCAAAGTCAGCCTCCACCTCGATGCGCCAGCCCTGCGCGCGCAGCGCGGGCAGCGCCTCGTCCATGAACTCCAGCCAGGCCGCGGTGTCGGGGGCGAGGCGCAGTTGCGGCGGCAGCCCGCGCCCGGAGGCGAGCGTCGCCCCGGGCGGCAGCGCCGCGAGCGCGGCGCGGCAGCGGTCCTCGAAGGCGGTGTCGCGCAGGATCTCGAGCAGGCGTCCGGCCTCCTGCTGGCGATGCCAGGGCGCCGGCGGGTCGCCCGGCAGCCAGTGCCCGGCGTAGTCAAAGTCCAGCTCGGCGACCGGCTGCGGCTGGCCGTCGCCGCCGGCCAGCAGGGCGCGGTAGAGCTGCAGGCGCGGCTGCGGCGTGATGCCGTCCAGGCGCTCCACCTCGATGGTGGGCGGCAGCGGCAGCTTGAGCCGGGACAGGGTCTCCACCAGGTCGACGGCATGGGCCTCGACTTCCGCCTTGCTGAGCGCGGGGCTGTCGTGCAGCCGCTCCAGCGCCGTCCCCGGCAGCGGCGTCTCCAGCGGACCGCAGCAGTGCTGCACCGGGTCGTAGTACCAGGGTGGCGTCAGCGGCAGCGGCAGCAGGCCGGGACGTGGCCACTGCAGCGCCAGCCGCCATTGCCCTTCATGGCGCTCCCAGGCCGCCCACATGGCCAGCGGCGCGGCCACCGCCAGCGCCGTCGTGTCCAGGTCCTGCCAGTGGCAGCGGCCGCTGCGCAGCAACAGCGTCAGCAGCTCCGCGCCCACCTCGCCGCGCAGCACAAAGCCGCCGCCGGGAGAGATGCCGAGCACGCGCAGGCCGCCCAGGATGCGCAGGTCGAGGTCCTGGTGATGGCCCTTGCGGTGATACGAGGCGACATCGGTATCAAAATAGCCCAGCGCCTTGCGCGGCTCCGCATAGCCACCCTTGGGCTTGAGCCGCGTGCGGAACGGCTTGACCTCGACGCCCCCCGGCGCCGGTGCCAGCACATAGGCCAGGCACTGCGCGCCCAGGCGCTGCGACTCCGCCTCGCCCGCCGCCGCGGCCGGCGCCAGCTCCTGCAGCCAGCGCGCCACCGGCGAGGCCGTGGCCGCGGCGTCCGCCGGCGCCGTGGACTGGCCCTGGCGCAGGTATTCGATCAGCGTGGCCACCACATGCTTGCAGTCCACCCCGACCGGGCAGCTGCAGTCGTTCTCGAAAAACAGCCGGCGGCCGCGGCCCGCCACCAGGACATGGACGGAATAGATGGCGCGCCCCGAGCCCTGCACCTGCGCGCCCAGCTCCAGCGGGTGGGCCTCGTTGCGGACGCGCAGCTCCAGCACCCGCTGCTGGCGGGCGTAGTCCAGGCCCTTGCCAAACGTGTGGTGGCCGAAGAAATCGATGAGGTCGGCGCTGCTGAACTGCATGGGGCGTCTCCGTGGGAACCGCGCAGTATCGCCCAGAAAGGGCCTGCGCGTCCCGCGGCAGCGTGCGGGTCGGTGGTTCGCGGCAGCGCCGGCTCCAGCACCTGCCTGGCGTCGGCTCCGGCCGGGGTACCGGGCGCTCGACGGCAGGGGGCCGAGGCCGGTATGGCCTGCCGCTGCCCCGGGTTTCCTGCCCCGGACCAGGGCTGCTAAAGTCGCGGCGAGCCGCGGGGGAGATGCTGCCTCCGACCAGAAACGACCGGCCAGGACGCCGGGCCATTCTCGCAGGCAGGACGCCTTGCCGGAAGGAAACCCCTCCCATGACCCCAGCCCGTTCCCGGCTCCTCCTGCTGGCCCCCGCTGCGCTCCTGCTCGCCGGCCTGGGCGGCTGCACCAGCGTCCAGAAAGCCGCGCAGACCGGCGATGTCGCTTCCGTCGTCAAGGCCCTGACGGCCGGCAAGGACGTCAACATGGTCGACAGCCATGGCCGTCCGCTGCTGTCCATCGCCGCCGAGCGCGGCCAGTTGCCCGTGATCCGGGAGCTCATCAGCCGCCAGGCCGACCTCGAGAAAAAGGACAACCGCGGCATGACGCCGCTCTATATCGCGGCGGGCCATAACCAGCTGCCAGTGGTGCAGGAGCTGGTCGCGGCCGGCGCCGTCGTCGACAGCCTCAACACCGGACTGGACATGACGCCGCTGCTGCCGGCGGCGGAGTCCGGCTACAAGGCCGTGGTCGAGTATCTGCTGGGAAAGGGTGCCAAGCCGGACGCGCGCACCCGCGACGGGCAGACCGCGCTGATCCGTCTTGCCCACGTCAGCTCCAGGCAGAGCCAGAGCGACAATCTCGGCACCGCGCAACTGCTGCATGCCCGCGTGCGCGCGCGGGCCGGCGCCAAGGGCGCGACCGCCTTTATCAACCAGGCGGATGCCAGCGGGCTGACGGCGCTGCATCGCGCCGTGGGCAGCAACGATACTGCCCTCGCGGCCTGGTTGCTGCAAAACGGCGCCAACGCCAATGCCGTGGCGAGGGTGCCGCCGGCGGACCTGAACCTGCTGGTTGCCGCCGGCGTGTCGACGTTCGCAACGCCACTCGAGGTGGCGAGCGGACTCCGCACTTTTCTGCCGAAATGGACGCCGCAGGGCGACGGGACCGGTGAAGAGGCCGCCGCGCCCGCGGCCGGCAGCGCCCCGGCGCCCGCCACTCCGGTGCAGTGGATGCCGCTGCACACCGTGGCGCTGCATTGCGCGGCGGGCGAGGCCAACCTGAAGGCCTTGCTGGCCGGCGGCGCCAATGCGCGCGCGCGGGCCGGGGATGGCCGCACCGCCTTGCAGCTGCTGGCCGATTGCGAGCGGGGCGATCCTGCCCTCCTGGTGAAGCCGCTGCTCGACAAGGCGCGGCACAAGGCGCCGCCCGCGGAGTTCCAGAAATTCATCGCCGAGCAGGGCGCGTCCGGCAGTGCCGCCCTCATCCGCGCCGTCGCTCGCGGCCATGCCGAGACGGTGCGCCTGCTGCTCGGCGCCGGCGCTTCGCCCAATGCCGTCGGAGCGGACGGCAAGGTCGCCCTCCATCTCGCGCTTGATCGCGGCGACACCGCCACCCTCCAGCTCCTGCTGGCCGCGCGCGCCAATCCCAACCTCGCCGACGCCGGGGGCGCCACGCCGCTGCTGAAGATGGTGGAGAAGGGCAATGCCGCCGCCGTACAGGCGCTGCTGGGCGCCGGCGCCCGGCCGAACGTGGCGGACGCGCAGGGCGTGACGCCGCTGCTGAAGGCCGTGGCGGCCGGCAACCTGGAACTGGTGAAGGTGTTGCTGGCCGCCAAGGGCAATCCCGACCACGTGCCGGCAGGGGGCGAGGCGGCGCTGCATGTGGCGCTTGGCCTGGGCCAGCCCGCCATTGCCAGTGCGCTGCTCGGGGCCGGGGCGAACCCCGACCTGCTGCGCCGTGACGGCACTTCCGCGCTGTACTGGTCGGTGCGCAATGGCCGGGCGGACCTGGTGCAAGTGCTGCTGACCCACCGGGCGGACCGCAATCGCCGCGACCAGAAGGGCTCGCCGCTGTACTGGTCGGTGGTCGACAACCGCCTCGACATCCTGCAACTGCTGATTGCCGCCCGCGCCGATGTGAACCTGGCCTACGAGGGCGAGGAATGGACACCGCTGCACAAGGCGGCCCACGACGGCAACGCGCAGGCCTACCAGATGCTGCTGGCGGCCGGCGCCGACCGCTCGCGGCGCAACAGCGCGGGCAAGAGTGCGGACGATCTGGGCCGCGAGCGCGAGCAGCGTCTCGCGGCGGAGGCCGCGGCCGCTGCCGCGGCTGCGGCAGCGGCACGTCAGCGCGAGGCCGCACAGCAGCAGAACAGTTTCCAGTGGGGCAAGCTTGCCGCGCTATCCGCCGGCATGGCGCTAGGTGGCGTGGGTGAGCTGGACTCGGGCACGCAGGCCGACCTGCTGCTGGGCGCGGTGCGCGACAGCATGGCCGGCCAGCAGGGCGTTTCCGGCCTGCAGCAATCCGCCAACGCCGCCTCGCAGCGGCTCGGCGGCGCCGGCAGCGCCAGCGCCTTCTCGTCCGGCGCGGCCGTCCCCGCCGTGGTCGTCCCCGTGGCGGGCATGGCGTCGGGTGGCGGCGCCTTCACCGCCGGCACCTACATGATGGACGGCGGCGGCTACACCATGGAGTTGAGCGTGGACGGCAACGCGCTGGTGGTGCGCGAGCCTGCCTACAACAAGACCACCGTGTACCAGGGCCAGGGCAACGGCATCTACAGCGCCACCACCAATGTCGGCCGCTTCAGCCTGCGCGCGATCGACGGGCAGACGGTAGAGGTGTGGAAGGAGGGCAACACGCCCTCGCGCATGAACCTGGTCAGCAGCAGCGGAAGCCCCAGCGCCGGGGGTGGCGACGACAACAGCCTCGCCATCGCCGAGCACTACCGCAGCCTGTCGCAGAGTGACCCTGCCAATGCGCAGGCCTGGACCGCGTGCTCGGCCGCGGCGCTGAAGCGCGGCGTCGCCACCGGGGCCGAGGCGGATGCCTACGGGCGGCAGATGGCCTCGATGTTGCGGCAGATCATCGTGGATGACAACGGATCGCCCTGCCGCGACGCGATCCCCGACTCCCTGTGGTGAGGCGGGGCTCCCGCGCCCTGCCGGCAGGCAGGCGGCGTCGACCGGCCTGGCGGTTGCCGCGTCGCTGACAACGTCGAGGCAGCCAGCCGCGCGGCGGCCAGGGCGGGAGGGGTAACCGCCGGACAGGAAGAGGGCCCGGCTGCAAATGCCGGTTGCCCGCCTCAGCTCAGCGCGCGCAACGGCCGGCGTTCGCGGGCCCGCGGCGGCCGCCGCCACCAGTCCAGGGTGTCCTCGGTGGGGCGCGAGGGCTGGTAGTCGGCGCCGCACCAGCCCTGGTAGGCCGACTCGCGCAGCAGTGAAAACACCGAGCCGTAGTCGATGCGGCCGGTGCCGGGCTCCTGGCGCCCGGGATGGTCGGCAAACTGCACATGCCCCACCTGGTCCAGGCTGGCCTCCAGGTCGTCCAGCATCGTCGAGCTCATGCGGTCCATGTGGTAGCAGTTGAACAGCATCTTCAGGCGCGGCACGGCCGCGCAGAGGCGGCGCATGTCGTTCAGCGAGCTCACCAGCGAGCGCGACTGGTCGAACAGGTTGACCGCCTCCAGCAGCGTCGCGGCGCCGGCGTCGCGGAAGGTGGCGGCGGCGTATTCCAGGTTCATCGCCAGGGTCGCCTCGGCCTCGGCGCGCGCCACCCCCTGCGGCTTGCGCCCGGCGCGCACATTGACGGTGGGCACGCCCAGCGCCTCGACATAGCGGGCGGTCAGCTGCACCGCGGCGCGGAAGGCGGCTTCGCGGCCGGGCACCCCGGCCAGGCCATCGCCGCCCTCCAGCAGGTCCCCGGTGGGCAGGTTGACCAGCACCAGGCGCAGGCCGTTGTCCTGCAGCAATTGCCCCAGCGGCGCCACGCCCACGCCATAGGGGCACTGCAGCTCCACGGCGTGGAAGCCGGCGCTGCTGGCGGCCCGGAAGCGCTCGGCCGGCGGCCGTTCGGCGAACAGGGTGCAGAGATTGGCAGAGAACCTGAGCATGGGCGGACTCCTGGAGCAGGGCAGGGCCATGCCGGGGCGCGCCAGCCGCAGGCGGTGGCGATCGCACCGGCAGGCGGGGCATGGGCCCATGCTAGGCGCGGCCGCCCGCGGGATCGGGGCAGCGGTCACAGTTTCACTGCGCGCCAGGCCACGTCCCCGGCGGTCGCCCTGCCGCCTTGCGACGGCGGTCACATTCCCGCCCTGGTGTCAGCCCGCGGCACTAGCGGCAGCCGGTCACGATGGCATCCGAGCCGCTGATGTACTGCCCCGAGTACAGCCGCGCGGTGACGAAGCCATAGCCCGATGCGCAGGTCCAGCCGGCGCTCCGGGTGCGGAACACGGACAGGATGTCGACATCGCCGTCGCCGCCCAGGTCACGGTAGAGCGAGGCCGCCGCCGTCTCGACGCCGCGGTCGCCAAAGCGCAGCGTCGAGCGGTCGATGTGGGTGATCGGCACGTCCGAGGGCGACAGGATGGCCGCCGGCGTCAGGCCCGGACCGTCCGGGCGGATGCGGTTGGGGTCGCTGCCGGGCTTGATGTCGAGGTCGATCTCGTCGCCATCGAACAGCGCGTAGGAGTCATGGGCATCGTCGCCGGCATTGATGATGCGGTACTCGACGATATAGGTGCCGTCCGCCGGCGCCGTGAAGGTCCAGGTCGTCCAGGCGCCATCCCCGGTGGCGCCGACGCTGGCGACATCCGCCGACCAGGGCAGGGCAATCTCGTCGCGCTCGGCCGACAGGATGCGCACCTGGGCGTAGTCGTTGAATTCCGTGCTGCTGCCGCGTTCGCGCGCATCAAAGGCGGCATAGCCCTTGAGGAACTCGCCGGCCTTCAGCTGGTAGGGCTGCTCGAACTGGGTGTGGCGGTCCGGCCCGTTGGTCTTGAGTTCCAGGAAGTAGCGGCCCCTGACGGGCGCGTAGGTGGTGGTGTCGCCCGCATGCGCGGTCACCACCCCGGCTTCGGCGCCGGGCGGGATGGTGCCGCCAAAGCCTTCGACGTTGCCGGTCTCGAAGCCCTCGTTGAGGGCGAGGGCGGCAGCGGCGTGCAGCAGCAGCGGAAGCGCCAGGATGGCGGGATGAGTCTTCATGACCTGACCTCCTTGTCGGGTGATGTTCCCGTCGCACTCTAGGCGGCGGCACCGGCCCGGCCAAGACGACTTCGGCAGCGCTCCTGTGTGCGGATGGTGTGGCGGCAGCTGTCTTGCCGGCCTTCAGGCTCCCGCACCCCCGGTCGCCACCGCCGCCACCGCCACCGCCGCCACCGCCGCCACC
>JAZKHS010000064.1:0-7286 GCA_040385265.1 Pseudomonadota bacterium | reverse complement strand
AGGAGGAGGAGGAGGAGGAGGAGGAGGAGGAGGAGGAGGAGGAGTGCCGCCGGCCGGCGGGAGCAGGCGGCGGCCCTGGCGTGGGACAGGCAGTGCCGAGGGCAGGGCCGGGGGCAAGGGAGGGGCAGTGGGCCTCCCCGGGAGGGGTGGCCCCAGCCAGCGCCCCGTCCTGGCCTGCGGGGCGGCGGCGACCCGCCGGTCGGCGCAGGGCCGGCGGATTGGTGACGGGGTTGGCGGACAAGGGCGCGGCCTGTCGTATGATCGGGCCTTATCGGCGCAGAAGACGCCCGGCAGCCAACAGCGCAAAGGAGGGTGGCCATGAGTGGCACCGAACAGCATTTCCGCACTTGCCACCTCTGCGAAGCCATGTGCGGCGTGGTCATCGAGCACCAGGACGGCCAGGTGCTGTCGATCAAGGGCGACAAGCAGGACCCGCTCTCGCGCGGCCATGTCTGCCCCAAGGTGATGGGCCTCAAGGACGTGCACGAGGATCCGGACCGCCTGCGCCGCCCGGTCAAGCGCGTCGGCCGCGAGTTCGTGGAGATTTCCTGGGAGGAGGCCTTTGCCACCATCGAGGAAAACGTCAAGCGCGTGCGCCGCCTGCATGGCGCCGACGCCGTCGGCGTCTACGTCGGCAACCCTACCGTGCACACCCCCGCGATCGTGCTGATCCCGCCCTTCATTCATGCCCTGGGCGCGCGCCAGCGCTTTTCCGCGACCTCGGTGGACCAGTTGCCGCATATGCTGGCCAACCTGGAGATGTTCGGCCACCAGCTGCTGTTCACCGTCCCTGACCTCGACCGCACCGATTTCCTGCTGATGCTGGGCGCGAATCCGGCTGCCTCCAACGGCAGCCTGATGACCGCCGGCGATCCCATGGGCCGCATCAAGGCCATCCGTGAGCGCGGCGGCCGCGTGGTGGTGGTGGACCCGCGCCGTACCGAAACGGCGGAGAAGGCCGACGACCATCTGTTCATCCGGCCCGGCACCGACTTTTACTTCCTGGCGGCGCTGGCGCACGTGCTGTTCGAAGAGGCGCATATCCGCCTGCGCCGCGTCAGCGGGCTGGTGACCGGCCTGACCGAGCTGCGCGACGCGGTGGCCGACTTCACGCCGGAAGCCACGGCGGCGATCACCGGCATCGACGCCGCCAGCGTGCGCACCCTGGCCCGCGATTTCGCGGCGGCGCCGCGCGCCATCTGCTACGGCCGCATCGGCACCTGCGTACAGGAGTTCGGCGGCCTCGCCGGCTGGCTGCTGCATGCCATCAACATCCTTACCGGCAACCTCGACCACGAGGGCGGCATGATGTTCTCGACGCCGCCCTTCAATGCCGTCGAGCTCGGGCCCAAGGGCGAATTCGCCAAGCACCGCTCGCGCGTGCGCGGCCTGCCCACCTTTGGCGGCGAGCTGCCGGCCAGCGTGCTGGCCGAGGAAATCCTGACGCCGGGCCAGGGCCAGATCCGCCTGCTCGCCACCCACGCCGGCAATCCGGTGCTGTCCACGCCCAACGGCCGCCAGCTGGACACGGCGCTGGAGTCGCTGGACTTCATGTTCAGCATCGACATCTACATCAACGAGACGACCCGCCACGCCCACATCATCCTGCCGCCCACCAGCGCGCTGGAGCGCTCGCACATGGACCTGGCCCTGGCCGGGGTGTCGGTGCGCAATTTCGCCAAGTGGTCACCGCCCATGGTCGAGGCACCGGCGGACAGCCGCCATGACTGGCAGATCCTGCTCGAGCTCAGCAACCGCCTGGGCGACAGCGGCCGTGTCGGCCGCGTCGTGCGCCAGGGCGTGCAGGGGGCGATCGAGCGCCTCGGCCTCGATGCCGGCCTCGATCTCATGATGCGCTTCGGGCCCTACGGCACCCACGCCCGCCTGATCCACAAGGACAGCTCGGCGACGCAGCGCGTGCTGTCGGTGCTGCGCCCCGACCGCGACGGCCTCAGCCTCGCCAGGCTGAAGCAGAACCCGCACGGCATCGACCTGGGGCCGCTGGTGCCGCGCTTCCCGGAGGCGCTGGCCACGCGCGACCGCCGCATCCACCTGGCGCCCGCTGTCTACCTGGCGGACCTGCCGCGTGCCCGCGCCCGGCTGCAGGCGCCGGATACCGGCGCCATGCTGCTGATCGGGCGCCGCCATGTGCGCTCCAACAATTCCTGGCTGCACAACTCGCAGCGCCTGGTGAAGGGCAAGGGCCGCTGCACCGCCTGGCTGCACCCGGACGATGCCGCCCGCCTGCAGGTGAGCGACGGCCAGCCGGTGCGGGTGACCTCGCGCGTGGGGGCCATCGAGCTGCCGGCGGAGATCACCGACGCCATCATGCCGGGCGTGGTCAGCGTGCCCCATGGCTGGGGCCATGGCCGCGCGGGCGTGCAACTGGCGGTGGCGGGCAAGGTGGCCGGGGTCAGCGTCAACGACATCACCGACGACCAGCTCATCGATGCCCTGACCGGGATGCCGGTGCTGAACGGGGTGCCGGTGGCGGTCGCGGCGGTGGCAGTGCGGGTCCGCGAAGGTGCGGACGCGGTCGCAAATTAACAAACCGATAAAGCTGTAATTGCCCCGGGGCCGCGCAATCCCTGCGCAAACCGGGGTATATTTCCCGCGTTCGCCGCCAAAACTGGCGGTTTTTTGAACGATTTCACCGATTCAGGGCCGTTATTGGGCAAAGATTGATCAGGGATGGTCATTTTTTCGCCGCCTTGGCCCGCTCCCTGCATTGCCAGGGAATCACTGGAATGGAACCTGCCCGCCGTATGCCGGGCCAATAACGAGATACAAGAATGCGCTATTTACTCCTGTTGCTGGCCCTGGCCGTCCCCTTGGCCCAGGCCGCCCCCGAGAACGCCCCGGCCCCGGACGCCGCCGCCAGCGATGCCCTGATGAGCCACGACGACATGGTCGTGGTTGCCCTCAGCCTGATCGGCACCCCCTACAAGTTTGGCGGCGCCAGCCCCGAGGCCGGCTTCGACTGCTCCGGCCTGGTGAAGTACATCCTCGGCCTCTCCAGCCCCATTACCCTGCCGCGCAACTCCGACGAGATGTTCCGCATGGGCTCCGGCCGCGGCATCGCGCTGTCCGAGCTCAAGGCCGGTGACCTGCTGTTCTTCCGCGTCGGCGGCAAGAAGCGCATCAACCACGTCGCCGTCTATATCGGCGAGGACCGCTTCGTGCACGCGCCCTCCAGCGGCGGCTTCGTGCGCGTGGACAAGCTCGACAGCAAGTACTGGATGCGCTGGTTCACCGGCGCCAAGCGCGTGCTGCCGGAGAACGACGGCCGCGTCGCCAGCAATCCCTGACCGGCCCGCCAGCCCTTCCGGATGCCCCTGCCCGCCAGCCCTGCAGGGCTGGCGTCAGCCCGACAGGGACGGACCGCCGCGTCGGGCGGAGGCCCGACCCGCAGCAGCCCGACCCGCAGCAACCTGGCCGGCGCCAGCGCAGGCCCGATCGCACCTTCCCCTCAAACACGCTGCATGCGATAAGCCTCTGGCCTGACTGATTGCCGGAGGCCGCCGTGCCCGCTCCCCTCTTTGCTGCCCTGCGCAGCAGCGACACCATCGACATCCCCGCGGGCTGGACCCAGGGCCGCGCCAACTATGGCGGCCTGGTCGCCGCGCTGCTGTACGCGCGCATGGCCGGCGTGCTGGGCACGCCGCGCGTGCTGCGCTCGGCCACGGTGTCCTTTGTCGGCCCGGTCGCCACCGGTCCTGCCACCGTCACCGCACGCGTGCTGCGCGAGGGCAAGTCCGTGGTGCAGATGGAAGCGCAGCTGGTGCAGGACGGCCAGGTGCAGGCGGCAATGCTCGCCAGCTTCGGCGAGCCGCGTGCGTCCACGCTCGCGGTGAATGCGCCGCCGGCGCCGGCCTTCCCGCGCCCGGAGACGCTGCCGGCGCTGCCCTACCTGCCCGGCATCACGCCCGAGTTCACGCAGCACTTCGATTTTCGCTGGGGCCATGGCAGCTTTCCCTTCAGCGGCGCCGACCTGCCCGAGATGGGCGGCTGGATGCGCCTCAAGGAGCCGCGCGCGGACTTTGACTACACCGACCTCTTCCTGCTCGTCGACGCCTGGCCGCCGGCGGTGCTGCCGCTGCTCAAGGGCCCGGCGCCGGGCAGCTCGCTGAGCTGGACGCTGGAACCCATACAGCTGCCGCCGGGCAAGACCGCGGGCTCGTGGTGGCAGTACCTGGCGACGACCGATTTCTTCCATGACGGCTATGGCCACTGCCACGCGCAGGTCTGGGACGACGAGGGCCGCCTGGTGGCCATCAGCCGCCAGACCGTGGTGGTGTTCGCCTGATCGCCGCCGGCTTGATGCAGGCCATGGGCGCCGCCGCCCGCAAGCGCGGCGGCTGAGGGCAGTCACTCTCGCCACGCCAGCCCTGCCGGGCCGCGCCTGATGCCTGCCCGACCCAGGTGCTGTGCCGTCGCTCCCGGGCGTGACTGACGCGCTGGCGCCACGCGGGCCTGTCACCGGCCCGCCCGGCGCGTGATAATCCGCGCCCTGTCTTCCTGCTGCCGATGCCATGACCCTGCCCATCGATGCCCTGCTGCCCGAGATCGTGGCCTCGCTCGCCGCGACGCCCTCGCTCGTGCTGCAGGCGCCGCCCGGCACCGGCAAGACCACGCGGGTGCCGCTGGCGCTGCTGGACGCGCCCTGGCTGGCGGGCAAGCGCATCGTCATGCTGGAGCCGCGCCGCCTGGCCGCGCGCTCGGCGGCGCGCTACATGGCGACGCTCATCGGCGAGCCGGTGGGCCAGACCGTGGGCTATCGCACGCGGCTCGACACGAAAGTGGGCGCCGCCACGCGCATCGAGGTGGTCACCGAGGGCATCCTCTCCCGCCTGCTGCAGGACGACGCGGCGCTGGAGGCTTATGGCGCGGTGATCTTCGACGAATTCCACGAGCGTTCGCTGCAGGGCGACCTCGGGCTCGCGCTGGTGCGCGAATGCCAGCAGGTGTTGCGCGAGGACCTGCGCCTGGTCGTGATGTCGGCGACGCTGGACGCTGCCGGCATGGCACGCGTGCTGGGCGAGGCGCCGGTGCTGTCCTGCGCCGGCCAGAATTTTCCGGTGCAGATCCGCTACGCGCCGGCGCCCCCTGCCCATGGCGGGCGTCCGCAATGGCTGGAGCACCTGGCCGGGGTCATCCGCGAGGCGCTACGCAGCGAGGCCGGCTCGCTGCTGGTCTTCCTGCCCGGCGAGGGCGAGATCCGCCGCCTGGTGGAGATTCTCGGCGCAGCGCTGCCGGGCGATGTGCTGCTGGCGCCGCTCTATGGCCAGCTGGCCGCGGAGGCGCAGGACCTGGCCATCAGCCCGGCGCCGCAGGGCCAGCGCAAGCTGGTGCTGGCCACCGCCATTGCCGAGACCAGCCTCACCATCGAGGGCGTGCGCGTCGTCATCGACGCCGGCCTGCTGCGCCAGCCGCACTTCGATCCCAATTCCGCGATGACGCGCCTGGTCACCACGCGCCTGTCCGCCGCCAACGCCGAGCAGCGCCGTGGCCGCGCCGGCCGCGTGGCGCCCGGCGTGTGCATCCGCCTGTGGAGCGAGGACGAGCGCCTGCAGCCTTTCGCGCCGCCGGAGATCCTGCAGGCCGATCTCACCGGCACGGTGCTGGAGCTGGCGGCCTGGGGCGTATCCGATCCGGCCGCGCTGGCCTGGCTGGACCTGCCGCCGGCGGCGGCGTGGGCGCAATCGCGCGAGCTGCTGCAGCAACTCGAGGCGCTGGACGCGAAAGGCGCCGTCACCGCGCACGGGCGCGCCATGCTGGGCCTCGGCATTGCGCCGCGCCTGGCGCACATGGTGCTGCGCGGGCGCGAGCTCGGACTCGCAAGGCTGGCGGCGGAACTGGCCGCGTTGCTGTCCGAGCGCGACCTGTTGGCGCCGGGGCAGGGCAGCGACATTCACGACCGCATTGCCGTGCTGCGCGGCGAGCAATCCTTCCCCGGCCTGCACCGCGAGCGCCTGCGCCTGGTGCGCGAGGCGGCAAAACGCCTGCAGGAGAGCGGTACGCGCGGCGCCGACGGCAGCGAGGCCCGGACGCGCCCGGGGCGCAGTGACGGCGGCAGCGGAGGGGCGCGCCCGGGCCGCATGGAAACGAACGGCGGGGCGAGCGCGGCGGCGCGCGGCACGGTCGCCCGCGCCGAAGGCCACGACGATGCCGGCCGCCTGCTGGCGCTGGCCTATCCCGACCGCGTCGGCCAGCGCCGCCCCGGCGGCGAGCCGCGCTATGTGCTCGCCAATGGCCGCGGCGCGCTGCTGCCGCCGGAGGACCGCCTGGCGCGCGAGCCCTGGCTGGTGGTGGCGGAATCCGACGGCAAGGCGCGCGAGGCGCGCATCTTCCTGGCGGCGCCGGTGTCGGCGGCGGCGCTGGAGGAGACGCTGGGCGCCGCCATCCGCGACGAGGAATTCGTGGAGTGGGATGCGCAGGCGCAATGCGTGCTGGCGCGCCGGCAGCGCCGCCTCGGCGCGCTGGTGCTGGAGGACCGGGCGCTGGCGAAGGCCGAGCCGGAAAAGGTGAAGGCGGCCTTCTGCGCCGGCCTGCGCCAGGCCGGCCTGGAGAAGCTGCCGTGGACGCCGGAGCTGCGCCAGTGGCAGGCGCGCGTGCAGTTGATGCACGGGCTGGAGCCGGCGCAGTGGCCGGACGTGTCCGATGCCGCGCTGGCGGAATCGTTGCTGGTGTGGGCCGGACCGTATCTCGATGGCCTCACCCGCTTCTCGCACCTGGAGAAGTTTGCGCTGCGCGATGCCTTGCAGGGGTTGCTGGAGTGGGCGCAGCAACAGCGTCTGGACCAGGAGCTGCCGCTGCGCCTGAGCGTGCCGACCGGCTCGAGCGTGAGCATCGACTACACCACGGATCATGATCCGGTGTTGTCGGTGAAGCTGCAGGAGATGTTCGGGCTGACGCAGACGCCGCGCCTCGCGGGCGGGCGGGTGCCGTTGACCATCCATTTGCTGTCGCCGGCGCAGCGGCCGGTGGCGGTGACGCAGGATCTGGCGTCGTTCTGGGCGAATGCCTATGTCGAGGTGCGGAAGGATTTGCGGGGGCGGTATCCGCGGCATCCGTGGCCGGAGGATCCGTTGACGGCGGTGGCGCAGCGCGGTGTGAAAAAGCGCGGGGAGTGAGTGGTTTTTTTCCTGGGTTGCTTTGCGTTGTTTCGGGTTTGGGGGCGAAGTCCCGCTCTATTTTGGTTTCTGGTTCTGGTTCTGGTTCTGGTTCTGTTGCCAGTTGCCAGTTGCCAGTTGCCAGTTGCCAGTTGCCAGTTGCCAGTTGCCAGT
>JAZKHS010000063.1:0-5429 GCA_040385265.1 Pseudomonadota bacterium | reverse complement strand
CGTTGGCGTTGGCGTTGGCGTTGGCGTTGGCGTTGGCGTTGGCGTTGGCGTTGGCCGTCGAGGCTTGCACGTGGCGATAAGCCGGCTCCAGAAGCCCCGCCAGCGAATCTTCGGGCAAAAAAAAGAGGAGGCCGAAGCCTCCTCTTTCCAGTTGCTGCACTCAGTACGGGACGATCAGTCGTTGTAGGCCTGCTCGCCATGCTCGCTGATGTCCAGACCCTGGCGCTCGGACTCTTCGCTGACGCGCAGGCCGATCACCTTGTCGATCACGAACAGGGTCACCGCGGAGACCACCGCCGACCACACCACGGCGATCAGCACGGCCTTCACCTGGATCATGATCTGGGCGCTGTCGTAGCCGAAGGTCGGGCCGACCCAGCCGTCGGTGACGTAGCCGGCGCCGCCGAGGGCGGGATTGACGAACACGCCGGTAAGGATGGCGCCGATGATGCCGCCGACCGCATGCACGCCGAAGGCGTCGAGGGCGTCGTCATAACCGAGCTTGTGCTTGAGGTAGGCCACCGCGAAGAAGCAGATCACGCCGCAGGACAGGCCGATCACCAGCGCGCCCATGGGGCCGACGAAGCCGCAGGCCGGGGTGATGCCCACCAGGCCGGCGATGGCGCCGGAGACCACGCCCAGCAGGCTGGGCCTGCCCTTGACCAGCCATTCCGCGAACAGCCAGGCCAGGGCGGCGACGGCAGTGGCGAAGATGGTGTTGGCGAAGGCCAGCACGGCGTAGCCGTTGGCTTCCAGGTTGGAGCCGGCGTTGAAGCCGAACCAGCCGACCCAGAGCATGCAGGCGCCGATCATGGTCATGGCCAGGCTGTGCGGGGGCATGGCGACCTTGCCGTAGCCGAGGCGCTTGCCGAGCATGATGGCGGCGACGAGGCCCGCGACACCGGCGTTGATGTGCACCACGGTGCCACCGGCGAAGTCCAGCGCACCCAGCTGCCAGAGCTTGCCGGCGGTGGCGTTCAGGCCGTCGACCACTTCCGGACCGGTGTAGGCGTCCGGACCCGGCCACCACCAGACCATGTGGGCCATGGGCAGGTAGGACAGCACGAACCAGGTCACGGTGAAGATCAGCACGGCGGAGAACTTCATGCGCTCGGCATAGGCACCGGCGATAAGGGCGCAGGTGATGCAGGCAAAGGTGAGCTGGAACATCGCGAACATCAGCTCGGGAATGACCACGCCCTTGCTGAAGGTGGCGGTCGGCACGAAGTTGCCCTTGGCGTCGTAGATCACGCCTTCCAGGAACATCTTGTCGAGGCCACCGAAGTAGGCGCTGCCGTTGGAGAAGGCCACCGAGTAGCCGAACACCACCCAGAGCACGGCGATCACGCAGAAGATCGTGAAGGTCTGCATGAGCACGGAGAGCATGTTCTTCTTGCGCACCATGCCGCCGTAGAACAGCGCGAGGCCGGGCAGGGTCATGAAGATGACGAGCAGGGTCGCCGTCATCATCCAGGACACGTTGCCCATGTTGTAGTCCGGGGCCTTGTAGTCATCGGCCGGAGCGGCTTCCGCGGCAGCGGGGGCCGCGACGGCCTCGGGCGCTGCCGCCTCAGCGGCGGCAGCGTCAGGAGCGGGAGCCGCTTCAAGGGCGGCGACGGCGGCAGCGGCAACCGGGGCAGCCGGTGCAGCTTCCTCCGCAAATACCGGGCTGCTCGCCACCAGGGCGCTACCCAGCATGAGGGCATATACGAGTTTTTTCACGGGAGACTCCTCCGCGGTGGTTTGCGAGTGTTGGCAGCGAGTTTTAATTAGATCGCGTCGACGCCGGTTTCACCGGTGCGGATGCGGATGGTCTGCTCAAGGTCGGTGACGAAGATCTTGCCGTCGCCGATCTTGCCGGTGCTGGCAGCCTTGGTAATGGCCTCGATCACCGAGTCCAGCTGGTCGTCGCTGGTGGCAATCTCGATCTTTACCTTGGGCAGGAAGTCGACCACGTACTCGGCGCCACGATACAGCTCGGTGTGGCCCTTCTGTCGGCCGAAGCCCTTCACTTCAGTCACGGTAATGCCCTGCACGCCGATGTCCGACAGCGCTTCACGCACATCGTCGAGCTTGAAGGGTTTGATGACGGCGGTGACCAGTTTCATTTTTCGCACTCCTCTGGAAAATCCGCGCGCGGTGCACCGCGCGCGGGGTCGGCGGGATCAGAACGCCTTGCTGACGGTAGCGACGACGGTGCCTTCGCCATCCGACACGATGGCGTCGTCCAGATCGCTGCCCATGTAGGCCAGTTCGAGCGTGACGCCCTGGAAGGCCTTGTTCACGCCCAGCTTGTAGTCAAGGTAGCTGTCTTCATCGAGCGACAGGCCGGAGCCGTAGTATTGGTCGTCGAGCAGGTTGAGGCCAACGTGGGCGACCAGGCCGAAGCCGGAGACTTCAGTGCCGTAGTCGGCGAACACATAGATGGATTCGCCGGTTTCCGCGTAGAAATCCGGAGCGTAGGCAACACCCAGCTTGGCGCCGGAGAAGCTGACGGAAGCGTAGTACTCGAGGAAGTCGAGTTCGGGGCCGCCAGCCTCGTAGGCCGTGGAGTGCGGGTAGCCGTACTGCAGCACACCGACGTCGTAGCCGACTTCACCGACCTTGCCGGCGAAGCCAATGGCCGGATCGAACTCAAGGCCGCTGGCAAAATTGATGCTGGAGCCCCAGACGGTCGCGTAGAGACCGGACTCGTGGCTCAGCGTGAAGGCGCCCTGGATGGCCGGCGCGCCAGACGTCTGGGAAATGCCGCGGTAGAGATAGTCGGTGGTCATCGCGAGACTACCGGAGGTGGTGAAGGCGCTCTTGGCCTCTTCGGCGGAAGCGGACACGGCCGCCATCAGGAGACCGCCAGCCAGAATCGCCGAGGACAGTTTGGACATTTTCATTGCTGTTACTCCTTCAAAACCCTGTGGTGTCTAAAAGTGAATGCCGCACAGCTCTGCTTCATGGCCAGGGCGGACCGTTGCCGGCCTGCACCTGTTCAGAACCTGAGGGGTTCTTTGCAGAAGCCATGCCAGCCTTTTTGCGAAAGCCGTGCCAAGCCAGGAAATGTCATAAATTTCAGTGGCCTGCGTAAATGCAAAGAAATCCGGCCCGGCGCGCCTCACGCTTTCGTTGCAAAAGCGGTGCGTGTGAGTGCGCGAAAAGGGTGCAATCCCCAATTTGGTGCGTTGCGCCTGCACCAGCGCCGGTGCGCCTGCCGCGACCGGGTCTGGCGGTGCTAGAATCCGGGCCTTTCCGCCTCCAGGAGCCTTGCCATGGCACTCGAACAGATCGTCAACCGCGTCAGCGAACAGCTGTCCCAGGTCCTGCCCCCCGGCGTGCGCCAGCTCCGTGGCGACCTGGAGGAAAACATCAAGGCCGTGCTGCGCGAGGCGCTCGCGCGCATGGAACTGGTGACGCGCGAGGAGTTCGATATCCAGGCCACCCTGCTCTCCCGCGCGCGCGGCCGCCTGGAAGCGCTGGAGGCCGAACTGCGGGCGCTGGAGCAGCGCATCGCCAGCCTGGAAAGCCGCGGCAAGGACTGAGCCGCGCAGGCGGGATGCCGGGCCGCCGGATGACGCCCCCGAGGGGTGACGGCCGCCCGGGCTCAACCCTCCCCTGATTTCAGTCCAAGCCCCGATTTGTCCGGTCCGCCCCTCGCCGCATCATCGGCAGCGGGCCTGGCTCGGCGCATCCGCGGCAGCGGCCGGAGCCCGGGGAGAGACCGGATGTCGCTGGCCATCGTGCGCTCGCGCGCCCCGCTGGGGCTGGACGCCCCGCCCGTCACCGTCGAGGTGCACCTGGGCCCCGGCCTGCCGGGACTCGCCATCGTCGGCCTGCCCGAGGCCGCCGTGCGCGAGAGCAAGGACCGCGTGCGCTCCGCCCTCATCAACTCCGGCTTCGACTTCCCGCAGCGCCACATCACCATCAACCTGGCGCCCGCCGACCTGCCGAAAGAAGGCGGCCGTTTCGACCTGCCCATTGCCCTCGGTATCCTCGCCGCCAGCGACCTGATCCCTCGTGCCGCCCTCGAAGGCCGCGAGTTCCTGGGGGAGCTGGCCCTCTCCGGCGAGCTGCGCCCGGTCACCGGCGTGCTCTCCGCCAGCCTGGCCGCCACCGCCGCCGGCCGCGCCGTGTTCGTGCCGGCCGCCAATGCCACCGAGGCCGCACGCCCGCTGGCGGCGGAGGTCTACGCCGGTGACCACCTGCTGGCCGTCTACGCGCACTTGGGGGGCCAGCAGGCGCTGCCCCGGGTAGCGTCCGGCCTGGCCACCGCCGCGACGACCGCCCCGCCCGGCCCCGACCTGGCCGACGTGCGCGGCCAGCACCAGGCCCGCCGCGCCCTCGAGATCGCCGCCGCCGGCGGCCATTCCCTGCTCTTCCTGGGTCCGCCCGGCACCGGCAAGACCCTGCTCGCGGCGCGCCTGCCCGGCCTGCTGCCGCCCCTGGACGACCAGGCGGCGCTGGAGGTGGCCGCCATCCGCTCCCTGCTCGGCCTGCGCGACGATCCCTGCCTGCAGCCGCCCTTCCGCGCACCCCACCACACTGCCTCGGCCGTCGCCCTGGTCGGCGGCGGCAACCCGCCGCGCCCGGGCGAGATCACCCTCGCCCACCAGGGCGTGCTCTTCCTCGACGAGCTGCCCGAGTTCGATCGCCGCGTGCTGGAGGTGCTGCGCGAGCCGCTCGAGTCCGGCCACGTGCAGCTCTCGCGCGCCACCCGCCAGGTGCGCTATCCGGCCCGCTTCCAGCTGGTGGGCGCCATGAACCCCTGCCCCTGCGGCTATCTCGGCGACGGCAGCGCGCGCTGCCACTGCAGCCCGGATCAGGTGGCGCGCTACCGCGCTCGGCTCTCGGGCCCGCTGCTGGACCGCATCGACCTGCATGTGGAGGTGCCGGCCCTGCCGGCAGAGGTGCTGCACCGCGGCCGCCCCGGCGAGGCCACCGCCGTGGTGCGGCAGCGGGTGCTGGCGGCTCGCGCCGTGCAACTCCGGCGCCAGGGCTGCATCAACCAGGACCTGACCCCCGGCCAGGTGGGCGACGTGGCCGCGCTGGCGCATGACGAGGCGCTCTTGCTGGAGCAGGCCATGCGCCGCCTGCGCCTGTCGGCACGCGCCTACCACCGCGTGCTGCGCATGGCGCGCACCATCGCCGATCTCGATGAAAGCGCCAGTGTGGCCGCCGCGCACCTGCAGGAGGCCCTGACCTACCGCGTCCTCGACCGTCTCCCCGCCTGAGGCAGGCGGCAAGCCCACGGCACCCCCTCAGCGACCGCAACGGTCATGCCATTGCGATGTGGCGCGACCTGGCTCCAGACGCAGGATCCAGGCGCCGCGCCACCTTGTTCTCTTTGCGAGCTTGCCGGCTCCAGCTCACCACTCCACTCCCATTCCTGCCTCTGCCTCTGCCTCTGCCTCTGCCTCTGCCTCTGCCTCTGCCTCTGCCTC
>JAZKHS010000062.1:0-1763 GCA_040385265.1 Pseudomonadota bacterium | reverse complement strand
AAGCCCGCCATGAGGCGGGCTCTATGCGGCTGGAACATGTGGGATGGAATCGCTGATGGAGCGGAATCACTCCCTCAGCGTGGCGTGGAACTGCTCGATGTGGAGGGCGTCGTGGTCCAGCGTGGCCATGCCACTGGCGACCTGCAGGCGCATGACGCCATGCCCACCATCGCCGCGTTGCCAGTGACCGTGCTGCAGGCTGGCCCAGTGCAGGGTGAAACGCTTCAGGCCTTCCCCGAGGCTGACCTGCTCCTCGAAGGTCGAGGCCTGGCCGGCGCCCGCATCGGCAGCGTGCCGCTGCAAGGCTACCCGCGTTGCCAGCAGGGGGCCGGAGTGGCAGGGCAGGAGCGACACCTCGCAAAGGCGGCAGCGCCCGCGTGCGCCCTCATAGCGCACCTGCACCAGAGAGACGGGCAGGGTGCGCAAGGCCATCATTAGGGCGCCCAGGTTGTGTCGCAGCACAGCAATGTCCGGATCGTCATCGGTCGTGGGCATGCGACCTCCTCAAGCCAACAGCAAGGCCTGATCCAGTGCCTTCTGCTTGAGCGAGGCCCCCTGACCAAACCACGCCGAGTCCAGACGATGGTCCGTACTGCGGGCACGTCGCTCGTGGTCCACGAACTCGGTCACGGCATTCAGCAAGCCATAGGCCGTGCCCTTGGCCGAGGCCAAATCCGCGCCCCTGCCCGCGCCTTCGTACAGCGAGACGGCCTTGGCCATGGCCCGCTCGTTGGTGACGCCAGGTCCCTTGGGCGTGAAGTCGGTAAAGACTTTCAGGAAGTAGCTCTGCACTTCGGCATGCTTCATCTTTCGCTCGCTGAGCGCCTTCATGCGGTACATGAAGTCATCCCAGGCCGAGACCGTGATGCCGAGCTGGCGCTTCACGGCCTGCGCATCAAAGCTCGTGCTGTGCGGCACCTTCACGGCATTGGCCTGTCCGTTCAGGGCGATGGCCAGGGTGTTGTTGCAGACCACCCGGATGTTGGTGAACTGCGCCGTGGTGGCGAGCGTACCGTCACAGCCTGTCGCCAGCAGCACATAGCCGTGGCTGATGTCCTTGCCCTTGAGCGAGCCGGTCTGCCCCGTGCAAGCCAGCGCCCAGAACTTGCGGCCGCCCTTGAGTACGCCCGCCGTCTCCAGCTCGAAGCCGGAGACTTCGGTCAGGTCGCGGTAGAACTCCAGAATCTCGCGTGGCTGAACGACCTTGTAACGGGCGCTGACCACGGAGAGTGGGGCATGGGTATCCGAGCGGAACAGCACTTTGCTGTCCTCAAACGACATGATGGCGCCCAGAGAGCCGGCCGACTCGGTGACGTAGCGGACCGGGGTCTCGCGGATGTCCCAGTCCATGCCGGCCTGCTTGGCCCATACCTGAAGCGGTTGATGGGTGGTGAGTTGATTGCCCAGGCCGTGCCACGGGGTGGCGCCGACGTAGGCCATGGTTTCGACGAGATGAGCCATGATGAATCCCTCAATGGAAAAGGTGAAAAGATGGATGGGGTGTTGAAAAGCAAGTGAGAGTTACGCTGAGAATGTTTTGCCGCACTCCAGGCATTCGTGCTTTAAAAAGATGTGGTCATCCAGCATTTCGCCAACGGCGACGCCGGTTGTGCAGCCGGCGGCCGCACCGAGCAGCGCGCCCATGACGGCACCGGCAAAGGACCCTGCTGGCCCGGCAACAACGCCAAGGGAGGCTCCCAGCTCAGCCCCGGCGAGGGCCCGCGCTGCGCCCCCAGCGGCGCCTGCGATAGTGCCCAGCGTCG
>JAZKHS010000061.1:4838-22823 GCA_040385265.1 Pseudomonadota bacterium | reverse complement strand
GTGACGTGACCTCGCTGGTGCTGGTGCCCGCCATCCGCCAGGTCACCGACCTGCCCATCATCGCCACCGGCGGCTTCGGTACCGGCGGCGGCCTGGTCGCCGCGCTGGCGCTGGGCGCCGATGCCGTGGCCATGGGCACGCGCTTTGCCACTTCGCGGGAAAGCCCGGTACACCCGCGCACCAAGGACCTCATCCTGGCGAAAGAGGTCACCGACACCCTCTACAACAGCAACTTCGACACGATGCCCTGCCGCGTCATGAAAACACCGACCTCGCAAAAGCGCATGGCGAAGAAGCTCACCCTGTGGCGTGCGCTGTGGCGTGCCCTGGGCGCGGCACGCGAATCCGGCCGCCCGCTGCCGGGCCTGATCGGCGAAGTGCTGCGCAACGGCTTTGCGCAAACCCTCAAGCTGGCTTACTTCGGCGCCGCCACCACGGAAATCCGGCGTGCCATCGTCGACGGCGACCACGACCGCGGCATCCAGCTCATCGGCCAGGTACAGGGCCTGCTGCATGACATTCCCGCCGTCGCCGACATCATGCAACGCACGCTGACCGAGGCCGATACCGCACTGGCCCAGGTCAGTGCCCAGCTGGTGCCCGCCGCCACGGGCGCCAGCTCGCGACCGACCGGCCCTGGCGCCGCCCCCGCCGCTTCCCGGCCGTCACTGGCCTGATCACCGGATGAATACCATGGAAACTCTGGACGCCATCCTCTCCCGCGTATCGCAAGGCAAGCTCGTCGAGCCCGCCCCCGATGCCGCCGCCCTGGAAAAGGCCTTTGCCTGCGCCCTGCGCGCGCCCGATCATCGCGTGCTGCGTCCCTGGCGCTACCTGCTGCTGCGCGGCGACGCCCTGCGCCAGCTGGGCGAGGTCTTTGTCGATGCCTCGCGTGCCGCCAATCCCGGGCTCGATGCGGTGGAAGTGGAGCGGCTGCGCAAGATGCCGCTGCGCGCTCCGCTCATCGTCGTGGTGGTCACCGTGCACAAGCCCGACCCGAAGGTGCCCGACGAGGAGCTGCTGCTCTCTACCGGCGCCGCGGTGCAGAATTTCATGCTGGCCCTGCACGACCAGGGCTATGCCACGATGTGGCGCACCGGCCCCCTGGGGCAGGCGCCGCTGGTGCGCGCCGCCTTGGGCCTCAATGGCCAGGAAACCATCTCCGGCTTCATTTACGCCGGCACCGCGGCAGGCGAGCCGCGCCGCATCGTGCACCTGCCCGTGGGCGACTTCGTGTCGGAGTGGAACGGGTGAGGAAGGAAGCGCCTGTGGAGCAGGCGGCGCACCTGCTGCAGCGCATGCGGGCCGAGATTCCGCTGACGGCCGCCATGCAGCTGGCAGTGGCGGCCTTCGATGGCGAGACGCTGGTGCTGGCGGCGCCGCTGGCGCCCAACATCAATGACAAGGGCAGCGCTTTTGCCGGCAGCATCACGGCGCTGGGCAGCATCACCGGCTGGAGCCTGCTCACGCTCTGGAGCGAGCGCGAGGACCAGCCCTGCCAAGTGGCCATTTATGAGGCGCGCTTCGTGTTCCGGAAGCCGCTCAGCGGGGATTTCACCGCCTCGGTGAGCCTGCCGGATGCCGCTGCACGCGCTGCGCTCCTGGAGAGCCTGCAGCGCAAGGGGAAGGGAAGGGTGGCGCTGCGCGTAGTCCTGGCCGACGCCACGGGCGAGGCCGCCTTCCTGGAGGCAGATTACGCGCTCTGGCGGGCCTGATGAATCAGGCGCCGGCCTTGAGCCCGGCCAGGCTGAAGCGGGTGACATGTGCCGCCAGTTCCTCGATTTCGGCATCGGTCTGCGGCACCTTGACGCCCAGTCGGGTCAGCATGGGCGCCGCCAGGCCATAATAGAAGCACTGGCTGGATACGCTCATGGTGAAGCGGTCCAGTTCTTCCTTGCCGGGCTCCCGGCCCAGCACCGCCACCACCACCGAGCGCATGATGTTGTACTGCTCGGCGATGATCTCCTTGACCAGGAAATCCAGCGCCTCGGTGGGCTCCACGAATTCGCGCAGGCACACCTTGAGCCTGTCGTCGCAGTTGCTCAGGACCCGGTTCAGCATGTTGCGTACCAGCCAGCGCAGGCGGGTCTCGGAATCAGCGGCCCTGACCGTTTCGGTCTCGAAGGGGAAGTTGGCGTGCAGTTCCTCGGCCTGCTTCTGGATCACTGCCTGATAGAGCCCCATCTTGCTGCCGAAGTGATAGTTGATGGCCGATACATTGGCCTTGGCCTTGTCGGCAATGTCGCGGGTGCGCGTGGCCTCGTAGCCCAGGTTCTTGAACAGCGGGGTGGCGGCCGAGATGAGGGCGGCACGGGTGGCGGCGCTGGAATCCATTCCGACGGCGGACAGGGGGCGTATCCGGTACATGGGGCTCTCCTGGGCAAGGCGTTTGAGAACTGCTGATTAAAACAGGCGTTTCAATCTAGTGATTTTTCCGGCCCTGTGCAAGCCCGGGGACCTCGGGGATGGGATCGATACCGTGTGGTATGGCGACATACCCGCCAGTATGGTAGAACGGTCCCAACTTTTTGTCGGTATGGCCCGTGCGCGAAAAACTCCTGTCCGCCCTGCGCGAGGCTGCCCGCCTCAGCGCCCCCGACCTGCCTGACTGTGCGCGGGTTGCGGCCCTGGCCGGAGTGACGGAGGCCGAGGTTCGCGCGCACCTGGGACCGCCCGAGAATTTTTCTGCCTTGCTCTCCTATCAGGCGCCGGCGCACGAGACGCGGGAGCGCATCATTGCCAGCGCGGCCCGCGTCTTTGCCCGCAAGGGCTTCCAGCGCGCCACGCTGGATGCCGTCGCGGCGGATGCCGGCATGACCAAGGGCGCCATCTACTGGCACTTCAAGAGCAAGAATGACCTGTTCTTCGCGATGCTCGATTCCCGGCTGCGCCAGGACACCGCTCCCCTGATGGGGGACCTGCAGGCCCTGATCCGGGAGGGCGGGGACCCGCTCGCGGCGCTCAGCGCCATGTTCGAGTCGGGCGTGAACCGCTGCACCGGTGATCCCGACTGGCCCCCGCTTTATCTTGAGTGCATGAACCTCAGTCGTGACCCCGAGGTACGCGAGCGCCTCTCTGCCTTTTACGACGAAGTCTGGAGCGTGTCCGGCGGCTTTACCCGTGAGCTGCAGGCGCATGGCCTGACGGCGCCCGACGTCGACCCGCAGGTGGCCGCCATTTTCTGGACCGCCCTGTTCGACGGCCTGGTGCTGGCCTGGATGGTCAAGCGTGAGTCCCTGGACTTGCCACGGCTGCTGCCCGCCATGTTTCGCATGCTGTGGCGGGGCCTGGCCCCCGTTCCCCCTTCACCCCACCGGAACTCCCCTGGAGATGCTCCATGACGTATCGAATCCCTGGCCCCCTGGCGTGGCTGGTGCCCGGCCTGCTCACGGTTGCCCTGGCCGGTTGCGGCGGCAGCAAGGACGAGGCGGTGGCCGTGGCCGAGGCGCCCGCCGTGCTGGAGCTGGCGCCGGTGGATGTGGCGACGGTGACACGCATGCGCATGAGCGGAGGCCTGCCGGTGTCCGGCCTGTTGCGCCCCTTGCGCCAGACCACGGTGCAGGCGCGTGTGCCGGCCGAGGTCGGCGCCGTGCTGGTGCGCGAGGGTGAGCGCGTGGCCCCGGGGCAGGTGCTGGTCCGGCTGGGTACCCAGGACCTGGAGGCGCGCCTGCGCCAGGCTGAAGCCCAGCTTGCCGCGGCCCAGGTTGATGCCCGCCTGGCGCGCGCCCTCGCCGAGCGCAACAAGGAACTCTACGACAAGAAGTATTTCTCCGAGATCGACTACGCGCGCAGCGTCGGCGAGGCCGAGGCCCGCGAGGCAACCGTGCGTGCCCAGCAGGCCCTGGTCGCGATCGCCCGCAAGGCCATGCAGGATGCTGAAGTGCGGGCGCCACAGGGCGGCATCATTGCCCGCCGCTACATCGAGCCGGGCAGCAGCGTGGGCATGGACGCACGCCTGTTCGAGATCGTCGACCTTTCCGAAATGGAGCTGGAAGTGCCGGTGCCGGCTGCCGAGATCGCCGGCGTCAAGGTGGGGCAGCGCCTGGCCTTTACCGTGACCGGCTTCGGCGAGCGCCGTTTCGAAGGCGTCGTCGCCCGCATCAACCCGGTGGCGGACAGCGGCACCCGCGCCATCTCCGTGTACGTGCGCGTGCCCAACCCGAAGCTCGAGCTGAAGGGTGGCATGTACGCCCGGGGCGAGATTCGCGCCGGCAGTGATGGCGAGGCGCTGGCGCTGCCGCTGGATGCCCTGCATGAAACGGCCGGCAAGGCCTGGGTACTGGTATTGGCCGGCGGCAAGCTGGAGCAGCGCGAGGTCGAGCTGGCCGGACGCGACGAGCGCCGCAACCAGCTGTTCCTGGCCAGCGGCGTCCAGGCCGGCGACACCGTCGTGGTGGCGCGCCTCACCGACAGCGCCATCGGCCGCGCCGCCCGGCTCAGCGAGTAGGCCGCGCCCTTGCGTTTCCTGAATCCCAGAAGAACAACCCGCGCCTGACGCCAGGGACCCGAGACCATGTGGCTTACCCGTATCAGCATCAACAATCCCGTTTTTGCCGCCATGCTCATGATGGGCCTGATGGTATTCGGCCTCTTTGCCTATCGCGACCTGCGCGTGGAGGAGTTCCCCGACATCAGCTTCCCCTTCGTGGTGGTGACCACGCCCTATCCGGGCGCGTCGCCGGAAGTGGTGGAGTCCGACGTCACCCGCGAGCTCGAGGAGGCGGTCAACACCATCGCCGGCGTCAAGCAGGTCTTTTCCTATTCCTATGAAGGCCGCTCCATGGTCTTCGTGGAGTTCTACCTGGACGTGCCGGTGGCGACCGCGGTGCAGGATGTGCGCGACAAGGTGGCGCGCGCCAAGGCGGAATTCCGCGACGAGATCGACGAGCCCATCATCGAGCGCTACAACCCGGCCTCGACGCCGGTGCTGTCTTATGCCTTCATTTCGGACACGCTGAGCCCGCGCGATATTTCCACCTATGTGGACCAGCGCATCCGCAAGCGCTTCCAGACCGTGACCGGCGTCGGCAAGGTCGACCTCATCGGCGCGGTCAAGCGCGAGATCCGCATCAATGTGCGGCCCGACCGCCTGCGCGCCTACAACATCGGCGTCGACCAGGTGGTGCGCACGCTGCAGGCCGAGAACCAGGAACTGCCGGCGGGAACCGTGAGCTCCGCCACCGCCGAGCTCGTGGTGCAGCTCCGGGGTCGCCTGAAAAACCCGCAGGACTTCCGGCGACTGATCGTGGCGCAGCGTCCCGCCGGCCCGGTCTACCTGGAGCAGGTGGCCGACGTCGTTGACGGCGAGCAGGAGCTGGCCTCGCTGGCCCTGGTCAACGGCCGCCGCGCGGTGTCGCTGGATATCGTCAAGACCTCCGACGCCAACACCATCGCGGTGGTCGACGCCGCCCGCGAAGTGGGCGACGAGGTGCAGCGGTCGTTGCCCGCCGGCATGGAGATGGTGGTGGTCGCCGACAGCTCCAAGTCCATCCGCAATTCCCTCGACGACGTGCAGAAGACCTTGCTGGAAGGCGCCGTGCTGGCGGTGCTGATCGTGTGGCTGTTCCTGGGCTCCTGGCGCTCCACCGTGATCACCGGGCTGACGCTGCCGATTTCCCTGCTGGGCACGCTGGCGGGCATCTATTTCTTCGGCTTTACCATCAACATGATGACGCTGATGGCCTTGTCGCTGTGCATCGGCCTGCTGGTAGACGACGCCATCGTGGTGCGCGAGAACATCGTGCGTCATAACGGCATGGGCAAGGGCCACCGCCAGGCCGCCATCGACGGCACCCAGGAAATCGGCCTGGCCGTGCTCGCCACCACCCTGACCATCGTCGCCGTGTTCCTGCCGGTGGCCTTCATGGGGGGCATCATCGGCAAGTTCTTCTTCCAGTTCGGCGTCACCGTCGCGACCGCGGTGCTGCTGTCCATGTTCGTCAGCTTTACGCTGGACCCCATGCTGTCCTCGATCTGGTACGACCCCGACACGCATGGCCGGAAAAAAACCAGCTTCATCGGTCGTGGCCTGGATCGTTTCTCGGACGGGCTGGACCGCCTGGGCGACGTCTACGGCCGCCTCATCGACTGGAGCCTGCGCGAGAAAACCTGGGGCTATCCCGTGCCCTACTGGTGGCGCGGCGTCCGCGTGCACCGCGTGCAGGCCGGCAACCGCAGCCTGGTGATCTTCATCGCCATCGCCACGCTCTTCGGCGCCTTCGCGCTGGCCGCCCGCATCGGCGGCGAATTCGTGCCCGAGCCCGACCTCTCCGAGATCAACGTGCGCTTTGAAACGCCGAGCGGTTCGTCGCTGGAGTACACGCAGCAGAAGGTGGACCAGGTCACGAAGATCATCCGCAGTTATCCGGAAGTCATTTCCACCTATGCCACCCTCAACAGCGGCATGGACACCGGCAAGGAGCGCGCCGGCATCCGCGTGCGGCTGAAGCCAAAGGCCGAGCGCAGCATCTCGCAGAAGCAGCTGGTGGTGGCCATCCGCGGCCGCCTGCTTAACGTGGCCGGGATCAAGATCACCTCGGTGGCGGCGGCGGCGGAGTCCGTCAGCGGTGGCCTCAAGCCCATCATGCTGTCGGTGCAGGGGCCGGACCTTGATCAGCTGCAGCACATCTCCGATGAGCTGGTGGCCGGCCTGCACAAGATCCCCGGACTCGTTGATATCCGCACCTCGCTGTCCGATCCCAAGCCGACCCTGGCGGTGGACATCGACCGCGACCAGGCCGCCAGCCTCGGCCTCTCGGTGGCGCAGGTAGGCGCGGCGCTGCGGCCGCTGCTGGCCGGCGATGCCGTCACCACCTGGCAGGACGCGCGCGGCGAGAACTACGACGTGGCCGTGCAGCTGCCGCGCAGCGAGCGCTATACCGCCGCCGACCTCGACAACATCTTCCTGTCCAGCAGCCAGCCGGACGCGAGCGGTGTGCCCAATATGGTGGCCCTGACCCAGATCGCCGCCATCACGGAAACCACCGGCGCCTCCCAGATCAACCGCCGCAACCTGTTCCGCGAGGTGATGGTGGACGCCAACGTCAGCGGCCGTCCCGCCGGCGACATCGGCGCCGACATCAAGCGCCTGCAGGACTCGATGAAGCTGCCGCCGGGCTACCGCTTCCAGACCGAAGGCCAGAACAAGGACATGGAGGAGTCCATCGGCTATGCGGCGACGGCACTGCTGATGGCCATCATCTTCATCTACATGGTGCTGGGCTCGCAGTTCAACAGCTTCATCCTGCCGGTTTCCATCATGACTTCGCTGCCGCTGTCGCTGATCGGCGTGTTCATCGCGCTCTTCGCCTTCGGCAGCACGATGAACATCTTCTCCATCATCGGCATCATCATGCTGATGGGTCTCGTGACCAAGAACGCGATCCTGCTGGTGGACTTCGTGAAGGTGGCGGTGGAGAACGGGAGTGATCGCACCAGCGCCATCCAGGCGGCCGGCCGTACCCGCCTGCGCCCCATCCTGATGACCACGGCGGCGATGATCATGGGCATGGTGCCGCTGGCGCTGGGCCTGGGCGACGGCGCCGAGCAGCGCGCCCCCATGGCGCATGCCATCATCGGCGGCCTGGTGACCTCGACCTTGCTGACCCTGGTGGTGGTGCCGGTGGTCTACACGTATCTGGACGACCTGCGCCTGGCCACGGCACGCCTGCTGCGCCGGGGCAAGGCCGGGGCGGACCCGGAGGCGGGCTGAGGCATGACCGCCGGGGCTGGCGGGCGGATGGCAGCGCCGTACTGGCGGCCAGGGTTCGCCCATGCCGTGCGGAGCGGCGTCGCTGTTGACGGCGGGAGCGGGCAGTGCCCTTGCCGACTGCGCAAGGGCAGCGCCGGAGCCTCCAGTCGGTCAGGGCGGGGACGGAAGCCGTGCCCGGGGGGTAAAAAAAATCCCCCGCGGCCGGCGGGGGATTTTGTGAAGCTGCAAGCTTCAGGGATACTGGGAACCCGGTGCAACCGCACCGGCAGGCGGGCGGCGCTGGCGACAGCGTCAGGCAACCGGAATCAGGCAGCCTGGGGCGGGTAGTGCCAGAGCTTGCTCAGCTCGTCGCAGGCCTGCACGATCATTTCTTCCGTGATGGGGATCTCGCGTCCGTTTTCGTCCAGCAGCGCGCAAGCCTGGAACGGGTTGCTCTGCAGCATCGCGGTCGTCAGGGTTTCAATAGCGTGCATCATCGTATACCTCGATGGCCGTAACCGGCCTTGCTGGGTGGACCATCTGAGAAACGCCCCTGGCCGGGACGCTATCGGCAATGGCGCCGGACTGCCCGGCTCACCTTCGAGTCCACTATAGCGACGGGCTTTTCCGCGGTAACGCCCCACCGCCTGTAATGTGTAACGATCTATGAAACCCTCTTCTGATCCGGCTCCGGCGATGATCCCCAACCCATTGTTCCGACTAGGTTTTATTGTCAACCCAAAGGCCGGGCTCGGGGGGGCGCTGGCGCTCAAGGGCAGTGACGGCATGGCCGAGCTTGCCCTGGCCCGGGGCGCGCAGCCCCAGGCGGGCAACCGCGCCCGGGCGGTCCTGGAGGCCCTGCTGCCCTGGCGCGACCGGCTGGAGGTGCTGACAGCGGGGGGTGACATGGGGGCTGCCATTGCCCGGGGCCTGGGCCTCGCCGTCACCGAAGTCCATGCCCCTGGCGCCGACACCTCTGCCGCCGATACGCGTGCCACGGCCCGCGCCCTCAAGGCGGCGCGTGTCGACCTGCTGCTCTTCGCCGGCGGCGACGGCACGGCGCGCGACCTCTGCGACGAGCTGGGGACGGGCCTGCCGGTGCTGGGCCTGCCGGCGGGCGTGAAGATGCATTCGGGGGTGTTCGCGGTAACCCCGCGTGCCGCCGCCGAGGTGATCCGCCTGATGCTGGAGGGCGGCCTGGTGCTGGTGGATACCGCCGAGGTGCGCGACATCGACGAAGCGGCGCTGCGCGAGGGACGCGTGGCCGCGCGCTGGTACGGCGAAATGCGGGTGCCCGCGGAGGGCCGCTACCTGCAGCAGGTGAAGTGCAATGGCCGTGAGGTCGAGGCGCTGGTGCTGCAGGAAATCGCGGCCGAGGTGACCGAGCAGATGGAGGCGGCCGGCGTCACCTGGCTGGTCGGTCCCGGGACCACGCCTGCCGCCGTCATGACGGCACTGGGGCTTCCCAATACCCTGCTTGGCGTGGATGCGGTGCGTGATGGCAAGGTCATCGCCGCGGACGCCGACGCCGCCACGCTGGAGCGCCTGGTGGGGGCGGGTGAGTGCCGGCTGGTCATTACCGCCACGGGCGGGCAGGGCATGCTGCTGGGTCGCGGCAACCAGCAACTGACCCCCGGGGTGCTGCGCGGCATCGGCCGGCAGGGGCTGGTGGTGGTGGCGACTCACGAGAAGCTCGCAGCCCTCAATGGGCGGCCGCTGCTCATGGATGTTCCCGATGATGCCCTGGCGCAGGAATTCGAAGGCTTCCTCGAGGTCATTACCGGCTACCACAGCCGCATGCTGTACCGTCTCGCCACCCACGCCTGAACTGCAGGATGCACGCTCGGGCGCAGAGTCCGCCGCCTCAAGGCCAAGGCCAGGGCCAGAGTCCCGACGCCAAGGCGTCAGGGATTGAACCGGACCTCGGCGCAGCTGATGCGGCCCTGCCGCACTGGCGTCAGTGCCGGGCCAGGTTCCGCCCCAGCTGCGAGGCGCGCACGATGGCGGCGGTGCGGTTGGCCACGCCCAGCTTGGCGAAGATGTTCTTCAGGTGCCATTTGGTGGTCGACAGGGCAATGCCGGTGGCTTCGCTGATGGCGCTGTTGGACAGGCCCCGCTGCAGCAACTCCAGGATCTCGGTTTCCTTTTCCGTGAGCGCGGCGGCCTCGGGCGTATGCGGCGTTATGGTCGGCGTGGCCGGGACCGCCGGCGTGAACACGTCCTGGAAGGCGGCAAGGTAGATTTCCGGCATGTTGAGCTGGTAATGCTGGTGGGCGAGGCCCATCAGGGCCGCCATGCCGGGCGCCTCGTCGAAGACCAGACGGTTGATATTGAAAAGGTTGTGCTCGCGCACCAGCTGGCGCACCAGGTCCATGGCCGCAGCGGTTTCGCCGCACTGGTGCAGCAGCACGGCGCGGTTGGCGTCTATCACCAGCGCGCGCAGCTTCTCGCCGGCCTTGTGGCTGGACACTGACAGCATGTCCAGGATCTGGCCGGCCTCGGCCAGGCGACCACGGGTGCGCAGGTAAAGCGAAGTGGCCAGGCCATAGCGCTCCCAGCTTTCCTCGTAGGGGCGGGTTTCGCTCCAGCTCCGGCGCAGCAGACGCTCCTCCAGGTTGTGCAGGCGCGCCACCACGGCGATTTCCTCGGGCGTCCCCCAGGCCATGGCTTGCAGCATCTCCTCGCAGGCCAGCTGGCCCACGAAACGGTCATAGTTGCCCAGCTGCAGGATACGGTGCAATTGCGTGGTCAGGCGCTGTGCGCGGCGCCGTTCACCCTTGTGGGACAGCAGGCGCGACAGCGTGAGGTAGGCAAACACCAGCAGCTCGGTGGCGCAGGCGGTGTTGACCAGGGGCAGCATTTCCTCGCAGAGGCGCTGTGCTTCTTCCAGGCAGTTCTGCTCGTAGCGCACCACCGCGATGGCAATGCAGCCGTTGATGCGGCTCGGGCTGTCGCGCTGGCCTTCGGTGCGGGCATAAAGGTCCTCCGCCAGGCGGTTGGCATCCAGGCTGTTGCCGCTGCTGTGGTCGCATAGCAGGAGGATGAGGTCGGCGTAGCTCTCCAGGTAGCTGTAGCCGAGCTGGCCCAGCACGTCCTTGGCTTGCAGCGCGTACTTGCGCGCGGCCACGAAGTCGGCGTGCAGCATCTGGTGATAGGCCAGCATGGCCAGGCTGAAGGCGCGGATGTCGTGATGGCGGCAGGATTCCAGCAGCACGGCCTGGTCGGCGTGCAGGCGGAAGTCGGTGTCATGCTGGAACAGTTGCAGCATCACGCCGAGGAAAAGCGTGGTGGAGTCGCCCGCAAAGCGGCCCTGGGCGGGGGTGCCCGCCTCCTGGATCAGGTCCAGGTAGTAGCGGGCCTGATTGAAGCGGCGCGAGAAGATCAGGGCACTGATCAGGGGCAGGGTGAGGTCGCCGGCCTTGACCAGGACTTCGTCGGAGAGGGCACCCATCCAGTGCAGGATCGCCGGATAGTTGCCGCGGCTCAGCCAGATTTCGCTGCAACGGCTCAGGGTGTCCTCGAAGCAACCGGCGGGACCTTGCTGGCTATGGACGATGGCGCGCTCGGTCTCGCCCTGTTGCATCAGGTAGTCGGCGGCCAGGGCATGCAGCTGCGGAGCGCGCTCCGGCATTTCCTGCTGCAGGCGGCTCTGCAGGAAATCCTGGAACAGGGCATGGTAGCGGTACCAGCCCGGACGTCCCGGCACTTCCTGCACGAACATGGCGGAGGCGACCAGCAGGTCGAGCAGGCGGGCAGAGTCGCGGCGGCCCAGCACGGCGTCGCAGAAGGCGGCATCGAACTCCGCCAGGGCGGCGGTTCCGAGCGCGAAGTCATGCTGGTCCGGGGTGAGGTCGCGCAGCACGACATGGGCAAAATAGTCCATGACCTCGGGTTGGCGCCCGCTGAAGTGCTCGAGGGCGGCGGGCCCGGTCCGGGCCAGGGCCAGCAGGGCGATGCGGATACCGGCCATCCAGCCTTCGGTCAGGTTGAGGATGCGCTCGGCCTGGGCGGGGGGGAGCTCGAAACCAAGCTGCCGGGCGAGGTCGGACACTTGCCGCGAGTTCAGGCGCAGGTCGTGGTCGTCGATCACCAGCAGGCGGTCTTCCAGCTTGAGCCGGCTCAGGGAGAAGCCCGGGTGCCGGCGCGAGGTCATCACCACATGCACCTGCGGCGGCAGGCGCTGCAACAGCACGGACATCACCTGCTGGATAAAGGGGGTAAAGGCATGCTGGAAGTCGTCCAGCAACACCCATAGCGGCCCTGGCACGTCGGCCAGGGCCTGCTCCAGGGCATCGGCCACTGCTGCGGGCGGCAGCGCGATCTCGGCCGAGATGGGGTTGTAGGCGAGCGGGTCGAAGCCCGGTACGGCGCGGCGCAGGGCGCCACCCATGCGGCGGAAGAAGCGAACCGGGTCGGCGTCGCTGGCGTCCAGGGTGACCAGGGCGCTGCGCAGGTCGGGTCGGTGCTGCTGCCACTGCTGCAGCAGGGTCGACTTGCCGAAGCCGGCGGGCGCCATCAGCAGGGTCAGGGTGAAGTCAGCGCTACGGTCCAGCAGATGCAGCAGCTCATCGCGGCGGAGGCGCGCGGACGGGCCGGTTCCAGACTTTGCGGTCATGGTGGGCATCCTGTGTGGCTATTGTTTTTGTTATTGGGTGTCGTCGGGCGACTGACAGGCATCCTAGCGCAAGGACCCCCCCCTCCCATACCCCTTTGCCCCTCCTTGCCCCCTCCCTGGGGAGGGGGCGGCACCCGACAGGCGGGCGCATGATCCGCTAGCCGCCATCCCGGACGCGGAACACCCCAAGGGAGTGATCATGACAACAAAAACGGTAAAACGGGGACTGGCGCTGGCCGCCAGCCTTCTCTGGCTGCCCGCGGTCCATGCCGCGCCCAGCTTTCCCGAGCAGGAAGAGGTCTGCTCCTTCGACGCCGGCCGCGAGGTTTCGCGCACCCTGTCGGCCCTCAACTTCCCGACCCCCGTGGCCAGCAGCATGCTGGTCAATGGCGCCCAGGTATGGACGGCCGGCTCCACGGCAGTGCCGACGATCAAGCCGGGCGACGTGGTCACCCTGCGCGGCAGCGGCTTTGGCAGCGGCACGGATGTGGACTTCAGCAAGATCATGATCGGCAACAGTCGCATCCTGGAAACCGATCTGAAGATGTATAACCAGATGCTGGACATCGTTGCCCAGGTCAACTACGAGACCAGCTTCACCCACAGCTCCTGGGACAAGGACGTGATCGCCTGGAGCAACACCCAGGTGCAGTTCCGCGTGCCGTCCCATGTCAGCAAGGGCCCGATCCAGCTGCAGGTGCAAAAGCGCACCGGCTACCTGAACTCCCTGCTGCGCCCGGGCCAGCCGCACGATGTGATCGACGCCCAGACCAAACGCATCACCAGCAACCTCTACACCCACAAGTGCGACGTGGTGTCGACCCTGGGCGCGACCACCAAGGCCATCGTCCCCATCAAGGTGAACGTCAGCAACGCCAACTTTGCCGGCCTGGTGGCGCAGGGCCGCAAGATCTTCTGGGCTTATGACTTCAACGTCGGCCTGGCGCACAAGATGCGCAACCTGGACTGGGGCAAGATCTTCGCCTACCAGACCACCGACCCCATCACCCGCCAGCCCGCCGACCCGCGCAAGCTGTTCGGCGCCTACAAGACCGTGGCGGGGGAAGTGCCGGCGGAAGCGATCAACGACGTCTACTTCGATCCCTATCCCATGGAAAACCCGATTCCGGGCTTCCTGCTGGCCACGCCGCAGAAGAAGAAGGGCAATACGAAGAACACCGGCTGGGTGGGCTACCGCACCGCGGAGTCCAGCCATCCCTACACCGGCAGCGGCGCCTGGGCCGGCTTCAACTGCGCGTCCTGCCACGGCTACCGCATCAGCTACGAGAAGACGCCGACCAGCAGGGTGACCAAGGTGTTCCCGGGCCTGCCGAATCCGGAATGGTCAATGAAGTGGACGGTGCTGGGCGACAAGACCGGCGCCACCACGGCCACTTTCGAAGGCATCGTCGCCAGCGAGGAAGGCCCGTCCTGGATGCCGGGCAAGGCCGACATCGACAAGACCACGCTGCTCTACTACATGCCCGCCGGTGCCGGCGAGCACAATGTCGTGCGCAACGTCGGGGAGGGCAGCGAAACCGACAACGATTACCAGTTCTCGCCCATCACCATTCCCAACGTGACCAACCACATGCCGATCCGGCGCTCGCTGTCGCACACGGAATCCTATGTGGGCTTCGAAGGGTCCTATATCCACTCCGAAGAGCCGGATGGCGCCATGGGCTCCATGCGGGCGGCGGACCTGAAGGCCCTCACCGCCTACATGACCACGCTGGATGCCGACGACAAGGACCTCATCAACGTGGGCATGTATCGCTGGCTGAAGTGGCGCGGCAAGCTGGGCGAGCAGACCGGCAACGCGGCCCTGGCCGAAGGCCAGTTCGTGCAGGCCGGCTGGCAGGCCTTCCCGGGCGTGGTGGCGGAAGTGAACAAGGGCCGTACCGCCTATGATCGCGACTGCGGCAGCTGCCATAACGACAACGTGGGTGCCAACAGCAACGAGCGCATGTTCCGCCTGGACCAGGTGGGCCGATTCTTTGCTCCCACCATCTACCAGAAGGACCAGCAGTCCATTCGTGTCGCCTACCTGCGCGACATGTACTGGACGCAGTCCCGCGGCCTGCTGTCCGACGGTCATGTGCGCAACCTGGAAGACCTGGTGAACCCGGATCGCTGCACCGAGGGCTCCGCGCTGTACAACCAGTACTACACGATCCATGCGCCGGTCCGTCCCGCGCTCGGCTCGCCCGACCAGCCGGCGGCCTGGCCTGACCTCAACCGCAAGGGCGACGTGTTCCGCGTCTACCGCAACACCGAGTACAGCAGCAACGACCCCTCGACCCAGCGCAACCGCTTCATCGAACGCCACAAGTACTTCGTGAAGGTGGACTGGGACAAGGACAACTACTACTGGGACTACCAGAAGATGCGTCGCGAATACGGCCCGGGTGAAATGGGCACGAGCGTGCCAATCGGCATGCCCGCCGCGCCCCACCCCTGGTGCAGCGCCGGTGCTGGCGATGTTGACAGCACGGTGCAGTATGTCCTGACCAAGTAAGTTTCTATGGTTGTAACAATGACGCGGCCCGTGAATAGCGGGCCGCGTTTTTTTTGGAAAATTGTCCGCCAATTTCCTGTGCGTAAGTGGCGCAGTGAGTTTTGTAACTGAAGGGTTTAAGCCCTACCGAAGGAGGGCGTGCCCACCCTCAATCCCTCCCTACAATCGCGACCTGCCTTGCCCAGGCTCGGCATTCCGGAAAGAACAATTCCACCAGGGAGAAATAAAATGGCGGTATGGGTTACATGGCCGGCACTCACCAAGTTCGGCACGCTCGGAGTCGTGGCGGGGCTGCTCACCCTTGCGGGTGAACGCTCTGATCTTCTCAAAAACAATATGTTCGACCTTGAGGACTACACGCGCCTCAATGCCGGCATCACCTGCGATGCGCGCAGCCTTGGCGCTCGTACTGAAGACGGTACTTGCAATATCCTCTCCAACCCCGCGGAAGGCTCTGTCTACAACCGCTTCGGCCGCAACGTGAACCCGACCTACACCCAGGGTGAAACCGAGGCCACCACGCTGCTGTACCCGAATCCGCGTGAAATCTCCAACAAGCTGCTCGCCCGTGGCGAGTTCAAGCCTGCCCCCAGCCTCAACTTCATCGCCGCCTCCTGGATCCAGTTCATGGTCCACGACTGGGTCGACCACGGTCCCAACCAGACCACCAACCCGATCCGCGTGCCGCTGCCGGCTGGCGACGCCCTCGGCACCGGCTACCTGGATGTCCGTCGCACCAAGGCCGACACCTATCGCTCGGCCGCTGACGCCGGCAAGCCCGCTACCTACCGCAACCACAACACCCATTGGTGGGATGGTTCGCAGCTGTACGGCAGCAGCAAGGCCACCAGCGACAGCATCCGCTCCTTCGTGGATGGCAAGCTGAAGGTCAACGCCGACGGCACCCTGCCCACCAGCCTGGTCAATGGCAAGCCCATCACCGGTTTCAACGACAACTGGTGGGTTGGCCTGAGCATGCTGCACCAGCTCTTCACCAAAGAGCACAATGCCATCGCCACCGTGCTGAAGCAGAAGTACCCGACCCAGAGTGACCAGTGGATCTACGACAAGGCTCGCCTGGTCAACTCCGCACTCATGGCCAAGATCCACACGGTGGAATGGACCCCGGCCGTCATCGCCAACCCGGTGACCGAGCGTGCGATGTACGCCAACTGGTGGGGCCTGCTCGGCCAGAATCCGACTCGTGACAAGTACCAGAGCGAAGTGCGCATGCTGCGCGAAGACCTGGCTTCCACCAGCTCCTGGATCAATACCGTTCTTGGTTTCGATCCCAACCTCGAAGACTCGGCCGGCAACTCCGCCCTTGACCACGCCCTGGGTGGCCTGGTGGGCGCTGCTGCTCCGAACAACTACAGCGTTCCCTACACGCTTACGGAAGAGTTCGTGTCCGTGTACCGCATGCACCCGCTGATGCGCGACAAGGTGGACATCTATGACATCGGCACCAACGACGTCAAGCGCTCCATCCCGATCGAGAACACCCGTGAAGGCAGCGCCGAGCCCCTGCTGAACAGCGAGCGTCCGGATCGCCTGTGGTACTCCTTCGGTATCACGAACCCCGGTTCGCTGACGCTGAATAACTTCCCGAACTTCATGCGCAACCTGGCCGTCCCGGGCACTGGCAACATCGACCTCGCGGCTACCGACATCCTTCGTGACCGTGAGCGTGGCGTGCCCCGCTACAACCAGTTCCGTCGCCAGATCCGCCTCAACCCGATCACCAAGTTCGAGGACCTGACCACGGATGCGGCGACCCTGGCTGAGCTGAAGCGCATCTACAACAACGATATCGAGAAGATCGATACGATGGTGGGCATGATGGCGGAAACCACCCGTCCGGATGGCTTCGCCTTCGGCGAAACCGCGTTCCAGATCTTCATTCTGAACGCGTCCCGTCGCCTGATGACCGACCGCTTCTACACCAGCGACTACCGTCCGGAAATCTACACCCCGGAAGGTTTCAACTGGGTCGAGAACACCACGATGGTGGACGTGCTGCGTCGTCACAACCCGCAGCTGGCGCTCAGCCTGACTGGCGTGGAAAACGCGTTCAAGCCCTGGGGCCTGAACATGCCGGCAAACTACGAAACCTGGCCTGCCAGCGCCAAGGCTGATCACCTCTGGGTGAACGGCGCCGTGCGCACGCAGTACAAGACCACCATGCCGGCCCTGAAGCCGACCGACACCGGCGGCCTGATCAGCTCCATCCTCTGGAAGAAGGTGCAGGACCGCAAGGACGTGTCTGATCCTGGCTACGTCAAGCCTATCCACCAGCATGGCGCCATGGCCAAGGTGAAGTTCGTGCCGGTCATTGGCAACGGCTACACCGGCCTGTTCCAGGGTTCGAACCACGGCCTGCTGCGTCTGTCGGTCACCGAAGACCCCTCCAAGGGGGCCTTCGTTCCGGGCCTGGCCTGGAAGTCCTTCGTGAACGGCAAGCCGTCCGAGAACGTGTCGGCGCTCTACACCCTCACCGGTCAGGGCACCAACTACAACTTCTTCGCCAACGAACTGTCGAACTATGTCCTGCCGTCTTCGGACTCGCTGGGCAGCGTCCTGCTGTTCGGCCTGGTCAGCACCAAGCCGACCCTGGTGATCATGAACGACATGGCGGAAGTGACCCAGACGGGTTCCACTGTCACTTACCCGAAGGCTCCGACCCAGATCTACTTCGTGCCGCGCGCCGAGGTCAAGACCCGCTTCTCTACCGCGGCTCATGACTTCCGCTACGACATGGCGTCCCTGGGTGCAGGCTCCAAGCTTTACGACGTGTATGCGACCTCGATGGAAATCAAGACCTCGATCTTCCCGTCGCTGCAGACCCAGTATGCGAACGAACGTCGTGCCAGCGCCAAGAAAATCGGCGAACTGGAACTGACCTCGCCGCTGATCGTGTCTGCCTTCGGCGACAACGGTGTGTTCTTCAAGCACCAGCGTTCGGAAGACAAGTAAGGCCTGGTTCAGGGAGGCTCGCCGGCACGGGTGCCTCCCTCGACTCCAGGGGTATCGCTTCAATAGGATGCCTCATGCAGTCGTAAACCATAAAAAAGCCCCGCTTATGCGGGGCTTTTTTATGGGCAGCAGGCATGGGCAGCAGGCATGGGCAGCAGGCATGGGCAGCAGGCATGGGCAGCAGGCATG
>JAZKHS010000061.1:0-4738 GCA_040385265.1 Pseudomonadota bacterium | reverse complement strand
GGCAGCAGGCAGGGGCAGCAGGCAGGGGAGGCTTGGAGCGTCAGGCGGACGGCCATAAAAAAGCCCCGCCGGGGCGGGGCTTTTCCAGGGGGAGAAGATCAGATCTGCTTCATCTCCAGGGCGGCAATACGCTTTTCCAGCGGCGGGTGGCTCATGAACAGGGCCGCCATGCTGAAGCCTTCGCGCTTGCCTTCGGTGATGGCCATGGCGGTCATCTCGGTCGGCATCTGGTCGGGCATTTCATGCTCGGCCTGCAGGCGGCGCAGGGCGCTGATCATGGACTGCTTGTCGGCCAGGCGGGCGCCCGCCTCGTCGGCGCGGAACTCGCGGAAGCGGGAGAACCACATGACGATGGTGGAGGCCAGGATGCCCAGCACGATATCGGCGATGATGCTGGTGACGAAGTAGGCGATGCCGGGCCCTTCCTCGTTCTTGAAGATCACGCGGTCCACGAAGTTGCCGATGATGCGCGAGAAGAACATGACGAAGGCGTTGACCACGCCCTGCACCAGCGCCAGTGTCACCATGTCGCCGTTGGCGACGTGGCCGATCTCGTGGGCGAGCACGGCGCGCACTTCATTGCGGTTCATGCGCTGCAGCAGGCCCGCGGACACCGCCACCAGGGCGGCGTTCTTGTTCCAGCCGGTGGCGAAGGCGTTGGACTGGTAGCTGGGGAAGATGCCCACTTCCGGCATCTTGATGCCGGCACGGTTGGACAGCTCCTGCACGGTGTCGACCAGCCAGCGCTCTTCTTCCGTGCGAGGGTTCGTGATGAGCTCGGTGCCGGTGGTGCGCTTGGCCATCCACTTGGACAGGAACAGGGAGACCAGCGAACCCACCATGCCGAACACGAAGCACATCACCAGCAGGTTCATCAGGTTGAGCTGATTGCCGGCCGTGTGGGTGGCGCCGACGCCGAGAACGCTGAGCACGATGCCGGCGACGACCATCACGGCGAGGTTGGTGAGCAGGAACAGGAAAATGCGGAACATGGGGTTAATCACTCCTTTCTGGATACCGTGCAACTTAGGGACAGCCGAGGCGGATTTCAAGTGTGCAGCGGTAACAGATTGCCCACAAAGCCTTAGTAAAACAGGGGTTTGTCCGGGAGTGGGTGCATGAGCGGACGGCTCCTGCGGTGGCGGGGAATGGGCTGCATTGAGGGCAGCAAGCCTCGGGGCAGCCGGAGGCCATGGTGGCGTTGACGGAGCCACTGCAGCACTGAGGCGGCCGGCCCTGGAGGTCTTCTAGGGAAATCGCCTGCCCGCCTAGGGGAATCACGGGTGAGCAGCAGGATTCCCGGTGGTCGGGGAGGGGGGTACAGGCGGGCCTGGACGGCAAGGGTCAAGGGAGGGAGCGGAAACTGGCCGGGTTCAGGAAGTGGGCGCGGACGGAAGTGGATCCATGACGGTGCGGCAAAGGACCGGGCGACCTGACGGTGGCACGAAGGAGAAACTGCCGGATCTCCCAGTGTTCCACAGGATCCTGCGGCCCGGTAGCGTCGGGCCGCAGGCAGGAGCGTTACTGGGTGCCGTGGCGCTGGCGGTAGGCTTCCAGGAAGCGCGCCAGGCGGGTGATGGCCTCCTTGAGGTCTTCCTTGTTGGGCAGGAAAACCACGCGGAAGTGGTCCGGCGTCGGCCAGTTGAAGCCGGTGCCCTGCACCAGCAGCACCTTCTCGGCCTTCAGCAGCTCGAGGATGAACTCCTGGTCGTTCGCGATGGGATAGACCTTGGGGTCCAGGCGCGGGAACAGGTAGAGCGCGCCTTCCGGCTTGACGCAGCTGACGCCGGGGATGGCGTTCAGCATCTCGACGGCCAGGTCGCGCTGCTCGTAAAGACGCCCGCCCGGCTTGATCAGGTCGTTGATGCTCTGGTAGCCGCCGAGCGCGGTCTGGATGGCGTACTGCGCCTGCACGTTGGCGCAGAGGCGCATGGAGGCCAGCATGTCCAGGCCCTCGATATAGTCCTTCGCCTGGTCCTTGCTGCCGCTGACCATGAGCCAGCCGGAGCGGAAGCCCGCCACGCGATAGGACTTGGAGAGGCCGTTGAAGGTCACCGTCAGCAGGTCCGAGGCCAGCGTGGCGAGGCAGACGTGGACGGCATCATCGTAAAGGATCTTGTCGTAGATCTCGTCGGCGAAGAGCACGAGGTTGTGCTTGCGGGCGAGGGCGACGATGCCCTCAAGGATGTGCCTGGGGTAGACCGCGCCGGTGGGATTGTTGGGATTGATGACCACGATGCCGCGGGTGTTGGGCGTGATCTTCTTTTCCATGTCCTCGAGGTCGGGATACCAGTGGTTTTCCTCGTCGCAGAGGTAGTGCACCGGGGTGCCGCTGGACAGGCTGACGGCGGCGGTCCAGAGCGGATAGTCCGGGGCCGGGATCAGCATTTCGTCGCCCGGGTTGAGCAGGGCCTGCATGGCCATGACGATGAGCTCGGAGACGCCGTTTCCGATATAGACGTCGCCCACGTCGACGCCGAACAGGCCGCGCTGCTGGTAGTACTGCACGATGGCCTTGCGCGCCGCGAACAGTCCCTTGGACTCGCAGTAGCCGATGGCGTTGGGCAGGTTGGCGATGACGTCGGCCAGGATTTCCTGGGGCGCCTCGAAGCCGAAGGGGGCCGGGTTGCCGATATTGAGCTTGATGATGCGGTGGCCCTGCTCCTCCATGGCATTCGCGGCCTTGAGCACGGGGCCGCGGATGTCGTAGCAGACGTTGAGGAGTTTCTCGGACTTCTTGATTTCCATGGGGCGCTCTTGCCGCTCGCCGGCGGCCGTGGGGGTGGAGGTGATGATGGCGCCGGAGGGATGCTGGCGGCGGTAGTCATCCATGGCGGTGAGGAGCTGCTCGACCGTGTTCATGCGCGGGTTGCGGCCCTTCTTTAGCTCGCCAACGAAGTTGGGATCCTTGCGGAACTGGACGCCGAACTGGGAGGCGCTGATGTCGGGAAAGTCCGCGAGGAACTGTTCGACCTGGAAGAGCAGGTCAATGGCCAGGGTGGGCATGGGGTGGCTCTAGGGTTTAAAGGGCTGAGTCATAGGCTATTCCCTATTTCAGGGTCCTGCCAAGGGCTGTGCGGAAAATTTTGTTTGTCCCCTGTCATGAAATCGCGATTTCCGGCTCCATCTTGCAAGTCCCGGGTGAGACGGTTGCCACGACGGCGGACTACTCCCTGGCGGCGGTTGCCGTCCAGGTCCGGGGTGGGCAGGGCGCGACCGGGAGCCGGCCGGCGCCAATCAGGCCAACCAGAAGGAGAGAAGCCATGAGTGAAGACCAGCGGGTGAAGTCCGAGGCCGAGTGGCGCCAGGAGCTGTCGCCCGAGGAATACCGCATCTGCCGCGAGAAGGGCACCGAACGTGCCTTCAGCGGTCTCTACTACGACGAGCACGGCAGTGGCACCTACCGCTGCCGCTGTTGCGGCGAAGCCCTGTTCAGCTCGGACACCAAGTATGAGTCCGGCTCCGGCTGGCCCAGCTTCTGGAAGCCGCTGCGGGAGGGGGCGGTCGCGGAACATCGCGACCTCAGCCACGGCATGGTGCGGGTCGAGATCACCTGCCGGACCTGCGGTTGCCACCTGGGGCACGTCTTCCCGGACGGTCCGGAGCCCACCGGGCTGCGCTATTGCGTCAATTCAGCCTCGCTCAGGCTGGAGCCGGGCAGCAAAACCGAGTAAAACCATCGACTTTAAAGCAGCAACCCGCCAGGAGAGGCAGATGACCAGCGTTTACGATTACACGGCCAAGACCATTACCGGCGAAGAAAAGGCGATTGCCGACTTCAGGGGCCAGGTGCTGCTGGTGGTGAACACGGCCAGCAAGTGCGGCTTCACGCCCCAGTTCAAGGGCCTGGAAGAGCTTTACGAGAAGTACAAGGACAAGGGGCTGGCCGTGCTGGGCTTCCCCTGCAACCAGTTCCTCAACCAGGATCCGGCCGACAACGCCCAGATCAGCGAGTTCTGCGAACTCAACTACGGCGTGACCTTCCCCATGTTCGCCAAGATCGACGTCAATGGCGACGACGCCCACCCGTTGTTCCGCCACCTCAGCAGCGCTGCGCCCGGCCTGCTCGGCAGCAAGGCCGTGAAGTGGAATTTCACCAAGTTCCTGGTGGATGCGAATGGCCGCGTGGTTAATCGTTATGCGCCGGCAACCAAGCCCGAGGACATCGCGGCGGATATCGAAAAGCTCCTGCCCAAGCAGGGCTGAGCATGGTCGGCGCCGCTTGGCGCCGCGGACGGGCCGGGTCGTGGCGAGTTAGCCATGCCCGGCCTTTTTTTTGCGGCAAGTGCTTGTTTCTGGTCAAAAAATACCCGTTTTGGCGGATTTCTGCCCAGGCCGTTCAGGGTCGGGCAAAATTTAGGAAATTTAGTGCAGGGAACGCTTGACGCTTTTGTAAGTCCGCCAATAGAATGCGCGCCTCGATTGGCACTGCCGATTGAGCCAGCACCTGGGGCTATAGCTCAGCTGGGAGAGCGCTACAATGGCATTGTAGAGGTCAGCGGTTCGATCCCGCTTAGCTCCACCAGGTTCCGGCCCCATCGTCTAACGGTTAGGACATCGCCCTTTCACGGCGGTAACCGGGGTTCAAATCCCCGTGGGGTCACCATAAAGGCCGAAGGCCGGTTACGAAAGTAACCGGCCTTTTGCTTTTCCGGGGCCCGGCGCCCGGGCAGTCTGCCTGGCTTCCCGCTTCCCGCTTCCCGCTTCCCGCTTCCCGCTTCCCGCTTCCCGCTTCCCG
>JAZKHS010000060.1:424-22179 GCA_040385265.1 Pseudomonadota bacterium | reverse complement strand
GCCCGGGCTTGCCCGCCTCAGTCGAAATCACTAGCAAAATCAGGGCCTAATGCGCAGCCGCCACGGCCGGCTTGTCCGGCGATTTCCCTCCGCGCCCCGCCCCCCCTCCGGTATAATCGCCGCTCCCGCCAGGATGGGCCGATCACTGATGTTCACCCCGACCACCCCTTTCACCGAGATCCCCCGCGAGCGCCCCGAGACGCCGCTGCTGGACCAGGTGCCCACCCCCGACCAGCTGCGCACGCTGCCGGCCGAGGCGCTGCCCGCGCTCGCCCGTGAAGTCCGTGAGTACCTGCTGTGGTGCGCGGGGCAGACCGGGGGCCATTTTGGCGCCGGCCTTGGCGTGGTCGAGCTGACCGTGGCCCTGCACTACTGCTACGAGACGCCCGGCGACCGCCTGGTGTGGGACGTCGGCCACCAGGCCTATCCGCACAAGATCCTCACCGGGCGCAAGGAACAGATGCTCACCATGCGCGCGAAGGACGGCCTGGCCGCCTTCCCGCGCCGCGAGGAATCCGTCTACGACACCTTTGGCGTCGGCCACTCCTCCACCTCCATTTCCGCCGCCCTCGGCATGGCCCTGGCGGCGCGCATGACCGGCAGCCCGCGCAAGGTCTGCGCCGTCATCGGCGACGGCGCCATGACCGCCGGCATGGCCTTCGAGGCGCTCAACGACGCCGCCCACCAGGGCGCCAACATGCTTGTCATCCTCAATGACAACGGCATGTCCATTTCCAAGAATGTCGGCGGCCTCTCCAATTACTTTGCGCGCATCTGGGCCAGCAAGACCTATATCGCGCTGCGCGAGGGCGGCAAGCGCGTGCTCTCGGCCATGCCGGCCACGCTCAACTTCACGCGCCGCGCCGAGGAGAGCATGAAGCACCTGGTGAACTCGCCGGGCGCGCTGTTCGAGTCCATCGGTTTCAATTACGTCGGCCCCATCGACGGCCACGACCTCGAGACCCTGGTCACCACCATCAGCAACCTGCGCGACGCGCCCGGCCCGCAGTTGCTGCATGTCTACACCACCAAGGGCAAGGGCTTTGCGCCCGCCGAGGCCGACCCCATCGGCTACCACGCCATCACCAAGATCGCCCCGGCCGCCGAGCGTGAGAAGACGCTGGCGCCGGTGGCGAAAAAGCCCAAGTACTCCGACGTGTTCGGCGACTGGCTCTGCGACATGGCCGCCGCCGACCCGCGCTGCGTCGGCATCACCCCGGCCATGTGCGAAGGTTCCGGCATGGTGGCGTTCGCGCAGCAATTCCCCGAGCGTTACCACGACGTCGCCATTGCCGAGCAGCACGCGGTGACGCTGGCCGCGGGCATGGCCTGCGAAGGCCTGAAGCCGGTGGTGGCCATCTACTCCACCTTCCTGCAGCGCGGCTACGACCAGCTCGTGCACGACGTGGCGCTGCAGAACCTGGACGTCACCTTCGGCATCGACCGCGCCGGCCTGGTCGGCGAGGACGGCCCCACCCATGCCGGCGCCTACGATTTCGCCTACCTGCGCACCGTGCCCAACATGGTGGTGATGGCGCCCTCCGACGAGAACGAATGCCGGCAGATGCTGTTCACCGCCTTCGAGCACAAGGGTCCGGCCGCGGTGCGCTACCCGCGCGGCACCGGCCCCGGCGCCCGCCTCGAGAAGACCATGGCGGCGCTGCCGCTGGGCCGCGGCGTCGTGCGCCGGCGCGGCGACAAGGTCGCCATCCTCGCCTTCGGCACCCCCCTGGCGGCGGCGCTGGCGGCGGCGGAAAAGCTCAACGCCACGGTGGTCGACATGCGCTTCGTGAAGCCGCTGGACGAGGCCCTGGTGCGCGAGATGGCGCAGTCGCACAAGCTGCTGGTGACGGTGGAGGAACATGCCGTGATGGGCGGCGCCGGCTCCGCGGTGAACGAATGCCTGGCGCGCGAGAAGCTGCTGCTGCCGCTGCTCAACCTCGGCATCCCCGATGCCTTTATCGAGCATGCCTCGCCGGCGGAGATGCTGGCCGAGTGCGGCCTCGACGCCGCCGGCATCGAGCGCGCCATCCGCGCCCGCCTGGACGTGCTGCCGGCGCTCACCGTGGTCACCGCCACGACCTGAGACCGCGAGGGCGACGCGCGTAAAAAAACCGGCCACGGCCGGTTTTTTTCATGGCACGCCCTGCCGCGCGGACTACTCGTCCTGCTCCAGGAACATATGGCCCATCTTGCCCTGCTTGGTGGCCAGGTACTGCTCGTTGTGCGGATTGCGCCCGGTCATCAGCGCCACGCGCTCCACCACCCTGACGCCGTGGGCCTCGAGGGCGGCGACCTTGAGCGGGTTGTTGGTCATCAGGCGCACCCGGCTCACGCCCAGGTGGCGCAGCATGTCCTCGCACATGGAGTACTCGCGCAGGTCGGGGGCAAAGCCCAGCTGCTCGTTGGCCTCGACGGTGTCGGCGCCGGCGTCCTGCAGGTGATAGGCGCGGATCTTGTTGAGCAGGCCGATGCCGCGGCCTTCCTGGCGCAGGTAGAGGATGATGCCGCGGCCGGCGCCGGCCACCTTGGCCATGGCCGCCTCGAGCTGGGGGCCGCAGTCGCAGCGCAGGGAGCCGAAGCCGTCGCCGGTCAGGCACTCGGAGTGGACGCGCAGCAGCACCGGCTCGCCATCCCCCACCTCGCCCATGACGAGGGCGACGTGTTCCTTGGCGGTTTCGGGATCCTCGAATCCGTGGAGCATGAAAGTGCCGTGGCGCGTGGGCAGGCGCGAGGAGGCAACAAAGACGACAGGCACGGGAAACTCCAGTCTGGGGGGCGGCGATTGTAGCATCCCGACCCCGGGTCGCGACCCGACAAGCGCCTGACAGGCGCCCGGACAAGGCAGGGACAAGGGCGCGGCTACGGCAGGGAGGCGGCCCTGGAGGTCCCGCCCCTCGCCAGGCCGCAAGGGCGGCCGCTCAGCGCGCGGTCAGGCGCAGGCGGTTGCGCTCCTGCCGGAGATCCACCTGGCTGAGGAAGGACATGCCCAGCAGGATGGGGGAATGCGTGGGCGCTTCGCGCACGGTAGCGATCACGTTAGTAACCACGATGGGGCCGACCTGCACGGACTTCAAGCGCACCACCCAGGCGCGGACCACGCCACCGGCGGTGAAGCTGCGCGCCGGCTCGCCGTCGACGCGGTAGTCGATGCCCAGGCGACGGGCATCGTCGGCGGTCATGGACACGGAGTTGGCGCCGGTATCCACCAGCAGCTGCACGACACGGCCATTGATCATGCCGCTGGTGATGAACTGGCCCTGGCCGTCCAGCACGACCTCGACGCTGGGGCGTTCACCGCGCGGCGCCATGCCGCCGGTGTCCATGCCGAGGCCCAGGCGGCGCTCGCGCGCGCCGACGCGCAGCAGCGCCTCGCCGGCCTCGATGCCGAGCAGGCTGACGCCGGCGCGCGACTCGCCCTTGCGCAGGATGACCTGCTCGCCGTCAATGCGCAGGATGGCGCGGTCGCCAATGAGGCCGATCACGCTGACATGGGGGGTGCCCGCGGGAGCCGCCGGCGCCAGGGCCGGCCACGCCAGCGCGGCGGCAAGCAGCAGGGCGGGCGGGTGCAGGGGCATGGCGGGTCTCCGCAGTCGAGGGGGGCCGGCGGCTCAGGCCAGCAGGCGCAGCCCGCCCCACAGGACCAGGGCGGCCAGCGCGCCGGCAATCAGGTCATCGAGCATGATGCCGAAGCCGCCGGGGACGCTCCTGTCGAAATACCCGATGGGCCAGGGCTTGGCAATATCGAAGAGGCGGAAGAGGCCGAAGCCGGCCGCGAGGGCGGCGAGCGTGGCCCCGTCCCAGGCCGCCACCGGCAGCAGCGGCAGCAGCGTCAGCCACTGCCCGGCAAACTCGTCCCAGACGATGCGGCCGTCGTCATGCACATCCAGGGCATGGGCGGCATGGGCGCAGATCCAGATGCCGCCCACCGACGCCGCCACCAGCAGCGCCAGGTAGGCCGGCAGGGGCAGCAGCGCCAGCAGCGGGAACAGCGCCAGCGCCAGCAGCGAGCCGAAGGTGCCGGGGGCCTTGGGGGCGAGGCCGCTGCCAAAGCCGAAGGCCAGCAGTTGCAGGGGATCGCGCAGGTCGGGTTTCTTGTCCATGGCGGCGGGCCGCTCCTTGAAAAATGTAGGCCGGGCTTCAGGGGCAGCCGGGCAGAGGTCCGGCCACCGGTTCAAAAATGCGTGAAGCCGGCCACCGGCATGTCAATGGCGGCACCGTCACGGCGAAAGCGCAGGCCGGCCGCCGCGGTAATGATGCCGATGCGCGCGCAGGGCAGCGGCAAGGCGGCAATGGCCGCGCGTGCCGCTGCCGGCGCCGTGAACAGCAGCTCATAGTCGTCGCCGCTGGTGAGCGCCAGAATATCAGCGAAGGCGGTGTCGATGCCGGCGAGCGCGGGGCTGCGCGGCAGCGCCGACAGCTCCAGCTCGGCGCCCACCCCGGAGGCCGCCAGCAGATGCCCCAGGTCCTGGGCCAGGCCGTCGGAGACATCGAGGCCGGCGGTGGCGAGGCCGCGCAGGGCGAGGCCCAGCGCCAGGCGGGGCTCGGGACGGTGCAGGCGCGCCAGCGCGAGCGCCTGCGCGGCGACGTCCAGCGCCTCCGGCCATTGCCCGAGCTCGAGGCGCAGGCCGAGGCCGGCGTCCCCCACGGTGCCGGAGACATAGACCTCGTCGCCGGCGCGCGCGCCCGCCCGGCGCAGGGCCTGGCCAGCGGGCACCGTGCCCATGGCGGTGACGGTGATGCTGAGCGGGCCGCGCGTGGTGTCGCCGCCGACCAGGGCAACGCCCTCGCGTTCGGCCAGCGCAAAAAAGCCGCGCGCGAACTCGCCCAGGAACGCCTCATCACTCGCCGGCAGCGTCAGCGCCAGCGTCACCCAGCGCGCCCGCGCGCCCATGGCGGCAAGGTCGGAGAGGTTCACCGCCAGCGCCTTCCAGCCGATATCAAAGGGCGCCGCGGTGTCGGGAAAGTGATGGCCGGCAACCAGGGTGTCGGTCGTGACCGCGAGTTCCTCGCCCGGCGGCAGCGCCAGCAGCGCGGCGTCATCGCCAATGCCGAGGCGCACGCCGGCGTCCGCCAGCGGGCGCTGGAAGTAGGTGCGGATCAGATCGAACTCGCCGGGTGCGGCCATGGGCTACCTGTCTGTCTCATTGCCGCCACGCGATCCACCATCCTTGCCGCGCCGGCAGGCATCTGCCGGAGTCCCCCGCACTCGCCAGGGTGACGCTCAGCCCGGGGGAAGACCACTGCCGGGGGACGAGCATCGCCGCCTCAGCCGGCGGAGCGCTCCAGCTGGCGATGCTGCTGGGCGACGCGGTCGAGTACGCCATTGACGTATTTGTGCGATTCGGTGGCGCCGAAGTCCTTGGCCAGCTCGATGCCTTCGTTGATCACCACGCGGTAGGGCACATCGATGCGGCGCAGCAGCTCGTAGGTGCCGATGCGCAGGATGGCGCGCTCGACATGGTCGAGCTCATGGAACTTGCGGTCCAGGTGCGGCATGAAGGTGTCGTCGATGGTCTCGACCTCTTTCACGATCTCGTGGATGAGCTCGTGGAAGTACTCGAGATCGACCTTGTGCATGTCGTTGTCGACGCGATAGCGGGCCTCGATCTCGAACATGGGGTTCTGCGAGATCGACCACTCATACAGCGCCTGCAGCGCGAAGCGACGTGCCTTGCGGCGCGCGGCGGGACGGATGGAACCGTTGTCTTTCTTCAACTTACACCAACCCGGGGAAACCCCGTTGAATCCGTCCCCTAGGGGGACTTTCTTTGGGCCCAGGCCGGGCGGCCGCCCGGCTTGAATGCCCCTGTGTCGCGCTGACGCCCGACCGGCCCCGTGTCACCACCGGAGCGGCTGCGGCCCGGGCCCTCACTGGCGCCCCGGGGCGGCACGCTCGACGGCGGGGCGACCCGGGGACGGGGCCAGGCCACCGCGCCGACGGCGGGAGCCACGGCGCCGACGACGAGGCGACGCCGGTGCGATCAGCCGAGGGCGCGCAGCACCGAGACCATTTCAATGGCGCCGAGGGCGGCATCCGCGCCCTTGTTGCCGGCCTTGGTGCCGGAGCGCTCGATGGCCTGCTCGATGGAGTCCGTGGTCAGCACGCCGAACACCACCGGCAGGCCGAATTCCAGGCCGACCACGCCGAGGCCCTTGGCGGCTTCGTTGCAGACGAAGTCAAAGTGCGGAGTGCCGCCGCGGATCACGGCGCCGAGCGCGATGATGGCGTCATGGCCCTTCTTCTCCGCCAGCTTCCTGGCCACCAGCGGCAGTTCCCAGGCGCCCGGCACGCGCACCACGGTGATGTTCTCGTCGGCGACGCCATGACGCTTCAGGGTGTCGAGGGCGCCGGCCAGCAGCGACTCCACGACAAAGCTGTTGAAGCGCGCGACGACGATGGCATAGCGGCCATTGGCCTGGGCGAAGCCGCCCTCGATGATCTTGATGTTGCTCATAATGGTCTCCCCTTGGAAACAAGGACCCCCGGCAGGACCGGCGGCCAATTGCGATAGTGGTAACAACCGGGCGTGTGCGACCGCCGCGCCGGCAGGCGCACGGCGACCGCCGGCGCGACCCGGCTTATTCGGTGGTCACGTATTCCACGATCTCGAGGCCGAAGCCGGAGAGCGCGTTGAACTTCATCGGCGAGCTCAGCAGGCGCATCTTGGTCACGCCGAGGTCGCGCAGGATCTGCGAGCCGGTGCCGATATTGCGGTACATGCCGGAGCCGGAGCCCTCGGTCGCGCGCGGGCGCAGGCCGAAGAATTCCTCGATATGGCCGGCGCTGTCGGCGGAGGCATGGTCCTGGCCCAGCAGCACCAGCACGCCGCAGCCGGAGTCGGCGATTTCCTTGAGGCTCTTCTGCAGGTTCCAGCCCAGGCGGCCCTGGTACTTGGCATGCAGCAGGTCGCGCAGGTAGTTCACCGAGTGCACGCGCACGGTGGGCACGGCGCCGCCGGCCAGCTCTCCGCGCACCAGCGCCACATGGACATCGCTGCCACCGGCGTCGCGATAGACGTGCAGGCGGAAGTCGCCGTACTCGGTGGGCAGCACATGCACGTCGCCGCGCTGCACGGTCTGCTCGTTGACCATGCGGTAGTGGATGAGGTCGGCGATGGTGCCGATCTTGAGGTTGTGCTCCAGGGCGAACTTCTCGAGATCCGGGCGGCGCGACATGGTGCCGTCCTCGTTCATGATCTCGCAGATCACGCCGGCAGGCTCGAGCCCGGCCAGCCGCGACAGGTCGCAGGCAGCCTCGGTGTGGCCGGCGCGGCGCAGCACGCCGCCCGGCTCCGCCATCAGCGGGAAGATGTGGCCGGGCTGCACGATGTCGGCGGCCTTGGCGTCGCGCGCCACCGCGGCCTGGATGGTGCGGGCGCGGTCGGCGGCGGAAATGCCGGTGCTGACGCCGGTGGCGGCCTCGATGGACACCGTGAACTTGGTGCCGTAGCCGGAGCCGTTGCGGGTGACCATGAGCGGCAGCTTGAGCGCCTCGCAGCGCTCGCGCGTCATCGGCAGGCAGACCAGGCCGCGCGCGTACTTGATCATGAAATTGATGTCCTCGGGGCGCACATGCGTGCCCGCCATGACCAGGTCGCCTTCGTTCTCGCGATCCTCGTCGTCCATCAGCACCACCATGCGCCCGAGGCGGATGTCGGCAATCAGCTCTTCAATCGTGTTCAGTGCCATCAGTCAGGCTCTCTCACTGCAAAAATTCGTTGTCGGCTTACTTCATGAAACCGTTTTCGGCCAGGAAGCCGAGAGTGATGCCGCCGCCATGGCCGCCGTCCGCCGCCTTGTCGCCCATCAGCAGGCGCTCGAGGTAACGGGCGATCACGTCCACTTCCAGGTTCACCTTCGTGCCCGGCAGCCAGGAGCCGATATTCGTTTCCTGCACCGTGTGCGGCACGATGGTGAGCACGAAATCGGCGCCGTCCACGTCGTTCACCGTCAGGCTGATGCCGTCGACGGTGACCGAGCCCTTGAGCGCAATGTACTTCGCCAGCTCGCGCGGGGCACGCACGCGGAACAGGATGGCACGCGCGGAGACCTCGCGGCCCACCACCTCGCCGAGGCCGTCGACGTGTCCGCTGACAATGTGGCCGCCCAGGCGGGACTGCGGCTGCAGGGCCTTTTCCAGGTTGACCACGGCGCCGACCTTGAGGTCCTTGAGCGTGGAGCAGGCCAGCGTCTCGGTGGAGACGTCCGCCACGTAGCCGTCGCCCGGCAGCTCCACCGCCGTCAGGCAGACGCCGTTGGTGGCGATGGAGTCGCCGAGCTTGACGTCGGACAGGTCGAGCTTGCCGGTGGCGATGCGCAGGCGCACGTCGCCGCCGCGCGGTTCGATGGCGCGAATGGTGCCGACGGCTTCAATGATGCCGGTAAACATGTCAGGCGCCTCCCAGGGGCTTCGGGCGCAGCACGGTGCGGACGTCGCCGCCGACCATGCGCGTGTCGGTAATCACGAAGCGGCGCTGGTCGCGGATGGACTGCAGCGGCCACTCCAGCAGCGGGCGGCCGGCCGAGCCCAGCACCACCGGCGCCGTGTACAGGATGAATTCGTCAATCAGGCTGTCGCGGGCAAAGGCGCCGGCCACGGTGGCGCCCGCCTCCACCATCACCTCGTTGGCGCCTTCCTCGGCCAGCTTGCGCAGCAGCGCCTTGAGGTCGACGCGGCCGTCGCGGGCGGCGGGCAGCACCCAGACCTCGGCGCCGGCATCCTTGAGCGCGACCTGGCGCGGCAACGGCGCCTGCACGCCGGCGACGATGATGCGGCCGGGCGAGGTGAAGAGGCGGGCACCGGGCGGCGTGCGGAACTCGCGGTCCAGCACCACGCGCCAGGGCGGCACCACCTCGCCATGGCGCCAGTCCGTCCATTCCTCCGGACGCACCGTCAGCGCCGGGTCGTCGGCCAGCACGGTGCCGACGCCGGTAATGACCGCCGAACTCATCGCGCGCCACTTCTGCACGTCGCGGCGCGCCTCGGGGCCGGTGATCCATTTGGAGTCGCCATTGGCCATGGCGGTGCGGCCGTCGAGGCTGGCGGCCAGCTTCAGGCGCACCCAAGGCAGGCCGCCGTTGATGCGGCGCAGGAAGCCGGCGTTGAGCGCGCGCGCCTCCGCCTCCAGCACGCCCACGGTGACGGCGATGCCGGCGTCCTGCAGCAGCTTGACGCCCTTGCCGGCCACCAGCGGGTTGGCGTCCAGGCTGGCGGCGACCACGCGCTTGATGCCGGCGATGACGAGCTCGTTGGCACAGGGCGGCGTGCGGCCGTGGTGGGCGCAGGGCTCAAGGGTGACGTAGGCGGTGGCGCCAAAGGCCCGGTAGCCGGCCTGCTTGAGGGCCACGACCTCGGCATGCGGGCCGCCGGCACGGGCATGGTAGCCCTCGCCCACGACGACGCCGTCCTTGACCAGCACGCAGCCCACGCGCGGGTTCGGCTGCGTGGTGTAGCAGCCGCGACGGGCGAGGCGCAGGGCCTCGCTCATGTAGCGGAGGTCGTCGACCGCGGTCATGGCGCCGCCTGGTTGTCGCGCTCGAGCTTTTCGATCTCGGTGCGGAACTCGCTGATGTCCTGGAAGCTGCGGTAGACCGAGGCAAAGCGCACATAGGCCACGGAATCGAGCTGCTTGAGTTCATCCATGACGAGTTCGCCGACCATGCGCGACTTGACCTCGCGCTCGCCGGTGGCGCGCAGGCGGTGCAGGATGCGGTTGACGGCCTCGTCGATCTGCTCGATGGACACCGGGCGCTTCTGCAGGGAATGCATCAGGCCGGCGCGGAGCTTTTCCTCGTCGAAGGGCTGGCGCACGCCATCGGATTTGATGATGCGCGGCAGCACGAGCTCGGCGGTCTCGAAAGTGGTGAAGCGCTCGCCGCAGGAGGTGCACTCGCGGCGACGGCGGACCTGGTCGCCGTCGGCGACCAGTCGGGAATCGATGACCTTGGTGTCATCGGCGCTGCAAAAAGGGCAGTGCATAAAGAACCTCTAAAGAACCTTCCTGTGTCTCGGCAACAACAGTGCATCTTGTACTGCATCTCCCGCCCTGCGGCGAGAGTACGGCGGCGGAACACCGCCCTGGCTCCCTTTCCGCCCGCGGGAGAGGGTGGGGGAGCGGAGGCCCCGGCTTCGGCCACCTCCCCTCTCCCACGAGGGGAGAGGGGAAACCAACCTGCGGCAGGCCGCCCGGCAGCTTCATTCGCGCGACCGAACGCCTCACTTCCGCTTCACCGAACCTGTCGCTCCAGGCAGGACGCCACCTTCACGCAGGACGGTGGAACACCTTACTTCGGGTAGACCGGGAACTTGCCACACACCGCCTTGACCTTGGCGGCGGCAGCGGCGATCACCGCGGCATCGCCACGGCTGTCGATGATGTCGGCGATCCAGCCGGCCAGCTCGCGGCATTCGGCTTCGCCGAAACCACGCGTCGTCACCGCCGGGGTGCCGATACGGATGCCGGAGGTCACGAAGGGCGAGCGCGGATCGTTGGGCACCGCGTTCTTGTTCACGGTGATGCCGGCGCTACCCAGCCAGGCGTCCGCATCCTTGCCGGTCACGTCCTGCTTGATCAGCGAGAGCAGGAAGAGGTGGTTGTCGGTGCCGCCGGAGACGATGTCGTAGCCGCGGCCGATCAGCACCTCGGCCATGGCCTGGGCGTTCTTCACCACCTGGGCCTGGTAGGTCTTGAACTCGGGCGCCATCGCTTCCTTGAAGGCCACGGCCTTGGCGGCGATGACGTGCTCGAGCGGGCCGCCCTGGATGCCGGGGAACACGGCGCTCTGCAGCTTCTTCTCGATCTCTTCGTTCTTCTTCGCCAGGATCAGGCCGGAACGCGGACCGCGCAGGGTCTTGTGCGTGGTGGTGGTGGTGACGTCGGCGATCTGCACCGGGTTCGGGTACACACCGGCGGCGACGAGGCCGGCCACGTGCGCCATGTCGACCATCAGGTAGGCACCGACCTTGTCGGCGATGTCGCGGAAACGCTGCCAGTCCATGATGCGCGAGTAGGCGGAGAAACCGGCGACGATCATGCGCGGCTTGTGCTCCAGCGCGAGGCGCTCGACTTCGTCGTAGTCGACTTCGCCGGTCTCGGTGTTGAGGCCGTACTGGATGGCGTTATAGGTCTTGCCGGAGAAGTTCACCTTGGCGCCGTGGGTGAGGTGGCCGCCATGGGCCAGGCTCATGCCGAGCACGGTGTCGCCGGCGTTCAGCAGCGCCAGGTAGACGGCGCCGTTGGCCTGGGAGCCGGCATGCGGCTGCACGTTGGCGTAGTCGGCACCGAACAGGGCCTTGGCGCGGTCGATGGCGAGCTGCTCGACGATGTCGACGTACTCGCAGCCGCCGTAGTAGCGCTTGCCCGGATAGCCTTCCGCGTACTTGTTGGTGAGCTTGCTGCCCTGGGCTTCCATGACGGCCGGGGAGCAGTAGTTTTCGGAAGCGATGAGCTCGATATGGTCTTCCTGACGGGCCTCTTCCTGGGCGATGGCCTGGGCCAGTTCGGGATCAAAGCCGGCAAGGGTCACGTTGCTGAACATCACTACCTCAACAAGGATATGGGGAAGGCGGGGGGCCGCATTCTAGCGGATTCGGCCCCAAAAGGCAGGCGCACAAGGGGCCGTGGCGGGCATTTTTGGCGTGGACGGCAGCGAAAGGGCGGGATCAGTCGCCGCGGGCGCGGCGATACCAGTCGGCCAGGGTATCGGTGAGCAGGCCGTTGGCGTCGGTGAGCTCGTCGGCCAGCAGGGCCAGCTCGGCGTCCTGCTCGGGGCTCCAGTCGGTGAGCTCGTCCACTTCAGCCTCGGAGGCCGGCAACCCGGCCGGGAAGGCCACGGTGGCCGCGGTGCGGACCAGCCGCGCCAGCGCCGGCAGGCCCAGCTCCTCCAGCCGGGCGGGGGCCTGGCGGATCTCCTCGAGGCTGGCCCAGCGGAAATACTGCTCGAAGGAGGCGCCGCTATTGACCTCCTGGCAGAGCATCTCGACTTCGTACAGGAGTTGCAGGGAGGGCGACAGCTCGCGTCCCTCGGAGCGGTCCTGGAGGGCGGCGGCATAGGCCGCGCTGACCAGGGCTTCGTTTTCGGGCGTGCTGATGTGCGACATGGCGCGGCCTCCGGTTGGCACAGGGGCGGGCGGCGGACGGACATCCGGCGCCGGCCCGGGGTTCTCGATCAGGTCCGGCGCGGCGGGGCGCCGCGCCAAGGCCAAGGCCGGGGCCGGCAGTGTCCGAGTACCGGCCGCCAGCCCTAGCGGGCCGCCTTGGGACTGGCGGCCTTGCCCGGGGCGGGGGTCGCCCTGGCCGGGGCCGGCGCAGCCGTTGCACCCGCCGAAGTGCCGCCCGCCGCCGCGCCGGCGCCAGCGCCCGCCGCCGCGCCCTTGCCGGCACCATTGCCGTTGCCGGACGCCGGCGGCGCGCCGTAGAAATGCGCCACTTCCTCCGGCGGCAGCAGGCAGCTGCTCATCAGGAAGAGCTGCAGATTGCGGATCTCCTCCATGTTGCGCGCCCGCCAGGAGGGCTCCGCCAGCACCCCGACCAGGCCTTCGGGAAAGCGCCAGCCCGCCAGCGCCTTCTGCAGCTTGGGAATGGCCGCCTCGCGGCTTTCGCCGGCGCGCTTGAGCACGGAGAAGAAGTAGGGGATGTCGACCCGGGTGACGCAGGCAAAGGCCCGGTTCTCGGTGGCCTCCAGCGGGACCTTCTGGGTTTCCAGGCAGGCCATGAAGCGGCGGCTGGCAAAATGGGCATAGGTCGGGAATTCGCCCGCATCCATGCCGCGGAAGAGGTCGGCGGCCATGCCGCGCACATAGGGCGGCAGCGAGGGATCGGCATTGACCTGCTCGCGGCTGCGATTAAAGACCATGACCATGCGCCCCAGCGACATGGCGTCGTTGGCTTCGTTGGCGCAAAAGGTGTAGCCGGCATGCTCGATGACCGGTACTTCCACCGCCGGCGCCGCGATGGCCCCCGCGCCCCAGGCGGCCAGACAGGCCAGCCCCCACTGCAATGCCTTGCGCACGCTGCACGTCTCCTGCTTGTCTGCGCCCCGGGCGCTGTGGTCATGGGTGGCCAACGGCCATGGGCGCATTCTCGTCCAGCGCGGCCGGCTTGCCCAGCCCGGCGTGCAGGGCAGGGCAGGCCCGCAGGCCGACCCCGCGCGCCGGCCCCCGGCCGCCGCCCCGACCGCCGGCGCCTCAGCCGCGGTCGAAGCCGATATCGCGCAGGAAGCGCGCCATTTCACGCAGGTAGCGGCCCTGGTCCAGGTGGATCAGGTGGTTGCCCGGAAACCAGTGCAGGCGCGGATGGTTCCAGTGGTCCCAGATCAGGCGGGTGTGCTTGGGCGGGGCAAAGCGGTCGCCGGCGCCGCCGACGATCATCAGGCGCTCCTTCGGCAGCAAGGGATCGTAGGTGAGCGGATTGCCCATCGCGGAGGCATGGCGCGCCTCCTGGATGCTGGTGCCCGACAGCCGCAGCGCCGCCTTGAACACCGGCGCCGCCGGAAACCACTCGAGCACGAGGTCGACCAGCGAGGCCACCGGCACATTGGGCACGGCAAAGGCCAGGCGGTCCTCGACCGCGGCCAGCAGGGCGGTGGTGTAGCCGCCCAGGGAGATGCCGGTGACGCCGAACTGCGGCACCCCGGTCGCCTCCAGGTAGTCCAGGAACAGGCGGAAGTCGTGCACCGCGTGCGCGACGGTTTCGTTGATGTGGCTGAGGCCGTAGGAAAACACGCCATGCCCGCTCACCGGCGCGAACCACTCCTTGCGCCGGCCATGGAAGGGCAGCGTGTAGAGCAGCACGTTGTAGCCCATCTTGTAGAACCAGGGCAGCGCCAGGAAGCGGCTATTGACCCAGTAGGGGTCGGCCACGTAGCCGTGGATCAGGCAGATGGTGGGGCGCGGCGCGCCGTCGTGGCGCCAGTGCTCGGCCCAGGCGATGCGGTTGCGGCGGAAGCGCGCGTAGTGCTCGCGCATTTCCGGATTCACGGCCTGGAAGCGGCTCTCGAAGGACAGCACTTCCACCGTGCCCTCCGGGGGACGGTATTCCAGCAGATGCGGCTTGTGCTTGCGCACCTCGACCGCCTGGCGCGGACGCGGGAAGGAGCGCGGCGCGTCATGCTCGTTGGCCAGCGCCTTGTAGAAGCCCCATTGCGCACGATCCTTCTTCAACATCAGCGGCAGCGTCGGCAGCCCCATGGTGAGGGCGAGGCCGGCGGCGGCGGTGCGCATGCCGACATCGACCGCGGCGGTGGCGCCCACCATGGCCTGCGTCTTCAGGTCGAGGTAGAAGTCATCCGGAAACTTGTGGAAGGACGGATCGAGGTTGTGCCACCAGGGCTGCGCCGGCAGCAGGCGCCGGGAGTGGCCAAAGGTGTCATTGGCAACGCGGGAAACAAGGCGGGCCTGGGCGGAGGTCATCGGCGGGGCTCGGGGTCGGGAAGGGCCAGGCCCCGAGTCCAGCAAACCGGCACGCCCGTGCAAAGCCCTTATCCCCTCTGGGGACCGAATCCCCGATGAGCGACACGGACTGTCCGCTACGCGCGCTCCAGGGCCGGCGCGGGACGCGGCAGCGCGCCAGGGCCCGGCGGACGGCTCAGGCCGCGCCGGGCGATGCGTCCGCCGGGCCTACCCAGAAAAACGGATTGTGCGCGATTTCCCAGAGATAGCCGTCAGGATCGGCGAAGTAGCCCGCATAGCCGCCCCAGGTGGTGGGCTGCGCCGGCTTCACCAGCGTGGCACCCGCCGCCACCGCCTCCTGCAGTTGCGCGTCCACCGCGGCAGCACTGGCGACGTTGTGCGCCAGGGTGATGCCGGCAAAGCCGCGGCCCGCGGCCGGCACCTGCGCGTCCGCGGCCAGCGCCTCGCGCCCGTACAGCGCCAGCCAGCTGCCGTTGAGGGTGAAGAAGGCGACCTCGGGCGGCGAGTCCATGACCGGCAGGCCCAGGCCGTCGCGATAAAAGCGCCGCGAGCGCTCCAGGTCCTGCACGCCCAGGGTAATCATGCTGATGCGGGGATTCATGCGACCTCCGTGGTCAGACTGTGCGCGACCCGGCGGTGCAGCAGTGCCCGTCCAGCCGTTCCCGGAACGCCAGGTAGGCCTCGAGCACGGCCGCAGGCGCCTCGCACTGCGGGTAATGGCCGATGCCCTCCAGCAAGGTGATGTCCGGCTGCGGCACCAGCTCCTGGTAGCGCGCCACCATGTGCGCGCCGGAGATGGGATCGGCGCCGCCATTGATGAGCTTGAGCGGCACGGCGCCGTGCACCAGCGCGCCCACCCAGCGTCCACGCTGCTGGCGCCGTTCTTCCATATAGGTGATGAGGCGGGCCAGCACGCGCCGGCCGTCATTGGCGAGCAGCAACTGCCAGAAGGCCTCGAGCAGGGCCGGCGCAGGCGGCGTCTGCGCGCCGAAGATGCGCGTCATGCTGGCGGACAGCGTGCGCCGCGAGGTGAGGCGCGCCAGCAGCGGCCCCACCGGCGAGGCCAGCAGCTTCTGCAGCGGCAACGGCCGGTGCGCCTCGGGAAACAGGCCGCCATTCAGCAGGGCCACGCTCTGCAGGCGCGGCGCCTCACGCCCCGGCGCCTGTCGCGCCAGCAACTCCTGCGCCACGGTGTCGCCGTAGTCGTGGGCCAGCACATGATAGTCGGTCACGCCCTCCTGGCGCAGCAGGTCCTCGCAGAGGTCGGCCTGGTCGGCAATGGCATAGGCATAGGGCCGCGGCTTCGCGGAGAAGCCGAAGCCGATCAGGTCCGGCGCCACCACGCGATAGCGCCGGGTCAGCGCCGGCCACAGCTCGGCCCAGTCGTAGCCGGCCGAGGGAAAGCCGTGGATGAGCAGGAGCACCGGGGCATCGGGCGCGCCGTCACGGCGCATGAAGATGCTGTGGCCGCGGTGCAAGTGGCGCTGGCCGGCGTCATGCCAGGCGCGCAGCGCGGGGGGCAGGGAGACGGGAGTCATGATCAGTGGCCGCTCGCGGCGCCCGCGTCAGCCCGGCACCCGCACGAAGACCTTGCCGTCCTGCTCGCGGGCCTCGAACACCGGCAGCGGCTGCGGCTTCTTGCCCATGGCGATCAGGCGCGAGGTCCAGCCCGGCACCGGCACGCCGACCACGGCATTGCACCAGTCCAGGTTGTCGCCGCTGCACACATCAAAGCGGGAGCCATGGAAGGGACAGGTGATGCTGCCGCCCTCGACCTTGCCCTTGGCCAGGGACAGGCCCAGGTGCGGGCACTTGCTGGAGACGGCATGGACGGCGCCGTTGACGCGGGTCAACAGCAGCGGCGTGGCGCCGGCCTTCACGGCCAGGGCCTGGTTTTCCTTGACGTCGGTGGAGCGGGCGACTTCGAACTGGCTCATCGGGGAATCCTTGGAGTGGGCGCCGCCGGCGTCCGGCAGAGCCGGGCCGGTGACGGCGGCGAAAGCAGCGGACCCTGCGACAGGCGCCCGGCCGGGTGGCCGGCCCTCCCCTGCCGGGGCCCCTGCAGCAGAGGCCTTTCCTTCTAACAGGAAAGCACGCCCTGCCCCAACAGCAAATCAGGCCACTGTGACGGTGGCCACAGGCCATTTGCCGGGGGCATCACCCAGCGGCGATACGGCCACGCCGGCGATCCCGTCCGGCCCTGGCCGCACGCCGTCATCCCCGCTGGACCCGGTCCCGGCCGCAAGCCGCCGTCGACCAACGCCCCGGCCCCGGCCCCGGAGCAGTATTCCCGGCGCGGGCCCCGGCGGCGACCACCGGCAGGCTCGCCGCCGGGGCCCAAGCGGCGGCCCGTCGGCGGCCGCAGGCCCGGCCGGCCTCAACCCAGGCGGCGGATGCGGCGGACCGCCTCGTCCAGGGTCGCGCGCGGACAGCCGAAGTTGAGGCGCAGGAAGCCCGGCCGGCCAAAGTCGGCGCCATCGGACAGCCCCACCCCCAGCTCCTGCTCGAACAGGCGATGAGGGTCGCTGGTATCCAGGGTGCGGCAGTCCAGCCAGGCCAGGTAAGTCGCCTCCGGCTTCACCACCCCCAGGCCGCCGACGCCGTCCAGCGCCATCACCCGGTCGCGATTGCCGCGCAGGTAGTCCAGCAGCGCCGCGCGCCACTCCAGGCAGCCGTCGCCATAGGCGGCGATGGCCGCGACCTGGCCGAGGATATTGGGATGGGCGCAGATGCCCGCCAGGGCGCGCTCGAAGCGGCGGCGCAGGTTGGGATTGGGGATGATGGCGAAGGCCGCGCCCAGGCCGGGGATGTTGTAGGTCTTGGAGGGCGCCATCAGCGTGATGCTGCGCGCCGCCATCGCGGCCGAGTGCATGGCGAAGGGACTGTGCCGCAGGCCCGGCTCCAGGATCAGGTCGCAGTGGATCTCGTCGCTGACCACGATGAGGTCATGGGCCTCGGCATGAACGGCAATCGCCTCGAGCTCGGCCTCGGTCCAGACCCGGCCGATGGGGTTGTGCGGATGGCAGAGGAAGAGCCCGCGGGTGCGCGGCGTGTGGGCGGCGCGCACCGCGTCCATATCCCAGCTCCAGTTGTCGGCCTCGCGCAGCGGCACCGCGACGCACTCGCGCTCCATATGCCGCGGCGCGGTGAAGAGTGCGGGATAGACCGGGGTGGCGGTGACGATGGCATCGCCGGCCTCGCCAATGGCGCGGGCGGCGATATTGAGGCCGGACACCAGGCCGCCCAGCGGCACGATCCACTCCGGCTGCACCGCCCAGCCGTGGTCGCGCACCATGGCGTCGGCCAGGGTGTGCAGGTAGGCCGGCAGCGTGTAGCCGTAGCCGAAGACGCCATGGTCCAGGCGCGCCTGCAGCGCCGCCTGCACCGCGGGCGGGGCGGCAAAGTCCATGTCCGCCACCCACAGCGGCAGGATGGCCTCGCCGCGCGCATTGGTGTGGCCGGCATGCTTCGCCCACTTGATGCTGTCGGAGCCGCGACGGTCGACCCCGGTGTCGAAGGCGGCAAGGTGCTGGGCAATACGGTCGGGATTCATGGGGCGCTCCTGGCAGCCGCTGATGGTGGTGCAGGCGGCCGCCGTTGCCAACCCGCCCCTGCAGGGCCGGGCTACCGGACTGACCTGCAAGTCGAGGCCGCGCGGGAGGGAGCCTTCAAAGGCCGAGGCATCACCGCTCCCGGGCGGGTATACTAGCCTCACCTGGCCGGGCTTCCCGGCCACCCTCCGGTTCCCCCCCTTCCCTGCCGCCCCCGCCACCACCCGGGGCCGGCTCGCCGCCGCTTTGGCCGGCGGCCGGAAGGGGACCGGCCCGTCGCACCAAGGTAGCAAGAGAATGGCCCAGTACATCTACACCATGAACCGCGTTTCGAAGATCGTGCCGCCGAAACGCGAGATCCTGAAGGACATCTCCCTGTCCTTCTTCCCCGGCGCCAAGATCGGCGTGCTCGGCCTCAACGGCGCCGGCAAGTCCACGCTGCTGCGCATCATGGCCGGCGTCGACGCCGACATCCAGGGCGAAGCCCGCGCCCAGGCCGGCATCAAGATCGGCTACCTGCAGCAGGAGCCGCCGCTGGACGAGACCAAGGACGTGCGCGGCAACGTCGAGGACGGCGTGCGCGAAGCCCTCGACGCCCTCAAGCGCCTGGACGAAGTGTTTGCCGAATACGCCGAGGAAGGCGCCGACTTCGACAAGCTCGCCAAGGAACAGGAAAAGCTGGAAGGCATCATCCAGGCCTGGGACGCCCATAACCTGGACAACCAGCTGGAACAGGCCGCCGACGCCCTGCGCCTGCCGGCCTGGGACGCCGACGTCAGCAGGCTGTCCGGGGGCGAGCGCCGCCGCGTCGCGCTGTGCCGCCTGCTGCTGTCCAAGCCCGACATGCTGCTGCTGGACGAACCCACCAACCATCTCGACGCCGAGTCGGTGAGCTGGCTGGAGCGTTTCCTCAAGGACTTCCCCGGCACCATCGTGGCCATCACCCACGACCGCTACTTCCTCGACAACGTCGCCGAGTGGATCCTGGAACTCGACCGCGGCCACGGCATTCCCTGGGAGGGCAACTACACCAGCTGGCTGGAGCAGAAGACCGCCCGCCTGGAAACCGAGCAGAAGCAGGAAGAAGCCCACGCCAAGGCGCTCAAGCGCGAACTGGAATGGGTGCGCTCCAACGCCAAGGGCCGCCACGCCAAGAGCAAGGCGCGCCTGTCCGCCTATGACGAGCTCGCCTCCAAGGAATTCCAGAAGCGCGCCGAAACCCAGGAAATCTACATTCCGCCCGGCGAGCGCCTGGGCGACCTGGTGGTGGACGTCAAGAACATCAGCAAGAGCTTCGGCGACCGCCTGCTCTACGAGAACGTCAACTTCACCGTGCCCAAGGGCGCCATCGTCGGCATCGTCGGCCCCAACGGCGCCGGCAAGACCACGCTGTTCCGCATGATCACCGGCGAGCAGAAGCCCGACAGCGGTGAGGTCATCGTCGGCGAAAGCGTCAAGGTCGCCTACGTCGGCCAGATTCGCGACAACCTGGACAGCAAGAAGACGGTGTGGGAAGAAGTCTCCGGCGGCCTCGACATCATGAAGGTCGGCGAGTACGAGATGCCGTCGCGCGCCTATATCGGCCGCTTCAACTTCAAGGGCAGTGACCAGCAGAAGCGCGTCGGCGAACTCTCCGGCGGCGAGCGCAACCGCCTGCAGCTGGCCAAGATCCTCTCCGCCGGCGCCAACCTCATCCTGCTCGACGAACCCTCCAACGATCTCGACGTGGAAACCCTGCGCGCGCTGGAAGAAGCCATCACCACCTTCCCCGGCGTGGTCATGTGCGTGAGCCATGACCGCTGGTTCCTGGACCGCATCTGCACCCACATCCTGTCGTTCGATGGCGATGTCGTGGAGTGGTACGACGGCAACTACACCGAGTTCGAGGAATACCGGAAGAAGAAGCTGGGCGCCAACGCGGGCCCGCACCGGATCAAGTACAAGAAGATCGGGGGCTGATCACCGCCACCGCCGGACCAGCAAAAAGGGGCGCTCAATCGAGCGCCCCTTTTTTTAGCCGCCGCGGCGCCTCAGCACCACTTCTCGCGCGCGTCGACAGGACGGGTCTTGACCGGCAACGGCACCTGCAAGGGCCGGACTTCCAGCACCGCGCCACCACCGCCCATCTTCATGTCCACCCACGGCACCACCACGAACTCGCGCCCCGGATCGCTGGTGAACTCGAAGGCCCCTGGGCAGGGCGATGCCGAAAGGATTCAATAGTGGTAGCGGAGCTGTGCAATGAAAAGCGAGTCCTCCGCCACCTTGTACACAATCCGATGCTCGTCATTGATGCGTCGGGACCAATATCCCGACAGGGCATGCTTCAGCGGCTCCGGCTTTCCGATACCGGCAAAGGGCGAGCGGCAGATCTCCTTGATCAGCATATTGATTCGCTCGATCTGGTTCTTGTCTGTCTTTTGCCAGTGCAAGTAGTCCTCCCACGCCTGCTCCGCAAAGATCAGCGTCATTCAGCCAGCCTCCGCTCCCGGCCCCTCCCCTCCTCGAGCTCGGCAATCGATTCCAGCAGGCGGCGGGCATTCTTCGGGCTGCGCAACAGATAGGCCGTCTCCTCCAGCGCCTTGTAATCCTCCAGCGACAGCATCACCACCGCCTGCTGGCTGTTGCGGGTAATGATGACAGGCGCGTGGTCGTTGCATACCCGGTCCATGGTATCGGCCAGGCGGGCACGGGCAGTGGTGTAGGTAATGGCATCCATAGGGCACCTCCATATGTACAGGTTACTGTACATATGGAGGTGCCCTATGTCCATCCCGCAGCACCGCCGCACCCACGCAAGCAAACCCCCTGATGCCGCGTCCCGGGGGCGGGCGTGTGCGCGAGCCATGACCGCTGGCTCCTGCGCCGCACCGGCTCAGTCCAGCGGACTGCGCACCGCCCGCCCCGCACGATTGAGCACATGCACGTAGATCTGCGTCGTGGCCACATCGGCATGCCCCAGCAATTCCTGCACGGTGCGGATGTCATAGCCGGACTCGAGCAGGTGAGTGGCGAAAGAGTGGCGCAAGGTGTGCGGCGTGACGGCCCTGGCCAGCGCCGCACGCGCCGCCGCATGGCGCACCTCACGCCGGACCCGGTACTCGTCGATATGATGGCGGCGCAGGACACCCGTACGCGGATCCGGCGATACGCCGTCCGCCGGAAACAGGTACTGCCACGCCGCCTCCAACGGCGCCCCCGGGAACTGGCGGGCCAAAGAGGGCGGCGCCTCGCCTGCCATCCCGGCCCGGCGATCCAGGTCCGCCAACTCCACCGCCCGGGCCGACTGCCGCAGGATTTCACTCAGCAAGCTGCCCGGCAGCATCGTGATGCGATCCTTGGCGCCCTTGCCATTTCGGATCACGATAAGGCGACGCTCAATGTCGAGATCCTTGATCCGCAGCCGACACGCCTCCAGCAAGCGCATGCCGGTGCCATACAGCAGGCGCACGACCAGGCCGGCATCGCCATCCACCTGCAGCAGCAGGCGGCTCACCTCGTCGCGCGACAGCACCACCGGCAGCTTGCGCGGATGCTTGGCCCGCACCACATCCTCCAGCCACGGCAGCTCCACCCCCAACACATCGCGATACAGGTAAAGGAGCGCCGACCGTGCCTGGTTCTGCGTGGACGCCGCCACGTTACGCTGGATAGCCAGGTCGCTCAGGAAGCGCGTGATCTCGGCGGCGCCCATCTCGGCGGGGTGGCGCTTGCCGTGAAAGAAGATGTAGCGCCGGCTCCATCCGACATACGCCTTCTCCGTGCGGAGGCTGCAGTGGCGGGTGCGCAGC
>JAZKHS010000060.1:0-414 GCA_040385265.1 Pseudomonadota bacterium | reverse complement strand
GCGTGGACGCCGCCACCCCGCCGCGTATGGCCAGATCCGAGAGAAAGGCCGCGACGTCGGCGGCCCCCAATTCGCGCGGGTGGCGCCGACCGTTGAAGGCAATAAACCGACGAATCCAGGCCAAGTAGACCTCTTCCGTTCGGATACTGTAATGTCGTGTCCGCAAGGATTGCCGCACGACCTCCAGCAACCCGGGACGGGACTTCAGCTCATCCATGCCAGGCAACCCTCCGTGTTATCTGGCAAAAGTGTCAGTCATCCTGAACCTCACCTAATAGACTCAAAGGGTTGCGCCTGTGTTGGCCAATTAGTTGGCAGAGGGGCTGCCGGCGATATCTGGCAGTTTTTGCAGCTACTTAACGTTAGGTCCGCGGGGGCGCATCGCTTGCCTTGTGGGCGGCGGCTCCAGATCGG
>JAZKHS010000059.1:0-9666 GCA_040385265.1 Pseudomonadota bacterium | reverse complement strand
CGCGATGGCATTCTCTGCGTGACCAAGGGGGCCGAGATACCGTCAGGCTTTGTGCTGTGAGCGCCGCGTCGCGAGCGCGATGAGGAACACGCCGCCTACGACGAGGTAGACCGAGTAGAACGTGCCGCGGTTGAGCCCGAGCACGCCGCCACAGAAGGCGGCGACGGCCAGGCGCAGGAGCAGCTGGACTGAGTCGTTCACGAGGCGGGGCCGCCGGGGACGTTCGGGTCTTGCAGTGCAGGTGAGGTTTGGGGTGGGAGCAAGCCGGGCTACCAATCTGCAACTTTGCGATCACGTAGTTGCCCCAATGGACAGCGCCACGTTGAAGCGATAGAAGGGGGCATGCCGGAGGCGCCGGCGCCCGGGAAGGGCGCCCTTTTGAACCTGCGCGTGTCGCGGGGGCGCCCCCTTCGCCGTCGATAATGGAATCCCATGAAAGGACTACTGCTCTTCTGCCGGGCCTGGCTTCGCCTTGCGGCCGGCCTGCTGTGCGGCCTGCCGCTCCTGACCTTTGCCGCGGGCCCGGGCTATGACGTCGCGCCGGTCCCGTCCTGGGTCCGGGAGCATCCGATGGTCGTCACCGCGCCCTCCACCACCACCACCGCTGCGATGGAAGGCTTGCTGAGCGACCACCAGATACGGCTGGGGGACTCGCCGGTCAGTTACCTGCGCTACGTCAGGCGGCCGCTGACCGCCGCCGGGGTTGCCCAGGCGGCGGCCATCTCCATCGACTTCAATCCGTCCTTCCAGGTGCTGCATCTGCACCGCGTCGCCATCAGCCGTGGCGGCGTGGTTCGCGATCTCACCGCCACCATGACCGTGCGCCTGGTGCAGCGGGAGCAGGAGCTGGAGCAGGGAATCCAGGATGGTCGGGTGACGGCGCTGATCTCCCCCGAGGACGTTCAAGTCGGAGACCTGGTGGACGTGAGCTACTCCATCGTCGGCACGAATCCCATCTTCGCGGGCCGTTCCTTCGGTTTCCTGACGCTGGGATCGCCCTTCCCGGTCGACGATCTGCAAGTGCGCCTGCTGTCCGCGCCGGGCCATCCGCTAAAGCTCCGGTTTCATGCCGCGCCCCTGCCCGTCATCCGCAAGACGGTGGGCGACCGCACCGAATACAGCCTGCGCCTGCGCCGGCTGAAGGCGCTGGAGCTGGAGTCGGAGTCCCCGGCCTGGCGCAACGGCATGAACTGGCTGGAATATTCCGATTACGCCAGCTGGCGCGACGTGGTGGCATGGGGGGCCGGGCTGTATGCGGTGCCCGACGCCACCGGCCCGGCCTTCGAGGCCGTCTATGCCAGGCTGGCGGCTGAAGCCAGCGACAACGCCGACTTCGTGGCACGCGCATTGCGCTACACGCAGGAAGGCATCCGCTACCTCGGCCTCGAGTTCGGCGAAGGCTCGCACCGCCCCAATGCGCCGGAGGTGGTCATCGGCCGCAAGTTCGGGGACTGCAAGGACAAGTCGCTGCTGCTGGCGCAACTGCTGCGCCGGCACGGCATCAAGGCCGTGCCGGCGCTGGTGGCGACCAGTTTTCGCGACGGGGTGGCGGCAACGCTGCCAGGTCCCGGCCTGTTCGACCATGTCATCACCCTGGTCGAGCTCGACGGGATCCGCTACTGGCTGGACGGCACTCGTCTTTATCAGCGCGGCCGCCTCGATCGCATCGCCCGGGCTGACTATGGATATGCGCTGGTGCTGGAGGAAGGCGAATCCGAGCCTGCCCGCATGTATCCGGACTTTCCCGTCGAGCTCTCGGCGGCGGTCGAGGAGCATTACTTCGCCAGTGACTTCTCGGGGAAGGTGCGTTTCGTCGTCAGCACGCGCTTCCATGGCAATGCGGCCGAGTGGAATCGTTACCAGGTCAGCAATATCTCGACCGATGTGCTTCAGGGCAAGTTGCTCGATTACTACGCGCGCTATCACGAAGGCATCGAGGTGGCGGCACCGCTGGAAGTGTCGGACGATGCCGAGGCCAATGTCGTCACGATCACGGAAACCTACCGCATTCCCGATTTCTGGCGCCGCCAGCAGGGCGTGATGTCGCATCCTGTGCTGCTGCTCGCCTTCCAGGGCGTGCTGGAAAAGCCGCGCGAGGTCAATCGCAAGACGCCGCTGCTGCTGTCGGTGCCACGCTATATCAGCAGCCGTACCTATGTGCATTACCCGACCAGCGTCATGATGACGCTGGATCCGGCGCCGGGCGTTGTCGATGGCGGCGGTTTCCGCTACGTCTACAAGGACCGGCATGACGGCAATGTCTATTTCCACCAGGCCGAGCTCAGCATCCTGAAGCCCCTGATAGAAGCTGAGGAGGTGCCCCGATTCCTCGCGAGTTTGCGCAAGCTGCATGAAAACATGGATTTCCGTCTCAGCTTCCGGGATCCCGATGTCACCGGCCTGCCGGAAATCGGGCAGTTGAAGGCGTTCTATCGTGACCAGGGGAGAGTGAAATGAAGCGCCTTTCCCTGTTGTTGCTGGTCTGGCTGGGTGCACCGGCCGTGGCGGCCGTTCCTGCCGCGGCGCCGCCGGTGCCGGCGCTGTTTCAGGATTACCGCGCCGCGGAATTGTGCTTGGACCTGGCCGAGTCCCTGGGTCGGCAGGATCTCGCCCTGCTGGAGCAGCACCTCGATCTGGACGATATGGTCCGCAAGGCGCTGCCCCGCGGCCTGGATCCGCAGCTTCGCGCCAACGTATTGACCGGTGCCCGCGCGAGCTTCCGGGCTACGCTGGCGCAGACCTTCACGCGGCAAAAGCTGGCGTGGGAGTCGGAACTGCAGGGTGAGGGTGGGGCACGCCAGCGCTGCACCCTGGGGGCGGTTGCGGATGGCGGCGTCGTGTTGATGGATGCCTTCATCGCCGAGCGGGAGAGCGGGCCCCGCATCACGGATATCCACGACTATTCCATGGGTACCTCCGGCATCGAGTCCATGCGCCGCTTCTTTTCCTACATGCTGCCGTCGCAGAGTATGCCGCTGCAGGGCCTGCCGCTGACGGCTGGGTTCGTGCCGGCACCGTCCGGCATGGCGCCGGCGCTGGTGGATGACTTGCGCCTGCAGCGCGTCATGGAGTTTCTGGGGGCGCTACGCAGCGGTGACGCCCAGGCCATACACGCCAGTTTCGAGCGCATGCCGGAGTCCGCGCGCCGGCAGCCGACCCTGCTCATCCGCACGATCGCGGCCATGCGCGCCGACGATGCGCTCTACCGGGAGTATCTGTCCCGCCTCGCTGTTCTCGTCGGTGACAACCCGGACTATGCCTTCGTGCTTATTGATCACTACATTCTCACGAACGACACGACGCGCCTCCTCCGTTCGCTGCTCCAGGTCGAGTCGATGGCGCCCGGCTTCCTGCCGGTCCTGGCCCTGCGTCTCGGAGCCGAGCAGACTGAGGGGGACGCGCCCGGAACCCGGCGTGCCATTGCCCGCATGCTGGCCGTGGATGATGGCTACGAGCCGGTGTACTGGTCCATCGTGGAGGAGGCCGGCAAACGCCAGGATTTCGCGACGGCCGTCACGGCCTTCAAGGTTCTGAAGCGGCGCTTCGGCTACGACTTCACGAAGGTCGACGAACCGGCGGATGCCAACTTGCGCGCGGCCCTGGCGTCGCGGCCATTCCGGGAGTGGATGCAGGCGGAGGCGGCCGCCTCCGCCGCGCAGTGAGGCCGGCAGCGCTTGTGATGGCGCGAGGCCTGCTTTCCCCGCCGCCGGCTGGCCGCGGGGGAGGGGCGCCGCAGGCGGCGCTCAGTCCTCCACCCACTCCGGTGCGGCGGCACGCAGCGCATTGATGCTGAACATCTCGCCGACCTCGAGCTCGGCGAACTTGCCGACCAGGCTCGCGTCCGGCCAGGGGAAGTGCACCAGGCGGGTGTTCTCGCAGATGCCGATGAGGTGGCCGGGCAGGCGTTCGGACACGCGGTCCACCAGCACGCGCTGGCGCGAACCTGCCATGGCGCGGGTCTTGCGCGCGGTGTGCTCGGTGAGGCGGTCCTTGAGGATCTGCAGGCGCCGCTTCTTCACCTCGTCGGGCGTGTCATCCGGCATTTCCGCCGCCGGCGTGCCGGGCCGCTTCGAGTAGATGAAGCTGTAGGAGTGGTCGAAATCCACTTCCGCGATCAGGTCCATGGTCTCTTCAAAGTCGCGGTCGGATTCGCCGGGAAAACCGATGATGAAGTCCGAGGAAATGTGGATGTCCGGGCGCACCGCCTTCAGCTTGCGGATGCGCTCCAGGTAGTCGGCCGCGGTATGGTTGCGCTTCATGCCGGCCAGCACGCGGTTGGCGCCGGACTGCACCGGCAGGTGCAGGTGCGAGACCAGCTGCGGCGTGTCGGCGTAGACGGCGATGAGGTCGTCGTTGAATTCCAGCGGATGCGAGGTGGTGTAGCGGATGCGGCCGATGCCGGGCACCGCCGCCACATGGCGCAGCAGCTCGGCGAAGGAGCAGATGCGGCCGTCGTGGAAGGCGCCGCGGAATCCGTTGACGTTCTGCCCCAGCAGCGTGACCTCGCGCACGCCCTTGGAGGCGAGCACGGCCACCTCCGCGATGACGTCGTCGAAGGGGCGCGAGACTTCCTCGCCGCGGGTATAGGGCACCACGCAGAAGGTGCAGTACTTGGAGCAGCCTTCCATGATGGAGACAAAGGCCTTGTAGCCGTCGACGCGCGGCTCCGGGAGATGGTCGAACTTCTCGATCTCGGGAAAGCTGACGTCGACCACGGCGATCTTGCGGCCCTTGCGTTCTTCCATCATCGCCGGCAGGCGGTGCAGGGTCTGCGGGCCGAACACCAGGTCCACGAAGGGCGCGCGCTGGCGCAGGGCATCGCCCTCCTGGGAGGCGACGCAGCCGCCCACGCCGATCACCACTTCCGGGCGGCGTTCCTTCAGCTTGCGCCAGCGGCCGAGCTCGGAGAACACCTTCTCCTGCGCCTTCTCGCGGATGGAGCAGGTGTTGAGGAGCAGCACGTCGGCTTCCTCGGGATTGGAGGTCAGTTCCAGGCCGTGGGATTCGCCCAGCAGGTCGGCCATGCGCGAGCTGTCATACTCGTTCATCTGGCAACCCTGGGTTTCGATATAGAGCTTCTTGGCCATGGCGGGGCAGGGGGTGTCGGTAAAGGCCGGCGATTATAGCGGCGGCGCCGGCCTGGCGACAGCGCGGCGGACGCGCGGTTTAGCCCCTACAAAACCAAGGTTTTCCGGGCGGCCGGGGCACTATATGCTCCCCGGCTTGTTAATGGAGTGCTGCAGTTTGAAGAAGGTCATTACCGCCCTGCTGTGGCTGTTCGTCGCCACGGCGGCCCGGGCGGACAACAAGGACGATTTCGAGGCGGCGCGCGAGGCCCTGCGCACCAGCGACCTGGCGGCGGTGGCCGCCCGTGCCGAGGCCCTGAGCCGCGATCCGCTGGGCATTTACCCGCGCTACTGGCTGCTGTCGCGGCAACTCTCGCAAGTCGGTCCCGACCAGCTCCTGCCCTTCCTCAGCTACTACCAGGGCACCTGGCTGGCCGAGAAGCTGCGCGGGGAATGGCTGGCCCTGCTCGGGCGCAACGGCGACTGGGTGCGCTTCCGCGAGCAGTACCGGCAGCTGGTCGACGCCCCTTCCCCCGAACTCCTCTGCTATCACTTCCAGATGCGCCTGGCCCAGGGCGACAAGACCGCCCCGGCCAATGCCCGCGCCCTGCTCTGGTTTACCCACAAGGACCTGCCGGCCTCCTGCGATCCGGTGCTGGAGAGCTTGCTGGCCAGTGGCGCGCTCAGCCGCGACGACCTCTGGGCGCGCCTGCGCCTGGCGCTCGAGAACAACGCCCAGGGCCTGGCGCGCAGCCTGGCCCGCCGCCTTGGTGACGACCTGCCGGCCAAGGACCTGGAGCGCGCCACTGCCAGCCCGGCGGCCTGGCTGAAGAGCCCTGCCGGCGATGGCCGCATGCGCCAGGAACTGGCCGTGCTGGCCATCGCCCGCCTGGCGCGCAGCGACGTCGATGCCGCCCATGCCGCGCTGCAGGACTGGCTGCCCCGCCTGGGGGCCGAGGTGGAGCCTTATGCCTGGCGCCGCCTGGCCACCACCGCCGCCTTCCGCCTGGATGAACGTGCCGCGGAGTGGTTCGGCAAGGGCGGGCGCGAGGGCTGGACCGCCTACCAGCGCGAGTGGCGCACCCGCCTTGCCATCCGCATGCAGGACTGGGACACCGTCATCGCCACCATCCGCCAGATGGAGCCGGACGAGCAGAAGGCGCGCAGCTGGCAGTACTGGCTGGCCCGTGCCCTGGAAAACCGCGACGGCCGCGCCGAGGCCCAGCGCCTGCTCGCCGGCCTCAGCCTGGATGACGATTACTACGGCCTGCTCGCGCGCGAACGCCTGGGGCCCATGGTCGGCCCCACGCAGAGCCCCTACAAGGTGAGCGAGGAGGACTGGCGGCGCGTGGCGGCCCATGCCGGCCTGCAGCGCGCCCTCCTGCTGAACGAGATGGGCCAGCGCATGGACGCGGTGCGCGAATGGAACTGGTCCCTGCGCGGCGCCGACGATCGCCTGCTGCTGGCGGCGGCCGAGGCCGCACGCGAGGCGGGCTGGTACGACCGCGCCATCTTTGCCGCCGACCGCACCAGGACCCTGCACAACTACGAGTTGCGCTACCTGTCGCCGTTCCGCGATATCGTGAAGGACTATGCCGAGCAGACCGGGCTGGACGAGGCCTGGGTCTACGGCCTCATGCGCCAGGAAAGCCGCTTTGTCAGCGCGGCCCGATCCGGCGTGGGCGCGGGCGGCCTGATGCAGCTCATGCCCGGCACCGCGCGCTGGGTCGCGGGCAAGCTCGGCATCCCCTTCCAGCCGGACATGGTCAATGACGCCGGGGTCAATGTGCGACTGGGCACCTATTATCTGCGCCATGTGCTCGATAACCTGTCGAGCCAGCCGGTCCTGGCGACCGCGGGTTACAACGCCGGTCCCAACCGGGCACGGGAATGGCAGCATCCCGAGCGCAACCTCGAGGCGCCACTCTATATCGAGAGCATTCCCTTCCTGGAGACGCGGGATTACGTGAAGAAAGTCATGACCAACGCCGTGCACTATTCCATGGGCTTTGGCCAGCCGCGCCTGACGCTGGCGGCTCGCCTGGGCAGCATCCCGCCGCGCAATCCGCGGCCGGTGGCAGGGCCCTGACGCCGGGCCGGAGGACAACAACAATGAAAAAGCTCCTGAACAAGCGTGTCCTGCTGCCCCTGGCCGGCATCGTGCTGGTGGCGGCTGCCACCGTCCTGGCCGTGGACTGGCGCGCCGCGCAGCGTGCGCATGAGCTGCTGCCCGTGAATGTCCGCATGGGCGGTGACTTCAGCCTGCCCTCCACCCGCGGCGCGCCGCTGGATACCCGTGCCCTGCGTGGCAAGGTCGTGTTGCTCAACTTCGGCTTTGCGTCCTGCCCCGACGTCTGTCCGATGGTGCTGGCCCGCCTGCGCCAGGTGGTCAAGACGCTGGGGCCGGCGGGAGAGGGCGTGCAGGTGGTGTTCGTCTCCTTTGACCCGGCGCGAGACAGCGTCGCCAGTCTCAAGCCCTATGTGGAGCACTTCCACCCCGGCTTTGTCGCCGCGACCGGCAGCGAGGCCGACATTGCCCGCGTGGCGGCGCGCTACGGCGTCGTGTATCTCAAGGAAAGCAGCGGGTCGGCGGCGGGCTACGGCTTTGCCCACAGCGACTACATCTACCTGATCGACAGTGAGGGCCGCCTGCGCAAGCTATACGATACCCGTGCCCGTACCGACGAGATGGTGGCGGACGTGCGCCTGTTGCAGGCCGCCGACCGCAGCCTGTTCCGTTGACCCCTGCCGGAGACCTGCCCCGCATGACTGTCCGCTCCCTCCTGCTCGTCGCCGGCATGCTGGTCCCGCTGCCGACGGCCACCGCCGCCGCTGCAACTGCCACCGCCCCGGCCCTGTCGGCGGCCAAGCCCCGCGCAGCGGTCGCCGCGCCCGAGGTCAGCGATGCCTGGATCGCCGAGGCGCCGCCTGGCGCCCGCCACAACGCCGCCTACCTGATCCTGCGCAACGGCAGCCGCGCCGATACCTTGCTGGCGGTGGAGTCGCCGGTGGCGGAGGTGGCGGAGCTGCATGCCATGCAGATTGCCGGCGGCCTCCTGCGCATGCGCCGTGAGACCAGCCTGGCGCTGCCACCCGGGGCCCGGGTGCAGCTGGCGCCCGGGGGCCGCCACATCATGCTCATCAACATGAAGCGTTCCCTGCCGCTGGGCGAAAAGGTGCCGCTCCGGTTGCGCTTTCGCCGCGCCGGGGTCATCAGCGTCGAGGCCGAGGTGCGGCCGTTGCCGGTGGACGTTGGCGACGACCACGCCGCCCATCATCACGGCCACTGAGCCGCGCTCCGCGCCATGCCCGCCTGGCGGCGACATTGCCGGGCAGGGGCAGGGCCAGCGGTACCGACCGGCATCCCTGCCGGCCCGTGCTTTTTTTAAAACGGGGATGCTGCTAGCGTCCGGTTTTTCCTGACGGCGATTGCCCGGGCGCCTTGCCTCCATCGAGGTAGACGCCTGGCCTTCGGCATTTGCCGCCCGGCCTTTGTCATCCGCTCGGATTCCCGGAGCCCCCCATGTCCTGCACCCGGTCTGCCCTCACCACTTCCCTGATCCTGCCGCTCGTGCTGGCGCTGGCCGCTTGCGGCGGCGACCCGGCCCCTGCCCAGGGCGGTCCCGGCGGCATGCCCGCCCCCGAGGTCAGCGTTGTCACCGTCAAGCCGGGGGAGTTCGCCCTGTCCAGTGAGCTGCCGGGGCGCCTGGAGGCCGTGCGCAGCGCCGAGGTGCGCGCCCGTGTCGCCGGGGTGGTCCTGAAACGCGCCTTCCAGGAAGGCAGTGACGTGAAGGAAGGCCAGGTCCTGTTCCAGATCGACCCGCGTCCTTTCCAGGCCGCCTTTGACAGCGCCGCCGCCGCCGTGGCCCGTGCCGAGGCTCAGCGCGACCGTACCCGCGCCGAAGCCGAGCGCGCCCGGGCCCTGGTGGGCAAGAAGCTGATCAGCCAGCAGGATTTCGACCTCACCCAGGCCAATTTCCGCCAGGCCGAGGCCGACGTCGCCGCGGCCCGCGCCACCCTGGAGCAGCACAAGCTGAACCTGGCGCTGGCCACCGTGCGCGCGCCCATCGACGGCCGCATCGGCCGCGCCCTGGTCACCGAGGGCGCGCTGGTGGGGCAGGGCGAAACCACGCCGCTGGCGCTGATCCAGCAGCTCGACAGTGTTTACGTGAACTTCAGCCAGTCCAGCACCGAGTTGCTGGCGCTGCGCAAGGCGCTGGAGTCCGGCAAGCTGCAGCGCGCCGGCGACGCCAGCGTCACCGTGCTGCTGGAGGATGGCAGCGAGTATCCGCAGAAGGGCACGCTGCTGTTCTCCGATCTGGCGGTTGATCCCACTACCGGTAGCGTCAGCCTGCGCGCCCGCATTCCCAATCCCGGCCGCACGCTGCTGCCCGGCATGTACGTGCGCGTGCGTCTGGCCCAGGCCGTGGACCGCAATGCCATCACCGTGCCGCAGCGCGCGCTGCAGCGCAACACGCAGGGCGCCTTCGTGATGGTGGTAAAGGACGGCAAGGTCGCGGTGCAGCCAGTGCAGGTGGGCGAGGCGAGAGGCGACCAGTGGCTGGTCACGTCCGGCCTGGCCGGCGGCGAGCAGGTCATC
>JAZKHS010000058.1:0-13590 GCA_040385265.1 Pseudomonadota bacterium | reverse complement strand
CGCCGCGACGACCTCGACGCCCCGAAGTCGCAGCGGCGGCCGCTGTTCCGGCCGGCCGGCGGGGGCGGGCGCCGCAGGTCCGCCGGGGCGCGCGGGCCGGCGCCGGGACGATTCAGGATGGGGCCGCCGGAGTTTTAAAGGGGTAGTCCGGCGTTTTGCGACTGTCCCCGGACGGGGGCGGCCTGCGATGATGCCATCATCCAATGACAATGTGCCGAGCCCAGGAGCCCCCCATGAACGCCAAGACCCCGGATGCCTTGCTGCAGCAGTCCACCGCGCCCAGGAGCAAGTGGAAGGATCCCAAGCGCTACAAGTGGCTGCTGAGCCCCGCGCTGCCGGTGATCGGGATTGCCGCCATGTCGGCCTACGCGATTGCCCCGAAGAAGCTGCGCGCCCTGGCCTGGACCGGCCCCGCCCTCGTGCACGGGCTTATTCCGGCGCTCGACCGCCTGATCGGCGAGGACACCAGCAATCCGCCCGATGACGCCATTGCGGATCTCGAGAACGACCCGTACTACAACCTCATCACCAAGGCCTTCATCCCGTCGCAGTACCTGATGACGATGCTGGGCTGCTACCTGGCCACCCGCGACGACGTGCCCATGGCCGACCGCATCGGCCTGACCGTGTCGGTGGGGGCCCTGAACGGCATCGCCATCGTCACCGGCCATGAACTGGGCCACAAGCACGAGCGCTCCAACCGCATCGGCGCCATGCTCGCCCTGGCCCCCTCTTTCTATACGCACTTTGCCGTCGAGCATAACTTTGGCCACCACAAGCGCGTGTCCACCCCGGAAGATCCTGCCTCGTCGCGCATGGGCGAGTCCTTCTGGAAATTCCTGCCGCGCACCGTGATCGGCGGCTTCAAGTCCGCCGTCGAGATCGAGACCAAGCGCCTGGAGCGCAAGGGCAAGGGCTTCTGGTGCCTGGAAAACGAACTGCTGCAGGGCTGGGCCATCAGCGCCGGCTTCCTCGCCGCCAACGTCGTGGTCAGCGGCCCGCGCGCCGTGCCCTTCATGCTGGCCCAGGGCGCCTACGGCGCCAGCCTGCTCGAGGTGATCAACTACATCGAGCACTACGGCCTGCTGCGCGAGAAAGACGAGAACGGCAAGTACGAGCGCACCCAGCCCGAGCACAGCTGGAACAGCAATCATGTCGTGACCAACCTGGTGCTGTACCAACTGCAGCGCCATTCCGATCACCACGCCTTTCCCTCGCGCAGCTTCCAGGCGTTGCGTGACTTCCCGGAAGCGCCGCAGCTGCCCGGCGGTTATGCCTCCATGCTGCTGCCGGCCTATATCCCGGGCTGGTGGACGCAGCTGATGGACGAGCGCGTCATCCGCCACTACAAGGGTGACCTCGACAAGATCAACTGGGACCCGGAGCGCAAGGACGAGCTGAAGGCGAAGTACAAGGAGCTGGCCGAGAAGATTGCCGCCGACTGCAAGGCCGGCACCCTCGATGTCCTGACCGCCGCCTGAGGCGCCGGCCTGGCGTAGCCGAAGCCCCGCTCCTGGCGGGGCTTTGCTTTTGCGGCGCCGGCGCGGCGGCGACCGTTCACGCTCCGACCGGTACGCTTGCCCCTGGCCCGCGCCGGGGGCGACACTCAGGGCATACCAACAAGAGGCCGGCAAGGACCATGCCCATGAATGCCCCGAAACACGCTGCCGCCACCGATAGCCACTCCCTGGACGATTTCACCTGGCTCTCGAATCCCCTGGACTGGCGCCCCATCGATCGCCTCATCCTGCTGGGGGCCCTGACCCTGCTCGCGCCCGGCATGTTCGCCGCCGTGCTCCTCGCCTCCCTGGCCTTCGCGCCCGCCTACCTGGTGCCCGGCGTGGCGCGGGCCATGCTGGCCTTCTTTCTCGGCCATGGCCTGTTGCTGCTCGGCTTCCTGGTCGCCGCCCTCAGTCGCCGCCGCGCGCAGCATGATTTTCCCGCCTACGAGAACTTCATCATCGCCTCGTTCGTGGTCGCGGTAATCCTCAGCACCTGGGTGGCCGGCACCCACTTCACCATGGGCCTGCTGCTGCTGTTCATGGGCATCAACATCACCTCGGCGCTGGCCGACGTGCGCAAGATCCGCATCGCCTATATTGCCGTCTGCGTCATCATGGTCTTGCTGGCGGTGCTGGACTTCACCGGCATGGCGCCGTTCGCGCCCATCTTTGCGCAAGCGCCCTACCGTGCCGACGGCTCGCCCACCATGGGCTGGCTGGGCGTGCAGGTGCAACTGGCCTTCATCCTGCTCGCCATCAGCTCGATCAGCATGGCCGCCGTCCACCGCTGGGTGGAACGCGAGAACCTCTATCGCGAGATGTCCACCATCGACGGCCTTACCCGCCTGGCCAACCGCCGTTCCTTCATCGAGCGCGGCCACAGCGAACTGTCGCGCGCGCAGCGTGTCGGCACCAGCCCGGTTGCCTGCGTCATGGTCGACCTGGACCACTTCAAGCGCGTCAACGACAGCTACGGCCACCATGCCGGCGACCAGGTGCTGGTGGTGGCTTCCGCCATCATGATGGAGAGCGCGCGCCAGTACGACGAAGTCGGCCGCTACGGCGGCGAGGAATTTGCCATCCTGCTGCCGGGCGCCTCGCTGGAGGCGGCGGAGGTGGTGGCCGAGCGTATCCGCGCCCGCATTGCCGCCACCCCGGTGGAGGTGGACGGCAAGACCATCACCATGACGGCCAGCTTTGGCGTGTCCTGCTATCCCGCGCCCGGCATCGGCGACCTCAACGACCTGCTCAAGGCCGCCGACAAGGCGCTCTACGTGGCCAAGGAATCCGGCCGCAACCGCGTCTGCCTGGCCATGCCGGAGCCCGAGCCCGAAGTCGAAGCGCCGTCGGCCGCCGCCGCGCCCGGTGGCGCCCCCGCCTGAGGTGATGACGCCGCCGCGCTCCGGCGTGGCGGCCCCCGGCTTCCTTTTCCCTGTTCCGAGTGGCCATGTCCCGTCCCGACTCTCCCGGCGTACTGCCCGCCCGCGTTTTCATCACCGGCATCTCCGGCTTTGTCGGGCGCGCCCTCGAGGCCCGCTTCCGCGCCCTGGGTTGCACGGTGCGCGGCGTCGACCTGCGCGCCGACCCGGCGCGGGAGGTGGTGGCCGGCAATGTCGCCGCCGCCGGCGACTGGCAGCGCCATGCCGCCGGCTGCGAGCTGGTCATCCATGCCGCCGCGGTGGTCTCCAACGCCGCCGCCGCGTCGCTTTATCGCGAGGTGAGCCTGGGCTCGGTGCGGCATGCCCTGGACGCCGCCTTGGCCGCCGGCGCCACCCGCTTCGTGCAGGTGTCCTCGATTGCCGCCTATGGCCTGGACTTTGACAGCGTGCGCGACGAGCGCGCGCCCATCGCCCTGCTCAGCGGCTACCCGTATTGCGACGCCAAGGCCGCCAGCGAGCATCCCGCGCTCGCGGCCCATGCCGCCGGCGAGATCGCCTGCACCGTGGTGCGCCCGGGCGACGTCTATGGCCCCGGCTCGCGGCCCTGGGTGCTGCTGCCGCTGGAGATGATGCGCCAGCGCCAGTTCCTGCTGCCCGCGGGCGGCCGTGGCGTCTTCAGCCCGGTGTACATCGACAACCTGGTCGACGGCCTGGTCGCCGCCGCCACGCAGGCGGCCGGCGTCGGCCACATCTTCAATCTCACCGACGGCGCCGGCGTCAGCTGCCGCGAGTTCTTCGGCCATCACCATCGCTGGCTGGGGCGCCGCGGCGATCCGCTGATCCTGCCGACGCCGCTGGCGCGCGCGGTGATCGCCACCGGTGAGGTGGTGATGAACCGCCTGCTGAAGCAGGGCACCGAGATCAGCGCGGGCTCGCTGGCCATGCTGATGCGCCGCGACACCTATTCGATTGCCAAGGCGCAGGCGCAACTCGGCTATGCGCCGCAGGTAAGCCTGGCCGAAGGCATGCGCCGCACCGGGGAGTGGCTGCGCGCGCAGCGCCTGATCGCGCGCTAGCGTTGCCAAGCCGGCTGGCGCCGTGGCAAGGTCGCTGCCGGATGTATTGTTCCCCTTTGCAAGGACTGCTCATGGAAATTCGCCCTGCCCACCGTGATGACCGCGGCGCCATCGCCGAGCTGATGTACAGCGCCGGCCCCGAGCTCTATGACTTTCTCTACCGGACCGACCGCGTGGCGGCGACGGCGTTCATTGCCGATGAATTCGCCAGCGGCCGCGGCTTTTGCGGCTACCGCAACCTCACCGTGGCGGTGATCGACGGCGAGGTGGTGGCCACCGGCTGCTTCTACGACGGTCGCCAGTACGGCGCCCTCATGCGCGGCACCGTGCTCAATGCGCTGCGCTATTTTCGCCTGCGTGAAGTCCTGCCCTTGCTGCTGCGCTCGGGCCATGTCGACAGCGTCATGACGCATCCGGCCAGGGACGAGCTCTATCTCGCCAACTTCGGCGTGGCGCCGTCGCGGCGCGGGCAGGGCATTGGCGAGGCCATGGTCCGTCACCAGCTGGCGCAGGCGCGCGCCCGCGGCTACCGCGTGTTCTCGCTGGACGTGGCCGTCACCAATCCGCGCGCGGAAGCGCTGTACCGCCGCCTGGGCCTGCACGTGGTGCGCGAGAAGCACTTCAGCGGCCACCGCCCCGGCATCCGGGTGCCCGACGCGCGCAAGATGGAGCTGGCGCTGGTCTGAGGCGGCGTTGCCGGTCCATCCTTTCGCTGGCGGGAGGAGTGTGGCCAAATCGGCTCATCTCTTCCGGTGGAGCACTAAATTGGCCAGCCTCGATGACATGGTGCTGTTTGCCGCGGTGGTGCGGGCCGGCAGTTTCACGGCCGCCGCCCGCGCCGAGGCGCAGCCGCTGTCCTCGGTCAGCCGCCGCATCCAGCAACTGGAGGCCGACCTCGGCACCCGCCTGCTCGAGCGCACTACGCGCTCTTTGCGCATGACCGAGGCCGGCAGCGTCTTCTACCAGCACTGCCAGCAGCTGGTGGCGCAGGCCGACGAGGCCGAGCGCGCCCTGCAGCGCCTGAAGCAGGAGCCCTCCGGCCACCTGCGCCTGGCGCTGCCCTTTTCGGTGGACGACAGCTGGGCCTCCGCCGTGCTCTCGTCCTTCCTCGGCAAGTACCCGCGCATCTCGGTCGAGGCCATCCTGCGTCCCGGCGGCTTCGACCCCGACGACGAGACCATGGACGTGCTCTTCGCCTACGGCGAGCGCCCGCAAACCCATCACCCGGTGATTCCGCTCGGCACGCCTCATCTCGGCCTTTTCGCCAGCCCGCGCTACCTGCAGCGCGCCGGCGTGCCGCAGGCGCCCGAGGACCTGGTGCAGCACGAGATGGTGCGCCTCACCACCTTGCCGCTCGACGTCTACGGGCCGGCGGCACTGCAGGGCCTGGCGCTCAACTACCGCATGATTACCAATGAGCTGCTGATGGCGCGCCTGACCTGCATCGACGGCCTTGGCATCGGCTGGATGCCGCTGATCAGCTGCCAGCGCTTCGTGCAGCAGGGCGCGCTGGTGCCGTTGCTGCCGGCACTGCACTACGCGCTGCCGATCTGGCTGATCTACCGCAGCGCCAGCCGCAGCACGCCCAAGGTGGCGCTGCTGGCCGAGCACCTGATGGGCCTGCTGGGCACGCAGGGCGCCTGGGAGGCGCTGGAGCGCGGCCAGGGGTGGTCGCCATGACGGCGCGGGTGGACCTGGGCCGGGACACGGCCTGGCGTGCGGACGCCCTGCGCTGGCTGGCCGCCAGCCCGGTGGCCGGAATGGAGGCCCGGGCGCCGGGCTGCCCTTGGGAAAAAGGCCGGCAATTGCCGGCCTTTATTGTCCCCGGGCGGCCTCAGTAGCCGAGGCCGCCTTGCGGGATCGCCACCTGGTCGCTCGTGCTGTTCGCCACGCTCTGCTTCAGTTCGTCCCAGCCGCTTTTCAGGTTGGCCTCGCGGATCAGCGCGTACTCGCCGCGAGTGGCCTGCGTCGCATCCCACTCCAGCAGCTTGGGCGTGATGGCGCGGCGCCACAGCGGCGGCACCAGCGCGGTCAGGTAGGCGGTGATGAAGCCGCCCGGCATATAGGGCTGCTCGGCATGCGCGCGCAGGTCCTGGAAGGGGGCCTGGGCGTCGGCGTGGTGATGGCTGTGCCGGGTCAGGTTGTAGGTGATCACGCCCGAGACCAGGTGGTTGCAGTTCCAGCTGTGGCGCGGCTGCACCGGCTGCGACGGCGCCCGCACCATGCCGTAGTGCTCGATATAGTTCAGCACCTCCAGCGCCAGCTTGGTCAGCACGCACACGATCAGGTGGAAGGCGACGCCGGTCCAGCCCGCGGCCCAGAAGGCAAAGCCGGTGGTGGCCGCGGACACCAGGCCCATGCGCAGGATCACGTTGGCCGGCGACCAGAAGGACTTGCCCCGCTTGGCCAGTCGCGCCGACTCGATCTCGATCGCGTTGACCACGGTGCGGCGCAGGGCCTTGGGCAGGTGCCGGTACACCGAGTCGCCGCGCGCGGCGGTGGCCGGGTCCTTCAGGGTGCCGACATAGGCGTGGTGGCCGTAGACGTGCTCGATGGGGAAGGCGATGCCCCAGTTCAGCGCCATGGTGAAGCGGCCCAGCCACAGCTCGAACGGATTCCAGGTGCGGTGCGTGAGCTCGTGGCCGGCGAGGCCGCCGATGCCGGTAGCGATGATCGTGAGCGGCAGGAACATCAGCACGACGTGATACCAGGGCGTGGCGTTGCGCGCGGCGAGGACGTCGATGCCGGTCAGCGCCTGCAGCTGCGCGCCGACGCCGAACACGTCCTGGCTGCCGCTGCCGGCCACCCAGAACAGAGTGAAGAAGAGCAGCAGCGCCGCCGGAGTCGACAGGTAGAGCGCGAGGTCCATGATCCAGCCGTGGCGGTAAGGACGCTCCGCCAGGTCGAAGGGGAAGACCTGGTCCAGCAGCGAGACGCTGGCCACCAGGGCCACACCCGGCAGCCACAGCCAGGCGCCGCCCAGGTACATCAGCAGGGCCACCGTGCTGAACAGCAGCGGTCCCAGGAAAAAGCGCAGATAGCTCAGCATGTCGGTCTCCTCGCAGGAATAGCGGTCACGGTTGCGTCAGGGATTGATCGGAAAACTTGTCAAAGAAGATGGCGTCACGGGCGATGCCCTGCGCGGTCATCACGGCCATGGCCGCCTCGATCATCGGCGGCGGGCCGCACAGATAGCCCTGGGCGCCGGCGCAGCGCGCGGCCGTGATGGCCGCGGTGACCCAGCCGCGCTGGCCGCGCCAGTCGCTGCCGTCGGCTTCCTCCGACAGCACCGGGATGAAGTCGAAGGGCGCCTGCCAGCGCGCCGCCAGTGCCGCGATCTCGTCGCGGTAGTAAAGGTCGCGCTGCGCGCGCGCCCCCATCAGCAGGGACACCGGCCGCTGCACGGCGGTGGTGGCGGCGGCGCCTTCCAGCAGCGCCAACAGCGGCGCCAGGCCGGAGCCGCCCGCCACGCACAGCAGGGGGCCCTGGCCTTCGCGCAGGTGGAACTCGCCCAGGCTGGCGCGGACTGTCACGGCCTGGTCCAGGGACGCGCGGTCCAGCAGCCAGTTCGACATGCCGCCGCCCGCCACCCGGCGCACAAAGAAGGCAATTTCCCGGGTGCCATCCTCTGGCGCCGCATGCGCAAACGAATAGCAGCGCGCGGGCAGGGGGCTGCCCGGCACCTGCACCGAGGCGTACTGGCCGGGCCGGTAACGCAGCGGGGCATCCAGCTGCAGCACGATCTTGCTGATGTCGTGGGTCAAGGGAATCTGGCGTAGCAGGATGCCGATGGCCTGCTGGTTCGCCAGCGGATTGAGCGGCAGGCGCAGCGCCACATCGCTTTGCGGAATGCTCTGGCAGCCGAGGATGAAGCCGGCGTCCATGTCTTCCCGGCTGAGCAGGTAGGACTTGTCCGTCAGCTCGCGCACGCGGCCCTCGACCAGCTGGCACTTGCAGGCGCCGCAGCCGCCGACCTTGCAGCTGTGCGGGAAGGCGAGGCCATGGCGCAGCGCGCCGTTGAGCACGGTCTCGTTCTTTGCCAGCGCCACCGCGGGGTGGTCGTCGATGGCCAGGGTGAACTCCTGGCGCTTGCCCCATCCAAACATGCCCTGTCCCGTGTCGTCGCCCTGTCGGGCGGGAGGGGACGGCCCTATCGCCGGTTGCCGGCGGAACCAGGTGCCCCGGCCGGTCACCGGCGGCAGGGCCGTCCCTTGCCCTGAAGCCTAGGGGAGTTTTATGGGCGGGATAAACGGGGATGAACGGAAATGTCTATCCCGGGGGATGGATAATACGAGTGCCGGCGCCAGCCGTGGCGGCCTACAGCGCGATGTCCAGCGTGTCGGCGAGGTCGGCGGCGTGCTCCCAGTCCTCGCGCGTGCCGAGCAGGCCAAGCGCCAGGCGCAGCATGGCGTCACGGGTCTGCTTCCAGGCGGCGTCGTCGCGCGGCCCCTCCAGATGGAAGCGGAAGCCCAGGTATTCCAGGCCCTGCAGCGCGGTGTCTATCTGCAGACGCGGCGGCCGCGGCCGGCCAAACCGCTCGGCCAGGCCCGCCACGGCGACGGCCAGGAACTCCAGGGTGTCGCGCCGGTGCCGCGATACCGGCGAATGGGGGTCATGCCGCTCCGCCTGCAGCGGACCCAGCAGCGGGCCCAGCTCTTCGCCCCACTGCCGGTAGGCCAGCAGGCCGGCCTCCACCGCTGCCACCGGCTCATCAATGTCGGCCACGGCCACCAGCAGGCGCGCCACCAGGCGCTCGTGCAGCGTGCGCACCAGCGCTTCCAGCGGCTCCTGCGCGGTAAGGCAGTGGCGCCGGAAGCGCTCGCGGGAGAGGCCGGACTCGGCCAGGAACAGCTCGACGGTGGCGCTCCGGGAGCCGACCCGGATCAGGAGCCGGCGCGCGGCTTCCTGCAGGCGGCGCTGGTCGGCGTCGTCGCTGGCGGCCTCGGCGGTGGCGGGGGCGCGGCTGCGCCGCGAGGGCGCGGCACCGTCAGGGGAGAGAGTGGTCATGGGCAGGACCTCGGGCAGGGAGGCGCAGCCTACGGTCTTTTTGCCGCCGTGCAATCCCGCGTTGGACAGAGCCGCCGCCCGCCGGGGGGCGCGCGCTTGCCGCCCGTCTGGTCGCCGGCCTGCTCCGCGCGGCCGTGGTCGGGCCTGCCCCGGATCCCGGCGCGCCGGTCGCCGCCACGGCGATCGCGACAGCCCTGGCGCGGGCGCGGGTGGCCGTCCCGGTGCTACCATCTTGCGGCTATTCCGCGCTCCGCCCTTGTCACGGCGGGGCCGCCGCCCGCCAGGAGCCTCGCCCGCGCATGACCCGCTACGCCGTGATCGACTTTGAAACCAACGGGCTGATGCCCGAGCAGGGCGGGCGCGCCCTGGAAGTGGCCGCGGTCATCGTCGAGGACGGCCGCATTGCCGGGTCCTGGCAGAGCCTGATGAATCCCGGCGTGCACGTGCCGTCCTTCATCACCGCCCTGACCGGCATCACCCCGGCCATGGTGCGCGCGGCGCCGCCGCCGGAGCAGGTCATGGCCGGCATTGCCGACTTTGTCGGCGACGCCACCCTGGTCGCGCACAACGCCAGCTTCGACCGCCGCTTCTGGCAATTCGAACTCGATCGCCTGGCGCGCGCCAGCGCCCACGATTTCCTCTGCACCGTGCTGATCTCGCGCCGTCTTTACCAATGGGCACCCAACCACAAGCTGGCGACCCTGGTGGACCTGCATGACATTCCGGTCGACGGTCGCCACCACCGCGCCCTGGCCGACGCCAGCATGACCGCGCACCTGTTCCTGCGCATGCAGCGCGACCTGGCGGCGTTGTATGCCGGTGAGGCGGAGGCGGCCGACTTCCTCCAGCGCTACCAGAAGACAGCCAAGGCCCAGGTGCGTGGTCAGCTGACGGCATCGCCGTACTGACTCCGGGCCGGCACCGGGTGCAAGCTGAAAAAGCCCTGGATCGCAGGGCTTTTTTCTGGCCGCCGGGAGCGGCAGCGCCGGGGCCGATTTGCCGTTCCGGGGCCGTACTAGTCGCGCGCCGGGAAGCGTGCCCCGAAGCGCTCCGCCAGCGCGGTGATGGTGAGCGAGGGATTCACGCCCACATTGGCCGGGATGGCGCTGCCGTCCACCACATACAGCCCGGGGTGGCCGAAGACCTCGTGGTTCACGTCGATGACGCCGTCCTCGGGCCGCGCCGCCATCACCGCGCCGCCCAGGATATGCGCCGTCACCGACAGGTTGCCCACGCTCTCCATCAGGGTGTTCAGCGGCGTGCCGCCGCTGGCCTCGGCAAAGGCGCGTGCCGCGGCATTGGCCTGCGGGATGAAGGAGGGCGAGCGTCCGCCCTTGCTGATGCGCGAGATGAGTCCGTGGCGGAAGCCGCGCAGCAGGGTGCGGCCATAGGAGAAGGCGATCTCGTTGTCGGCCTGCTGCATCACCGTCAGCACCGAGATGCGCTTGTGCCAGTTCCGGGCGCGGAAGGAGCGGGTGCTGGCCAGCGGCTTCAGCAGCAGCGCGAGCAAGGTGCGGAGCGCGCGCGGCAGCGGTCGCTCGCCGTCCACCAGCGGCCCCATGTACCACTTCATGAAGCCGTAGCTCTGCGGGAAGCGGTTCTGCGTGATGTGCGTCTTCGCATCCGGATAGAAGTGCGTGGAGATGGTGGCGCCACGGGTGACGTCCACCGCCTCGTCGTCGGCCAGGATGCTGACGATGGCCTCGCTGTTGGTGCGCACATGTTCGCCCAGCGCGCGCGGCAGCCCCGGCAGGGTGCGGTAGCGGTCGCGCGAGGCAAACAGGACCTCCTGGGTGCCGAGGGCGCCAGCGGCGAGGATGACCTTGCGCGCGCGCAGCGGCGCATGGCGCACGCGGCGGTCCCAGGGGTGCACCTGGTGCACCAGGTAGCCGCCGTCCGGCAGTGGCTCCACATGCGTCACCTGGCGCTCGGGCAGCACGTTCACGCCCAGGGCGCGGGCAAAATGCAGGTAGTTGCGCTCCAGCGTGTTCTTGGCGCCGTAGGCGCAGCCGGTGATGCAGCGGCCGCACTGGTTGCAGCCGCGCCGCGCCGGGCCCTTGCCGCCGAAGAAGGGGTCGGGGGTGTCGCGTTCGGGCGAGCCGAAGAAGATGCCCTGCGGCACGGTGCCGAAGCTGGCGCCCGCGCCCATGCGCTCGGCGGCGCCGCGTAGCCAGTCGTCCTGCAGGCCGTGATAGGGATTGGGCGCCACGCCCAGCATCTGGCGCGCGCGGGCATAGTGCGGCGCCAGCTCCGCCTGCCAGTCCGGCGACAGCGCGCGCCAGGCCGGGTCCTGATAGAAGTTTTCCTTGGGTTCCAGCAGCACCGCCGCGTAGACATTGGAGCCGCCGCCGACGCCAATGCCGCGCACGATGGCCACGTGCCGGAACACGTCCTGCGCAAAGAAGCCCTTCAGGCCCAGCGCCGGCATCCACGCCAGGCGGGTGGCATCGGTGCCGGCGGCGGCGATGTCGGCGTCGCTGAGCTGGCGGCCCTGCTCCAGCACGGTGACGCGCCAGCCCTTTTCCGCCAGCCGCAACGCGCTGACGCTGCCGCCGAAGCCGGAGCCGATGATGGCGATGTCGGTATCGAAATCCGCCATCTCAGGCCTCGCGCTCGAGCAGGAAGGGGAAGGCCAGGTGGCGCAGCACCGGCAGGTCCACCACCGTCATGCCGAGCAGGGTGTGGGCATCCACCGCGCGCAGTTCGTCGCGCACGAAACGCCAGGGGAAGGGCGCGGGCACGCCCGCCTGCGCCACGTAGTGCAGCGCCAGCCCGGGCCGGCCATCCACCTGCGAGAGGCCGGGGGTGACGCGCATGGCGAGCGCCTGTGTCAGTGCGTCACCTTTCTTCAGCACGTTGGTAGCGTCGTCCGTCGTGAGAAAGCGCTTGCCTTGCCAGCCCGGCAGCCCCGACAGCGCCACGCCGGGCCGGCCACTCAGGCGCAGCCAGGCGGGGCCGATGAAGCGGGCGCGGAAAAAGCCGTGGCGCAGGGCGGCGTCCGGTGGCGGCAGCGTGGAGAAGAGCGCTTTCAGCTCGCGGATGGACGCCTGGCGCAGGGCAAAGGACATGAAGATCTCCGGTGGACCAGGGAGGGAGAGGGCAGGCCGCGGGCGCCGGACAGGGCGAGCAAGCGCTTGCCTCCCGCCTGGTCAAAATAGGCTAACACGCCTGTTAAGTTAATGGGCAATGGCGATGCCCGGCACGGCGCGGCAAGCCGCCGGCGCGGCGCCGGGACGCTCCGGGCGGGCCCGGGGTGGCGGCCGGGGACGAGGGGGCGGTGGCGGCGGTTAAAGGCGGCCGCCGCTCCCGCCATGAATGCATTCGCGGCGGTGCCAGGCTGCCCTGCCGGCATTACTCACAGGTCATGCTCATGCCTAGCAAAAGCAACGGTCATCAGGCGTTTTTCCTAAGAACATCGGACGGCTCTTGTGCCGGCAAGTGATTTGCCACCGCTCCACGACATTTCCGGCAACGTGGGGTGAGCGCTGCAGGTACGACTCAAGGAGGAGAGCGACGGCCTGCGGAAACGGTTCCACCTATCCGACGCCCCCGGGCGTCACTCCCAGACATGGAATGTTAGAGAGGTGAATCAGCATGAGTACTCGTACCCTGAATGTTCTGGCCGCTGCAATGTTCAGCCTGGCCGCCGGCAGCCTGGCCCACGCCCAGACCGGCGACAACGGCAGCGCCGGCAATGGCGCCGACTACCTGAACGGCACCGGCAACGGGATCATTGACCGCAACGGCAGCGCCAATGGCAACGGCACCAGCAATGGCAACGGCATCGTCGACCGTGACGACGGCACCAACGGTAACGGCAGTGCCGGTGGCAATGGGACTGGCAATGGCAATGGAACCGGCAACGGGACCGGTGGCCTCCCCGGCGGCGATGACAACGGCGACAACGGCCTGCCCGGTGGCAACGGCAACGGGATCGGCGATAACGGCGATAACGGCAACGGCGGCGATGACGACGACGGCTTCGGCGTCATCACCAATATCTTCGATGCCAATCGCAATGGTGGCCGCAATGGCGACCAGAACGGCGACACCGACGCCAACAAGGACGATGGCAAGGGCACGTCCTATGGCCAGGGCGGTTACGCCCAGAACAACTACGGCGGTGATGGCGACAAGTACGGTGACAAGGACGGCGACAAGGACGACGGGCACGGTGACCGGGATGACAGTGACGGGCACGGCAAGGGCGCCGGCCACTTTGCGGTCCTCCAGGGCGGTAACGAGGTCAGCCTGGATGGCAAGGCCAATGCCGGCGACCGCAATGGTCGCGGGACTGCCACCGTGACGATCCAGCCCTGGGCGGGCAAGCTGTGCTTTGCCATGCTGGTGGATGGCATCGACGACCCGGTCGCGGCGCATATCCATCGCGGCGCCCCCGGCGAGAACGGGCCCGTGGTGGTGCCGCTGCAGGCGCCGGCCCGTGGCGAGGCGGGCACGGTGAGCGCCTGCGTCGGCAACGTCGACGCCCACCTGTTGAAGACCATCCGCGAAAAACCGTGGGCTTACTACATCAATGTGCACACCTCCCCGTACCCCAACGGGGCCGTCCGCGGTCAGCTGTTCTGATCCAGTGCTGAGGTGCGGGCAGGGGCGGCGCCCTGCGGC
>JAZKHS010000057.1:0-19015 GCA_040385265.1 Pseudomonadota bacterium | reverse complement strand
TGCAGAGTTGCAGAGTTGCAGAGTTGCAGAGTTGCAGAGTTGCAGAGTTGCAGAGTTGCAGAGGATAGCGAAACCCCAATGGCTCGCAGAGCGCAATGGAAATCCCACGAGGCAAGATCAACGCGCCTGCAGCGGAAGTGAGGCAGAGCCGACGGCCACCGGCCGAGGCCCGGCCGGGGCCCGCGGAAAGTCTTGGGCGATGGGTGGGATGTGTTCCTGCCGGAGGCGGGGACACGTCCCGCCCAGCGCCCGAAGCTTCACAGCAGGAACGGGCAGGAGCAAAGGCAGGAGCAGGAGCAGGAGCGGGTCCTGTCAGGCTGAAGCCCGCCCAGCCCAGCTCAAGCCCCAACCTCCGGAAAGAAACAGATCAGCAAGCCATGGCACCCTCAACGACTGAGATAACGCATGGCCTCCTCGATGCCCTTGAGGGTAAGCGGATACATGTGATCATCGACCAACTGCCGCACATGCACGATGGACTGGGTGCCGCCCCACACATGCTGATGCTCCGGATTCAGCCAGATGACCTTCTGGAAATGATTCATGAGCCGCTGCATCCACACCGCTCCCGGCTCCTCGTTGAAGTGCTCCACCGAGCCCCCCGCCGACAACACCTCATAGGGACTCATGGTGGCATCGCCGACAAAGATCACGCGATAGTCGGGACCGTATTTGTGAATGATGTCCCAGACCGATGTGCGCTCGCTCCAGCGCCGCATATTGTCCTTCCACACCCCTTCGTAAATGAAGTTGTGGAAGTAGTAATACTCCATGTGCTTGAACTCGGTGCGCGCCGCCGAAAACAGCTCCTCGCACACCTTGATATGCGGATCCATGGAACCGCCCACATCAAAGAACAGCAGCACCTTGACCTTGTTCTTGCGCTCCGGGCGCATCTTGATGTCGAGCAGGCCGGCCTTGTGCGCAGTGGAGCGGATGGTGTCGTCCACATCCAGCTCTTCCTCGACGCCGGTACGGGCAAACTTGCGCAGGCGGCGCAGCGCCACCTTGATGTTGCGGATGCCCAGGTCGACCGAATCGTCCAGGTTACGGAAGTCGCGCTTTTCCCAGACCTTGACCGCCTTCTTCATGCGCGAATCCCCGGCCAGGCGGATGCCTTCGGGGTTGGCGCCATAGGCGCCGTAAGGCGAAGTGCCGCCGGTGCCGACCATGCGGTTGCCGCCCTGATGACGCTTGTGCTGCTCCTCCAGGCGCTTGCGGAACTCCTCCATCAGCTGCTCCAGCGAGCCTGCCTTCTGCAGTTCGGCCAACTCCTCGGGGCTCAGGTGCTTCTCGATCTCCTTGCGCAGCCAGTCCTCGGGCAGTGCCTTCGAGAGCAACTCCGGGTCGAGCGAGTCAATGCCCTCGAAGTAATGCGCAAAGGCCTTGTCGAACTTGTCGAAGTGGCGCTCGTCCTTGACCAGCACGGTGCGTGCCAGCTGGTAGAACTCATCGACGCTGGCATAGACCAGGCCCTGCTCCAGGGCATGGATCAGGTCCAGCAACTCGCGAATGGTGGTGGGCACCTTGTAGTCGCGCAGCGTGAAGAAAAACTTGATCAGCATCGTCGGCTCTCTCCCCCGCCGCCCGGTCGGGCTGGCGGGTCAGGTTCCTTCGGCAGGGCGGCGTGCCGGCCGCCCTCCTCCGCTTGCCCGCCCCGTCACGGCGCCAGGCCGGCCGGCAGAAGGCGGGGGCCAGCCCGGGGCCTCTCCCGCCGCTCAGCTCTCGCGGCGGTTCATGAAGGCCAGTCGTTCCAGCAGGTGCACGTCCGACTCGTTCTTGAGCAGGGCGCCATAGAGCGGCGGGATGGCCTTGCGCGTATCGCGGTTGCGCAGCACATCGTCGGGGATGTCGTCCGACAGCAGCAGCTTGAGCCAGTCGATGAGCTCGGAGGTCGAGGGCTTCTTCTTGAGGCCGGGCACCTTGCGCACGTCAAAGAAAACGTCCATGGCGTCCTTCACCAGCGCGGCCTTGATGCCTGGATAGTGCACCTCGACGATCTGCTGCATCGTTTCCGTGTTGGGAAAAGTGATGTAGTGGAAGAAGCAGCGGCGCAGGAAGGCGTCGGGCAGCTCCTTCTCGTTGTTGGAGGTGATGATGACGATGGGGCGGCGCACCGCCTTGATGGTTTCGCCCGTCTCGTAGACGAAGAACTCCATCTTGTCGATTTCGGTGAGCAGGTCGTTGGGGAACTCGATATCGGCCTTGTCGATCTCGTCGATCAGCAGCACCACCGGCACCTCGGCCTCGAAGGCCTCCCACAGCTTGCCCTTGCGGATGTAATTGCGGATGTCGTGGACACGGTCGTCGCCGAGCTGGGAGTCGCGCAGACGCGACACCGCATCGTACTCGTAGAGACCCTGCTGCGCCTTGGTGGTGGACTTGATGTGCCACTGGATCAGGCGCAGGCCGAGGGAATTGGCCACCTGCTCGGCCAGCATGGTCTTGCCGGTGCCGGGCTCGCCCTTGATCAGCAGCGGCTTCTGCAAGGCAATGGAGGCGTTGACCGCCAACTTCAGGTCATCGGTGGCAACGTAGGCATCGGTACCCTGGAACTGCATGAAAACCTCGCATCCGGTCAGTCAAACGGAATAAGGGGGCCAGTATAGGCAGCGCTCACGGCCTTTCACAGTGGCCGTGGACTGGACAAGCGGAGCCGTGGCAGCCAAGTCCGGAAAGTCCGGCGAGGGGGGCAGGCGACCCGCGGCCAGCTCGCCGCGCCAGGGGAAAGCGATGACGGCCGGCCGGTTGAGCACGGGCCGGACGCGATGCCTGCAGCCCGGGTCACCCGGGGCGGCAGCGCGCCCCCGTGCAAAAGGACGGCCCCGGGCGCCAGCGCGCCGCGGAACGGCGGCTCAGTCGTCCGCTGCCGCGGACGGGCCGCGCTCGCGCAGATAGAGCACGACGAACACCACGGCGGTGGACAGCAGCAGCGGCAGCAGGGACTTCATGAAGCCGGTGCCGGAGTGGGCCAGCACGTTGAAGAGCACGCCGATGCAGGCCGGGACCGGGTAGAGGCCGTCTGCCGAGGGCACCACGCCCGGGGTGAAGAGACCGATGGCGACCAGCGCGCGCAAGCCGGTGCGCAGGCGCCCGGCCGGCAGCAGCGGCGCCAGGTAGCGTTCAAAGCCGAGCTGCAACAGGGCAGCCATCAGCAGGTAGAGCACCCAGGCAATCAGGTAGGCCATGGCGGTAGTCCTCTGTCAGGTTCAGCGCATGCGGATCCAGCGGATCACATGCTCGTCGAGTTCTTCTTCGTTGACCGCGGATTCCGACACCACGCGCCCGGCCACGGAAATGCCGGCGCTCACCACGGTATCCGGCGTGCCGCTCACGAGCGGATGCCAGCGCGGCAGGCCCCGGCCCTCGTTCAGGCGGCGGTAGGCACAGGTGGCGGGCAGCCAGTCGATGCTGTCGATGTTGGCGGGCGTCAGCTGCACGCAGTCCGGCACCTGGCGGCGGCGTCCCGGGTAGTCGCTGCAGCGCGCGCTGGACAGGTCCAGCAAGCGGCAGGCCACGTCGGTGTAATCCACCTCGCCGGTATCCTCGTACTCCAGCTTGTGCAGGCAGCAACGGCCGCAGCCGTCGCAGAGCGCTTCCCACTCGGCGTCACTGAGTTCCTTGAGCGGATGGCGCTCCCAGAAGCGCTCGCGCAGGGTCGCATTCATGCCACCGCCCCGTAGTCCAGGCCCTGGGCGGCCAACTGCAGGTCCAGGAAATCCCGCCATACGCCCTCCGGCCGCCACACCGCGTGCAGGGTGGCCGCGGCCTCTTCCAGGCCCACGCCCTCGTGCAGCACGCGGTACAGGAAGACAAAGGCCGAGGCGCGCATATTGCAGGCGCAGTGCACCATCACGGGCTCGTCGCGCATGGCCCAGAGCACCTGGGCAAACAGCAGGAACTGCGCCGCGCGCGGGTGGTCCCACTGCACCGGAATCTGCAGGTAGGTGATGCCCTGCGCGGCCAGGCGGGCCGCCTCATCCGGCACCGCGCCATCCGAGCTGGGCAGCGCCAGGTTGATGACGTGGCGCAGGCCCGTCCCGCCCAGGGCGGACAGCTGCTCGGGCGACGGCTGGGCAGCGGTGCAGAGCAGCGCATCGATGACGCTGACAGAAGGCAGTGCAGTGATCATCAGGGCAGGTCCCGGTACTTGCTGTCATCGGGATTATACAGGTCCAGGAGATAGTCTTCCTTGGGCGGCGGCATCTGCAGGTAGAACCCCTTCTCCTGCAGTTCCCCGCGCAAGCGCTCCGCGCTGACGTGCGCCAGGTCGCGGCCGGGTTTCAGGGGAATGTCCATGACGTGCTGCGGCGCGCCGAACATGGCCTGCAACTCGGGCGGCACCCGGGACAGGCCGGTGGCCTTGGGCACGTACAGGAACATCTCGTCGCGCTTGGGGCTGCGGTAGACGCTGACCAGCAACAGGCTCATACGCTCACCGCCTCGGAACGGCGACGCTCGGCCGCCCAGTCCGCCATGTCCTGGCGCGCCGCCGCCAGCACCGGCTCCAGCACCGGCAGCAGCAGCTCGCCGCGCCAGCCGCGGAAGGCGCGCGGCAGCGGCGCCTCGGGCCCCAGGTCGACCCGTCCCATCACCAGGGCCTCCACATGTTTCTTGCGCAGCAGGACTTCCTCGGGCACACCGGACTTTTCCGCGACCGCGCGCGCCGTCTTGCGCAGGGCGTCAAAAAAGTCGCGTGACTCACGCGGCAGGGGCACCGGCAGGCGCGCCGGCCACTCCGCTTCCGGCAGCCGCCGGGCCGCCTCGATCACGGCCAGGATGGCCTCGCCTTCCTTGCGCAGGATGCGGGGCGACATGTCCTCGATGGCGGACAGGGCCTGGGCCGTGCCCGGCTGCTTGCGCGCCAGCTCGAACAGGCTGGCATTGCGGATCAGGAAGGTACGCGGGAGATCGCGTGCGCGCGCGGACTCCTCGCGCCATTGCATGAGGGCGCGCAGCACCGCGAGCTCCTGGCGGCGCAGCCGCCAGGCGTTGTTGGCATCACGGTACAGCAGCGCGGGGTCGGGGGAATAATCCAGCTCGTCCAGCATCAACTGGCAATCGGCCTCGAACCAGTCGGCCAGCTTGCGCGCCTCCAGCCCGGCCCGCACCTTCTCGTACAGCGCCGGCAGGAACTTCACGTCCAGCGCCGCATAGGTCACCTGTCCCGGCGACAGCGGACGCTGCAGCCAGTCCGAGCGCGACTCGTCCTTGCGGATCTCGACGCCCAGGTTGTCCTGCAGGGCGCGCGCATAGCCCACCTGCAGGCCCTGGCCCAGGAAGGCACAGCCGATCTGGGTATCCAGGATGCCCTGCGGCTTGCCGCCCAGCAGCCGGGTGAGGACCTCGATGTCCTCGGAGCAGGCATGCAGCAGCTTGACCGGGGACGACTGGCGCAGCATCGGCAGCAAGGGCGAGAAATCCGTGATGGTGACGGGGTCCACCAGGTACTCGGTGTCGCCGTCGCCGATCTGGATCAGGGCCAGGCGCGGGTGGAAGGTATCGACGCGCATGAACTCGGTGTCGAGCGCGAGGGAGGTGCGACCGGCAAGCCGCGCCGCCAGGTCGGCGAGCGCGGCATTGTCGGTGATGTGGACGATGTTCAATCAGAGCCCCAGTTGCTTGGCGATCACTTCGTTCATGATCTCGTGAGTGCCGCCGCCGATGGACAGGATGCGGTTGTCGCGGTACAGCCGCTCGACCAGGGTCTCGCGCATGAAGCCCATGCCGCCGAAGATCTGCACGGCCTCATAGGTCACGTAGTCACTGGTGCGAGTGGCAAAGTTCTTGGCCATGGACACTTCCTTCACCGATGGAACGCCGGCCTGGATACGCGCCGCCACACGGTAGGTAAACTCGCGGCTGGCCTCGACCTGGGTAGCCATGTCGGCCAGCTTGTGGCGGATCACCTGCATCTTGGCCAGCGGCTTGCCGAAGGCGCTGCGCTCGTGCACATAGCGCAGGGCCTCTTCCAGCGCCAGCGTCGCGGTCATGTTGGCCATGACCGCCAAGTTGAGGCGCTCCATCTGGAAGTTGGTCATGATGACAAAGAAACCGGCGTTCTCGCCACCGATGAGGTTGGCCTTGGGGACCTTCACTTCGTCAAAGAAGAGCTCGGCGGTGTCGCTGGCCCACCAGCCCATCTTCTTCAGCGGCTGTCCGCTGGTAAAGCCGGGCATGCCCTTTTCCATGAGCAGCAGGCTGATGCCGCCAAAGCCCTCGCCGCCAGTGCGCACGGCCACGGTGTAGTAGTCGGCGCGGATGCCCGAGGTGATGAAGGTCTTGGCGCCGGACACCAGGTAATGGTCGCCGGCATCCACGGCGCGGGTGCGGATACTGGCGACGTCGGAGCCGCCGGACGGCTCGGTGATGGCCAGCGCGGCGATCTTCTCGCCGCGCAGCACGGCCGGCACCACGCGCTGCTTCATCTCTTCCGTGCCCCACTTCACGATGGGGGGCAGGCCGATGTCCAGCGAGCCAAGGCTGGCCACCAGGCCGCCGGAGCCGCTGCGCATCATTTCCTCGCTGGCGGCGATCTTCAGGAAGACGTCGCCTTCGCCATAGCCGCCCAGTGCTTCCGGATAGCCGATGCCGGCCATGCCCGCGTCACCCAGGGTCTTGTAGAGTTCGCGCGGAAAGGTCCCCGCCTCCTCCCATTCATTGATGTGCGGGGCAATGTGATCGGCCACGATGCGGCGCATGGTGCGCCGGACTTCCTCGTGGGTGTCGTTGAAATATTCGCTATAGCTCATGGGTAGACCCTTTCTTGAAGGCACCGCCCCCGATGACACGGCAGGACTCGCCGCAGGGGCAGGCATGTGGCTGGATAAAGGGGCAGCAGGCCCCGCGCACGGACCGGCAGGATGTCGCGCCGGCGGCGGGCCTATTTAGGCCCGGACGGCGGGCAGGCACAAGCCCGAAGGCCAGCGATTGGCCCATCCTGAATGATGAGGGGAGCGCTCCCGGGCTGGTGCGAGGACGCCGGGAAAGGCCGCGGCGCTCAGCCCAGCGCCTTGCGCCCGGCCAGGGCGTGGGCCAGGGTGTTGCCGTCCACGAACTCGAGCTCGCCGCCCATGGGCACGCCATGGGCAATGCGGCTGACCGTCACCGCGGGCTGGTCACGCAGAGCCTCGCGCAGGTAGTGCGCAGTGGCCTCGCCCTCCACGGTGGGGTTGGTGGCCAGGATCAGCTCGCGCACTTCCCCGCCGCGCACCCGCTCCAGCAGGGCCGGGATGCCGAGCTCGCGCGGGCCGATGCCGTCCAGGGGCGACAGATGCCCCTTGAGCACGAAGTAGACGCCGCGGAAGGAGCCGGAGCTCTCGATGGCGATCTGGTCCACCGGATTCTCGACGACGCAAAGCAGGCTGCGGTCGCGGTTGGTGCTGGCGCAGATGCGGCAGAGCTCGGACTCGGACAGGGTCTGGCATTGCCGGCACTCGCGCACCTGGTCCATGGCCCGTGCCAGAATCTCGGACAGCTTGCGCCCGCCGGCACGGTTACGCTCCAGCAGGTGCAGGGCCATGCGCTGGGCCGACTTGGGGCCGACCCCGGGCAGCGCGCGCAGGGCCTCGACCAGCTCGGTGACGAGGGGGCTCAGGAACATCAGAACGGCAGCTTCATGCCGGGCGGCAGGTTGAGGCCGTTGGTGACGCCGCCCATCTTTTTCTGGCTGTAGTCCTCGACCTTGCGCACGGCATCGTTGACGGCGGCGGCGATCAGGTCCTCCAGCATCTCCTTGTCTTCCTTCAGCAGGCTGTCATCAATCTGCACGCGCTTGACGTCGTGGCGGCCGGTCATCACCACCTGGACCAGGCCGGCGCCGGACTCACCGGTGAGCTCGGTGGCGGCGAGCTCTTCCTGGGCCTTGGCCATCTGCTTCTGCATCTGCTCCTGCATGCGCTGGGCCTGCTGCATCAACTGCTGCATGTTCATGTCGTTCAACCTCAATCAAGGGGAATAATCGAATCGGGGAGGATTTCCGCCTGGAAATCCCGGACCAGGAGCTGCACCACGGGGTCACCGCGCAAGGTGGACTCGGCCTCGGCCAGGCGCGCCTGCTTGCGCTGGGCGATGACCTGCGTGGGAACAGTGTAGGCCGGGTCGCGCTTGGACAGCTTCATGCGCAGGCCGGGAAACTGTTGCTGCAGCGCCGCCTCGACCAGGGCAAGGGATTGTGCGGACGCCAGGATCTCGTGGCGCGCCGAGAGCTGCAGCTCGACCGTGCCCTCGTCGAGCGCGACCAGTGCGGCATGACGGGCCAGGTTGAGCGCGCCACCGGCGAGGCCGGAGACCTGCACCCAGCGCTCCCAGCCTTCAGCGCTGCAAGCGTCGGCCGGCGCGGCAAACACGGGCGCCGGGGCCGCTGCGCGCGCGGTGGGCGGCACTACCGCCGCGCTGGCGGGCGCCGGACGGGTCGGCGCATTCAGCGGCACCACATTGCCCTGGGCATGACCAGGGGCGGCCGCGGACGCCGGCTGTGGCGCAGGGCGCTGGTCATGGTCCGGCGCCAGCGCGGCCGGGGCCGCAGCAGCAACCGGTGCCATTGCCCGGGCGGCTGCCCCGCCCGAGCTGGCGACCGCCATCGGGGCCACGCCAGGGGCCATCGAGACCGGCTGCGGGGACGCCGCGACGGCATGCGCCATGGCCTGGGGCCCGCCCGGTGCAGGCCGCGGCGCCGGCCGTGCGGTGGCGCCCGCGGCGGCACGGGCGCCACCCTGCCCCGCCGTGGCGGGAGCGCCCACGGGACGGAAGGCCAGCATGCGCAGCAGGGTCATCTCAAAGCCGGAACGCAGGTCCGCGGCCCAGGCCAGGTCACGCCTGCCCTGCAGCGCGATCTGGTAATGCAGTTGCACGTCCTCGGCCGTGGTGGCGGCGGCCAGGGCCAGCACGCGGTCACGGTCGCCGAGGGCATTGTCGACGGCGTCCGGCAGCATCTGCGCCAGCGCCAGGCGGTGCAGCGTGGACACGATCTCGGCCAGGGCGCCGGCAAAATCGACGCTCTGCTCGGCAAGGGCGTCGCAGACGCCCACCACGGCCGCGGCATCGCCGGAGTTCACCGCCTCCAGCACTCGGAAGACGAGGTCGCGGTCAATCGAGCCCAGCATGCTGCGCACATCGGCGGTGGCGAGGCGGCCGTTGCCGAAGGCGATGGCCTGGTCGGTGAGCGACAGTGCATCGCGCATGGACCCGTTGGCGGCGCGGCCCAGCTCCCAGAGCGCACCGTCCTCGAACTCCACCACTTCCTTGGCGAGCACGGCCGCCAGATGCTCGACCACGCGCTCGGGCGACATGGCCTTGAGCGCAAACTGCAGGCAGCGCGAGAGCACCGTCACCGGCAGCTTCTGCGGGTCGGTGGTGGCGAGCAGGAACTTCACGTGGGGCGGCGGCTCTTCCAGCGTTTTCAGCAGGGCGTTGAAGCTGCTGTTGGAGAGCATGTGCACTTCGTCGATGAGGTAGACCTTGTAGCGGCCACGGGTCGGCGCGTACTGCACGTTGTCGAGCAGCTCGCGGGTGTCCTCGACCTTGGTGCGGGAGGCGGCGTCGACCTCGATCAGGTCGACGAAGCGGCCCTCGTCCACCTCGCGGCAAGTGGAGCAGACACCGCAAGGCTCCGAGCTGATCCCGGTCTCGCAGTTGAGGCACTTGGCCAGGATGCGGGCAATGGTGGTCTTGCCGACGCCACGGGTGCCGGTGAAGAGGTAGGCGTGGTGCAGGCGGTCCTGGTCGAGCGCATTGATGAGGGCGCGCGCCACGTGCTCCTGGCCGACCAGCTCACGGAAGCTGCGGGGCCGGTACTTGCGGGCAAGAACCTGATAGCTGCTCATGGGAAGTTCCCGGACTGACGGGGCCCACGGCGGGCCCTAAAGGGGGTCTATCGTAGCGAATGGGACGGGCGGGCAGAAGCGGCAAAGCAGCCCAGGGCGTGACGGCGGGCCGGGAAGGCGCCCCCGGGACGGCCACCGTGGCCCCGGCCCCTCGCCTGCACTGGCCTGGACCCGCCTCGCCGGGCATCGGCCGCCCCGCCCCGGACGGCCACGCCCCGGTAGCAAAACTGCTTAATGACTGATCTGGAAGCCCGGCCGCACCAGGCCCAGGATGGGGAAAAATCTGGCGGGAGCGCGCTGCGATGAGCCAGGGCGTGATGGCACAGACCGCGCAGTACGTGTCGCGGGTCGCCAATGAAACCTACGGGCTGTCCCGGCGCATCATGCCGGAACAGCCCTGGTGGCAGTCGCTGGACCCGTCCTTCTACAAGTTCCCGGACGACTTCTATCTCGACCTGCCCACCCAGTTGCTGGTGAACGGCACGGCCTGCGTGGACAAGGCCATCCGCACCCTCAGCGCCAGCATCGTCACCGCTGCCGCCCTCCCCCTCATGCTGCGCAAGGGCATGCTGGCCCGGGACCGGGCACAGTGGCCGTTCTACCAGGCCCTGGCCGACCAGCGCGACCCGGCGCAGTTCTTTCCGCGACCGCAGCAGTCGATCACCATGCGCAGTCGCCTGGCCGGCCGCCTGGATTATCGGCCCAGCGAGGGGGCGGTGGAGGTGCTGGCCTTCGAAAGCCGCTTCGAGCCGGTGAACCCGGCCCTGCGCCAGGACTACCTGCGCCATGAGCAAAACCGCACCGCCTGGGCCCAGCACTGGCGCCACGACGGCCCGCCGCGCCCCACCATCTGCCTGGTGCACGGCTTCATCGCCGACCCCTACTGGCTGAACGCGCGGTTCCTGGCCCTGCCCCGCTTCTACCAGATGGGCTACAACGTGCTGCTCTACACGCAGCCCTTCCATGGCCCGCGGCGCGGGCCGCAGGCGCCCTTCAGCGGGCACGGCTATTTCTCCTACGGTCTCTCGCATGTCAACGAGACCCTCGCCCATGCCGTGCACGACTTCCGACTGTTCCTCGACTATCTGGAAATGACCGGGGTGCCCCGCTTCGGCGTCACCGGCATCTCCCTAGGCGGCTATACCGCGGCACTGCTGGCGGCAGTGGAGAACCGGCTGGCCTTTGCCGTGCCCAACGTGCCGCTGGCCAGCATCCCCGACCTTGTCATGGAATGGTTTCCGGCTGCGCCCCTGCTGCGCCTGGCCATGCGCGCCACCGGCATCGACCTGCGTACCCTGCGCCACGCCAACGCCGTGGCCAGCCCGCTGACCTATCCGCCGCTGCTGCCGCGCGAGCGGCTGATGCTGATCGGCGGCGCCGGCGACCGCTTCGCCCCGCCCAAGCACCTGCGCCTGCTCTGGGACCACTGGAACCGGCCGCGCCTGCACTGGTTTCCCGGCAACCACCTGCTGCACTTCGACCAGGGCCGCTACCTGCTCGAGATGGAGCATTTCCTGCGCGACATCGGCTTTGACCGGCCTTGAGCGGAAAACCGCCCCGCCCCGGCCCGCCGGCCATTCCATACGGCAGGGGGCGTGCTAGGCTGGCCCCATCGCTTTCCGACCCGCACCGCCATGGCCGACATCCTTCCCTTCCGCAAGCCCGTGAAAGCCAAAGGCCTGTGCCAGCACGGCTTCCACAAGTGGAAGATCTGCCAGGACAAGCAGTTCGACGTACAGCAGGGCAAGCTCGTCACCGTCTACCGTTGCGAGCGTTGCGATGAGAAGAAGGTCAAGGCGCTGTAATCCCTCCCTTTCGCAGAACGGAGTCCCTGTCGCATGAAAGCCGGCTTTTCCCAGGACTACCCCGCGACTCCCGACCGCCTCTGGCAGGTCTTCGGGCAGGCCGACTACCCGCACCGCAAATACCAGGCCCAGGGCATTACTGCCTACCGCGTCCTCCAGTTCGATGCCGCGCCGGACCGCATCAGCCTGGACCTGGAACGTACGCTGTCGGTGCCACTGGACCGCATCCCCCACTTTGCCCAGCGCTTCGTGCATCCGGAGCAAACCCTGCATTACCTGTCGAGCTGGCGCCGCCAGGGCCAGGACCAGGCCGACTTCGACCTGCAGATCGTGGTGCCGGGGCTGCCGCTGCATATCACCGGTAAGGGCCAACTTCGCCCGGTTGGCGCCGGCTCGCGCCTGTCCATCGAATTCGACGTGCGGGTGTCGCTGCCCCTGATCGGCGGCAAGATCGAGAAAATGATCGCCGCCTTCATCGAGAAGTCCTTCCAGGACGACCAGGAGTTCACCCTCCGCTACCTGGCCGAAGCCGGCTGACCGTCGTCGCCTGACGAGTGCCATCGCCAGTCGCCGGGCGACCCGCGGCGCCCTCGCCGCCCCCCTGACGCAACAAAAAGGACGCAATAAAAAAGGCGCGTTGAACGCGCCTTTTTTATTGGTTTCCGACTGCCAGCCTCAGGGAGTTCAGGCCTCGGCCATCGCCTTCTTGCCGGCCTTGCCCGCCTTGCCGCGGGAGGGCGCGCTGCACCTGACCACGTTGTACTCGGCGGCATCGAGCTTGCGGGTCTCCAGCCAGAACTTCCAGGTGGAGAACGGCCACAGCACGAAGTTGCCGCCCTCGGCGCTCTGGTACCAGCCCTTGCAGCCGGTGGTCCATACCGTGCCTTCGAAGCCGCCCTGCACCTTCTGGTTGAAGGCGTCCTGGGCGGACTGCTTGACGTCGATATAGTCGGCGCCCTCCTGCTTCACCCGCTTCATGGCCTCGACGATCATCTTCGCCTGCGACTCGATCATGAAGATGATGGAGTTGTGGCCGAGGCCGGTATTGGGGCCAACGAGCTGGAACATATTGGGATAGCCGGCCGTGAACACCCCGTAGTGCGAGGTCGCCATCTCCTTCCAGTCGTCGATCAGGCGGCGGCCGCCAAGGCCGGTGCAGGGGAAGTCCTTCATGTACACGCGCGGGTCGACCACGAAGCCGGTACCCAGGATGATGCAGTCGGCGGGACGCTCGACGCCGTCACGCGTGACGATGCTGTGCTCGCGCACCTCCTGTATGCCGTCGGTCACGAGCTCGACATTCTCGCGATTGAACATCGGATACCACTTGTTGGAGATGAGCACGCGCTTGCAGCCAATGGTGTAGTTGGGCGTCAGCCTGGCGCGGATGACGGGATCCTTGACCTGGATCTTCATGAAGGTCTCGGCAATGCCCTGGAATACACGGGCCAGCGAGGGATGGATGATGGGCCAGACGCGGGATTCATTGGTCCAGTACATGCGCGCGCGGTGCAACTTGCGCAGCAGCGGGAACTTCGCGAAGGCCAGCTTCTCGATGCCGAGGTAGCGGCGGGTGTCGCGCGGAATCACCCAGGCCGGCGTGCGCTGGAACACATAGAGCTGTTTCACGTCCGGGGCGATTTCCGGGCAGTACTGGATGGCCGAGCCGCCGGTGCCGATGGAGACCACGTTCTTGCCGTGCAGGTTGTAGCTGTGGTCCCACTGCGAGGAATGGAAGACCTTGCCCTTGAAATTCTCCAGGCCCTTGATGGGGGGCATGGCCGGCACGTGCAGCGGGCCGGAGGCGATCACGAAGTAGCGGCAATCAATGGTGTCGCCCGAGCGGGTGCTGATGGTCCAGCGACCGGTGGCGTCATTGAAGTGCGCGCCGCAGACTTCCTGGCGGAACTGGATGAAGGGACGCAGGTCGTACTTCTCGGTCGTATCCAGGATGTAGTTGTGGATCTGGCGCCAGTCGGCATAGCGGTGGCTCCAGTCCGGCTTGGTGGCAAACGAGAAGGAGTAGAGGTGGGACTGCACGTCGCAGGCGGCGCCGGGATAGGTATTGAAGTACCAGGTGCCGCCGACATCCTCGCCTTTCTCCAGGACGACAAAATCGTCGATGCCGGCCTCGCGCAGCTTGATGGCCTGGCAGAGGCCGCCGAAGCCGGCGCCGAGAATGGCGACTTCCACTTTCCTGACCCTGGGGCTGATGGATGCCTTGCTCGTCATGTCTGCATTCCTGCGTGTTGTTATGAGATGCAGCGAGTGTCTCCAATTATTTATTCAACGCATTTGATCCAGGTCTATCCGACCGCGACCCGGCCCGATATGACGGATATCTGGCATCTTCAGCCTGCATGATGAAAAGTTTTTCGCGATGAAAAAAGAAAAGGGCCCGAAGAATCGGACCCTTTTTTTTCATCAGCCTGCAAGGCAATACTCGCATCTGCCTTTACGGAAATCGTCGCATCTCGCCACCCGCTCGCACTTCAGCTCTGATCACCTCGGGTGCTGGCCCCCAGCAAACTCGATGCCAAGCACTCCGGCTGGAGGGCACGTGAAGCGTGAAGGGGTAACCGCCGCGCCGCCCGGCAGACGGCGCGCCCTGGAGGCCACACCGCCCGCGCCTGCCGCGTTACGCGGAAACCGATTCCCGGGACGTCTGCCCCAGCTTTTCGGAGGCGATGCCGAAGACATAGTCGGACGGATCGACCTTGCGCGTGTCCATCCAGAACTTGACGGTGGTATAGGGCCACAGCGCGGTATTCTTGCCGTCCGCCTGCTGGTACCAGCTGCTGCAGCCGGAGGTCCACACCGTGTCCTTGAGGTCGCGCTGCACCTTGGCATTGAACTCGGCCTGCACGTCCGCCTTCACATCCAGGTAGTCGGCCTGCTTCTTCGCGGTCAGCGCCAGGCAGTTCATGATGTAGTGCACCTGGGCTTCGATCATGAAGATGATCGAGCTGTGACCCAGGCCGGTGTTCGGCCCCACCAACTGGAACATGTTGGGATAGCCGGCCACGGTGGTGCCGAGGTAGGCCTCGGAGGCGTTCTTCCAGTCCTCGCGCAGGTCGCGACCGCCGAGGCCGAGCACCGGGAAGGACTTCATGTACAGGCGCGGATCGACCACGAAGCCGGTGCCGAGGACGATGCAGTCGGCCGGGCGCTCGACGCCGTCGCGGGTAACGATGCCGGTCTCGGTGACTTCCTGGATGGCGTCGGTCACGAGCTCCACGTTGTCGCGATTGAACATCGGGAACCACTTGTTGGAGATCAGCACACGCTTGCAGCCGATGGTGTAGTCCGGGGTCAGCCTGGCACGGATCGCCGGATCCTTGACCTGCACCCGCATCAGCAGCTTGCTGACGGCCTCGAGGATCTTGGCGGCCTTGGGATTGAAGGCACCGAGCAGGCGCGCCTCGTTGCTCCAGTAGAAGCGGGCGCGGTGCAGCTTGCGCAGGGCCGGGAACAGGGCAAAGGCCTTCTTCTCGATGCCGAGGTAGGCGCGGTCATCGCGCGGCACGACCCAGGCCGGCGTGCGCTGGAACACGTGCAGCTGCTTCACCCTGGGCGCGATCTCCGGGCAGTACTGGATGGCGCTGGCGCCGGTGCCGATGGACACCACGGTCTTGCCGCTGAGGTCATAGCCGTGGTCCCACTCCGCGGAGTGCATGACCTTGCCCTTGAACGTTTCCAGGCCCTTGATGGCAGGCCTGGACACCACGTGCAGGGGGCCGGAGGCGAGCAGGAAATAGCGGGCAATGATGGTGTCACCGGCCTTGGTGCGCAGGGTCCAGCGCGCGGTGGTTTCATCGAAACGGGCGTCGTGGACTTCCTGGCCGAAGCGGATGAAGGGACGCAGGCCACGCTTCTCGGTGACGCCGTCGATATAGGCCTTGATCTCGTCGCGCGGCGCAAAGCGCTTGCTCCAGTCCGGGTTGCCCTCGAAGGAGAACGAGTACATATGCGACTGCACGTCGCAGGCGGCGCCGGGATAGTTATTGAAGTTCCAGGTACCCCCGACATCCAGGCCCTTTTCCAGGATCACGAAGTTGTCGTTGCCGGCCTCGCGCAGCTGAATGGCGGCACAGAGGCCGCCAAAGCCGGCTCCCACGATGGCAACGTCGACGGTCTGGACGGTATTGGACGGGAGAGAGGCCTTGCTGGTCATGGGGTCGGTCTCGTTGTTATGGAGTCTGGGCGTGCGGTTTCCCGCGATGACCCGGACTCTAAGGGCTTTCGGCTCGCCCCGGATATGCTAGGCTCGGCCGGGTAATTGATAGTTTCGGCCAGCCCTATGTCCACCCGCTCGATCCTTGGTTTGCTCTATACCCTGCGCGGCCTGCGCGACGCGGGGGAGGACGTCACGCCCGTACTGGAGCGCTTCGGCCTGGACCTGGACCGGCTGGACCCGGGCGCCCGCATCGACCGTGCCCTGGAGCTGCGCCTCTACATGGAGCTGGCCGAGCACCTGAAGGATCCGCTGTCCGGCCTCCGCACCGGCAACTTCTTCGGCTTCACCGGTTATGGCCCGCTGACCATGCTGCTGATGACCTGCGGTAATGCCTGGGAAGCCATCCAGGCCGGCATCCGCTACCAGCACCTCACCTACCTGTTCGGCACCCTGCGCTTCGACCTGGGTGAGGAGCTGAGCTGCCTGGTGCTGACGCCGCTGCGCCTGCCGCCCAAGCCCTACCGCTTCCGCGTGGATGGCGAGACGTCCGGCACCTACAAGTTGCTGCGCGACATGCAGGCCGCCCTTGGCATCAACATCCAGGCCGAGAAAATCGAGCTGCCCTACCCGCGCCCGCCCGAGGCCCGGGCCTACGAGGAGCACTTCCAGTGCCCGGTGACCTTTGGCGAATCCGCCGAAGTCCGCTTCTGGATGCGCAACGATTCCCTCCATGTGCAGTTCCCGACCGCCGATGCCACCGCCAACGCGCTGTTCCGCGGCCAGTGCGAGCAGTTGCTGGCCGGCCAGGAGGCCACGGTCCTGGCGCGCCTGACGGAGCAGGTGGTCGCCCATCTCGAACTGTTCAGCGGCGCCTTCCCCTCCGCGGCCGATGTCGCCTCCGCCTTCGACATTGCCGAGCGCAGCTTCCGGCGCCAGCTCTCCAGCGAGGGCGCGTCGTTCCGGGCGCTGCTGGACCAGGTGCGCTTCCGCAAGGCCCAGGCCCTGCTGGGTGGCAAGCTGCCGGTGGAGGCCATTGCCCACGAGCTGGGCTATGCCGAATCGGCCGCCTTTATCCATGCCTTCCAGCGCTGGGCCGGCGTCAGCCCGGCGGCCTGGCGCAACGGCGCCCGCCCCGCCGCGAAATAGTCCACCGCGGCGGGACGGTCCCGCGTGGCGGGCGGCCCTCGGTTCATCTCCCGGCGTTCCCGTCACGCGCTGCTGCAGCGCCCGGCCGTGCCTCCGGCGCGCCATCGCGGTGCAGGCCGTGGCCGCTACCCGCCTTGCCGGCAGGTCCATGCCCTTGCAGCACGGTCATCGTTTGCTGGGCACCTTTCTTGCTTCGAAACACTCAGGACCTGCCTGTGCAGCCCCTGCGAATGGATCCGCTCCCACCTGAAGAAGCAGACACCATGACCCAATCCCAGCACATTCCCGGCCACGGCTACCTGCGCGAGGAAAATGGCATCCACAGCGGCATGCTCGGTCAGCTGGCGCTCCGCAGCGCCTGGCAGCCCGTGATCAGTCCGGCGCTGCAGCGCACCGTCGGGATGGAAGCCAGCCTGCTTGCACAGCAAGGGGATCGCCTGCTGCCGGTGGAGGACCGCGTCGCCGGCATGACCGAGCGCGAGGTGGCCGACCTTGACCGCCTTGCCCTGGCCGTGCACCTGCGCAACGCCCCGTCGGCGCCCCAGGGCAATGAATGGCTGTTTCTGCCGCTGCATCCGCAGACCCTCCGCCAGCGCCTGTTTTCCCCAGCCCAGGCCCTGCGCGAACTGGAGGCGCTCGACATCAGCCCGTCCCGCCTGGTGCTGGAGATTGCCGAAAACGCCGCGCTGGATGATGCCGGCCTGCAGGCTTTTGTCAGCACCTGGCGCGAGGCCGGTTTCCGCATCGCCCTTGACGACTTCGGCGCCGGCGCCTCCAACTACGACCGCGTGCTGGCCTTGCAGCCGGACATCGTGCGGCTGGCGCCGAGCCTGGTGCGCAATGCCGAGCAATCGCCACGCGCAGCGCGGCTGTTCCCGCACATGATCTCGCTGCTACGCGAAGCAGGCTCGCTGGCCCTGGTGGATGGCATTGCCAGTGAGGCCCAGGCGCGCCTCGCCATCGATGCCGATGCCGAACTGCTGCAGGGGGACTGGTTCGCGCCCGCCGCCGCGACGCTGCCGCCGGCGACGGTGCTGCGGGAGAAGGCCGCGCTGCTGATGGGACGCCGCCAGAACCTGCCGGACCGCATCGAGCTGCGCCTGCGCAGCCGCTTCATGCAGGTATGGAACGCCTATCGCGATGGCCACGAACTGGAGCTGATCGTGGCCGGCATCCCCGATGCCGAGGTCACGCGCCTTTACGTGATCGACGGCGAGGGCTACCAGATCGGTGACACGGCGCTCAGCCTCCACGCCCTGCGCGGCCATGGCCACCCGCTCTCGGATGCCCGCGGGGCCTGCTGGGCGCAGCGCCAATACTTCCGCCACGCCGTGGAGCAACCGGGACGGGTACAGATCTCCCGACCCTACCTTTCACTCACCGAACAACGCCTGTGCCAAACCTTTTCCTGCGTGGTGATGCGCCCCGGCCTCGGCCAGGTGGTGCTGTGCATGGACGCCCTGCAAGCCTGAAACCCGGCTCCCGGAAAGCAAAAAGCCCGCTTCAAGGGCGGGCTTTTCAAAGAGCAGGAGAAACCGAAGCAGACACAGCGACAACCGAAGCGGAGCGCCTGCGGCGGCGGCCGGTGCGGACATGCGCCGGACTGACCGTGGTGGGTGGCGGGCACCGCCCACTGCCCAGCATCATAAAGCGCCTGCGGCGGAGGGCAGTCCGGACATGTGCCGGACTGCCCGTGTTTGGCGGCGAGCGCTGCTCGCCGCCAAACATCATAAAGTGGAGGCCCCCCTGCCAGCCCGACCCCGGCACACACATCACAGCTACCGTTGCTTCCTTCCGGACCTGGCGGGGTTTGCTGCTAAGCGTTGCGGGGGAACCGGCAGGGTTGCCATAGCGGGCGGCAGTATAGGGCCATCCGATGAAAATCCAAAGCCCCGGACCACGGTCCCCGGCGATATCACTCCCTTCGCGGATGGGCGCCGCGCGCCGGAAGTGACATAAATACCGCCGGCCCGTCAGGACGAGCGCCCTGGCACGAGGCCCGGCGTACGCCGGCACGGTAGCCCCCGGTAGGCCTGTGCCTGTGCCTGTGCCTGTGCCTGTGC